>NZ_JBSHDX010000005.1:0-290854 GCF_053616535.1 Brevundimonas sp. NPDC055812 | reverse complement strand
GGTCTCCCCGCCGCCGCCCTCCCGATCCGCCGTATCGGCTTAGAAGCGCTTGGACAACTCCACGCCGTACATGCGCGGCTCGTTGACGAAGGCCGTCAGGTTGTTGAAGTCGATGGCGCCGATGACGTTGGCCTCGTCCGTGATGTTGCGGACATAGACGGCCGCCTCCAGACCCCGGTTCAGGTCGCGCCAGCCTGCGCGCAGGCCGCCTTCGAAGTTGGTGTCCTGACGGAACTCGACCGCCTCATAAAGAAAGAGGTTGAAGTCCTTCTGCATCACCCAGTCGGTCGAGGCGAACAGCTCCTGATCGTCGCCGATCGGGCGGACGTAGGACAGGGTCAGGTTGGCCGAATACTCCGGCGCCTGCGGGAAGGGGTTGCCGTCGATGTTGGCGCGGTCGCTGGTTCCGACCTTCACGATCGGATCGGTGATGGTGCACAGGTGGTTGCCGCAGATGGCGACCAGCAGGCCCTTGTCCTTGATCTCGGTGTGGTTCCACGCCACGCCGCCGGCCAGGGTGAAGCCCGCGCCCAGATAGACGTCGCCGTCGATCTCCAGACCGTAGCCCTGACCCTTGTCGGCGTTGATCAGGCGGTTGGAGTTGTCGATGCCGCCGATAGCCGTGAACTGCATGTCCTTGACGTCATACAGATAGGCGGTGGCGTTCAGGCGGGCGCGGCCGTCCCACAGGCGAGCCTTGAAGCCGGCCTCATACGACATGACCGTTTCCGAATCCGCCGTGGTCAGAACCGGCAGGTTGCGGCCCTGGATCGACGGACCGCGATAGCCGCTGGCCACGCGGGCGAACAGGTTCAGGCTGTCGTTGACCTCATACAGGGCGCTGACGTCCCAGCTAACCTGCTCGTCGCCGACCGAGACCTGACCTTCCGCATTGGCAGGCGTGCCGACCACGATGCGACCATGATAGTTGCGGCTGTCGTCGGTATAGCGCAGGCCGCCGGTCAGTTTCAGGGCGTCTGTGACCTGATAGTTGGCCTGACCGAAGATCGACCAGGAGTCCGACTTCTGCACGATGTCGGTGACCTTGGTCGGCATGAGACCGCCGACGCCGTCGAAGGTGCCCGACACCAGATTGATGCGCTCGTCCCAGTAGAAGGCGCCGACCTGCCAGCCCAGACGGCCCGCCCCGTTCGAGGCCAGGCGCAGCTCATAGGTGTTCTGCAGCAGATCGCTGGACAGGGTGCCCGACTCGACCGGGAACGGAGTCTTGTAGCCTGCGCCCGTCGGCGCGCCCGCGGAGACGCCGCCGTCGATATCGCCGTCGCCCTGGGACCAGCCCTGGAAGGAGCCGACCACGCCGGTCAGGGTCGCCGGGCCGAAGTCATAGGCGACCTGCAGCGACTGAGAGGTGGTCTTCTGCTTCTGGAAGTTGTTGCGGCCGCCGTCATACCAGACCGTGTCGCGATCGAAGTTGTCGTTCAGCTTGTTCGAGCCCTTGGTCAGGACGTTGGCGCGGTTCATCGTGCCCGTGCCCTCATAGTCGCGCGCCTGCAGGGTCAGCAGGGTCGACAGGCGGTCGGTCGGGGTCCAGGCGACGTGGATGCGGCCCGCCACATCGTCGAAATTGCCCAGGTCCTTGCCGTCCTTCTTGGCGAAGGGAGCGTCATAGGCGTTGTTGATCCAGTCGTCGCGGTGGTTCCACAGGGCCGCCACGCGCACCGACAGCGTATCCGACGCCGGCAGGGTCACGGCCGCCTCGGCGCGGGTCGAGCCATAGTTGCCGTAGGTGATCGAGCCGAAGCCGGTGAACTCATCGCCCGGCTTGGTGGTGTCGATCTTGATCACGCCGGCCGGGGTGTTGCGGCCGAACAGGGTGCCCTGCGGCCCGCGCAGCACTTCCAGCTGCTTCACGTCGAACAGGGGGAAGCCCTTCAGATAGACGCTTTCCAGAACCAGCTCGTCCATCACCATCGACACCGGCTGAGACGCCGTGAAGTCGAAGTCCACATTGCCCAGGCCGCGGATGTAGAAGCGCGGGGCGTAGCGGCCGTTGGAGCTTTCGACCTGCAGGCTGGGCACCCGGCCCGACAGCTGCAGGATGTCGCCGCCGCCGGCGTTTACGGCGTTCAGCGTCTCGGTGTTCATGGCGGTGACGGCGAAGGGCACGTCGCGGATGCTTTCGCTGCGGCGCTGGGCGGTGACGACGATGTCGCCGACGGCGGCGGCCTGATCGGCCTGGACATCGGCGGATTGCGCCAGGGCCGGCGTGGAGAGCAGCAGGGCCAGACCGCTGGCGGAGGCGGCGAGAACCGAGAGACGCGTCATCGAGATATCCCCTTCTTGATGATCTTGGGTGGGTGAATTCGCCGCAGCCCCTAGGCCCGTAGCGTCGCGGGTTCCAGCGCCGATGCGGGCTGATGCATGAACCTTTCGCGACAGGGACACAGACCGCAAGAAACCGCCGTTCGATTCACGCGTCGCCGTAGCGCGACATTGTGCGCCGCAACAGGACGTGCCAAGCAGACCGGCTGCGCCTTCCTCCGGGGCTCCCGATGCGCGAAGCGCGCGACCTGCCGCAGGAGACGCCCATGCCCCTCGCCGCCCCGTCCCGTCGCCGATTTCTTGCCGGTTCCGCCGCCCTGCCCCTGGTCGGCGGAACCGCCGCCCTCGCGCTGGATCAGTCGCCCGCCGTCATCGGCCGCGTCCTGGCCATGTCCGACCTGCACTCCGCCTATGAGCGTAGCGCCCAGCTTCTCGCCGCCTTGCGCGCTGAGGTCCGCAGCCGACCGGTTCCGCATCTGATCGCGGTCGATGGCGACATCTTCGAGCATGGCAACGTCGTGTCGGTGCGGTCCGAAGGCGCGATCGACTGGGCCTTCCTGGCCGCCCTGCCCGCCATCGCCCCCACCGTGGTCAACCTGGGCAATCACGACAACGACCTGATCCCCGACCTGCATGAGGTCGTGAAGCGGATGCAGGGCCTGGGGATCACCGTCCTCAGCAACATCGTCGACGCCCGCAACGGCCGACCCTACGCCCCGGCCGCGACGGAGTTGACCTTCGGCGAGCGCCGTCTGCGCATCGCCGGCTTCGGCACGAATTCGCTGAACACCTATCCCAAGGCCAGCCGCGACTGGCTGTCGATCCCCGATCCGACCGAATGGGCCAACGCCCATCTGTCGTCGCTGCTGGAGGGCGCCGATCTGACGCTGGTGATGAGCCACGCTGGCGTGGCGGGCGACCGCGGGATGCTGGCCGCCCTGCCCGACGGCGCCCTGATGATCGGGGGACACAACCACCTGCTGTTCCAGGAGCCGCTGGGGCGCGGCCTCTACGCCCACACCGGATCGTGGAGCAACGCCTATACCGCGGCGGACTATCTCGGCGATGGAAGCGTGCGGGCCCAGTCGCGCACCGTCGCCCTGGACGGCGCCGCCGACCCGACCCTGGCCGCCCTGATCCGCACGACGCTGGACCAGCATCTGACCGCACAGGAGCGCGCCGTTCTCGGGACCAGTTCGACCGCCCTGTCGCTGGGGGATACCGGCCGCGCCGTGGCCGCCGCCTTCGCCCGCTTCGCCGGGGCCCAGGCCGGCTTCATCGGCCACACGACGCTGGGGACGGGTCTATCCGCCGGGCCGGTCAGCCGCTACGCCTTCGACGCCGTGGTGCGTTTCGACGGCAAGCTGATGGCCGCCGAGGTTCCGGCCTCACGACTGGCCGAACTGACCGCCCTGGCCAACCAGGATCGGGTCATGCCCTTCGCCCGCCGCACCGGCGACTTCGTCTATGGCGCGGTCGAGGGGATCGAGGGACGCGAGACCGTCCGCATCGTCACCACCGACTGGTGCGCCCTGAACCAGCATGAGTATTTCGGCGTGACCGACCTGGCCTTCGCCGAGGTTCCCGGCCCCGGCGTCAAGGCCGTCGCCGCCCAGGGCCTGCTGTCGGTCGCCTGACGGCTCAGACGGTCTGACGGCTCAGGCGGCGCGCCGTGCGGCGGCCGCGCTCTTCACATAGAGGCCCTTGCGTCCGGCCACCGGACGGAAGGCCACGCTGTCGCCGTCCGGCCGCTCGTCGCGCCCCAGGAACAGGCAGCCGTCGTCGACCATCCGCCGCTCCAGCCCGTCCAGCACCCGCGCGCGGCGTTCCGGCGCCATGTCGCCCAGGACATTGCGGCAGAAGACCACGTCGAACCGGCCCTCGTCGGCCGCCTCGTCCAGCAGGTTGGCGCGCTTGAAGGCGATGGCGGCGCGCAGTTCGGGCCGCGCCCGCCACTGATCATCGACCTGCTCGAACCAGCGCAGCATGGCCCGCGCCGACAGGCCGCGCTGTATCTCGAACGAGGTGTAGAGGCCCGACAGCGCCTTCTCGATCGCCTGACGCGACAAATCCGTGGCCTCGATCTCGACCTGGGCCCCCGCCTCCAGGCCGGCGATGGCGAGGGAATAGGCCTCCTGCCCGGTCGAGGCGCCCGCGCACCAGAGGCGCACTCGCCCGCCCGGCCGGGCCGCCGTCAGGGCGGGCAGCAGTTCGCGCTCCATCACCTCGAAGGCCGCACGGTCGCGCCGGAACCAGGTCTCGCCGTTCAGCAGGGCCTCGATCACGCTCCAGCCTAGGGAGGCCACCGGACGGCTCCACAGGCTGGCCAGCATGGCCTCGACGTTGTGATAGCCCTCGCGCCGCGCCACAGGCCCCAGCCGATGCTCGGCCAGCTGCATCCGGTCTCTAGTCAGCCGAAAGCCGGCGCGGGACGCCAGCAGACTCTGAAGACGATCGAAATCCTCCGGCGTCATGACGGCGACTGCACCACTCCCACTTCGGCGAGCTTGGCCTGAAGGATCTCGCCGTCGAAGGGCTTCATAACATATTCGTCGGCCCCTGCGGACAGGGCTTCGGCGATTCGATCCGCCCGCGTCTCAACCGAGCAGAACAGAACCTTGGGCGTGCGCCCGCCCGGCAGGTCGCGCAGGCGACGCAGGAAGGCCAGGCCGTCCATCACCGGCATCTGCCAGTCCAGCAGCACCACCTGGGGCATGGCCGCTTGGCAATAGTCCAGCGCCTCAGCGCCGTCGGCCGCCTCGGCCACGTCAAAGGACAGATCCTCCAGGATGCGGCGCGCCACCTTGCGGATGATGCGGCTGTCATCGACGATCAGACAGGTTCTGGGGTCCACAGGGTCTATTCCCGTTTGGCGCGAGATCAAAACCACGCTCACGCCATAGTCGTTCAGGCGGGTTAACGGAGCGTTGGCTAGACGAACGCGGGTTGCTCACTAGCGCCCGGCAAGCGCGCCATCAAGGCCACGCGGCCCTCTTCAGCCGCCAGGTCCAGCCGCCCGCCCGCCTCGCGCGCCGTCAGCCACAGCCAGTAGGGTTGGATCCACTGCCCCGCCAGCCCCTCAGTCAGCCGCTCGCCCTTCAGGCCGACCACGGCCTCCGGCTTGAGCCGGGCGCGGGCGCCCTCGGCCGATCCGACCAGAAACAACTGATCGCCTTCCCGGCGGACGGTCACCACCGCCGCCCCGCCCATCGGCAGGGCCGAAACGGTCAGATAGGCCAAGTTGATCAGGGTCCGCGCCTGGATCTTGGAGAAGGTCTCATCCCCTACGCGCCAGTCCAGCGTGGCGCGCCCGCCGTCGGTCAGACCCGCGACCAGGCCGTGCAGTTCGGCGCCGGAAAACTGTTCGCTGCTGGTCGCGGCGCCGAAGGCCACCCGGGCGAAATGCACCAGGGCCACCATCTTGGCCGCGCTCTGACGGATCAGGCCCAGGGCGTCGTCGCGCATGTCCTGGGCGCCGGGATCGTCCAGCAGGTCCAACCCCGACATCACGGCGCCGGCCGGGCTGATGAAGTCGTGGCACAGCTTGGCGGCGATGAAGGCGGCCAGTTCGGCGCCGTCCACAGGCAGATCGGCGGCGGATAGGGAGGCAGGGTCGTCGGAAACGGTCATGGCGCACAAGGTTTCGAAAAGGTTAAGGCCAAGGTGGCCTGATTTGCCGGTTCGTTAAACCGGCCGCATGGTCTATCCAGCCCTTCATGACCGCCTCCGCCTACGCCGACCTTGAATCCGACCTCCTCTCCGGCCGCCTGGCCGAGATCATCGCCGACATCGCCGAAGAGGCCGCCCGCCTGATCCTGCCCTACTGGCGGGCCGATACGACCGTGGAGACCAAGGCCGACGCCAGCCCCGTGACCGAGGCCGACCGCGCCGCCGAGGCCCTGATCCTGGCCCGCCTGGCCGAACATTGGCCCCAGGTCGAGGCCGTCGCCGAGGAGGCCGTCGCCGCCGACGGCGCCCCGTCGTCGGTCGGTACGTGGTTCTGGCTCATCGACCCGCTGGACGGCACGCGCGGGTTCGTCCAGGGGCGCGAGAGCTATTCGGTCAACATCGCCCTGATCCGCGGCGACGCCCCCGTGGCCGGCGCGGTGACGGCCCCGGCCCTGGGCGTCAGCTGGCGCTCCGCCGCGCCGGGCCAGGGCGCGCTGCGCCGCGCCTTCGGCGAGCCGTGGAGGACGATCCGCGTGCGCGAACGCCCCGCCGACGCCGTCGCCCTGGTCAGCCACAGCATCAGCGACGAGGACGCCCTGCGTCTGGCCGCCCGCAACGGCTGCACCCAATGGCAGGGCATGGATTCCTCGCTGAAGTTCTGCCTGATCGCCGAGGGCCGCTTCGACGCCTATCCGCGCACCGGCCCCACCAGCGAATGGGACACCGCCGCCGGCCAGGCCGTGCTGGAGGCGGCGGGCGGCCGCGTCCTGGCCGAGGACGGCCGTCCCCTGGCCTACGGCAAGCCCGGCTTCCTCAACGGCCCCTTCTCCGCCATCGGCGCCTGAAGCCGATCAGGCCGAGGCGTCCACACGCGCCATCTCGATCTGGGCCGAGAGGCCGGCGGGCAGGTCGCGCTCGGGCACGCTCGCCAGGTCTTCCAGATGCGCCCGGTCCCTGGGCCGGATCAGCACGCTGGCCACCGCCGGATCCGCCAGGGCGTAGGCCAGGCAGATGGCCTCGCCGGTCCACCCCGGCGTCCGGTGCAGGAAGGCGAAGGAGCCCGGCCGCTCCAGATCGGCCTCGCCTCGCCCTGCGCCCCAGCCGCCGAACAGGCCCCGCTTCTTCGCCCCGCCCGCATCGGCGGCGCGGCGCTCGGTGGCCAGGCTTTCGGGAAAATAGTCATAGGCGAACAGGCTCATCTCCCGATCACGCGCGGCCTTCATGCGCGAGCGCACCTGCCAGGGCACATTGGCGTGAAAGGGGGTGAACAGGACGTCGAACGCCCCGGTCGAGACATAGAGATCCGTCACCGGTTCATCGCCCGACACGCCCAGCATCCGCACATACTCGGCCTTCCGCATCGCCTTCAGGGCGGTCAGGGAGGTCTGGGGCAGCTCATCCTCGGCCGGGCGATCCAGCACCGCCATGTCGAACCAGCCCAGGCCCGAGGCGTGCAGCCCCTGTTCGATCGAACGGCCCAGCCTCTCGGCCGAGAAATCCCGGTCGGCGCCCAGGGTCGTGCTGACCCACACCAGCCGCCGCTCGACATGGCCCAGGGCCTCGCCGACGGCCTGAAGCAGCATCGGGTCCAGCCGCTCGATATGATAGCCGTTCACCCCCGCCTCAAGCCCGGCGAACACCAGGTCGCGGACAGAGTTCGGCCCCCGCGCCGCCGCCTCAGCCCCCAGGCTGAGCGTCAGACTGGAGACCGCAGCCCCCGAGGCGCCGAAGGGGCGGTAGCGCATGGGGTTCAGCCCGCCTCGACCGGCGCCGAGGTCTCCAGCGCCAGGGCGTGCAGTTCGCCGCCCATCTTGCCCTTCAGCGCGGCGTAGACGGTCTGGTGCTGACGCACGCGGGGCATTCCGCGAAAGACCTCCGACACGATGCGGGCGCGATAGTGGTCGCCGTCGCCCGCCAGGTCCTCGATGGCGATGTCCGCGTCGGGGAAGGCCTCCACCAGATGGTCGCGAAGGTCGTCGGCGGACATGGGCATCTTGGAACTCCTGAAACGCAGAAGGCCGCTTCCGGGCCTGAATTGTAAAGCTTATCGCCCCGCGCCCCGCCTGTCAGCCGCTCATCCGGCGCGAGGGCGCTCATACAGGTCGACGGCCGATCCCTTGTAGTCCGCGCGGGCGTAGGGGCGATAGCCCACCCGCTCGGCCAGACGCGCCGAGGGCGCGTTCTCGGGCGAGATCATGCAGACCGTGCGCGCCTCCAGCCGATAGGCGTCGGTCCAAGCCAGGGCCGCCTCCAGCGCCTCGCGCGCCAAGCCCGCACCTTGAAAGGCGGGCGCCACGCCCCAGCCCAGCTCCGGCGCGTCGAAGGGAGGATCGATCTCGCGGCGATAGTCCAGCACGCCGACGCTGCCGACATAGGCCCCCGTCGTCGTCTCGCGGATCGACCAGTTGCCGTAGCCCTTGGCCTGCCAGTGGCCGATGTCGCGCAGTAGGCGGAACCAGACCTCCTCCTCGGACAGGCCTCGCCCCATGATGTGGCGGGTGAACTCGGCGTCGGCCCACAGGGCGGTCAGGTCGTCCATGTCGCCGACGGCGACGGGCGTCAGGGTCAGGCGTTGAGTGGTCAGAACAGTCACATCAATCCCAGTTGCTTGAAGCTGGCCACGCCTTCGCGGCCGACGATGAGGTGGTCGTGAACCTGAACCGACAGGGCGCGGGCGGCCTCGATCACCTGTCTGGTCATGTCGATGTCGGCCCGGCTGGGCGTCGGATCGCCCGAGGGGTGATTGTGCACGATGATCATGGCGCTGGCCGACAGTTCCAGCGCCCGCCGCACCACCTCGCGCGGATAGACCGGGGCGTGGTCGACCGTGCCCCGGTTCTGAATCTCGTCGAGGATCAGCTGGTTCTTCTTGTCGAGATAGAGGACGCGGAACTGCTCGCGCGGCTCGTGCTGCAGCGACAGGCGCACATAGGCCAGCAGCGCCGTCCACGACGAGATGACGGTGCGCTTGTTCGCCTCTTCCTTGGCCACGCGGCGCGAGACTTCGTGCAGGGCGGCGAGGTCCAGCGCCGTCTCGGCGCCCACCCCCTTGGCCCGACCGCGCGAATCCTCGGCCTTGACCGTCATCAGATCCTCCACCGAGGCCGCCAGCACCGCCGCCAGCGATCCGAACCGCGTCAGCAGGGCCTTGGCCACCGGCTTGACGTCGCCCTGCGGCTGGCTGCGGAACAGGAACAGCTCCAGCAGCTCATAGTCCGGCAGATGATGGATGCCCGCCGTGCGCGCGCGTTCACGCAGCCGCTCGCGATGACCGGCGTGGTGCGGCTTGGCCTTCGGTTGTTCCGGCGGTTGATCGAGCATCAGCCTCCCCCGGAAGGGAGACTAGCTCAGAATTTCGGGCGGAAAAGACCCTTGGGCGAGGCGGTGAAGATCTCCAGCCCGTCCTCGGTCACGCCGATCGAGTGTTCGCACTGCGACGACAACGACTTGTCGCGCGTCACGGCGGTCCAGCCGTCCGACAGCACCTTCACCGCCGGCTTGCCCAGGTTCACCATCGGCTCGACGGTGAAGAACATGCCCGGCTTCAGCACCGCGCCCTCGCCGCGACGGCCGTAGTGCAGGACGTTGGGGCTGTCGTGGAAGACCCGGCCGATGCCGTGGCCGCAGAAGTCGCGGACCACGCTCATGCGCTGGGCCTCGACGAATTTCTGGATGGCGAAGCCGATGTCGCCGAAGGTGTTCCCCGGCTTGATCTGGGCCAGGCCCAGGTCCAGCGAGTCATAGGTGACGTCGATCAGCCGCTTGGCGCGGGCGTTGATCTCGCCGACCGGGTACATCCGGCTGCTATCGCCGTGCCAGCCGTCGACGATGACCGTATGGTCGATGTTGACGATGTCGCCTTCCTTCAGAACCTTGTCGCCGGGAATGCCGTGGCAGACGACGTGGTTGATCGAGGTGCAGACCGTCTTGGTGTAGCCCTTGTAGCCCAGGCAGGCGGGGACGCCGCCGTTGTCCAGGGTGAACTCGCGCACCAGATCGTCCAGCTCGCCCGTGGTGACGCCCGGCTTCACATGCTCGGTGATCATGTCCAGCGCCTCGGCGACCAGGCGGCCGGCCTTGCGCATGCCCTCGAACCCTTCCGCGTCATAGATGCGGATTTCGTGGCTGCGGACGAAGACGTCGGTTTCCAGGTCGGGGGTCTCGTACATGATCGGCTTTCGGGGAGGCGCGCGCTCCGCATACAGGCGGACCGGGCGAAGAAACGACTTCAGGACTTCAGATGGTCAGACTAGCACAAAACCTCAAGCCCGTCAGGGTTCACGGCTGACGCATGGCCTGGCGCTTCCTATCTTCAGCCCATGTCACAATCGCCCCCCTCCCCCACCGCCGCCGTCCTGGTCATCGGCGACGAGATCCTGTCGGGCCGAACCCGCGACAGCAATCTGAACACCCTGGCCCGCTTCCTGGCGCCGCTCGGCGTCGATCTGATGGAGGCGCGGGTGGTCGGCGATCGTCAGGACCAGATCGTCGCGGCGCTGAACGCCCTGCGCGCGGCGCACGACTATGTCTTCACCACCGGCGGCATCGGCCCGACCCATGACGACATCACCGCCGATGCGGTCGGCGCCGCCTTCGGCGTTTCCGTGTGCGAACACCCCGAGGCTCTCGCCATCCTGGAGCGCCGCTATGCGCCGGGCGAGTTCAACGCTGCGCGGCGCCGCATGGCCCGCGTGCCCGACGGCGGCGTCCTGATCGCCAATCCGGTCAGCGACGCGCCGGGCTTCCAGGTCGACAACGTCTTCGTCATGGCCGGCGTGCCCAAGATCATGGAGGCCATGCTGGACGACGTGGCGCCGCGCCTGAAGACGGGCGCCCCGGTGCACAGCCGGTCATTGCGCGTCACCGGCGTCGGCGAGGGCGCCGTGGCCGACATCCTGCGCGTCGCCGCCGAGGCGCGACCACACCTGTCCTTCGGCTCCTATCCCTTCGGTTTCGGCGCCGGACAGACCGCCGGCGAGGTCGGAACCCAGCTGGTTATCCGGGGTCGGGATCAGGCCGAAGTTGACGCTGCGGAACACGATCTTGCCGCAAACCTACGTTCTTCAGGCATCGAAATTGCCGTTACGTAACCTCACCAAGGTGTGAAATTGTGCGATTTTTGCGCCACGCTTTCGCCGAGAAGCGGTCCGACACCGGCCTTGGACGCAACGCTTTCATGACACGGACGCTGTGATGGGTAGCGTGGCGGCCCTCCCCGAACCAAGGCCGCCCGCCTTTCTCAAAATGGTCGGCCCACGACATAGGTGAAGCGTAATGACTCCCAGGAACATGGCCCGCCTCGGCGGCCTGGCTCTGACCACCGCCCTGATGACGGGCGTCGCCGCCCCGGCCTTCGCGGGCTCCTTCTATCTGCAGGAACAGTCCGTGCGCGGCGCCGGACGCGCCTATTCGGGCGAAGCCGCCGACCGCGGCGTCGGCTCGATGTGGTGGAACCCCGCCTCCATCGCCCGCAGCGGCCGTGAAGTCTCGGTCGGCCTTCACGCCATCCGCATCGACTCCGAGGTGAAGAACGCCGGCTCCTACGTCACCTATCCGGGCGGCGTGGACGTGCCGGTGGTCAACCCGCGCAACACCGAGGTCGACCCGATCGAAAGCGGCCTGGTGCCGAACTTCGCCTTCGCCACGCCGATCGGCGACCGCTTCGCCGTCGGCGTCTCGGTGGCCGCCCCCTACAACTTCATCACCAAGTACGAACAGGGCTCCTTCGCCCGCTACGACGCCCTGACGTCGGAGCTGCGCTCGGGCGACGCCAGCCTGACCGTGGCCTATCAGGTCAACGACTGGCTGGACGTCGGCGCCGGTCTGAACGCCCAGTTCGTCAAGGCCAAGCTGACCTCGGCCATGCCGTCGGTGTCCCCCCTGCTGCCGGACGGCTCCTCCTCGCTGGAAGGCGACGGCTGGGACTTCGGCTGGAATGTCGGCGCCCAGGTCCACAAGGGCCCGTGGGACTTCGGTCTCAGCTATCGCTCCAAGATCGAGCACGAACTGGACGGCGACGTGAACATCGTCCTGACCGGCCCGCTGGCGCCTAACAGCGTCTCGACGGGCGGCACGGCCAGCTTCAACACCCCGTGGTTCGCCTCGGCGTCGGTCCGTTACGCCGTCAACGACAAGCTGACCCTGAACGCCCAGGTCAATCGCATCGGCTGGTCCGAGTTCCAGGCCATCACCGTCGAATATCCGGGCGGCGGCGACGTCATCCATCAGAACTACAAGGACGTCACCACCGGCGCGATCGGCCTGGACTACGCCATCAGCGACAAGACCACCCTGCGCGCCGGCGTCGGCTACGATCCGACCCCGACCCGCGACAGCCTACGCACCGCCCGCATCCCGGACGCCGACCGCTGGCTGTTCTCGGTCGGCGGCTCGACCGAGGTGACCGAGGGCGTCACCTTCGACGCGGGTCTGACCTACATCGCCTTCAGCGACTCGACGATCCACGACGACCGCGCCTTCTACGCCGGCACCCCGGCGGCCGTGACCTCGCACCTGCGCGGCGAGGCCGAAGGCTCGGCCCTGGTGGCCTCGATCGGCGCCCGCTGGGCCTTCTGATCCTCGCCTGACGACGGATACGGAAACGGCGGCTCCCGCAAGAGAGCCGCCGTTTTTGTTCCTGCGCCGATCTCGACGATCAGCCTTGAGCGCCGTGTCCCTTGCCGCCGTTCGACGGACGGCGACGACGAGGACGGCGCTTCAGCTCGCCGACCGGCTTGGGTTCGGCCTCGGGCGTCGCCCGGACGGCCGAGCGGGCGCGGTCGCCCGCCATCGGGTCATAGGCCGCCGCCGGGCGCTCGGCGTGATGAGTCCGGTCGCGTTGACCCTTGCGCTGACGGTGCGGCTGGCCGCCGCCCTCGGGCTTGACGCCGTCGCGACGCGGGTTGCGACGACCGCCGCCGCGGCCCTCGCCGCCCGAACGACCCTCGCGCTCGGGCAAGGTCGCCTTCTTGGCCACGCCCGCCGCCATGATGGAGGCGTCCAACTGGGCCAGGGCCTTGTCGTTGCGACGGTCGATCGCGGGGATCTTCTGGCGCGTGACCTTCTCGATGTCCTTCAGCAGCTTCATCTCGTCGCCGGCGACGAAGCTGATGGCGGTGCCGTCCTTGCCCGCGCGGGCCGTGCGGCCGATGCGGTGGACATAGGCTTCCGGCACATAGGGCAGCTCGAAGTTCACCACGTGGGTGACCTTGTCCACATCGATGCCGCGCGCGGCGATGTCGGTGGCGACCAGGACGCGCAGCTTGCCGTTCTTGAAGGCCTCAAGCGCGCGCTCGCGCTGGGGCTGGCTCTTGTTGCCGTGGATGGCCCCGGCCTCGACGCCGCCGGCCTCCAGATAGGCCGCGACCTTGTCGGCGCCGTGCTTGGTCTTGGTGAAGACCAGGCAGCGCGTATAGGCGGGGTCCGAGAACAGCTCGGTCAGCAGGGCGCGCTTCCTGCCCTGCTCGACCCAGATCACCGACTGCTTGATGCGCTCTACCGTGGTGGCCTGCGGCGTGACCTGGACCTTGACCGGGTCCTTCAGCAGCTCGCCGGCCAGCTTGCCGATCTCCGACGGCATGGTGGCCGAGAAGAACAGGTTCTGGCGCTTGGCCGGGATGCGGCTGACGATCTGGCGGATCGGCTTGATGAAGCCGAGGTCAAGCATCTGGTCGGCTTCGTCGAGGACGAAGATCTCGGTCGAGGACAGGTCCAGCGTCTTCTGCTGCAGGTGATCCAGCAGGCGGCCGGGGGCGGCGACCAGGACATCGAGACCCTGTTGCAGGGCGCGTTCCTGCGGGCCGTATTTCACGCCGCCGAAGATGACGGCCACGCGGAAGCCCAGGTGGGCGCCGTATTGCTTGAAGCTGTCGGCGATCTGGGTCGCCAGTTCGCGCGTGGGGCTCAGGATCAGGGCGCGCGTGGTGCGCGGCTTGGGCGCCACGCGGTTCTCGGCCAGGCGATGCAGGATCGGCAGGGCGAAGGCCGCCGTCTTGCCGGTGCCGGTCTGGGCGATGCCCAGCAGATCCTTGCCCTTCATGACGTCGGGAATGGACTTGGCCTGGATCGGCGTCGGCTTCTCATAGCCGGTCGCGGCCAGGGCGGTCAGGAGGGCCTTGTTCAGGCCCATGGATTCGAAGGTGATGGTGTCGCTCACGTCTGTCTTTCACGAACGGCGGCGCGCGCGGCTGGACAAGCCAGGCCTTCACTAGGGGCGCACGTCGCCTGCCCGAAGCTCGGGCGGGGAACGGGCGCCGCCCCGCGTGTATGGACGACGTATGAAATCGAATGATCCGGCCGCTCGACAGACAGGCCTTCCGGGGAGGGAAGCCCAACACGCGCTGGAACGCACCGGTCACCGCATTGTGCGATGCAGCGCAGATGGGCCTCAATAGCGGCCAAGTCAAGGCGAACTCGGCGAAAGCCTACAACAGGTTGACCGCCAGATTGACCGCCAGAGCCAGGATCACCGTGTTGAACAGCCAGGCCACGATGCTGTGGACGGTGGCGATGCGGCGCAGGCGCTGGCTGGAGATCTGGACGTCGGCGGTCTGGTTCGCCACGCCGATGATCAGGGCGAAGTGCAGGAAGTCCCAGTAGTCGGCGTCGTCCTCGCCCGGAAACATCAGGCCCTGACGATCCCCCTGGCCGGCCTCGGCGGGCGCATAGAACTCATGGGCGTAATGCAGGGTGAAGATGGTCTGCACGAACAGCCAGCTCAAGGCGATGGTGACCACGGTCAGAACCGCCGCCGTCGCCGTCGGCTTGCCGCCCGACGCCGCCATGAAGACGATGACGAAGACGCTGGCCCCCGCCGCCAACAGGCTGAGCGGCAGCACCGCCCCGCCCGCCTGGTCCAGCTCCGCCGACCGCGCGCGGATCACCGCCACCGATCGCGCCCGACTCAACCGCATGAAGGTCAGCAGCAGAAAGGCTGTCACACCCGCGTCCCAGGCGACCGCCAGCCGCATCGGCCAGCCCCAGACGACCGGCGAGACGGCGCTGGCCGCCGCCATCACCGCCAATCCCAACCAAAGGGCGAAGTGCAGACGAAAGAGGTGCGCGACCGGCTTCATGGCCGCATGATTGCGCCGTTCCGCACGGAACGGCCAGAGCTGCGCCGCCGGACTTCAGCCGTCAGCTCTTCCAGCGCAGCACCGTCTCCTTGATCGGATTGACGAAGGCGCGGCCCTCGGCGCGGCTCTTCAGCCATTCGCGCTTCAGCTGCTGATACCATTTGGCCTGTTTGTCGGCGTCGTCGATCCAGATCAGGGCCGGGTCGTATTTCAGCCCCTCGTTCTGCAGGTTCACCATGCCGCCGTCCTGCTTCAGGAAGGCGACGACGCCCATCCGCAGGAAGGGCTTGGCGATGCCGAACACCCAGTGATCGGACCAGAAGATCTGGGTGATGCGGGTCTTGGTCTCGCTCACCGGCGTCAGGCAGGTCAGGGCCAGCACCTGCTTTTCGCCCACCTGGATATGCTCCCAGCGATAGCCCGGCAGGCGGAAGGTGATCTCGGTCGCGGGCGCCCCGCCCAGCACCTTGTACAGGCGGCTGTTCGACGACGGCGCGTGACGCACCATGGCCCAGCCGAAGTCGACCGGGGCGAAGGTCTTGGCCTTCTCGTGCATCGAATGCTCGGACCGCCACCACCATTGCTGGTGGACATAGGGGCCGTGGGCGGGGTCCATCAGGCCGACGACGGCGTGGTCGATATGGCTGTCGAAATCCATCCACTCGACCAGACGGGGCTGGCCGACGGCGCCGGGGAACTGCGGCGGTTCCTGATCCGGCTCGGACGGGTTGCGGGCGTCCGCCGCCATCCAGACGAAGACCATGCCCTGGCTCTCGCGCACCGGGTAGGATCGGACCTTGATGCGGTTCGCCTCGAACGCCTGATCCTCGACCAGCGACGGGATGGCCGCGCAGACGCCGTCGGGCCGGAAGCGCCAGCCGTGATAGGGACATTCGATCGTCTCGCCCTCGCCCGGCTTCTCGACCAGCCGCCCGGCCGACAGCGGCGCCGCGCGGTGGGGGCAGATGTCGCGCATCCCATAGACCTCGCCGGCGCGCGTGCGGCCGATCAGGACCGGCTCGCCCATGATCTCATAGCGCTTCAGGCTGGCGACCGGCACGTCGCGCGCCAGGGCGACGAAATACCAGGCGTCGGTGATGAAGCCCTTGCCGAAAGCCGTCGGCGGGGCCTTGGCTTCTGGGGCGGCGGAAGATGCGGGCGCGGCGTCTGCGGTCATGGCCGCCTTGTAGCAGCAGCGACGGTCGGCCGTCCAAAGGCCATTCCCTTCCTCAGCCGATGAATTAATCTGGCGCAAATTCTCTTTGGGAGAGACGCCTTGATCCGCACCGCCTCCACCGCCCTTTTCGGCGCCGCCGCCCTGTTGCTGGCCGCCGCCCCCGCCGCCCTGGCTCAGGACGGCCCCGCCAATCACGCGACGCACGCCGCCTTCGCGTCCGATCGCCTCAGCGTGGTGGTCGACGGGCCGGAGGGCGCGCCCGACCTGATCCTGATCCCCGGCCTGTCGTCCTCGCCCGACATCTGGCAGGGCGCGGTCGACCATCTGGCCGGGCGCTATCGCGTCCACCGCATCCACGTCGCCGGTTTCGCCGGCGCCGCGCCGCAAGCCAACGCCCAGAGCGACGCCCCCCAGCCGGTCGGCGCCCCCGTGGCCGAGGAAATCGCCCGCTACATCCGCGAACAGCATCTGAACAAGCCCGCCGTCGTCGGCCACTCCATGGGCGGGACCATGGGCATGATGCTGGCCGCGCGTCACCCCGATCTGGTCGGCAGGCTGATGGTCGTCGACATGATCCCCTTCATGGGCGCCATGTTCGGCGCGCCCGGCGCGACCGCCGAGAGCGTGACGCCCGTCGCCGATCAGATCTGGACCGCCCAATCCGCCAGCCCGCGCGACGCCTACGTCGCCCAGGCGACAACCGCCATCAACGGCATGATCAACACCGAGGGCCGCCGCGAGGAGGCCCTTCAGGACATGCGCGACAGCGATCAGAAGGTCTCGGCCGCCGCCTTCCGCGAACTGGTCACGACCGACCTGCGCCCCGAACTAGCCCGGATCACCGCCCCGACCGAGGTGCTCTACGTCAAGTTCAACGACGCCCGCATGACCGATGCGATCACCGACGCCATCTATCAGGCGTCGTTCGCGACCCTGCCCGGCGCGAAGCTGAAGCGCATCGACGACAGCGCCCACTTCATCATGTTCGACCAGCCGACGGCCTTCTACGGCGAGCTGGACGCCTTCCTGGCCCGATGAGCCATCCGGCCGCGGACCGGATCGTCGGCCTTTATCAGGAGAAGGCGGCGGACTGGATTCGCGACCGAGGCTCTGTTCTGCGCCGGGATGAGGGCGACTGGAACGAAGCGGCCTGGCTGGGCCGCTTCACGCAGGGCTGGCCGCCCGGCGCCCGCGTGCTGGGCGTCGGCTGCGGCTCGGGCTGGCCCATGGGCGCCGCCCTGCTGGAGCGCGGATTCGAGGTCATCGGCCTCGACGCCTCGCCCGGCCTGATCGCCCATGCGCGCCAGACCCTGCCGGGCGGCGACTGGCGCATCGGCGACATGCGCGAAACCCTGCCGGACGGCGCCTTTCACGGCGTTCTGGCCTGGCACAGCCTGTTCCATCTGACGCCTGAGGCGCAGACGACGGTCCTGCCCGCCCTGGCCGCCCGCGTCGGCCCAGGCGGGCGGCTGATGTTCACCGCCGGTCCCGCCCACGGCGAGGCGATCGGCGAATGGCGCGGCGAACCGCTCTATCACGGCAGCCTGGACCCCGACGCCTATCACGCCCTGCTCAGCGAGGCCGACCTGACGGTGGAGAGCGCCGGCGATCAGGGCGTCTGGCTGGCCCGGCGCGCCATTCTTTCGGCGAAATAAACGCACACGCTGGCGTGATCGGAAACGGGGGCGTTTTCGCGGGCGACGTGAACGGCTAGAGCGAAATCGGTTCAGTTGGACTGCGTTCAACTGAACCCAGATATTCGCTCCAGCTTAATTCTGGACCATTGTTCTAGGTTCAGTCGATTCCGACTGAACCGAAAATGGTCTAGGGTTCGCGCCGCTGGCATAGAGGGATGTTCATGGCGCGCAAGGACCGCGGACCCGACGGGAACGATCAGGGCGGAGGAAAACCGCGTCGCACCTTCATGGGCCGTCTCTTCTACTGGGGCGCGGTTCTGGCCGTCTGGGGTCTGATCTTCGGCGTCGTCTTCTTCGCCGTCTTCGCGCGCGACCTGCCCGACACCTCCAGTCTGTACGAGGTCGATCGCCAGCCCTCGATCACCTATCTGGACCGCTCCGGCGCCCTGATCGCGGTGCGCGGCACCCAGATGGCGCCGCCGGTCGATCTGGACGCCCTGCCCGACTACGTGCCGGCCGCCTTCGTGGCCATCGAGGACCGCCGTTTCTACCATCACCCCGGCTTCGACCCCATCGGCATGAGCCGCGCCATGGCCTCGAACCTGAAGGCCGGGCGCGTGGTCCAGGGCGGTTCGACCATCACCCAGCAGTTGGCCAAGAACCTGTTCCTGACGCCCGATCAGAACATGAAGCGCAAGGTCCAGGAACTGATGCTGGCCGTATGGCTGGAAATGAAGTTCTCCAAGAAGGAGATCCTCGCCCTCTATCTGAACCGCGTCTATTTCGGCGCCGGCGCCTATGGCATCGAATCCGCCTCGCAACGCTATTTCGACAAGAGCGCCGACAAGCTGACGGTCGGCGAGGCGGCCCTGCTGGCGGGTCTTCTGAAGGCGCCCTCGCGCTATTCGCCGGTGTCGGAGAGCGAGCGCGCCGCCGCCCGCGCCAACGTCGTTCTGAACGAAATGGTCGAGGTCGGCGCCATCACCCGCGCTCAGCGCGACGCCGCCGTGGCCGAGCCGGTGCGGGTGTCCAAGACGCTGGCCAGTCAGCACGCCCAGTACTTCATCGACTGGCTCGACAAGCAGATCCGCGGCCTGGTCGGCGAGCCGACCGAGGATCTGGTGGTCGAAACCACCCTGGACCTGACGCTGCAGACCGACGCCGAGCGCGCCGTGCGCCGCATTCTGGACCGCGACAAGGGCAAGGGCGTCGAGCAGGCGGCCCTGGTCGCCCTGGACGGCGACGGTCGGGTGCGCGCCATGATCGGCGGTTCGTCGTATGGCGACAGCCAGTTCAACCGCGCCGTCGACGCCCGCCGCCAGGCGGGCTCGGCCTGGAAGCCCTTCGTCTATCTGGCGGCGGTCGAGGCCGGCTATACGCCCGAGACCCCGGTGGTGGACCAGCCGGTGACCATCGGCGGCTGGTCGCCGCGCAACTACTCGGGCCGCTTCTCGGGCCAGATGACCCTGGCCCAGGCCGTGGCCCAGTCGACCAACACCGTCGCCGCCTATGTCGCCGACCAGGTCGGGCGCGACAGCGTGGCTCGCGCCGCCCGCCGTCTGGGGATCAGCAGCGAGATCGGCCTGCAGCCCTCCATGGCCCTCGGCGCCGTCGAGGTCAGCCCGCTGGAGATGGCCCAGGCCTATGACGCCTTCGCCAACGGCGGCCGCCGCGTCGACGCCTACGGCATCAGCCGCATCCGCACCCCGTCTGGGCGGGTGATCTACACCCACGGCCCGTCCGAAAGCGGCCAGGCCATCAACAATCCGCCGCTCTACTACATGAACCAGATGCTGCGCGGGGTGATCACCTCGGGCAGCGGTCGTTCGGCCGCCATCGGCGGGCGCGACATCGCGGGTAAGACCGGCACCACCTCGGACTACAAGGACGCCTGGTTCGTCGGCTACACGGGCGGCTTCGTCGCCGCCGTCTGGGTCGGCAAGGACGACAACAAGCCGATGGCCCGCGTCACCGGCGGCTCTTCGCCCGCCGCCATCTGGCGCGGCTTCATGGAGGCGGCCCTGCCGCGTCTGGCGGTCCAGGCCATCCCCAACGGCCCGCCCCTGCCCGAGGGTTGGATCCCGCCCGACCCCGTCGGCGACCTGATGGGCCAGGTCGAGGACCCCTACGCCACGGCCGTTCCCTACGACGACGCCCAACCGCCCGTGGTCATCGACGGCCAGGCCCCGCAGGCGGCCCAGCCGCAACAGCCCCCGGCGGCGCGACCCGCTCCGCAACAGCAACGCCAGCCCGACGCGCTGTTTTTCTAGGCTTTCCTTCTCCCCTTGTGGGAGAAGGATTTAACCGACCGCGTGAAGCGCCGCGCCATGCTCGCGCAGCCAGCGTCGGTGCGGGCGATGATCCCCGACCAGACGGGCCACGACCGCCCAATAGGCCGGGCTGTGGTCGGCGTGGACCAGGTGGGCGACCTCGTGCGCGGCCAGGTAGTCGGCCACCGCGGGCGGGGCCATGATGACGCGCCAGGAATAGCGGATCGAGCGGTTGTGCGGACTGCACGAGCCCCAGCGCGAGCGGGTGTCGACGATGGACACCTTCACCGGCTTCTGGCCCAGAGCCTTGAGGTGAACCTCGGTCCGCTCGACCAGGAAGTCGCGTGCGGCGCGACGGAACCAGTTCTCGATGCGTCGTGAGAAGGCCTCGCCCTCTCCGCCCGAGCGCAGCACCGGCCCCTCGGCCGTTTCGACCAGGCGCGCCGCGCCTGCGCCGCCCGTCGCCTCCAGCCGCAAGGGACGCCCCTGCCAGCTCACCTCGGCGCCCGGCGCAAACGCCAGGGTCTCGGCCCGCGCGGCCAGCCGTTCGGCGATCCATCCGGCCTTGGTGCGGGCGAAGGCCACGACTTCGCCCAGGCGCCGCTCGCTGGGAGCGACGGCCACGGCCTCGCCGGCTCGGGCGTCAATGCGGATCGACAGCCGACGCGCGCGCGGATTGACCGACAGCCTCAGGGCGCCGCCGCCCTCAAGCGGCAGACGCTGACCGTTCCGGTACGACACTGACAGCTTCATTGCTGGCGATGAAATCGCGCACGCGCGGATAGATCTCCTCGCGGAACCGGCGGCCGTTGAAGACGCCGTAGTGGCCGACCTTGGGCTGGACGTAGAGCAGGCGCCGATCATCCGGGATGTTCGGCGTCAGGCCGTGCGCGGCCTGGGTCTGACCGACGCCGGAGATGTCGTCCATCTCGCCCTCGATGGTGGCCAGGCCGATGTCCGTGATCGCGGTCAGATCAACCGTCTCGCCGCGATGCTGCAACAGGCCGCGCGGCAGCAGGTGCTGCTGGAAGACGATGTCGATGGTCTGGAGATAGAATTCCTCGGTCAGGTCCAGCACCGACAGATACTCGTCGTAGAACTGCTCGTGCTTCTCAACCCCGTCGCCGTCGCCCGCCACCAGATCCTCGAAATAGCGGCGATGGGCGTCGAGGTGCTTATCCTCGTTCATCGACATGAAGCTGTAGAGCTGGACGAAGCCTGGATAGACCCTCCGCCCGACGCCCGGATAGGGCCAGGGCACGGTGTGGATCATGTTCGACTTGAACCAGGTGAAGGGCTTTTCCTCGGCCAGCTGGTTCGTCACCGTCGGCGACAGGCGGGCGTCGATGGGCGAGCCCATGAAGGTCATGGAGGCGGGCCGGTTCGGGTCGTTCTCGGCCGCCATCACCGCGCAGGCCGCCAGCACCGGCGGCCCCGGCTGGCAGACGCCGACGACGTGGGCGCGCGGCCCGACCGCCGCCAGCATGGCGCGCACATGGTCGATGTAGTCGTTGAAGTCGAAACGGCCCTCCAGCATCGGCACCTGGCGCGCGTTAGACCAGTCGGTGACATAGACGTCGTGGTCGCGCAGGAAGGTCTCGACCGTGCCGCGAAGCAGGGTGGCGTAGTGGCCCGACAGGGGCGCCACGATCACCACGGCGGGCGCGGCGGCGAGTCGGCCCGCGCGCTTCAGGTCGCCGATGTTGCGGGCGAACCGCACCAGACGGCACCAGGGCGAGGACCAGACGACCTGTTCGGTGGTGCGGACGGCCTTGCCGTCGATCTCGATCGTCTCCAGACCCCAGTCGGGCTTGCCGTAGCGACGCGTCAGACTTTCGAACACTTCAGCCGAGGCGTAGGCGGTGCGGCCGATCGCCGTATCCGACGCCGGATTGAATGGAGAGGTCCAGAACTGGCGGGCCATCTGGGCCCCGATCCGGAACGGCGTCGCCGAATGATAGGCGAGCTCGTGAAAAGCGTAGAGCATGAAACCCCGACTGCGGCCCCCGCCGATGTGGAACGCCGATCATACAGGGTGCTGCGTCGCAAAAAAGACCGGCCTCGCTTCGTTCAGGGAAAGGTGATCAGCCCTTCTCCATCGCATTTTCGATCAGGGTCGCCGTGCGGCTGGGGCCCAGGTCGTGGGCGACGGCGCTGCGGAACTGGCCGTCCGGCCCCATCAGATAGACGGTCAGGCCGTGATTCATGGTGTAGCCCTCGCCCTCGCCGACCTTCTGATAGAAGGCGCGGTACTCCCTGGCGACCTGGGCCACCTGTTCCGGCGTGCCGGTCAGGCCGATGACGTCATCCGGGAAGCCGTCCGAGGACAGATAGTCCTTCAGCATCTGCGGCGTGTCGCGCTCGGGGTCGATGCTGATGAAGACGATCTGCATATCCCTGGCTTTGTCGCCCATCCGCTCCTGCACGGCGTTCAGCACGCCAAGCGTCGTGGGGCAGTAATCGGGGCAGTAGGTGAAGCCGAAGAAGACCAGGCTCCACTTGCCTTCCAGAATCGACTGATCGACGACCTGGCCGTCCTGATTGGTCAGGGTGAAGGGGCCGCCGACCAAGGGCTGGCCCGTCGCGACGTCCGTCGTCTGGGCCGCCTGCTGGCGACCGCCGACCACCACCATGGTGATCAGGCCCAGCGCCAGGGCGATGACCGCGCAGGCGGCGGCGAACAGGATCACGGGACGGCGGGGCATGGCGTCTCCTCGGCGGAAGGGTCATTCGGCGGGCGCGACACGGCGCACCGTGCAGCCGCCCTGCGCCCGGTCTATAGAAGAGGGGTGAGCCCTACAGAAGCCCCCATTCCGCCGCACGTCCAGCCGCCCGCCTCGCCGCACCTCCTGGCCCTGGCGGGAGGCGAGCTGGCCGGCCTGCCGGAGCTGCCCCGACGCGGACGCGGCCTGTCGCTGCGCACCCTGATCGTGCTGCGCTGGCTGGCGGTGATCGGCCAGACCTCGGCGATCCTGACGGCCTATTTCGCCCTGCACTTCCCCTTGCCGTTGTGGGAGTGCCTGACCGTGATCGGCGCCGGCGTGGCGATGAACCTGGCCACCATGGCGCGGGCGCGGCGCATCGACGGCAGCCTGCCCGACGGGCCTCGAACCGCCGCTCAGCTGGGTTTCGACATCCTGCAGCTGGCGACCCTGCTGGCCCTGACCGGGGGGCTGGCCAACCCCTTCTGCCTGCTGCTGGTGGCGCCGGTGACCATCGCGGCGGCCGCCCTGCCTGCGCGCCAGGCGGTGATCCTGGGGATCATGGCCCTGATCGCCGTGGGCTTCCTCTTCTCTTGGTCCCTGCCCTTGCCGTGGCGGCTGCACGAACATCTGGAGCTGCCGGGCCTCTATCGTCTGGGGCTGGGACTGGCCCTGGTGACGGGGGTGCTGTTCACCGCCGGCTACGCCTGGAAGGTCGCCGCCGACGCCGACAAGCTGGAGCTGGCCCTCGCCACCACCCAGGACGTCCTTCAGCGCGAGCAGAGGCTGGCGGCCCTAGGCGGCCTGGCCGCCGCCGCCGCCCATGAGCTGGGCACGCCCCTGGCCACCATCCAGGTCGTCGCCAAGGAGATGCTGCGCGACGCCGTCCCCGACAGTCCGGCCGCCGAGGACGCCGCCCTGATCCTGCAACAGGCGGAACGCTGCCGGGCCATCCTCAAGCAGCTGTCGGCCCAGCCCGAAGAGGGCGACCCCCTGTTCACCGACATCGACCTGAAGGCCCTGCTGGAAGAGGTGGCCGAGCCGCACCGGGGCTTCGACCTGGACTTCGAGATCGCCGTCAAGGCGCCGCCCGGACACCCCGTGCCGCGCGTCCGCCGCCTGCCCGAGATCGTCCACGGCCTGTCCACCCTGGTCGAGAACGCCGCCGACTTCGCCGCCCGCAAGGTGCGGCTGACCGCCGTGGTCGACGCCGGCTGGATCGAGATCGACATCCTGGACGACGGCCCCGGCTTCGCCTCCGAGATTCTGCCGCGCCTGGGCGAGCCCTATGTGACCAGCCGCCCCCAGGCCAAGGCCCGTCGCGCCCTGGCCGCCCAGATCGCCGCCGCCTCGCGCCCCGCCCGGCGCGGCCGCCGCGCGGCGCCGCCCCCGATCACCGCCCCCATCGCCCCCAGCCAGGGCGGCATGGGCCTGGGCTTCTTCATCGCCCGCACGCTGCTGGAACGCACTGGCGCCAAGGTCTCGGTCGGGTCCGGAGACGGCGAGAAGGGCCAGCCCAAGGGCGCCCGCGTCTCCATCCGCTGGCCGCGACAGGCGCTGGAGGCGCCGGTTTCCGCCATGGAGTCCGGTGGAACCTGATGTCGCAGTCGTCGGCTTCGCCCTTGACCCTGCGCCCATGACGCACGACCTGAACCGCAGGAGAACCGCATGTCCGACCTCGAACCCCAAGTCGCCGCTCAAGTCGCCGCCCTCGACGACAAATCCCTGTTGCTGCTGGATGACGACCAGGCGCTGCGCACCCGTCTGGGGCGGGCGCTGGAATCCCGCGGGTTCGCCGTCACTGTCGCCGGCTCAGTGGCCGAGGCGAACGACGCCCT
Organism: Brevundimonas sp. NPDC055812; assembly: GCF_053616535.1. Lineage (NCBI taxonomy): Bacteria > Pseudomonadati > Pseudomonadota > Alphaproteobacteria > Caulobacterales > Caulobacteraceae > Brevundimonas > Brevundimonas sp. NPDC055812. The sequence continues at coordinate 266,204 of NZ_JBSHDX010000005.1, read as the reverse complement.
GCGCCAGGCGGTCCCGGCCTTCGCCGTGCTGGACATGCGGCTGGAGGACGGCAACGGCCTGAAGGTGGTCGAGATGATCCGCGAGCGGCGCGAGGACGCCCGCATCGTCATGCTGACCGGTTACGGCGCGATCGCCACGGCCGTCGCGGCGGTCAAGGCCGGGGCCGTCGACTATCTCCAGAAGCCCGCCGACGCCGACGACGTGGTCAAGGCCCTGCTGTCCACCGGCGAGGCGCCCGAGCCGCCGGAAAACCCCATGTCGGCCGACCGGGTGCGCTGGGAGCATATCCAGCGCGTCTATGAGCTGTGCGACCACAACGTCTCCGAGACGGCCCGTCGCCTGGGCATGCACCGCCGCACCCTTCAACGCATCCTGGCCAAACGCGCGCCGCGATAGGCTGCGCCTATCGCTTCATTGTGGGGCGCTATGCTCGCGACGCGGTCGCTCGCGACTTGAGCGCATTGTTCTTCTTCTTCTCCCCTTGTGAGAGAAGGCGCTACTCCCGCATCGTCCGGAGCGCGCCCAGGCGGGCGAAGGCCAGGGTCAGGGCCTTGCGGCGCGCGGGAGCGAGGGGCGTCGCCGGCGCCTCGCGCACCACCGCCCCGCCGAAGCCGTCAGCGACGATCAGCCCTGGCTCGTCGGGCAGGACGCCCTCAGGAAACTCCGGCGCCACGGCGAAATAGAAGGCGTCGCAGAACGGGCCGTACTCATGCCACTTCCGGTCGACGCGATAGTCGTCGATCCCCGACTTCACCTCGCAGATGACGATGTCCCCCTTCGGCCCCAGGGCCATGACGTCGGCGCGCCGTCCATTGGGCAGGCAGACCTCCAGCAGGGGCGCATAACCCATGTCCGCCATCAGCCGGGCGGCCCCACGCGTGACGGACAGGGTCGTTTCAGGGCGGCTGAAGACCAGTTCGAGGTGAAGCGCGGCGGCGGGCATTCGCCTTTATGTTCCGCCTATGTTCCTATCGCAAGCGCTGCCGGTTCAGACGCCACTGATCCCGCGTCTGGCCCCACAGATTGACGGCGTGCTCATGGAAGGGCGGCGGCATGACGGCCAGTCCGCGATTGGTCGAGCCCAGCCGTTCCGCCACCTTCTCCGACGCCCGGTTGTCCGGGTCGATGCAATGGATCACGTCCGCCCAGTCCAGCACGTCGCAGGCGTAGTCCATGGTCGCGACGGCGGCCTCGATCGCATAGCCCTTGCCCGTGGCGTCGGGGTGCAGGCTCCAGCCCACCTCGCGGCCCGGCCAATCATAGGGATGCAGCGGCCCGATGCGGCCCATCCACAGGCCGGTCGCCTTCTCGATCACCGAAAACATGCCCTCGCCATGCAAGGCCCACATGCCCGCGACCGAGGCGATGGTCCGCCAGACCTGATGCTTCGACTGCGGCCCGCCGATGAAACGAGTCGTGTCAGGGTCGGCCTGAAACTCCGCCCAGCGCGGAAAATCATCCAGCGTCGGCGGACGCAGGAACAGGCGCTCGGTCTCCAGCGTGGGACCGAGGGGCGAAGCAGGGCGTTCGATCACAACAGATACTCGCGTTCTAGGGTGTAGACGCTGCCATCGCCGGTCAGAACGCTGGAATAAAGGCCGAAGCGATCCACGCGGATCGGCGGCGACTTCAACAGGTTGTGTCCCGCGATCCAGGCGCCGATGCGGTCCGGGTTCGCCTGGGGCTTCAGATAGGCCAGAGTGACGTGCGGGCGGTATTCGCGCTTTTCAGGCGGGACGCCCGCCCGTTCGCCCGCCGCGCGGCAACGCCCGGCCAGGACGCTCAGCGGCTCCGACCGGTCCAGCCCCGCCCACAGGGTGTGGCTGCGATGCGCGTCTCCGAAGGCGCCGACGCCGTTCAGTGTGACTTCGAACGCCCCTCCGCCCTCGGCCCGGGTCAGTTCCGACGCCAGATCGTCGGCCGTGCGCTCGGACGCCTCGCCATAGAAGGCCAGGGTGACGTGCAGGGCGTCCAGCGGCCGCCAGCGGGCGCCCGGCAGGCCGGACTGGCGCCGCGCCAGGGTCTCGGCGACGTCCTCGGGAATGGCGATAGCGGTGAACAGGCGCAACATGCGACCCTTGGTAGCGGGCGGAACCGGCGGCCGGAAGTCCGGTTTTTCTTGCATGGACGTCCCCGCGTCCCGATATTTGAGCCACGGGTCGGGATATTTCCGGCCACATGGGAGACTTCTTTCGCGATGAGCGATTTCAACAACGGCTATGCGCGCCCGCTTCCGCAGTCGGCGGACATGTCCGTCGACGCCGGCCTGCGCGCCTTCATGCTGGGCGTCTACAACAAGCTGGCGATCGGCCTGGTCGTCGCCGGCGCCCTGGCCTACGTCACCGGCAACGTTCCTGCGGTGCAGCAACTGCTGTTCGCCCGCATGCCGGACGGTCGCGTCGGCCTGACGATGCTGGGCATGATCATCCAGTTCTCGCCGCTGGTCATGCTGTTCGGCTCCATGTTCTTCATGAAGAATCCGACGGCACGGGGCGTGAACATGCTCTACTGGGCCGTGGTCGCCACCATCGGCGCCGGTCTGGGCGTGCTGTTCCTGCGCTATACGGGCGGTTCGCTGGCTTCGACCTTCTTCGTGACGGCCGCCGCCTTCGCGGGTCTGAGCCTGGTCGGCTACACGACCAAGAAGGACCTGAGCGGCATGGGCACCTTCCTGATCATGGGCGTGATCGGCCTGATCATCGCCTCGATCGTCAACATGTTCATGCAATCGGGCGTGATGTATCTGGTGATCTCGGGCGCGGGCGTGCTGATCTTCTCGGGTCTGATCGCCTATGACACCCAGCGCCTGAAGATGACCTACTACGCGCTCGGCGGCGACAAGAACGCCATGGGCGTGGCCACGGGCTTCGGCGCTCTGAGCCTGTTCATCAACTTCATCAACCTGTTCCAGTTCCTGCTGGCCTTCATGGGCAGCCGCGAATAGGGCTTCTTAAGCTGTGACGCGGTCACGGCCGACTTGAGCGCTGGGCCTCAAGCAGCCCGAAGGGCGGCAGGCCAAAAAAAATGAGGCCCCGACGGCGACGTCGGGGCCTTTTTCTTTGCCTCAATGACGACCGGCAAACCCGGCGCCGCCTACTCCACCACCGTGAAGCGCCGGCTGTCGAAGACGCGCAGCACCTGGGCGAGGTCGCGGCCGCGCTTCAGCACATGGCCGCCCTCGCCGATCACCGCCCACTGCCCTTGTTTCAGGCGCAGCGCCGGGCGCTTCTCGATGCGGTAGAGCGGCGCGTCGCCGTGGCGACGAAAGACGGCGAACTCGGCGTGGTCCCTGCCTCCGGCCATGGCGTAGTCCCGCCATTCGCCCGCCGCCACCATGCGTCCATAGATCCGCAGCATCTGGTCCAGCTCGCGGCGGTCGAAGAAGACCGGCCCCGGGGAAGCGCCTTGCGGCTGCGCGTTCGAACTGTCGACGTCGAAGCTCATGGCTTCAACTTAGGCCGCCTGCGGAGAAACGCCAGCTTCGCAGATTGAGCCCGAGCCGAGGTCTGGGCGCTTGTCACCCGCCGCGCGCCCGTCCAAAAGGCGGATCAAGTTCTAGATACGGAGACGAACCCATGGCGACGAGCGAAGGCTGGGACATGCCCACCGGAGACCTCATGAAGGGCAAGAAGGGCCTGATCATGGGGGTGGCCAACTCCAACTCCATCGCCTGGGGCATCGCCTCGCAACTGGCCGCACAAGGCGCCGAGCTGGCCTTCACCTATCTGGGCGAAGGGCTTGAGCGCCGCGTGCGCCCGCTGGCCGAAAGCGTCGGCGCCAAGCTGCTGATCCAGGCTGACGTCACCGACGACGCCTCCATGGACGCCGCCTTCGCCGAACTGGAAAAGGAATTCGGCACGATCGACTTCGTCGTCCACTCGGTGGCCTTCGCCAACAAGGATGAGCTGAAGGGCTCCTTCGTCGACAACACCACCCGCGACAGCTTCCTGCTGGCCATGAACATCTCGGCCTTCAGCTTCGTCGACGTGGCCAAGCGTTCGGCCAAGCTGATGCCCAACGGCGGCGCGATGATCACCCTGACCTATCTGGGCTCCGAGCGGGTCATTCCGAACTACAACACCATGGGCGTGGCCAAGGCCGCGCTGGAAGCCGCCACCCGCTACATCGCGCGCGACCTGGGGCCGAAGGGCATTCGCGTCAACGCCATCTCGGCGGGCGCCATGCGCACCCTGTCGCTGGCGGGCATTTCGGGCGGGCGCGGCCTGCACTCCAAGTCGGCGCAGTTCTCGCTGATCAAGGAAGAGACCTCGATGGAAGGCGTCGCCGGCGCCGCCCTGTGGCTGTGCTCGGACCTGGGCCGCTCGACCACGGGCGAGGTCGTCCACGTCGACGCCGGTTTCCACGCCGTCGGCCTGCCGGACGACATGGAAGGCTGAGTCCTCAGCGGACCGCAGCGCCCCGGCAGCAGGCCTCGATGTTGTTGCCGTCGGGATCCAGCACGAAAGCCCCGTAATAGTCCCCGGCCCCTTCGCGGGGGCCGGGCGCGCCGTTGTCGCGGCCGCCCGCCGCCAGGGCCGCCCGATGGAAGGCCTCGACCATGGCCTTGTCCCGCGCGACGAAGGCGACGTGCATCTGGTTCAACCCTGCGCGCGAACCCTCGACCCAATAGGACGGCCGCGTGGTCCCGATCCACAGATAGGGAATGGGCTGTTCGGCGCTGTGGCCGAACAGGAAGGACTCCGGCGAATTACTGGCGGTCTGCAGGCCCAGAGCCTCCGCCACGGCGTCATAGAAGCGGCGGGCCGCCGTCAGGTCCGAAACGATGATCCCGGTGTGGTCCAGCATGACGACTCAAACGACGCCGGAACGGCGCCCTTCCCCTTTGCGAAGCGTTGCGGCGCAGCCTAAGCCATAGGGCATGAGCTCGTCCCGCCTGCCGCCTTCTCCCAGCATTGTGGCCGCCAGCTTCTCGGCCGCCGCCGTGGCGACCGTCGTCGGCTTCGGCGGCACGGTCGCCCTGGTGGTGCAGGCCGGCCAGGCCATGGGGGCGGCGCCCGCCCAGATCATCTCCATGGTCACCGCCTTGTGCCTGGGCATCGGCCTGCCCGGCGCAGTGCTGAGCTGGCGGCTGAAGATGCCGGTGGTGCTGGCCTGGTCGACGCCGGGCGCGGCCCTGCTGGCCGCCTCGACGCTCGGCCTCGGCTGGTCGACGGCCGTGGGCGCCTTCGTGATCGCCGGGCTGATGATGGTGCTGACCGGCCTGATCCCGGCGCTGGGCCGACTGGCCGAGCGCATTCCGGCCGCCGTGGCCTCGGCCATGCTGGCGGGGGTGCTGCTGCCCTTCTGCCTCAAGCTGTTCCTGGTGTTTCCGACCGATCTGACGCTGGCGGCGGGTCTGCTGCTGGTCTTTCTGGTCATGCGCAGGCTGGCGCCCGCCTGGTCCCTGCCCGCCGTTCTGGTCGCCGCCTTCGCCGTCCTGGCCCTGCGCGGCCAGGTCGCCCTGCCCGAGGGAACCGGCCTGTTCGGCGCCCTGTCGCCGGTCATGCCCGCCTTCGACTGGAAGGCGGCGGTCAGTCTGGCCCTGCCGCTGTATCTGGTGACGCTGGCGTCGCAGAACCTGCCCGGTCTGGTGGTGCTGCGGGCCGCAGGCTACGCCCCGCCCGCCGGAAAGCTGATCTTCTGGGGCGGGCTGACCAGCACCCTGCTGGCGCCTTTCGGGGCGCACGGCGTCAACCTAGCCGCCATCACCGCTGCCATCTGCACCGGGCCGGACGCCCACCCGGACGCCGCCAGACGCTGGACCGTGGGGGTGATCTACGGCCTGTTCTATCTGGTCGTCGCCCTGTTCGCCGCGCCGCTGGCCGGCCTGTTCATCGCCATGCCGACGGGAGCGCTGGCCGCCATCACCGGCCTGGCCCTGATCGCGCCCCTGACTGGATCGCTGGGGGCGATGATGGGCGAGGTCAAGGATCGCGAGGCGGCGGTGCTGACCTTCGCCGCCACTGCGTCGGGCGTGGCCCTGTTCGGGGTCGGTTCGGCCTTCTGGGGCCTGGCTGTCGGCTTCCTGGCCCTGGCGGCGCGGCGCTGGATTCCCTCGCGCGGCTGAGCCGCTTCGCCGCCTTTTACATTTCACGCCCTTTACGGCCCGAGCGGGGCCGTGGCAGCTTCTCCGCCTCGGCCGACTGGCGGCCGTCAGAGCGAGGCGATCATGGCGCACAAGTTCGAAGTCTATCAGGACAAGGCGGGCGAGTTCCGCGTCCGATTCAAGTACAACTCCGAGATCATCTTCTCGACCGAGGGCTATTCCGACAAGTCCGGCGCCAAGCGCGCCATCGAGTCCATCAAGAAATACGTGCCGGACGCTCCGACCGAAGAGATCTGAGCCTGCGCGGGGGCGCGGCGCATCGCCCGCCCCCGCAACTCTCGCCTTACGGCCGCGCCGGGATGTTCAGGCCCCGCTGCACGGCCGGGCGCGCCAGGCCGCGCGCCAGCCAGGCCGCGACGTGCGGGAAGTCGGCGTAGCCGACCAACTCGCCCGCGCCATAGTGTTCGACCAGATTGCGCACCCAACCCAGAATGGCGATGTCGGCGATGGTGTAGTCGTCGCCCATGATCCAGGCGCGATCTTTCAGCCGCCCTTCCAGCACGCCCAGCAGGCGTCGAGATTCCGCGACGTAGCGATCGCGCGGGCGTTTGTCCTCGAAGGCGCTGCCTGCGTATTTGTGGAAGAAGCCGACCTGGCCGAACATCGGGCCGATGGCCGCCATCTGGAAGAAGACCCACTGCAGGGTCTCATAGCGCGCCGCCGGATCGGTCGGCAGGAACCGCCCCGCCTTTTCGGCCAGATAGACCAGGATGGCGCCGGATTCGAACAGGGGCAGCGGCTTCCCGCCGGGCCCGTCCGGATCGATGATGGCCGGGATCTTGCCGTTGGGATTCAGCGACAGGAACTCCGGCGTCCAGGTCTCGTCCTTGCTGATGTCGACCAGATGGACCTCATAGGGCAGGCCCAGTTCCTCCAGCAGGATGGAGACCTTCACCCCGTTGGGAGTCGGCAGGGAATAGAGCTGAAGCCGATCCGGATGCTGCGGCGGAAACTGGCGGGTGACGGGAAAGGCGGACAGATCGGCCATGGAGCGCTCCAACAAGAGGTGTCCCGCTCATGTTGGAGGCGTCGCCGCCATCCGCAACCGCCCATGCGGCGAATGTCCGTGCGTCAGTCTTCGTCGCGTTCGCTGACTTCGGTCGGGCGGACGATGCGCAGCCAGCCCTCGCTGATGTGCAGGTCCGGCGCCGCCTCGCGCGTGAAGGGCAGATACCAGGTCGGGCCGCCCTCGGCCGGAGCGATCTCCAGCATGTCGTCGGCGCCGAAGTTCTGGACCGACTTCACCTTGCCCAGCACCACGTCGGCCGGATCGCGCCCCTCCAGGCCGATCAGGTCGGTCAGGTAGAACTCGTCTTCGTCAGGCTCAGGCAAGGCGTCGCGGGTGACGAACAGCTTCTGGCCGCGCCGGGCGTCGGCCTCTTCCTTCGTCGCGACCTCCTTGACCCGCGCCACCACCCCGGCCTTGTCCGGCCGCGCCGAAAGCAGGGTCAACACCGGCTTGCCGTCGGCGCCGAGCAGCGGCGAATAGCCGACCAGGGCCATGGCGTCGGCGGTATAGGCGCTGATCCGGACCTCGCCCTTCACGCCGAAGGCGCCGCCGATCTGGCCGACCAGGATCAGTCTGTCTTCGCTGCTCATGGCCGGGCTCCGTTTGCCGATGCGATGGGTCCAGATAGCAGAAAAGCAGCGCCCCGGAAGGACGCTGCTTTCCCGTCTCAACCGGCCGGAGCCGGATGAACAATAAGGCTTAGGCCTGCTCTTCGGTCGCCTCGGCGGCGACTTCAGCAGCGGGGGCTTCTTCAGCCGGAGCTTCTTCCACGGCCGGAGCGGCGGCGGCGGCGGCGGCGGCTTCAGCGGCCTCGGCCTTGGCGGCGGCTTCGGCTTCCAGGCGGTCGGCTTCGCGCTGGGCGCGCTCGGCGGCGCGTTCCTGGGCCTTCTTGCCCGGCTCGGCCTTCTTGGGGTTGTTGCCCTGGACCCACTTGACCTTCTGGCCCAGGGTCTCGTCCTGCGACAGGAAGCGAGCGACGCGGTCGGTCGGCTGGGCGCCCTTGGCCAGCCATTCGCCGATGCGCTCGACCTTCAGGACGACGCGCGGCTGGGCGCTGTCCTTCGGCAGCATCGGGTTGTAGCTGCCGACGCGCTCGATGAACTTGCCGTCGCGCGGGCTGTGCGAGTCAGCGATGACGATGTGGTAGTAGGGGCGCTTCTTGGCGCCGCCGCGGGCCAGACGAATCTTCAGCATTTTCAGTCTCTTTCTAGAAGGTCGTTATTTCTTTTTGGGGAAGCCCGGCAGACCCGGAAGGCCCCCCGGAAGTTGTCCGCCGCCCAGGCCCGCAAGGCGGTCCTGAATGGCTTTCATTTCATCGGCCGAGGGTTCCGGCATCTTGCCGCCGCCCAGGGCCTTCAGGCGGTTCATGTCGGGACCGCCCCCGAGTCCACCAGCCCCCATGCCGGGCAGGCCGCCCATCATGGAGGCCATCTTCTGCAGGTTCTTGCCGCCGCCCTTGGACAGCGACTTGACCATGTCGGCCATCTGCCGGTGCTGTTTCAGCAGGCGGTTGATGTCCTGAACCTCAACCCCGGCGCCCTTGGCCACGCGCTTCTTGCGGCTGGCGTTCAGCAGTTCCGGCTTCTTGCGCTCGGCCTTGGTCATGGAGTTGATGACGGCCAGCTGGCGGTCGATCATCTTGTCCGAGACGTTGTTCTCGGCCATCTGGTTCTTCAGCTTGGCCACGCCGGGCAGCAGGCCCATGATGCCCTGAAGACCGCCCATCTTCTTCATCTGGTTCAGCTGCCCGGCCAGGTCGTCCAGATCGAACTGACCCTTGGCCAGCTTGCGGGCCATCTTCTCGGCCTTGGCCTGGTCCAGCTCGCCCGCGGCCTTCTCGACCAGGGCGACGATGTCCCCCTGCCCCAGGATGCGGCCGGCGACGCGGCGGGCGTCGAAGACGTCCAGCGCATCGACCTTTTCGCCCGCGCCCAGATATTTGATCGGCAGGCCGGTGACGGCCCGCATCGACAGCATGGCGCCGCCGCGACCGTCGCCGTCGGCGCGGGTCAGGATCAGGCCGGTCAAAGGCAGGCGCTCGTGGAAGGCGGCGGCGGTGCGCACCGCGTCCTGACCGGTCAGGCTGTCGGCGACCAGCAGGGTCTCAACCGGCTGGGCGATCTGGGCGACCTCGGCCACCTCATTCATCAGCCCTTCGTCCAGGGTGATGCGGCCAGCGGTGTCGAGGATCAGGACGTCGAAGCCCTGCAGCTTGGCCGACTGAAGCGCGCGGCGGGTGATCTGGACGGCGCTCTCGCCCGCCACGATGGGCAGGGTCGCGACCTCGATCTGCTGACCCAGGGTCGCCAGCTGTTCCATGGCCGCCGGACGACGCGTGTCCAGCGAGGCCATCATGACCTTCTTCTTGTCGAACTTCGACAGACGCAGGGCCAGCTTGGCCGAGGTCGTCGTCTTGCCCGAGCCCTGCAGACCGGCCATCAGCACGACGGCGGGCGGGGTCGCATTGGTGTTCAGCGGAACCGGCTCTTCGCCGCCCAGCATGTCGACCAGGCCGTCATAGACGATCTTGACCACCTGATCGGCGGGCTTGACGGCGCGGATGACCTCTTCGCCGGTCGCGGCCGTCTTGGCGCGGGCGATGAAGTCCTTGACCACCGGCAGGGCGACGTCGGCCTCGAGCAGGGCGACGCGGACCTCGCGCAGGGCCTCCTCGACATCCTTTTCGGACAGGGCGCCGCGGCCGGTGATCCGGTCGAAGACGCCTGTCAGCCGCTCGTTCAGAGCCTCGAACATTCAAACCCTTTCATGCGCCTGGGCCTTCGCCTCCGTGAGAAACGCCCATAGACGGGCGACCTCTGCGAACGATCACGTCGACAGAGGCCCTCTCCCGCCTCGTCCTGAAGAAGATCAGGGGTCGTGCGGGTGGAGGCGCAGGTTCAATTGCGCCGGAAGTCGCGGCTTATGGCGGAAAAGCAAGGCGATGTCGACTCCGTTTCTCCGTCGAAACGCCACCACACAAAGGGTTTCTGCGTTGCCGCATGGACTGGCGCGCTCGGATTCCGCTGATACGGTTCCGCTTCCGGCCTCCCCGCTGAGAGACATCCATGACCCAGACTTCCGAATTTCCTCACGACCGCCTCCGCGCGGAGGTCCGGCTTCTGGGCGCCTTGCTGGGCGAGGTGATCCGCGACGAGGGCGGACAGGCTCTCTACGACCGCATCGAAGCGGTGCGCCAGGCGTCGGTCGCATATCACCGCGACCCGGCGTCGGACGACGCCTCGGAGCTGGAGCGTCTGCTGGGCGAGCTGTCGCTGGATCAGGCCATCGGTCTGACGCACGGTTTCGCCGCCTTCTCCCTGCTGGCCAATGTCGCCGAGGACCGGGCCGGCAAGCGCCGCGCCCAGGCGCAGGCCGTGGCCGGCCAACGGGCCGACACGCCCGAGGGCGTGCTCAAGCGTCTGGCCGACGCGGGCGTCGGTCTGGACGCCGTGCGCGACCTGCTGGCCCAGGCCCTGATTTCGCCGGTGCTGACCGCCCATCCGTCCGAAGTGCGCCGCAAGAGCGTGCTCGACCGCACGGCGACGGTCGGCGAACTTCTGGACGGCTGCGACCGCGACGGCGTGGCCTGCGACGCCAAAACCCTGAAGGAAGCGCTGCGCCGCCAGATCGTCATCCTGTGGGCCACGCGGCTGACCCGCGCCTCGGCCCTGGTGGTGCAGGACGAAATCGACACCGTGGTCGACTGGCTGCAGCGCATCTTCCTGCACGTCGCCCCGGCCCAGTTGGCCGAGTGGCGCCAGCTGCTGGACGCGCCGGACCTGGCGCCCTTCCTGCGCATCGGCTCCTGGGTCGGCGGCGACCGCGACGGCAACCCCAACGTCGACGCCGACACCCTGCGCGCCGCCTTCCGCAGCCAGGCCCGCGCCGCGCTCGGCTTCTATCTGGACGAGGTGCACGCCCTGGGCGCCGAGCTCAGCCTGTCCATCGACCTGACCCGCGTCACGCCCGAGCTGGCCGCCCTGGCGCAAGGGTCCGGCGACGCCTCCATCCAGCGCGCGGACGAGCCCTATCGCCTGGCGCTCAGTCAGATATACGCCCGCCTGTCGGCGGCCTATCCCGCCCTGACCGGCGAGCCGACGCCTCGCCCCGCCCGCTTCGACGCCCCTGCCTATGACGGCCCCGACGCCTTCCGCGCCGATCTGAACATCCTGCACGACAGTCTGGTGCGGACCCACGGCGCCGTCTTCGCCGACGACCGGCTGGCGCGGCTGATCACGGCGGCGGACGTATTCGGCTTCCACATGGCGACGTTGGACCTGCGCCAGAACTCGGACGTGCATCAGCGCGTGGTCGCCGACCTGCTGAAGACAGCCGGCGTCTGCCCCGACTACGCCGACCTGGACGAGGCCGAACGGCTGGCCGTGCTGGCGCGCGAACTGTCCAGCCCCCGCCCCCTCTTCTCGCCCTACGCCGACTATGCGGCCGAGACGCTGAAGGAGCGCGCCATCCTTCAGGCCGCCGCCGAGGCTCTTTCGACTTTCGGTCCGCAGGCGATCCGCACCCACATCGTGTCCAAGACCGACGCCGCCTCGGACATGCTCGAGGTCTATCTGCTGCTCAAGGAAGTCGGCCTCTACGACCCGGCCAAGCCTTCCGCCTGCCCCATCCAGGCCGCGCCCCTGTTCGAGACCATCGACGACCTCCGCGCCGCCCGCGCCACGCTGGAGCGCGTCCTCGCCGATCCTTCCGCCCGCGCCGTGGCCGAGGCGCGCGGGGTGCAGGAGGTGATGATCGGCTATTCCGACTCGAACAAGGACGGCTCCTACCTGACCTCGGGCTGGGAGCTGCACGAGGCCTCGCGCGCCCTGCTGGACGTCACGCGCGCCGCAGGGGTGCGGCTGCAGCTGTTCCACGGGCGGGGCGGCGCTGTGGGGCGCGGGGGCGGATCCAGCTTCTCGGCCGTGCTGGGCCAGCCCGCCGGCACCGTCGCGGGCCGCATCCGCGTCACCGAACAGGGCGAGGTCATCGCCAACAAATACGGCGAGCCGGAGGTGGCCCAGCGCAACCTCGACGCCCTGACCTGCGGAACCCTGCTGGCCTCTCTCGGGCCTCAATCCGACGCGGGTTACAGCGCCCAGCACGGCGAGACGGCCGCGCGCCTGTCGGCCGCCTCGATGCAGGCCTATCGAGCCCTGGTTTATGACACGCCCGGCTTCGTCGACTATTTCCGCGCCGCCACCCCGATCGCCGAGATCGCCGACCTGAAGATCGGCTCGCGCCCGGCCAGCCGCACCGCCTCGCCCGCCATCGAGGACCTGCGCGCCATTCCCTGGGTGTTCAGCTGGTCGCAGTCGCGGGTCATGCTGCCCGGCTGGTACGGCTTCGGCGCGGCGGTCCAGGGCGAGGACCCCGCCGAGCTGCGCGCCATGGCCGAGACCTGGCCCTTCTTCCGCACCGTGGTGCAGAACATGGAGATGGTGATGGCCAAGGCCGACATGGCCATCGCCCGCCGCTACGCCGGACTGGTTCCCGACCCCGCCCTGGCCGAGCGCATCTATGACGCCATTCGCGCCGAATGGGACCGCACCGTGACCGCCGTCCTGTCGATCACCGGCCAGGACGCCCTGCTGGGCGGGCAGCCCGAGCTCAGCCGCCTGATCCGCCAGCGGATGCCCTATGTCGAGCCGTTGAACCATGTGCAGATCGAGCTGATCCGCCGCCGCCGGGCGGGCGACGACGACCCGCGCGTCAGCAACGGCATCCTCCTGGCCATCAACGGCGTGGCGGCGGGCCTTCGAAACAGCGGCTGATCACAGCCACCGCGTCCGCTTGAAGGTGATGTAGAGACCGATGCAGATGGCGACGATCAAGGCCAGCACGGCCGGATAGCCATAGGTCCAGCGCAGCTCGGGCATGTGCTCGAAATTCATGCCGTAGATGCCCGCCACCGCCGTCGGCGTCGCCAGGATGGCGGCCCAGGCGGCCAGCTTGCGGGTGATGACGCCCTGGCGCTGCTGCTCCAGCAGGTTGGACACCTCGAACACCGAGGCCAAGATGTCGCGCAGGGCCGCCGCCCGGCTGGCGACGCGACGCACATGGTCGGCCACATCGCGGAAATAGGGCCGAACCTCTCGGTCGATGCAAGGCAGGTCCAGCGACTGCAGCTTGACGCAGACCTCCTCCATCGGCCCCAGAACCCGGCTGAACTTCACCAGTTCGCGGCGCAGCTGGAACAGGCGGGTGATGTCGTCGCGCGCCAGGAAGCTGTCCAGCGCGACCTGCTCCATCTCCAGCACCTTGTCCTCAACGGCGTCGATGATCGGGATGTAGCCGTCGACGATGAAGTCCAGCACCCCGTGCAGGATGAAGTCCGGCCCGTGCTTCAGCTGATGCGGCGAGGCCTCCAGCTGGGCGCGCAACTGGGTGTGGGCGCGCGCCGATCCGTGGCGGATGGTGATGACGTAGTTGGGTCCGACGAAGACGTGGGTCTCGCCGTACAGGATGCGGTCGCCCTTGGCCTGGGCCGTGCGGGCGACGATGAACAGCTCGGAGCCATAGACTTCCAGCTTGGGGATCTGATGCGCCGTCAGGGCGTCCTCGACCGCCAGGGGATGCAGATGGAAGCGTCGGACCAGGACGTCGAACTCCTCGTCCGACGGCTCATGCAGGCCGATCCAGAGATACTCCCCCTCGCCCAGGGCCAGGCCCTGATCCGTCAGCGGCGCCGCGCGCACCCGCTTGCCGTCCTTGTAGACATAGGAGGCGACGACGCTCATGGGCTCTCCTTCCTGGTGGGCCGCGATCAGAAGGCTCCGCCTTGGCGGCTTCGCGCCGCCCTTCGGGTCTCAACCCGACGCGGCCCGTGACACTTCCAAGCCTTAGCATGGACGCGGTCGCCGTCGAGCCCTCCCCCTCCTTCGTCATCCTCGGGTCAATCCCCGGCAACGAAAAGGGCTCGGCAAGTCACCCCGCCGAGCCCCTTCCAGCTTTATCACCTAACGGGCCTCAAGCAGCCCGAAGGGCGGTAGGCCCCTTAAGACACCGGGAAACCGCGCACCTTCAGCAGGGCCGCCACGTCCGGGTTGCGGCCACGGAACTGGCGATAGGCGTCGCCGCGATCCGTGGTGTTGCCCGGCGCCAGCATGATCGACTTGAAGCGGCCGGCGATATCCGGATTGAAGACGTCGCCCGACTCCTCGAAGTAGGCCCAGGTGTCGGCGTCCATCGTCTCCGACCACAGGTAGGAGTAGTAGCCGGCCGAATAGGCGTCGGAGGTGAACAGGTGATTGAACTGCGGCAGGCGGTGCCGCATCACCATCTCCTTGGGCATGCCGAAGCGCGCCAGCGAAGCCTTTTCGAAGCCGTCGATGTCGGTCGGCGGCGTCGCCTGGGTGTGCAGGTCCATGTCGACCAGGGCCGATGACAGATAGCTGACGGTCGCATAGCCCTGGTTGAAGGTCTGCGACGCCTCGATCTTGTCGACCAGGGCCTGCGGCATCGGCTGGCCCGTCTCGACGTGCTTCATATAGCCGTCCAGGATCGGCCGGGTCAGGACCCAGTGCTCGTGCACCTGCGACGGGTATTCCACGAAGTCGCGCGGCGTGTTGCCGAACGACGGATAGGTCACGTTCGAGCTGAAATAGTGCAGGGCGTGGCCGAACTCGTGGAACAGGGTCTCGGCGTCGTCCAGCGAGATCAGCAGAGGCTGGCCTTCGGGCGCCTTGACGAAGTTGTTGTTGTTCGACGCCAGGATCGGCTGCGACCCCGTCAGGGCCGAGAACGACCGATAGGTGGTCATCCAGGCGCCCGAGCGCTTGCCCGGACGGGCGAAGTCGTCGGCGTAGTAGAGGCCGATCAGCTTGCCGGTGGCCTTGTCGGTGACCTCATAGGTGGTCACGTCCGGCTCGAAGGTCGAGACCTGGCCCTTGGGCAGTTGCTTGAAGACGAAGCCGTACAGGCGCTCGGCCATGTAGAAGGAGGCCGCGCGAACGGCGTGCAGCTCGAAATAGGGCTTCAGCTCGTTCTGATCGAGGTCGTACTTCGCCTTGCGGACCTTCTCGGCGAAATACAGATAGTCCCACGGCTCGATGTCGTGACCGGCGATCGCCTTCATGTCGGCGACTTCCTCGGCGACGCGGGCCTTGGCCGGGGCCCAGACGCGCTGCATCAGGTCCATGGCAGCGGCCGGGGTCTTGGCCATGGTGTCCTGCATCCGCCATTCGGCGTGGTTCTTGAACCCCAGCAGCTTGGCGCGCTGGTCGCGCAGGGCGACGATGCGGACGATGGTCGCCTTGGTGTCGTTGGCGTCGCCGTTGTCGCCGCGCATGACGAATTTGCGCCAGACCTGTTCGCGCAGGGCGCGGTCGTCGGCAAAGGTCAGGAACGGATCGACGCTGGAGCGGGTGTTGAGGATGGCCCAGCCCTGGACATTGCGCGAACGCGCCGCGGCGGCCGCGGCGGCCTTGTTCGAGTCCGGCAGTCCCTTCAGACCGGCTTCGTTCGCGATCACCGTCCAGGTGTTCTCGTCGGCCACCACCTTCTGGCCGAAGCTGGTGAAGGCGTTCGACAGTTCGGTGTTGATGCGGCCCAGTTCGGCCTTGCCGGCGGCGTCCAGGGCGGCGCCGTTGCGCACGAAGCGGTCGCGGCTGCGCTCGGCGAGACGCGTCTGCTGGGCGTTCAGGCCGTCGTTGTCGGCGCCGTCGGCCACAGCCTTGATGCGCTGGAACAGCTTGTCGTTGAAGGTGATCTCGTCGGACGCCGCCGACAGGACCGGCGACAGCTCGGTCTCGAGCACGTCCCACTCGTCGCCGCCGATGTTCGACGTCATGACGCTGAAGATGTTCATCGCGCGATCCAGAGGCTCGCCGACCAGCTCCATCGCCGCCAGGGTGTTGGCGAAGGTCGGGGCCTCGGGGTTGTTTGCGATCGCGGCCACGTCGGCGCGTTGCAGTTCGATGCCTTCCAGGATGGCTTCGCGCATCTTGGGCGCCGTCACCTTGTCCCACGGCGGCACGCCGTCATAGGGGCCGGTCCAAGGCTGCAGCAGTTCGGCGCGCGGCGCACTGGCCGGCAGGACCGCACGGGCGATGCGGGCCTCATCGGCGGTCGTCAGGGCGGCGACGGCGCCGCTCACGGCGTTCTCCACGGCCCCGGCCGAGGCGCAGCCCGACAGGGCGAAGAGGCTCGCGCCCCCGATGAGAAGATGGCGTCTGTGCATCCAGGTCTCCCAACCATTGCTGTTTCGCACGTCCTTCGGCGCAAGGGCCTCTGACGTCGCATAAATCCGGTTTAGTCCTAAGTATTGGACGACGAAACCCCGCGAGGCTAAAGGCCGCTGCATGGCGATAGGCGTTTTCGACTCCGGCGTGGGGGGCCTGACGGTCCACCGCGAACTCACGACCCGCTTTCCGACGCGGGACTTCATCTATCTGGGCGATCAGGCCCATGCTCCCTATGGCGGACGCGGCGGCGAAGACATCGTCGCGCTGACCCGCGCCGGGTGCGAGCGCCTGTTCGAGGCCGGCGCCTCGGTGGTGATCCTGGCCTGCAACACCGCCTCGGCCATCGCCCTTCGCCGCCTGCAGCAGACCTGGATTCCGGGGATGCGCGAAAAGCTGGGCCGGCCGGTCAACATCCTGGGCATCATCGTCCCCACCATCGAGGCGGCCACCGGCCTGCCCTGGTCGTTCGAGGCCGAGCGCGAAAGCCGCCTGGAGGGCGAGAAGAAGGAGGCGATCGACATCACCGGCGTCTTCTGCACCGCCGCTACCGCCATGAGCCGCGTCTATGAGATCGAGATCGACAAGCGCCGCGACGACCTGGCCGTCTTCACCGAAGCCTGCCCCGGCCTGGCGGGCCTGATCGAGCTGGGCGCCCCGGCCGAGGAGCTGAAGGTGGTGGTCGACGACCACGTCGACGCCCTGCGCCGCCGCATCGGCCGCCACCCGGACAAGGCCATCCTGGGCTGCACCCACTATGAGATCGTGGCCGACCTGTTCGCCCAGGCCCTGCCGCCCGGCGTCCAGGTCATCAGCCAGCCCGCCGCCGTGGCCGATTCGCTGGAGCGTTATTTCGACCGCCATCCGGAATACGACCTGGGCGCGTCGGCGCGCCGCGACTTCCTGACCACCGGAACGCCCGGTCCGCAGTCGGACCTGGTCGCCCAGTTCTGGGGCGCGCCGCTGACGTTCGATCAGGCCTAGCCGCAACTCGGTCGCCATAGGGAGCGAGACCTACGGCTCCGCCCGCGTCCCGGTCCGGCGCTGGCCGAAGGTCGGCGCCCGCTCCTTCTGCTGCGCCCAATAGGCCGGACCGTCGTCCGGCTTGAACATGGTGCGCGGCACGCCATCGCCGTCCACCACGGCGAAGGTGTTGGTCGACGCCTGATAGAAGAGGGTGTCCCCGTTCGGCCGTTTGACCGTCTCGGTCCCGCGCGGCGCGTTGTCGGTGAAGGCCCTCACCTTCTGCAGATAGTCGTCGGCCGACCGGGCACCGAAGGCCGCGCCGTTCCGTTCATACAGACGCTGCACCTTGGCGTCGGCGGTCTCGCGGCGGTTGGCGGTGACCGTCGGCTTGGCCGGCTCAGGCGGCGAGACGTCGGCCTCCGCCGACGCCGCCGTCGCTGACAGGCCGACCGGCTCGGCCGCGCCCCTCTCCCGCGTCTCGACCGCCGAACCGCCGTTGTCGCATCCGACCAGAACCACAACCGTCGCGGCCAGCGCCGCCGTCACTCGCATCCGCATGGAAATTCCTCCCGAACACCCAGAGAACGCAGTTAGGCACAAGATTTTTGTTCCGACAATGTTCCATTTACATCACCGTCAGCGAGGCGGCTTTGTCTCGACGCCGTCACGCGGCGCGGCTACAGATTCCGCCATGACCGCACTCTCGCTTTCCGGCCGCAAGGTCCTGCTGATCATCGGCGGCGGCATCGCCGCCTATAAGGCGCTGGAGCTGATCCGCCTGCTCAGGAAGGCGGACGCCGAGGTGATGACCGTCCTGACCAAGGCCGGCGCCGAGTTCGTCACCCCCATGTCCTTGGCGGCCCTGACCGGCCACCCGGTGCGGCAGGACCTGTTCATGCCGGAAGACGAGACCGCCATGGGCCATATCGAGCTGTCGCGCTGGGCCGACCTGGTGGTGGTGGCGCCCGCCACGGCCGGGCTGATCGCCAAGGCGGCCAACGGCATGGCCGACGATCTGGCCTCGACCACGCTTCTGGCCACGGACAAGAAGGTGCTGCTGGCCCCGGCGATGAACGTGCGGATGTGGCTGCATCCCGCCGTCCAGGCCAATGTCGAACGGCTGAAGGGTTTCGACGGCTTTCACGGCATGGCCGTGGTCGGGCCGGACGACGGGATCATGGCCTGCGGCGAGTTCGGGCCGGGCCGCATGGCCGAGCCGCCGATCATCCTCGACGCGATCACGCGTCTGCTGGCCGGGCCGGATGGACGGCCGCTGCAGGGCAGGACCGCCGTCGTCACCGCCGGACCGACGTTCGAACCCATCGACCCGGTGCGCGGCCTGACCAACCGCTCCAGCGGCAAGCAGGGCTACGCCGTGGCCGCCGCCCTGGCCGAGCTGGGGGCCGAGGTGACGCTGATCTCCGGCCCGGTGGCGCTGGACGCGCCGGTCGGCGTGAACCGCGTCTGGGTCGAGGCCGCGACCGAGATGAAGGCCGCCGTCGAGGCCGCCCTGAAGACGTCAGATCGGGCCGACATCGCCGTGATGACCGCCGCCGTCGCCGACTGGCGCGTGGACGGCGTGGCCTCGGGCAAGATCAAGAAGGCGCCGGGCGGCCCGCCGTCCCTGGCCCTGATCGAGAACCCCGACATCCTGGCCGGCGTCTCCGCCCCCGGTCCGCGCCGGCCTAAACTGGTGGTCGGCTTCGCCGCCGAGACCAGCGACCTGAAAGCGAACGCCCGCGCCAAACTGTCGAAGAAGGGCTGCGACTGGATCGTCGGCAACGACGTCTCGGACGAGGTCTTCGGCTCGGACGGCAACGCCGTGACCCTGTTCACCCAGGGCGGCGCCGAACCCTGGCCCCGCCAGTCCAAGACCGAGGTGGCGCGCAAGCTGGCCCTGCGCATCGCCGATCACTTCAAGGCTTAAGAGAGACCCTCCCCGTCATGACCACCGTCCGCGTCGAACGCCTGCCCCACGCCGAAGGCCTGCCCCTGCCGGCCTATGAGACTCCCGGCTCGGCCGGCATGGACCTGCGCGCCGCCATCGCCGAGGGCGAGAGCGTGGTGCTGGAGCCCGGCCAGCGCCGGCTGATCCCTACGGGGCTGAAGATCGCCCTGGAGCCCGGCTATGAGGCCCAGGTGCGTCCGCGCTCGGGCCTGGCGCTGAAACACGGCATCTCGGCGCCCAATTCGCCGGGCACCATCGACAGCGACTATCGCGGCGAGGTCGGGGTCATCCTGATCAACCACGGCGAGCTGCCGTTCGAGATCAAGCGCGGCGACCGCATCGCTCAAATGGTCATCGCCCGCTACGAGCAGGCCCGGATGGTCGAGGTCGAAGCCGTGGACGAAACCACGCGCGGCGCCGGCGGATTCGGCTCAACCGGACGTTGATGAAACCATCACTTTCGCACCTGTAGATAATCATCTAGCGTCGCCGTCATGAACACGCTGGACCAGCTCGTCTATTGCAGCCGCTCGCGACTGGCCCCGGACGATGAAGGGGCTGCTGTTCTCGACATCGTGCATGTCGCGGCGTTCCTGAACGCCCGCAACGGCATTACAGGCGCGCTGACCTTGCAGGACGGGGTGTTCGTCCAGCTTCTCGAAGGCTCGCCCAGCGCGCTCGACATCCTCATGCTGCATCTGCATTTCGACGAGCGGCATGAAGACATCGAGATCGTGGCGCGCGGCCGCATCGAGCGACGCGCCTTCCCCGCCTGGGGCATGACGGCTCCAACGCCAGGCCCATGCGGCGTGCTCAGCCGCCTGATCGTGGAACGGTCCGACGACCTGACCGCCTGGCGCGAGGCCATGGACGCCCTGCTGGCCGAACCGGCCTGACAGCGCTCAAATCGCGCTCAAGCAGCGAGCCGCCGCGCGGCGAGCGATAGCGCTGGGGCGCGTCAGCGCCCCCAGCATCATGCCTGACGGAAGCCCAGCACGTCCTGCATGTCGTAGAGGCCGGGGCGACGGTTGCGCACCCAGGCGGCGGCGGCCACGGCGCCCTTGGCGAACAGGCTGCGGTCCATGGCGGAATGCGACAGGGTCAGCATCTCGTCTTCCGAAGCGAACATGACGGTGTGCTCGCCGATCACCCCGCCGGCGCGCAGGGAGGCGAAACCGATCTTGCCCGGCTCGCGGGCGCCGGTGATGCCGTCATAGGGGGCGCTGCGCAGCTCCTCCAGATCGCGGCCCCGGCCGTTGGCGGCCGCCTCGCCCAGCATCAGGGCCGTACCTGAGGGCGCGTCGACCTTGCGCCGGTGATGGGTCTCCAGCACCTCGATGTCCCAGTCGCGGGCGTCCAGCCGCAGGGCTGCGTGCTCGACCAGGCCGATCAGGATGTTCACCCCCAGCGAGAAGTTGCCGCTCATGACGATGGCGATCCTGTCGGCCGCCGCCTCGATCTCGGCCTCCTGCTCCGGCGTCAGGCCGGTGGAGCCGATGACCAGGGCCGGCCCGCCCGC
The DNA here is from genome assembly GCF_053616535.1 of Brevundimonas sp. NPDC055812. NCBI lineage: Bacteria > Pseudomonadati > Pseudomonadota > Alphaproteobacteria > Caulobacterales > Caulobacteraceae > Brevundimonas > Brevundimonas sp. NPDC055812. The sequence continues at coordinate 245,476 of NZ_JBSHDX010000005.1, read as the reverse complement.
CTCGGCGCAGGCGCGCGCAAGAGCCACCGAGGCCTCGGGCGTCGAGAAGTCGATGATGACGTCGCACAGCTTCAGGTCGACGGTCTCGCCGCGATCGAAACGGGCGGCGACCACCACATCCTCGCGGGCGTCCAGGACTTGCGAAACGGCGCGGCCCATGCGGCCCCGGGCGCCGGAGATGCCGGCGTGGAAGATGTCGCTCACGCGGTCTCTTTCGGATTATCGGCGTCGCCGCCCAGGATGTCGGCCCAGAAACGCTTGGCCTTGCCGGCGAAGCTGGTGTTGCGCGGGGTCTGGGTCTCGCCCAGCGACGCCGCCAGTTCGGTCAGCAGCTCCTTCTGGCGCGCGGTCAGTTCGGTCGGCGTCTCGACGAACAGTTCGACCACCAGGTCGCCGCGACCGCGACCGTTCAGGTGCGGCATGCCCTTGCCCTTGATGCGGACGGTCTTGCCCGTCTGGGCGCCGGCGGGCACCTCGACCGGGGCCTTGCACTTGCCGTCGCAGGCGTCGGAAATCAGGCAGGGGGCGTCCACGACGCCGCCCAGGGCCGCCACCGTCATCGGCACCGGCACCGTGACCAGCAGGTCCAGGTTATCGCGTTCGAACAGCTCATGGGGCTGCACCGACAGGAACACATAGAGGTCGCCGCGCGGCCCGCCGCGCTGTCCCGCCTCGCCCTCGCCCGACAGGCGGATGCGCGAACCGTCGTCGACGCCCGCCGGAACCTTGAGGCTGAGCTTGCGGGTCTTGCGGACCTGGCCGTGACCCCGGCAGGTGGTGCAGGGGTCGGCGATCATCTCGCCCGAGCCGCCGCAGCGGGGGCAGGTGCGCTCGACCTGGAAGAAGCCGTTGGCCTGGCGCACGCGCCCGGCGCCGCCGCAGGTGTTGCAGATGGTCGGCTTGGTGCCCGCCTTGGCGCCCGAGCCGTCGCAGACCTCGCAGGCCATCAGGGTCGGGATGGCGATCTCGACCTCGGCGCCCTGATAGGCTTGCTCCAGGGTGATCTCGAGATCGTAGCGCAGGTCCGAGCCGCGGCGCGGCCCGTGGTTCTGGCGTCCGCCGCCGCCCCGGCCGCCGAAGGCGTCCCCGAAGGCGTCGCCGAAGACCTGGGAGAAGATGTCGTTGATGTCGTGGAAGCCGGCGCCGCCCTGGCCGAAGGGATTGCCCCCGCCCGCGCCGCCGCCGTTCACGCCCGCATGGCCGAAACGATCATAGGCCGCGCGCTTCTGATCGTCGGACAGGACGGTATAGGCCTCGGAGATCTCCTTGAAACGGGCCACGGACTCTTCGGAGCCGCCGTTGCGGTCCGGGTGGTGCTCCATCGCCAGCTTGCGATAGGCGCTCTTGAGCGCGGCCGCATCGACCGTCCGCTCGACCCCCAGAATCTCGTAATAGTCACGTTGCGCCATCAGGCGTTCGTCCTCTTACTTCCCGCCGCTTCAGGCCTCTCTTGTGACGGAGGCGCTCCGTTCGCGGATGACCGACGGCCTGCCTGATGACATGGGCGCCCGGTCGAATGATGCAAGTTTCATGAAACGGCCCCGCCTGCCGTCTGGCAAGCGGGGCCGAACATCCGTCAGACGCCGGTTCAGGCGTCCTTCTTCTCGTCCGTGTCCGAGACTTCCTCGAACTCGGCGTCGACCACGCCGTCGTCGGCCGGTTGGCCTTCGGCGCCGTCGGCGTCGCCCTGCTGGGCGGCGTACATCGCCTCGCCCAGCTTCATCGAAGCCTGAGCCAGGGTGTTGGTCTTCTCGCGGATGGCCTCGGGCTCCGTGCCTTCACGGGCCGCCTTCAGGTCGTCCAGAGCCGACTGGATGGTCGTCTTGGTCGCCTCGTCGATCTTGTCGCCGTGCTCGGACAAGGCCTTCTCGGTCGAGTGGATCAGGCTGTCGGCGCCGTTCTGGGCCTCGACCAGTTCCTTGCGGGCCTTGTCGGCCGCGGCGTTGGCCTCGGCTTCCTTGACCATCTTGTCGATGTCCGCGTCCGACAGGCCGCCGTTGGCCTGAATGCGGATCGACTGCTCCTTGTTGGTCGCCTTGTCCTTGGCGGTGACGTGGACGATGCCGTTGGCGTCGATGTCGAAGGCGACCTCGATCTGCGGCATGCCGCGCGGCGCCGGCGGAATGCCCATCAGGTCGAACTGACCCAGCACCTTGTTGTCAGCGGCCATAGGACGCTCGCCCTGGAAGACGCGGATCGTCACGGCCGACTGATTGTCGTCAGCGGTCGAGAAGGTCTGGGCCTTCTTGGTCGGGATCGTCGTGTTGCGCTCGATCAGCGGGGTGAAGACGCCGCCCAGGGTCTCGATGCCCAGGGTCAGCGGGGTCACGTCCAGAAGCAGCACGTCCTTGACGTCGCCTTGCAGCACGCCCGCCTGAACGGCGGCGCCCAGGGCCACGACCTCGTCCGGGTTCACACCCTTGTGCGGCTCCTTGCCGAAGAATTTCTTCACGGCTTCCTGCACGGCGGGCATGCGGGTCATGCCGCCGACCAGGACCACTTCATCGATATCCGCCGCCTTCAGGCCGGCGTCGGCCAGGGCCTTCTTGCACGGCTCGATGGTGCGGGCGACCAGGTCCTCGACCAGGGCCTCCAGCTTGGCGCGCGACAGCTTGATGTTCAGGTGCAGCGGGCCCGACTGGTTCATGGTGATGAACGGCAGGTTGACCTCGTACTGGGTCGTCGAGGACAGCTCCTTCTTGGCCTTTTCGGCCTCTTCCTTCAGGCGCTGCAGGGCCAGCTTATCCTGACGCAGGTCGACGCCCTGCTCCTTCTTGAACTCGTCGGCCAGGTAGTCGACCAGACGCAGGTCGAAGTCCTCGCCGCCCAGGAAGGTGTCGCCGTTGGTCGACTTCACCTCGAACACGCCGTCGCCGATCTCCAGGATGGAGACGTCGAAGGTGCCGCCGCCCAGGTCATAGACGGCGATCTTCTGACCGTCGTTCTTCTCCAGGCCATAGGCCAGGGCCGCCGCGGTCGGCTCGTTGATGATGCGCAGGACTTCCAGGCCGGCGATCTTGCCGGCGTCCTTGGTCGCCTGACGCTGGGCGTCGTTGAAATAGGCGGGAACGGTGATGACGGCCTGGGTGACCTTGTCGCCCAGATAGGCCTCGGCGGCCTCCTTCATCTTGCCCAGGGTGAAGGCCGAGACCTGCTGGGGTGAATAGTCCTTGCCGTGGGCCTGGACCCAGGCGTCGCCGGTCGGACCCTTGACGATCTCGAAGGGCACCATGCCCTTGTCCTTGGCCACCACCGGGTCGTCATAGTTGCGGCCGATCAGGCGCTTGATGGCGAAGAAGGTGTTGGCGGGGTTGGTCACCGCCTGACGGCGCGCCGGCTGGCCGACGAGGATTTCGCCGCCGTCCTGAATGGCGACCACCGACGGGGTGGTGCGGGCGCCTTCGGCGTTTTCGATGACCTTGGGGTTCTTGCCGTCCATGACGGCGACGCACGAGTTGGTCGTGCCGAGGTCGATGCCGATGATCTTGGCCATGGGCTTGTCTTTTTCACTCCTTGCGGCGGGCGATGCGGCGGCCTCGTAACATCAAGCGCCGCGCGTGACCGCCCCCAGTTGGGCTTTTGAGATTGTGCCTCGCCGGACGACGCCCGGTTCGGCGGTGGATGGGGTCGGCGGACAAACCCCTAACGAAAAGGGGGTTATCGTCGGATTGGCTCGGATATGGGAAAGACCGCAGGGGCTGCAAGGCCTTCCACCCGCTTCCGCACCGATTCCGCGCCTTATGGCGGACAAGACGGCGCGGCGCCGCTAAATTCGGCCGATGTTCCCGCCAAACGATCCGCAAGCGTCCAAAGAAAGACCGAGGGAAGTCCCGACCGCCCTGCCCGGGTTTCGCCTGTGGCCCGGCCTGCTGGACGGCGCAGAACAGGCCGCATTGCTGGCCGAGGTGCGGCAGGGGCTGGAGACGGCGCCCCTCTATCGCCCGCTCACCCCGGGCGGGCGGCCCTTTTCGGTGCGGATGAGCAATTTCGGCGCCCTGGGCTGGGTGTCGGACCGACAGGGCTATCGCTACCAGCCGACCCACCCGGCGACCGGCGCGCCGTGGCCCGACGTTCCAGCCCGCTTGTTGAGCCTGTGGGACGCCCTGACCGGCTGGCCGACGCCGCCCGACGCCTGCCTGATCAACCTCTATCAGGACGAGGCGAAGATGGGCCTGCACCAGGACAGGGACGAGCGCGACCTGACGGCGCCCGTGCTGTCGATCTCGCTAGGCGACACGGCGGTGTTCCGCTTCGGCCCCGCCGAGGGCGGCGCGACCGCCAGCGTGCGCCTGGCCTCAGGCGACGTCTGCGCCCTGACCGGCCCGGCGCGGCTGGCGCGCCACGGGATCGACCGGCTGCTGACCGGTTCGTCGCTGCTGCTGCCCGGCGGCGGGCGGGTCAACCTGACGCTGCGGGTCGCGGGCTGACGAGGGCCGGTTGGCCGGAAAGACTCGACGGGACGGGGAAAGCCGAGGCACTGTCGTCGCTTCCACAGCGCCGACCCGGAGACCCGAGATGACCCTGATCACCCGGCCCGAGGGCCTGAGCCTCGACCAGATCGCCCCCAGCCGCCGCAGCCTGGGCGTGGCGACGGCGGGCGGGCTGTTCTTCGCCGCCTACGCCCCCGCCGCCCTCAGCCAGTCGGCCCAGCCCATCGCCACCGACGCGGCCGGCCTGATCGCGCAGGACGCTGCCTATCCGGCGCCCGGCGGCTTCGTCCTGCCCGCCTATGTCGCCCGGCCCGAAGGCGCCGGCCCCTTCCCCGTCGTCATCGTCGTGTCCGAGATCTTCGGCGTGCACGAATACATCCGCGACGTCTGCCGCCGTCTGGCCAAGGCGGGTTATGCGGCGATCGCGCCCGCCTTCTTCGTCCGCGTCCAGGATCCCGCCCCGCTCAGCGACATGCAGGCGATCCAACGCATCGTCGCCGCCGCCGGCTACGACCAGGTGATGGGCGACATCGGCGCTACGCTGGACTGGATCGGCGCCCAGTCCTGGGCCAAGGCCGACAAGGTCGGGATCACCGGCTTCTGCTGGGGCGGCAAGGTGGTGTGGCAGGCCATGGCCCGCTTCCCGACGCTGGACGCCGGGGTCGCCTGGTACGGCCGCCTGTCCCCCGCCGCCAACGCCACCGAAGAACAGAAGACGGCGGGCCGCCCCTGGCCCATCGACCTGACGGGCGAACTCAAGGCGCCGGTGTTGGGTCTTTACGGCGGCCAGGACGGCGGTATTCCCAATGATACGGTCAAGGCGATGACCGATGCCCTGGCCGCGGCGGGCCGAACCGACAGCCAGATCATCCTCTACGACGACGCCCCGCACGGCTTCCACGCCGACTATCGCGCCTCCTATCGCGAGGCGGACGCGAAGGACGGCTGGCGACGGTTGCTCGAACTGTTCGGCTCGAGATTGAAGAGCTGACCTCTCCACCCGCTCACCCCGGCGGACGCCGGGGCCCAGTCCTTTGGCCGCAAGCGCGGTGCGGGAAGCTCTCACTGGATTCCGGCGTCCGCCGGGATGAGCGGCACTATAGGCAAAGGAAAACGGCCCGACGCGTCGGCGCCGGGCCGTCGTCGTTTCAGCGCGCGAAAGCCTCAGGCCTTGGCGTCGAAATTCCCGCCGGTCGTGTTCGAATCGGCGTAGGCGCCGCCGGCCGCCGGGCCCGAGCCCTTGGCCGCGACCACCACCATGGCCGCGCGCACGGTGCGGCCGAACAGGGCGTAGCCCGGCTGCAGCGTCTGGATGACGGCGCCGCCCGGCACGGTGTCCGACGGCTGCTCCATCATTGCCTGATGCAGGTGCGGATCGAAGGCGTCGCCCGGCGCGGGATCGACGCGGGTCAGGCCGTTGGCTTCGAAGGCCGACAGCAGGGACTTCTGCGTCAGCTCCAGCCCCGTGACCATGGCCGCCGCCGGACCGTCCGCATCCTTGGGCGCCGCCGCCAGGCCGCGCTCCAGGGTGTCGGCCACGCCCAGCAGATCCTTGGCGAAGCGCTGGATGGCGTAGGCGCGCGCGTCGTTCTGCTGCGTCTCGGCGCGGCGCTTGACGTTCTCGGCCTCGGCCACGGCCCGCAGGGCGCGGTCCTTCCACTGGTCGCGCTCGGCGATCAGGGCGTCGACCACGGCGTTTTCATCGCCTTCAGGCGCACCCTCGCCCTCGTGGATGTCCTGCTCGAGTTGGTCCCGGGTCTCGTCGTTGATGTCGTTCACGTCTCTTGTCCGTCCAGAATCCGGCCCAGCACCCGGGCGGTATAGTCCACCAACGGTATGACACGGGCGTAGTTCAACCGCGCGGGCCCGATGACGCCGATGGCGCCCAGCACCCGCTGCCGGCCCGACATATAGGGCGCCGCGATCACGGCGGAACCCGAAAGCGAAAAGAGTCGCGTTTCCGCGCCGATATAGATGCGCACGCCCTGGGCCGCGCCGACGTCGTCCAGCAGGCCGATCAGCTGTTCCTTCTGCTCCAGATCGTCGAACAGCACGCGCACCCGCTCCAGATCCTCGGCCGCGCGGGCGTCCTGCAGCAGATTGCCGCGCCCGCGCACGATCAGGTTGCGGTCGTGGCCTCCGCCGCCCGCGCCTCCGCTCCAGGCCGCCAGCCCGTCCTCGACCAGACGGGCGGCGGCGGCGTCCAGATCACGCCGGGCGGCCTCCATCTCGGCCTTCATCTCGTGCCGGGCCTCAGCCAGAGGGCGGCCCTTCAGCCGGGCGCTGAGGAAGTTCGACGCCTCCTGCAGGGTCGAGGGCGTCACGCCGGGCGCCAGATTCATCAGCCGGTTCTCGACCACCCCGTCGTCGGCGACCAGCACCGCCAGCGCCTGTCCGCCGCCCAGAGCCACGAACTCGACATGGCGCACCCCGGCCTCGCGCACCGGGCTGGCGACGATGCCCGCCCCGCCTGCCAGACCCGACAGCAGGGACGAGGCCGCATCCAGCGCCTCCTCGACATTGCGGCCGCCGCCCTTGGCGCCCAGCACCGCTAGCCGGGCGTCGATCTCGCGCCGCTCCTCCTGACCGATGTCGCCGACTTCCAGCAGACCGTCCACGAACAGCCGCAGGCCCGCATGGGTCGGCGCCCGCCCCGCCGAGGCGTGCGGCGAGGCCAGCAGCCCCGCCTGCGTCAACGCCTGCATGGTGTTGCGGATCGAGGCGGGCGACAGGTCCAGGCCCGCGCGCGACAGGGTATGCGACCCCACCGGCTCGCCCGTCTCCAGATAGGTCTCGACCACCCGGCGGAAGATGTCGCGCGCCCGCGCGTCCAGCGTCGCCAGGCCCGGCGAAGGATGCAGCAGGCTCATGCCCCCGCCCTCCGCGCCGCCCAGTCCGCGCGGGTCAGGCGATGGACCAGGCAATCGTCCGTCCCGTTGAAGACGCGCCGCCCCTCCGGCCGGAAGTCCAGCCGCTGATAGAAACGATGCGCCTCGGTGTTGGAGTTGAGCGGATCAATCACCACCGCCTCGACCTGCGGCCGGGCGAAACAGGCGTCCAGCGCCTGGGTCATCATCTGCGTCCCATAGCCCCGGTTCAGGGCGTCGGCCTCGCCGATCCAGATATCGAGGGCGCGCAGGTTCGGCTCGATCTCGCCCCAGTAGCCGTTGGGTTCGCCCGCCGGGTCGATGTCCAGCATGGCCCCGATCGGACGGCCGTCGACCTCGGCGATGAAGTAGCTGAAGACGTCGGACTGCGCAGCCAGCTCCTCGTCCCAGTCGGCCGCCTCATGATGGTCGGGGTCGTCGGTCAGGCAAGCGACGACATGCGGCGCCTTATCCCAGCGCATCAGGATCGCGGCGTCGGCGGCCACGGCCGGACGAAGACGCACGACAGACAGGTCAGGGCGGGACAGGCTCATGGTTTCAGGATAAGCACGCGCCATCCCGCTTCCAAGGAATTCCCATGCGCCCGTCCGAACGCACCCCTGAACAACTTCGCACCGTCACGCTGGAAACCGGCGTCAACCGCTACGCCGAGGGCTCCTGCCTGGTCTCCTTCGGCCACACCAAGGTGCTGGTGACGGCCTCGATCGAGGAGAAGGTGCCGGGCTGGATGCGCAACAGCGGCCAGGGCTGGGTCACCGCCGAATACGGCATGCTGCCCCGCGCCACCCACACGCGCGGCCGCCGCGAAGCCGCTGCCGGCAAACAGTCGGGCCGCACCCAGGAAATCCAGCGCCTGATCGGCCGCTCCTTGCGCGCCGTGGTCGACCTCAAGGCGCTGGGTGAGCGTCAGGTGCTGATCGACTGCGACGTGATTCAGGCCGACGGCGGCACCCGCACCGCCTCCATCACCGGCGCCTGGGTGGCGATGGCTTCGGCGCTCAACTACCTGAAGGACGAAGGCGTTCTGACGACCGACCCCATTCTGGATCAGGTGGCGGCCGTGTCGTGCGGCGTGTTCAACGACCTGCCGGTTCTGGACCTCGACTATGAGGAAGATTCCACCGCCGAGGCCGATAGCAACTTCGTCCTGACCGGCGCGGGCCAGATCGTCGAAATTCAGGCCACGGGCGAGAAGCGCGGCTTCAGCCGGGCCGAGTTCGACCGGCTGTTCGAACTGGCGGAAATCGGCTGCACCGAACTGTTCGCCCTGCAGCGCGCTGCGCTCGGCCGCTAATTCTCGAGGACTAGGCCGCGAGGGCCGATCAAGGCATGGTGGCCGTCTTCTGCGAACGGAGACTGCCTCATGCACCCCGCCCTCGCCGCCGCTTTTCTGGCCTCGATGGCCGTCCTGGCCGCTTGCGGCCAACCCAAGCCCGCGCCCGCCGAGGCGCCGCTGCCCGCAGACGTCAACACCCCCTTGACGCAAGAGCCAATCGACGCGACGCCGCTCAAGGCTGAACCCGCGCCGACGCCACTCTCGACGCCCGCCCCAGCGCCGGCTGCCCCGCCAGCGACAGGCCCTGTCGAAAAGCCGACCTCCAGTACGATCATTCCCGAAGCTTGGGACATCAAGCGCGAGGATATCGCTCCATCCTGCCTGGCCGAGATCGGCGAGGCCCGCTCAAAGCGACTGGTCGAGCGCTGCATCGCCGTCAGTCCCGCCACCCGCCCGCCTTGCAACAGCACTAATCCCTGCATCTTGATCCAAGGCGAAATCGACCGCTCCTGCGCCATGTATGGCCCGGATGAGAAGAAGCCGAAGGAATGTGCGGCCTGATCCCTCTCCCTCCCCTTCATGGGGAGGGTGGTCGCGCAGCGACCGGGTGGGGAAGGGCCAGGCGATACCAAGCCCAACGACTTATCAGCGAAAGCGCTCACATCCGCCTGCCGCTTCGCGTCAGCCAGCCTCCCGATGAAGGGGAGAGAGAAAGCGCGCTCAAGCAGCCCGCGACCGCGTCGCGGGCGATAGCGCCCCAAAAAGAAAAAAGGCCCCGCTGTTTCCAGCGAGGCCCTCTTCATTTCAACCGTGAGGCTGTCGGCTAGTCGCGACGGCGACGGCCGCGGTCGCCGCCGTTGCGGTCGCCCTTGGGACGGCCGCCGGTGTCTTCCGACAGCGGGGCTTCACCGCGTTCAGCGCGCTCGGCGTTGATCTTGTCGGTGATGTCCTCGCCGGTTTCCTGATCGACGACCTTCATCGACAGCTTGGTCTTGCCGCGATCGTCGAAGCCCAGGAATTTGACCTTGACCTCCTGGCCTTCCGACAGGACGTCGGCCGGATTGGCGACGCGTTCCAGAGCGATCTGGGACACGTGGACCAGGCCGTCCTTGGCGCCGAAGAAGTTCACGAAGGCGCCGAAGTCGACGACCTTCACGACCTTGCCGGTGTAGATGGTGCCGACTTCCGGCTCCGAAGCGATGGACTGGATCCAGGCCTTGGCGGCTTCGATCTTTTCCTGCTCGTTGGCGGCGATCTTGATGGTGCCGTCGTCGCCGATGTCGACCTTGGCGCCGGTCTTCTCGACGATTTCGCGGATGACCTTGCCGCCCGAACCGATCACTTCACGGATCTTGTCGACCGCGATCTTGATGGATTCGATCTTGGGCGCGAACTCGCCCAGCTCGGCGCGCGGAGCCTCCATCGCCTTCGACATTTCGTCGAGGATGTGCAGACGACCGGCCGAAGCCTGCGTCAGGGCCTGCTGCATGATCTCCTTGGTGATGCCGGCGACCTTGATGTCCATCTGAAGGCTGGTGATGCCTTCCGAGGTGCCCGCGACCTTGAAGTCCATGTCGCCCAGGTGATCTTCGTCGCCCAGGATGTCCGACAGGATGGCGAACTCGCCCGACGGCTCCAGAATCAGACCCATGGCGATGCCCGACACCGGACGGACCAGCGGCACGCCGGCGTCCATCAGGGCCAGCGACGAACCGCAGACCGTGGCCATCGAGGACGAGCCGTTCGACTCGGTGATCTCCGACACCAGACGGATGGTGTAGGGGAAGTCCTCGCGGGTCGGCAGCATCGGACGGATGGCGCGCCAGGCCAGCTTGCCGTGACCGATTTCGCGACGGCCCGGCGAGCCCATGCGGCCCGCTTCACCGACCGAATAGGGCGGGAAGTTGTAGTGCAGCAGGAAGGACTCTTTGTAGGTCCCGGTCAGGCTGTCGATGTACTGCTCGTCCTCGCCGGTGCCCAAGGTGGCGACGACCAGGGCCTGGGTCTCGCCGCGCGTGAACAGCGACGAACCGTGGGTGCGCGGCAGGACGCCGACTTCCGAGACGATGGCGCGGACCTTGTCCAGGGCGCGGCCGTCGACGCGGTGGCTGTTCTCGATGATGTCGCGACGCAGAACGTCGGCTTCGCATTCCTTGAACGCAGCCGAGAACTTGGACGAGTCGACGCCGTCCGGCTTCTCGTCGGTCTTCACCAGAGCTTCGGCGGCCTTCTTCTTGGCGGCGTCGACGCCCGAGCGGCGCTCATACTTGCCCGGATGGGCGTAGGCGGCCTTGATCTCTTCGCCGACCAGCGACTTGATCGAGGCGACCACGTCCGAGTGGTCTTCGGCCTGGAAGTCGAACGGCTCCTTGGCGGCGTGTTCGGCCAGGTCGATGATGGCGTCGATGACCGGCTGCATGCCCGCGTGCGCGAACATCAGGGCCTCGAGCATCTTCTCTTCCGACAGCTCCTTGGCTTCGGATTCGACCATCATCAGGGCGTCCTGCGTGCCCGCGACGACCAGGTCCAGGGCGCTTTCGCCCATCTGGTCGATGGCCGGGTTCAGCACCAGCTCGCCGTCGATCATGCCGACGCGCGCGGCGCCGATCGGGCCCATGAAGGGCACGCCCGAGATGGTCAGGGCGGCCGAGGCGGCGACCATGCCCAGGATGTCGGGATCGTTCTCAAGGTCGTGCTGCAGCACGGTGACGATGACCTGGGTCTCGTTCTTGAAGCCCTTGACGAACAGGGGGCGGATCGGGCGGTCGATCAGGCGGGAGACCAGGGTCTCCTTCTCGGTCGGACGGCCTTCACGCTTGAAGTAACCGCCCGGGATCTTGCCGGCGGCGAACGTCTTTTCCTGGTAGTTGACGGTCAGCGGGAAGAAATCCAGGCCCGGCTTGGGCTGGCGGCCATAGACGACGGTCGCCAGGACCACGGTCTCGCCGTAGGTCGCCAGCACGGCGCCGTCAGCCTGACGGGCGATGCGGCCGGTTTCCAGCGTCAGCGGGCGTCCGGCCCACTCGATCGTCTTGCGTTTGATGTCGAACATTATTCTTCTTTCGTCTCCCGCGGGCGTATTCCCGTCGGGGGTGTGCGGAGCGGCAGGCCGTTCAGTCCTGCGGTCCCCATGAGCCAGGCCGCGTCATCGCGGCCGGACGGGTGATTGAGGACCGGATTTCAGGCCCTCGCGTCGGTTGCGCCGGTAAGACCCGCGGCGCGCGGGAAGCCTACTTCTAATAGCGGAACGAGGCGCGGACGTGTCCGCCCGCGCCTCGTGGAATTATCCGATCCGCAACCGGGGCGCCTTAACGACGCAGGCCCAGCTTGGCGATCAGCGCCTGATAGCGGGCGCTGTCGGTCTTGTTCAGGTGGTCCAGAAGGCGACGACGCTGCGAAACCTGCTTCAGCAGGCCACGACGCGAGTGGTTGTCCTTCTTGTGGGTCTTGAAGTGCTCGGTCAGGTTGGCGATGCGTTCCGTCAGGATCGCGACCTGCACTTCAGCCGAACCGGTGTCGCCCGTCGAGCGAGCGTTATCGGCGATGACTTCAGCTTTACGTTCAGCCGTAATCGACATCGAGAGTCCTTTCTTGCCCTATCGCTCGCCTCGCGGAGGCTCGCTGGTTGAGGGCGTTGGGTGTCCTGTCGGCAAACTGGAAAGTTTGCGTCAGGGGAGGTTGAAAACACGATCGGGCTCAAGCCGACCGGCCCTGAGATTGCCGAGCGCGACCAGGGTTCCGCCCTCGAAGACCGAAACCAGCCGCGAACCGGCGGTGAGTCGGTCCTTGAGCGTTTCAATCTGTCGGGGGAGCAGAACGATCGGCCGTCCCTGCCTCAGAGAGAGGGCGTCCTGATCCGTCACGGCCAACTCCGGGATGTCGTCCAGAGCGGTCGAAACGGGCAGCAAGCCCTCAAAGGCGGCGCCCTTATGCGCCAACTCCTCGAGAAAATCCAGCGTTACGGCGTTGTCGACCGAGAACGGCCCCACCCGCTCGCGCCGCAGGTCCGAGACATGACCCTCGGCGCCCAGCATGATCGCCAGGTCGCGCGCCAGGGATCGCACATAGACGCCCTTGCCGGTCCGCATCGTGATCTCGACGTGATCGGCGTCGGGCGCGGCCGTCACCGCCGCCTCATGAATGGTCACGCGGCGGGACTGCAGTTCGACCTCCACGCCCGCCCGCGCCAGATCATAGGCGCGCTCGCCATTGACCCGCACGGCGGAAAAGGCGGGCGGCGTCTGGTCGATCTCGCCGACGAAGGACGGCAGGGCCGCCGTCACCGCCTCGACCGAAGGCCGCACGTCGGAACGGGCGATGATCTCGCCCTCGCGGTCGATGCTGTCGGTCGAAATGCCCCAGTGGATGGTGAAGCGATAGACCTTCTGCGCCTCCATCATGAAGGGCACCGTCTTGGTCGCCTCGCCCAGCGCGATGGGCAGTATGCCCGAGGCCAGCGGGTCCAGCGTCCCCGCATGCCCCGCCTTCTGGGCGTTGAACAGGCGACGGATCTTCGTCACCGCCTCGGTCGAGCCCATCTCATAGGGCTTGTCCAGACACACCCAGCCGTTGACGAGATCGCCTTTCTTGCGTCGCGCCATCACTCAGTCTTTCTCTGGGCCTACCGCGCCTTGCGCTGCTTGAGGCCCGGCATCCTCATCGTCAGCGTGTTCGATGTCGGCGCGCACGCGTGGATCGTTGAACAGACGGTCCATGTGGCTGGCCGTGTCGAAGCTCTCGTCGTGGCGGAATTTCAGGTCCGGCGTGAACTTCATGTCGATGCGGCGACCCAGTTGGCCGCGCAGGAATTTGGCGTGTTCGTTCAGCGCCTTGATGATGGCGCTCTCCTGCCCTGCCGTCTCGGCCGCCTCGACGCCCGCGCCCAGCGGCTCGACGAAACAGGTGGCGTGGCGCAGATCCGGGCTCATCCGCACCTCGGTCACGGTGACGGAGACGCCGACCAGGGCCTCGTCGTGGATCTCATGCTCGCGCATGACGTCGACCAGGGCGTGGCGGATCAGTTCGCCGGCGCGCAGCTGGCGCTGCGACGGCCCCAGCGGGCCGCTGGCGTTGCGGGTGTGTTGCTTGCGGGCCATCTCCGACTCCTCCTGCTCGCGCCGCCGGGGATCGGACGCCGGCTCTGAAACGCGAAGGGGCGGGGTCTAGTCGCCCGCGCCGTCCAAGTCCAGTTCCGCCGCGCGCTGTTCGGCGATGCGCGCCGCCCGCATCACCTCGCCCGAGGTCAGGCTGCGGGCCATCGGCATGGACAGGCCGCCTGCGTTCAGCACCTCGGCCGTCCAGTGATTGCACAGATGCCCAACCCAGAACGTCTCGCCGCTGGCGTAGAAGACGGCGTCGTCGCCCGCCCTCCGCGCCGAAACGACCGCCCGCCCCTCTTCATCCAGCCGCAGCGACGCCGCCACCCGCGCACGCAGAGCGGCGAAGCCCGCAGGCGACAGGCCCAGCGTCGTCCGCGTCTCGTCAGACAACAGCACCGGATCGACCATATCCGGGTCCAGCATCACCACGGACGGATTGCCGCCCGGCTTGAAGAAGGCTCTCGCCCCATCAGGCAGCCGCCCGCTGATCGGCCCCTGTTCGACATAGAAGACCGCGTCGCCCCAGCCGATCCGCACCCAGTCGCCGGGCGGCAGGGCGCGCACCGCGCGCGCCAGCGCATCGTCCCCGGCCGCCAGCGCCGCGCGCGGGGCCGCGAGGTCGGTGTGAAAGCCGTTGTCGAGCAGATGGACCATGATCGCCCCCTGCCCTTCCTGCGGCGGAAACAGCGTCGGATCGCCCGCTCGTTGTGCGGTCCACAGACCCGCCAGCAACCCCAGAAGAACGGCGAGGCTCCAACGGATCAGCACGTGCGCCTCAGTTGTTCCCGAAGGCCGCCGGAACATCGCGCGCGGGCGAAGAGCCCTGCATCGTCGCCCATTCGCCGCGATAGCTGTAGTTCAGGCTGACGCAGTGGCGGTATTGGCCGTCGGCCCAGCGCCCGACCGTCTCGATCGTCAAGGGATGGCCCGCGCGCACCCGTCCGACCACGATCCAGGCCTCGTCGGAGCCGGGGCACAGGGCGCGCGACAGGGCGCGGCCGTCGCCGTCGGCCGTGATGCTGTAGACGCCGCCGTCCGCCGCGCCCTGCGGCAGGGCGCGCCGCACCTGATCGGGACCGCCCCGCTCGAACCGCGCCGAGCCGCGCGAGGTGGAGGAGAAGAGGTTCTTCACCGAGGTCGCGCCGAACCAGCCGCGCTCCACCTCCAGCGTCACCCCGCGCGTCAGGGCCTGAGTGGCGCGATCGCTGGCGTCGAAGGACAGGAAGCGCGTGTCGGCCAGGGCGGGCGTGGCCGCGCTGGAGGCCACGAAGGCGATCAGGAGCAGAGACAGTCCAGGACGTGACATTGGCGGCCTTTTCTTCGACGCCCCCCGACGCGACGCCCGACTCCTAAAGCCAACCGCGCGCCAGATGAAGCCTTCAATGCGATCCGGCGGACGGCGTGGCGCCCGCACCCTCCGGGCCCGTGTCTGGCGGCGACGACGCCGATCCGGCATGATGTTCGCCGGACGCTGGCGGTGCACCCTGCGTCTGCTCCCCCCTCCTTCATGATCCGAGAGCCGTGTTCAAAGACCCCTTCGACATCGACAACTACACCCAGGACCCGGACCACTATCTCGCCGTGCCCTTCGTTCCGACCGAGGAGGACACCGTGGCGGCCATGCTGGCCCTGGCGGGCGTCGGACCGAAGGATCGGCTCTATGATCTGGGCTGCGGCGACGGCCGCATCGTCATCGCCGCCGCGCGCGACCGCGACGCCCACGGCATCGGCGTCGACATCGACCCCATGCGGATCGCCGACGCCATGGAGTACGCCGGCTGGGCCGGAGTCGAACACATGGTCGACTTCATCGAGGAAGACCTGTTCAGCGTCGATGTCCGCGAGGCCACTGTGGTCAGCCTCTATCTGCTGCAATCGATCAACGTCGAACTGCGCCCGCGTCTGCTCAGCCAGCTGAAGCCCGGCGCCCGCATCGTCTCCCACGCCTTTGACATGGGCGACTGGCCGGCGGATGAAAAGATCAGGGTCGCCGACGGCTACATCTACAAATGGACGGTTCCGGCTCCGGTCGCCGGGCGCTGGGACTGGACCCGCGCGGACGGAACGACCTGCCGGCTTGAGCTGGAGCAGACCTATCAGCAGGTCACGGGCCGGGCCTGGCTGGGCGAGATCGAGGCCCGTCTCGTCGCGGCCGAACTGACCGGCGAAAGGCTGGAGATTGAGCTTCAGGCCGACGACGCGGCGCCGGTGCAGCGCTTCATCCTGACCTTCGCCGACGGCGCGTTGAAGTCCGTCATCGAGGCCTGAACCTCCCCCGCCCGCTCATCCCGGCGTCCGCCGGGATGAGCGGAAATCGGCCACAGCGCCAAAGGCAAAGGGCGCGGCCTCTTTCGAAACCGCGCCCTTCATGTTTCAGGCCGTGAAGCTCAAGCGTCCTAGTCCAGGGTGCGCTTGATCTCTTCGACGGTGAAGCACTCGATGTAGTCGCCTTCCTTGATGTCCTGGAAGCCGGCGAACTGCATGCCGCATTCCTGACCCGAAGGCACTTCGTTGACCTCGTCCTTGAAGCGCTTGAGCGTGTTGAGCACGCCCAGCTCCAGCACCACCACGTCGTCGCGGATGATGCGGACGCGCGCGCCCTTGCGGACCACGCCCTCGGTGACGCGGCAGCCCGCGACCCGGCCGACCTTGGTGATGTCGAAGGTCTGCAGCACCTTGGCGTTGCCCAGGAAGGTTTCGCGCTGGAGCGGCGCCAGCATGCCCGAAAGCACGCCCTTAATGTCGTCCAGCAGGTCGTAGATGATCGAGTAGTAGCGGATCTCGACGCCTTCACGCTCGGCCAGTTCGCGCGCCTGCTTCGACGCACGGACGTTGAAGCCCAGGATCGGCGCCCCGGCCGACTTGGCCAGGTTGACGTCGCTCTCGGTGATGCCGCCGGCGCCGTGCATGACCACGCGGGCCCGCACTTCGTCGTTGCCCATCTTCTCCAGCGAGGTGGTGATGGCCTCGGCCGTACCCTGCACGTCCGACTTGATGAGGACCGGCAGCTCGCTGATCTTCTTCGACCCGAGCTTGGCCATCATGTCGGCCAGCGACAGGCTGCCGCCGGAGACCTGACCCTTTTCACGCTTCACGCGCTGACGGTATTCGGTCAGTTCGCGGGCGCGGGCCTCGCTCTCCACCACGGCGAAGACGTCGCCTGGCGTCGGCGCTTCCGACAGGCCCAGGATCTCGACCGGCACCGAAGGACCGGCTTCGCTCAGCTGGGCGTTGCGCTCGTCCAGCAGGGCGCGCGCCTTGCCCCAGGCGGAGCCGGCCACGACGATGTCGCCGCGCTTCAGCGTGCCGCGCTTGACCAGGACGGTCGCGACCGGGCCGCGGCCCTTGTCCAGCTGGGCCTCGATGACCACGCCCTCGGCCGAACGATCGGCGTTGGCGCGCAGGTCCATGACTTCCGCCTGCAGCAGGATGGCGTCGGTCAGGCCGGTCAGGTTGATCTTCTCCTTGGCCGACAGCTCGATGATCTGCGTGTCGCCGCCCAGGGATTCCGCGATCACCTCATACTGCAGCAGTTCGTTGACGACCTTCTGCGGGTTGGCGTCGGGCTTATCGACCTTGTTGACCGCCACGATGATCGGCGAACCGGCCGCCTTGGCGTGCTGGATGGCCTCGACCGTCTGCGGCATGACGCCGTCATCCGCCGCCACCACCAGGACGACGATGTCGGTGACGTTGGCGCCGCGCGCCCGCATCGCCGAGAAGGCCGCGTGGCCCGGCGTGTCCAGGAAGGTGATGCGCTGACCGTCGGCCAGGCGCACCTGATAGGCGCCGATGTGCTGGGTGATGCCGCCGGCTTCGCCCGCCGCCACGTCCGTGGTGCGCAGGGCGTCCAGCAGCGAGGTCTTGCCGTGGTCGACGTGGCCCATGATGGCCACGACCGGGGCGCGCAGCTCACCGGAATCGGCGTCGTCGGCCTCGGCGATGAAGCCTTCCTCGACGTCGGATTCGGACACGCGCTTGACCGCCATGCCGTATTCCTCGGCCACCAGTTCGGCGGTGTCGGAATCGATCACGTCGTTGATCTTCATCATCAGGCCCTGACGCATCAGGAACTTGATGATGTCGACGCCGCGCACGGCCATGCGGTTGGCCAGTTCGCCGACGGTGATGGTGTCGGGAATGACCACTTCACGCGGACGGTTGGGCGTTTCGGTCGAGCCGCCGCGGCGCTTTTCCTTCTCGCGTTCGCGAGCGCGGCGCACCGAGGCCAGCGAGCGCATGCGCTCGACGGCGTCCTCGTCGCCTCCCGCCACCGAGTGGATGGTCAGGCGGCCTTCGCGGCGCTTGGGCTCGCCGCGCGTGCGGCTGACGGCCTTGCCCGGCGCATTGTCGGCGAAACGCTTGTCGCGGTCGTCCTCGCGACCGCCCGGACGGGCGAAGCCGCCGCCGGCGCGGCTGGGACGGGCCACCTCGGGCTGAGCCGGGGGCTGGTTGGGGGCCGGACGCGCGCCGGGACGGGCCGCGCCGGGCGCGCCGGTGCGGGCACCGGGGGCCGGACGCGGATTCAGCGCCGAATAGCGGACGGTCTGGGCCGGACGCGCGGGACGTTCGCCGCCCTCGCGGCCGCCTTCGCGCGGCGCCTGTTCACGCGCCTGCGGACGCTCGCCGCCGCCCATGGCCTGTTCACGAGCCGAACGGCCGCCGAAGGCCGGACGCTCCAGCGGCGCGCGGCCGGTCGGAATCTTGGGCGCGCGCTGGCCGAAGTTGACGGCGGGACGCTTGGGCGCGGCCGGAGCGGCGGGCTTGGCCGGCTCGGGCTTGGCCTCGACCTTCGGGGCCTCGACCTTGGGCGCTTCAGCCTTCGGCGCTTCGACCTTGGGCGCGGCCGGCTTGGCCGGCGCAGGCGCCGGAGCGGCGGCGCTCAGCTTGGCGGCCTCGACGCGCGCAGCCTCGGCCGCAGCCTTGGCGGCGGCGGCTTCAGCGGCGGCCTTGGCGGCGGCGGCCTCGACGGCGGCGGCCTGCTCGCGCTCGGCGGCCTCGGCGGCGGCCTTGGCGGCCACAGCCTTGCGTTCGCGCTCGGCGGCCTGCTGGGTCGCCAGGGCGATGGCCCGGCGACGGGCCTCCTGCTCCTCGGCCGACAGGCCTCCGCCCGCCGGCTGACGCGGCGCAGCCGAACGCGGCGCTCCGCCTTCAGGGCGCGGACGCGCGACATCGAAGCCCTGCGGGCGCTGATGCCCGCCCTGGGGGCCGGCGCGGCGCTTGGTCTCGACGACGACGGTCTTGGAGCGGCCGTGGCTGAAGCTCTGTTTCACCGTGCCGGTCGAGACCGAACCCGTCGCGCGCGGCTTCAGGCTCAGCGGAGCGCGCGGCCCCGTCTGCGAAGGCGCGTTGGCAGGAGTCTTGCCGTCGTTGGAATTGTTGTTTTCGTCGCTCATCCGGTCGCTTTACTCAGGGCGGAGAATTCCGCCTTCGTCTCTCTCAATCACCCATAGCAGAATGCGGCCCCGCCTCCGTTGTTTCGGAAACAGGCCCGCAGCCGCTCAAACCCTAAGGCTCTCCTTCCGGAGCCGCGCTCCGGTCGTCCTCTGCGCCGTGTTCGGGCCCCGCCCGGTTCCAGCTCTGGGGACAGAGAGGTCGAAATCCCGCCAGCCGCTGAACCTCCAGAGTCCAGCGATCGGCCCGCCCGCCTTGCAGCAGGACGGCGTGTATCGCATTTTCCAGCCCAAGGGCCAAACTCAAATCGTCCGCGCTGAAAGCCCCGCAGATTTCGGGAGCGGGCGAGGCGTGTCTGGAGAGGGCCAGAAGCTTGCCGCGCCCATCGGCCGAGCCGTCGGCGGCTTCGATCAGCCACGCGGCGCGGCCGCTGCGGATCGCCGCAGCGCATTTCTCGAAGCCAGAGATAAGCACGCCTTCGCGCCGGGCAAGGCCCAGCTGGTCCAGACAGCGCCGAACCAGCAGGTTTTCGACCAGATCGGGCAGGTCGGCGGCGGGCTTCAGCGGCGCCTTGGCCGCGCGGGCGAACAGATTCTTCTTGATCGCCGCCTCCAGCGAGGCGCGATCGGCCGACACCCACAGGCCCCGACCCGGCAGCTTGCGCGCCAGGTCGGGAACCACCGCGCCGTCCGGGCCGGCCACGAAACGGATCAGGCGAGATTCATCGAGGGCCTGGCGCGACGCCAGGTCCTGACGATCCCTATCGATCAACGTCTCGGACGACCTCATGGACGGCTGCGGCTCCCATCACATGTCGCGGGACTGGTCGTCGAGGTCGTCCGAAGCGACCTCCGCGTCAGCCTCGGCGACGGCCTCTTCCTGGCCTTCGCCATCGAGCTCGCCTTCGCCCTCGCCCTCATACGCCTCTTCCTCGACGTATTCCGGCTGGGGCAGTTCCGAAGCGTCGATCCAGCCGGCGGCCACGCGGGCCTGCAGGATCAGCATTTCGGCGTCTTCCTGGCTCAGGTTGAAGCTTTCCAGAACGCCCGGAACCTTGACCCGCTCGCCGCCGCGCACTTCGTAGCCGCCGCGGATCTCGTCGGTGGCCAGGTCCGCCAGGTCCTCGACCGTCTTCACCCCGCCTTCGCCCAGGGCGACGGCGATGGCGGCGGTCACGCCCGGCACGTCCAGAACGCCGTCCTCGACGCCCAGGGCCACGCGCTTGGCGTCCAGCTCGGCCGCCTGACGCTCCAGGTGCTCGCGGGCGCGGGTCTGCAGCTCTTCGGCGGTGTCCTCGTCGAAGCCTTCGATCTCGGAGATCTCATAGGGCTCGACGAAGGCCAGGTCCTCGACCGTGGCGAAGCCTTCGGTGACCAGCAGCTGGGCGATGGTCTCGTCCACGTCCAGGGCTTCCTGGAACAGGGAGGTGCGCTCGGCGAACTCGCGCTGACGGCGCTCGGAGTCCTGGGCCTCGGTGATGATGTCGATCTGCCAACCGGTCAGCTGCGAGGCCAGGCGGACGTTCTGGCCGCGACGGCCGATGGCCAGCGACAGCTGTTCATCGGGCACCACCACCTCGACGCGGTCGGCCTCTTCGTCCAGCACCACCTTGGAGACTTCGGCCGGGGCCAGGGCGTTGACGATGAAGGTCGGCTCGTCCTCGTTCCACTGGATGATGTCGATCTTCTCGCCCTGCAGCTCGGCGACGACCGCCTGCACGCGCGAGCCGCGCATGCCGACGCAGGCGCCGACCGGATCGATCGAGGAGTCGTTCGACAGCACGGCCATCTTGGCGCGCGAACCGGCGTCGCGGGCGGCGGCGCGGATCTCGATCACGCCGTCATAGACTTCCGGCACTTCCTGGGCGAACAGCTTGGCCATGAAGCCGGGGTGGGCGCGCGACAGCATGACCTGCGGGCCCTTGGCCTCCGGGCGCACGTCATAGATGTAGGTGCGGACGCGGTCGCCGATGTTGAACACCTCGCGCGGGATCGACTGGTCGCGGCGCATGATGCCTTCGCCACGGCCCAGGTCGACGATGGTGTTGCCGTATTCGACCCGCTTGACCGTGCCGTTGACGATTTCGCCGACGCGGTCCTTGAACTCTTCGTACTGATTGGCGCGCTCGGCCTCGCGGACCTTTCCGGTCACGACCTGGCGGGCCATCTGGGTCTGGACGCGGCCGAACTCGAACGGCGGCAGGATCTCGACGTACTCCTTGCCGACCTCGGCCTCGGGGTCGCGCTTCAGGGCGTCGCGCAGACGCACCATGGCGCTGTCGTTGAACTCTTCCAGCTCGTCTTCCGGCTGCCAGTCGTCGGCGACGATGGTGACGTGGCGGGTCAAGCTCAGCTCGCCGGTCTTGTGGTCGATCTTGGCGCGGATGTCGTGGTGCGCGCCATAGCGCGACTTGGCGCCCTTCTGGATCGCTTCCTCGATCGCCTCGATGACGATCTCCCGGTCGATGCTCTTCTCGCGCGCGACAGCGTCGGCGATGGAGAGCAGTTCCAGGCGGTTGGCGGAGATTCCGGTCACGGCCATCAGGCGTCGTCCTTGGTGGAGTCTGGGTTGGATTGTTCAGGCTCGGGCGCGCCCTCGGGCAGGCCGTCGTCTTCGGGTTCGCCGCGCGCCGCGCGCAGGGCGGCGCCGCGCTTCAGCAGTTCGTCGGTCAGCACCAGCTTGGCGTCGGCCAGCCAGGCGAAGGGGATCAAGGCGGTCTCGTCCTCGCCCTCCAGGTCGATGGCGACGTCCTCGCCCTCGGTTCCGGCCAGCAGACCCTTGAAGCGCTTGCGGCCCTCGACCATCCGGTCGGTCTCGAGGCGCGCCTCAAGCCCCTCGAACAGGTCGAAGTCGATCAGGCGCGTCAGCGGCCGGTCGATGCCGGGCGACGACACCTCCAGCAGGTATTCGCCCGAGATCGGGTCGGCGGCGTCCAGCACCTCGGACACGGCGCGCGACAGGCGGGCGCACTCCTCGACCGAGATGTCGTGGTCGACCTGGCGCTCGGCCATGATCTGCAGCCGACGCCGCAGCGTCCCGCCCATCAGGCGCACGCGCACGACCGCCAGCCCCAGGCTCTCGGCCACGGGGTCGATCAGTTCCAGCAGAGCACGGTCTTCGGCGGTCTTGGCCCGCAAGCGGATACTCCAGAAAACAAAAGCGACGGACCGTCCGGGCCGCCGCTTGAAACGACGCCGTTGGACGCCGGTCTAACGATGTGAGCGGTCATATAGGCGAAAGCGGGGGCCGTGTCAGCCCCCGCCGTCTCTTCGCGGCCCAAAGCCCGTTCAGGCCCGCTTTTCGAACTCGAGGAAGATGGGGTCGGTGTCGCCCAGCTTCTTTTCCTCATAGCGGGTGACGACGTGATCTTCGGGCGCGGCGAACCAGTCGGCGCCCCCCATCTCGATATCGACCGTCTCGATCCGCACGAGGCCCGGCGTGCGCGCCAGCCGCTCCAGCGCCCAGTCGGCGTAGTCCAGCCAGTCGGTGACGAAGCGCACCTTGCCGCCGGGCTTCAGCAGGCGGGCGATCTCGACCGCCGTCTCGTCCTGCAGGAAGCGGCGCTTGTTGTGGCGCGCCTTGTGCCAGGGATCGGGGAACAGGATCATCACCCGGTCCAGCGAAGCGTCCGGCAGGACCGCCATCACCGCGCGGGCGTCGTCGGCGTGCAGGCGCACGTTCTCAAGCCCGCCCTCCTCGACGTAACGCAGGGCCGAGGCCACGCCGTTGAGGAAGGGCTCGCAGCCGATCATCACCGCCTCGGGATGACGCGCCGCCTGCGCCGCCAGATGCTCGCCGCCGCCGAAGCCGATCTCCAGCCAGGCGGCTTTCGCCCCCGGCATCAGGGCCAGGGGGTCGATCGGCCCCTTGGCCGGGTCCGGCACGGCGATGCGCGGCATCAGGGTGTCGAACAGGGCCGCCTGCTTCGCCTTGATCGGCCGCGACTTGATGCGCCCGAAGGAGCGCAGCGGGCCATGCGCCTTCGCCCACTCGGGCCGGTCGGCGTCAGAGGTCTTGGGATCGGTCTCGTCGGTCATGGCGCGCGCTCTAGCGGCTTAAGGCCGCCTGCGCAAAGGGGCGATGTCAGCCCCAGGGGCCGCGCGGCGGCGAGGCAGGCCCGTCGTCGGTCGTCGGCACGCTGGTTGCCGCGCGGATCGGCGCGGCGGAGCGACCAGAGTCAACAATGGCAGACTCGACGAAGGCCGGCGCCGGACGGACGCGCCCGCCCATGCCCATCTTCGTCCCCAACTCCATCAGGGCGCGCACGCGGTTGCCCGTGGCCGGGTGGGTCGAGAACAGGTTGTCCGCCCCCTTCCCGTTCAGCGGATTGATGATGAACATATGAGCCGTGGCCGGATTGCGCTCGGCCGGGGCGTTCACCGCGCCGCGCGCATAGGCCTCGATCTTCTGCAGGGCCGAGGCCAGGGCCTGCGGGTCGTCGGCGATCTCGGCTCCGACGCGGTCGGCCTCGTATTCACGGGCGCGGCTGATGGCCATCTGCACCAGACCCGCCGCCATCGGCGCCAGCAGCATCAGGGCGATGGTCCCGATCATGCCGCCCGGCCGTTCGCGATCATCGCCGCCGCCGAAGAACAGGGCGAAGTTGGCCAGCATGGCGATGGCGCCCGCCACCGTCGCCGTGACCGTCATGGTCAGGGTGTCGCGGTTCTTCACATGGGCAAGTTCATGCGCCATCACGCCGCGGATCTCGTCGCGCGTCAGCATGTCCAGCAGGCCCGTCGTCGCCGCCACGGCCGCGTTCTGGGGATTGCGCCCCGTGGCGAAGGCGTTCGGCTGATCGTTCGGGATGATGGTGATGTTGGGCTGCGGCAGGCCCGCATCCTGCGCCATCTGCTTCACATCGGCGACATAGGCGCGCACCACGGCGTTGGGGTGGGTCTCGTCCACCGGCTGGGCGCGGTACATCTTCAGGACGATCTTGTCCGCGTTCCAATAGGAAAACAGATTCATCCCCGCCGCCACGACCAGGGCGACGGCCATGCCGGTCGCGCCGCCGATCAGATAGCCGATCCCCATGAACAGGGCGGTCATCACGGCCAGCAGGGCGAAGGTCTTCAGATGGTTCATGCGGGCGTTCGGACGAGCTAGCGGGCTTCAGGGGGTGGCGTGTTCGGCCTGAACGTCTATTTGAGCCGCAGTATCCCCGCTCTCAAGGCAGGCGACCTGTGACCGAACAGCCCACCCCCCCGATCGAATCCTCCCCCGAGGAAGTCTTCAACACGGACGTGCCCCACGCCACGCCCGAGCGCCCGCTGAGCGAGGCCGCCCGCCGCGCCCTGCTGGAGGCGGCCGAGCGCCGCGCCGCTGAAGCGGCCGACGCCCTTCCCCATGAGGTCGGCGGCCGCAAGGGTCCCGAGCCCACCCGCTTCGGCGACTGGGAGAAGAAGGGCCTGGCGGTGGACTTTTAGGGCGCTATCGCGCGCCGCGCGGCGGCTCGCTGCTTGAGCGCATTTGGAGACGCTATCACTCGCCGCGCGGCGGCTCGCTGCTTGAGCGCATTTGGAGACGCTATCACTCGCCGCGCGGCGGCTCGCTGCTTGAGCTTGATCGGGCGCCATCGCTGGGCGTGCGGCGGCGCTCTTCCCGCTCCGGTTCCCTTGATGGGAGAATAATGAACGCTCCGGCGAGATCCGCATTAACCTTTGCGGCCGAAACAAGGAGCGCAGCCATGAAGGCTCTATTCTACGCCGCCGCCGGCGCGGCGGTCCTCATCGCCGGCGCCGCCGAGGCCCATCAGGCCGGCGCCCGTTACAACGCCGCCGCCGGCTACGCCCGCGGTCCCGTGGTGCAGAGCCGCGCCCAGACCTGGTACAGCGACACCGGTTGGCAGGGCGGCTACGGCCCGATCGAGAGCTACGGCTATGGTTACGGCTACGGCGGCGCCGGGGTTCGCCCGCCGGTCGTGATCGCCCCGTCGCAACCGCCGATCCAGCACGGCGGCTACGCCTATTCCGGCGTCACCCGCTCCATGCCCTTCGGCTATCCGGTCGACGGCTACGGCCGCTACCCCTGGGCCCGCTACGGCTATGGCGGCTACGGCGGCCAGTACAGCGGCGGTCAGTACGGCGGCGGCTATCAGCAAGGCTATTATCAGGGCGGTTACGGCCAGGACTGCGGCCGCTGCGGCCCCCCGCCCCAACCGGTGCGCTACCGCTCCGAGCCGATCTACGTCAGCCAGCCCCCAGTCTATGTCTCGCAGCCGCCCGTCTACGTGGAATCGCCGCCGGTCTATGTGCAGCCGGCCCCCGTCTACGTCGAACCGGCCCGCGTGCATGTCTCGCCGCCGCCGGTCCATGTCGCGCCCGCCGACGTGCGCGTCGCCCCGGCCCAGGTCGAGGTCGCTCGCCCTGACGTCTATGTCGAGCCGCCGCGCGTCGAAACGGCCCCGCCGGTGGTCAATTTCGAGCAGGGCTACTACGCCGTGCCGCCCGCGCCGCCGCCTCCGCCGTCGCCCACCGAACGGCCCTACCGCCAGGAACGCGGCGAGCGCGGCTGATACGACAAGGGCGGCGCCTCCGGACGCCGCCCTTTCTGTTTCACGTGAAGCACGATCCCTTGCGGATCAGGAGCTTGCTCTCAAATCAGGGCGATCTCCCGCGTGATCGCCTGGGCCGCCGCGCGCGGATCGGCGACAGCCGTGATCGGTCGGCCGATGACCAGATGGGTGGCGCCGGCTTCCAGAGCGCTGGCCGGGGTCGCCGCGCGCGCCTGATCATCCATCGCCGCCCCCGCGGGCCGCACGCCCGGCGTCACGATCAGAAAATCCTCGCGCCCCGCCGCCTGTGCGATCGCACGCGCCCCGCCCGCCTCATGCGGGCTGGAGACCACGCCGTGAATTCCCGCCTCCAGCGCCTGACGCACTCGCTGCTCCACCAGTTTCCCCGCCGACAGGCTGTGATCGTCGGCCTTGAGATCTTCATCCGTCAGGCTGGTCAGGACGGTGACGCCCAGGATCTTCAGATCGGATCCCGCCGCGCCGCGCGCCGCCGCCGCCATCACCTGGGGCCGGGCGTGGACGGTCAGCAGGTCGCAGCCTGCGTTCGCCAGCACCGCCGCCGCCTTCTCCACCGTCGCGCCGATGTCGTGCAGCTTCCAGTCCAGAAACACCTGGGCGCCCGACGCCTTCAGCTCGCGCGCCAGACCCATGCCGTCCGAGGCGAACAGCTGCAGCCCCACCTTGTAGAAGCCCACGGCGTCGCCGATCCGCTCGACCAGGGCGCGCGCCTCATCGGTCGTCGGCACGTCCAGGGCGCAGATGACGCGCGGGTCGAAGGGGCGATTGGCCAGGTCAACAGAATGGGCTTCGGACATTTCCGGCTCTCGGCGGCTTGCAGGCGCGCGCGGATGCCCCGATAGGTGGGGCGAGGTGTCGCGGTCGCGCGGCGGGTTTTCAGGGCAAGGTGCAGCAATGAACGCGGTCGATCTGGGGGTCAACCTGTTCGTGGCGCTGTTCGCCCTGCTGGACCCCATCGGCAACGTGCCGATTTTCGCAGCGGCCACGGCGGGCGCCTCCCTGCGCCAGCGGATCTCGGTCTCGGCCATGATCTGCCTGTTCGCCGTGGTCTTCCTCGGCTTTTTCTTCTTCACCGGCCTGGGGCTGCTGCAGTTCTTCGGCATTTCGCTCGCCGCCTTCCGCATCGCCGGCGGCATCCTGCTGCTGCTGCTGGGCCTCGACATGGCGCGCGAGGACTTCCTCGCCATCTTCGCCGACGCCGACGCTGCGACGGACGCCAAGGATGTTCGCGGCTACGCCAAACGCCGCTTCAAGCGGCTGATCGTGCCCTTCGCCATTCCCCTGATGATCGGCCCAGGCGCCATCTCCGCCATCATCATCCAGGCGGGCGAGGCGGCCAAGCTGGGTCTGGCCGGCACCGTGGCCTCCCTGATCGCCATGGGGGCCGCCTGCGTCGTGAC
Organism: Brevundimonas sp. NPDC055812; assembly: GCF_053616535.1. Lineage (NCBI taxonomy): Bacteria > Pseudomonadati > Pseudomonadota > Alphaproteobacteria > Caulobacterales > Caulobacteraceae > Brevundimonas > Brevundimonas sp. NPDC055812. The sequence goes on along the minus strand of NZ_JBSHDX010000005.1, from coordinate 218,454 downwards.
CTTCCTGTGCTTCTCGGCCACCGGCCCGATCAGCCGCCTGCTGGGCGACGTCGGCATGGCCATCGTCGTGCGGGTGCTGGGCCTGATCCTGTGCGCCCTGGCGATCCAGTTCATCCTTATGGGCCTGGGCGAGGCCCTGCCGGGGATGTTCAGCGCGGGCGTCACCACCCCCTACCCCTCCGGCGGGCACTAACCCTCAGAGGCGGTCCAGCCGCCTGGCGTGGCCGCCGACCATCTTCAGCGCCAGGGCGTCGGGCAGCAGCCCGCCCAATGCCGCCAGGACGTTGTTGGCGACGCCCGGCGTCACGCGGGGCCGGTTCGCCTCGACCGCGTCCCAGCCGATGCGGGCCACGCGGTCGGCGTCCATCCACATCCATTTGGGATAGGCGGCCGACACCTGCTCGCGCGAGCCGTTGACGTCGTGGAATTCGGTGTAGGTGTAGCCGGGGCACAGGGCGGTGACGTTCACCCCCGTCCCTTGCGTCTCCAGCCACAGCCCCTGCGACGCCTTGATCAGGAAACTCTTGATCGGGCCGTACAGGGTGTCGCCGCCCGTCGCCGGCATCTGCCCAGCCAAGGAGGCCACGTTCAGCACACGGCCCCAGCCGCGCGCGACCATGTCCGGCAGCGCCAGGCGCGACAGCTCGACCGGCGCGGTCAGCATGACCCGGATCATGGCGGCGTGGTCGGCCGGATCGGTGGCGAGGAAGCCGGTGGTGCGGCTGAAGCCGGCGTTGTTGACCAGGCCGTCGACGCGCAGGCCGCGCGCCGCGATCGCTTCGAACAATTGCCCGGGCGCATTCGGCTCGGCCAGATCGGCGACGACGGCGGTCGCATCGACGCCGTGCGCAGCGGCCAGATCCTCGGCCAGGGCCTGGAGCGGCCCCTCGCGGCGGGCGGTCAGGATCAGGTGATGGCCCCGCGCCGCGCAGACGCGCGCCAGGGCCGCGCCGATGCCGGCCGAGGCCCCGGTGATCAGGATGGTGCGGCGCCCCTCCCCCAAGGCCGCCTCGTCAGGCCGCGTCGGCGTTGGGACAGGCCGGATGCGGCGCAAAGGCCCGCAGCACCTCGGGGTCCTCTTCCAGCAGGTCGGCGATGGTGATCTTCGACAGGGCCGCGCCCGCCGCCTGATCGGCCGCCGTCAGGGCCTTGGCCACCTGGCGCGGAATATGTTCGCCGACCGGGCAGCCCTTGGCCCCGGCGGGCGGCGACCCCAGATGGGCGCAGCCGTTCACCGCCCTCAGCACCTCGTCCAGGCAGATGGTTTCGGGCCGCCGCAGCAGCCACGACCCGCCGGACGCGCCAGGACGCGTCGCGATCAGGCCCGCCTTGGCCAGCAGGGCGGTCACCCGGCGGATCACCACCGGATTGGTCGGCACCGAGGCGGCCAGGACGGCGCTCGGCTCGGCCTCGGTCGCCGCATAGGCGCCCTTGTGGGCCAGGTAGGCCAGGGCGTGGGCGGCGACGGGAAAACGTTGGCTGTCAGACATCAGGGTTCATGCTCCAGACCGATAGGTAGGCCTTCCGCACCCGTTTCACAAATCAATCCGCAACAAAAACTGTTTTATTAAGACTCCGCTCAGGCGCCCGCCTTCCCCGCAAAGCCCCAGGCGGCGTCCGAAAGCGGGCCGACCTGGGCCGCCATGGCCCGTGCGTGGGCGCTGGCGGCGGTCCCGTCGCGCACCCGTCCGGCGATGCCCTGACAGATGGCCGCCAGCCGGAACAGGTTGTAGGCGAACAGCCAGTCCAGGTTCGTCGGCGCGGCCGTCCCGGTCTTCTGCGCATAGCGTTCGACCGTCTCCGCGACCGAGGGAATCCCCAGAGCCTCCAGGTCCGCTCCGGCCAGGCCGTTGCGCAAGGACGCCGGAATGACCCAGGCGATCAGCAGATAGGAGAAGTCCGCCATCGGGTCGCCCAGGGTCGACAGCTCCCAGTCCAGCACCGCGCGCACCTTCGCCTCGGCCGGATCGAGGATCAGATTGTCGAGGCGGAAGTCCCCGTGCACGATCCGCGTCGGTCCCTCCGGCGGCAGGCTGTCGGGCAGGAAGGCGATCAGCCGGTCCATGGCCCCGATCGGCTCGATCTCCGAGGCGCGATACTGCTTGGTCCAGCGCCCGACCTGACGGGCGAAATAATTCCCCGCCTTGCCGTAGTCCGCCAGGCCGACGGCGTCGGGCTCCAGTCGATGCAGGGCCGCCAGCGTATCGACCTGGGCGTCATACATCGCGCGGCGCTCCGGCGGGGTCAGGCCCGGCAGCTTCAGGTCCCAGAAGATGCGCCCCTCGACCTTCTCCATGACGTAGAAGATGGAGCCGATGACGCCATCGTCCGTGCACAGAGCATAGGGCCGCGCGACCGGAAAACCCTGGGCCTGCAGGGCCGAAATCACCGCGAATTCGCGGTCCACCGCGTGGGCGCTGGCCAGCAGCGCGCCCGGCGGCTTGCGGCGCAGCACATAGGTCCGGCCCGGCGTGGTCAGCTCATAGGTCGGGTTCGACTGCCCGCCCTTGAACTGGCGGATGGTCAGCGGCCCGGCGTAGCCCTCGACGTTCGCCGCCAGCCAGGCGTCCAGCCCCGCCTCGTCCAGCCGATGGCGGTCGTCCACCTCACGCGTGCCCGAAAACGCAGTTTGAGCGTCCAATGCCTGTGAATCCGTGGCCTCGGTCATTCCCCCTCCTCCGGCTGGGCGGCGATGATGGCGGCCCTGACCGCGCCGCGCCAGCCCCTGAGCAGCCGCGCCCGCTCCTCGGCCCCCATGCGCGGGGTCCAGACGGCGGGCGCCTCGGCCGGGGCGGTCCACAGGGCCTCGGTCAGGCCGACGCCGTAGGCCGCCAGCCGCGCCGCCCCCATGGCCGTCATCTCCTGGAAGGCCGGGCGTTCGACCTCGACCTCGCAGATGTCGGCGACGAACTGCATGGCGAAGGCGTTGGCGGTGACGCCGCCGTCGACCTTCAGCCGTTTCAGCGGCGGCGCCCCGTCCTTCGTCAGGGCGTCCAGCAGGTCGCGAGTCTGATAGGCCAGACTCTCCAGCGCAGCGCGGACCATGTGCGCCGGGCCGCTGTCGCGGGTCAGGCCGACGACGGTTCCGCGCGCCTCCGGCTCCCACCAGGGCGCGCCCAGTCCGGTGAAGCCAGGGACCAGATAGACCCCGCCGTTGTCCGTCAGCGACTGGGCCACGGCCTCGGACTGGCGCGAATCCGACAGCACCTTCAGCCCGTCGCGCAGCCACTGGATCGCCGACCCGGCCGAGAAGATGGACCCCTCCAGCGCATAGGCCGCCTCACCGCTCGCCGCATAGCCGAGCGTTCCCAGCAGCCGCGAGGTCGAGGCCACGGGCGCCGCCCCGACATTGGCGACCAGAAAGGCGCCGGTGCCATAGGTGATCTTGGCGTCCCCCGCCGTCAGTGCGCCGTGGCCGACCAGCGCCGCGTGCTGATCCCCCGCCGAGCCGTGAATGGGCAGGGCGCGCCCCAGTAGCGACGGATCGGCCTCGCCCAGCAGGGCGTCGCAGTCGCGGATCTCCGGCAGGGCCTGCATCGGCACGCCGAACAGGTCGCACAGGTCCGAGCGCCACGCGCGGGTCTGCAGGTCCATCAGACTGGTGCGGCTGGCGTTGGTGGCGTCGGTGACGTGGCTGTTTCCGCCCGTCAGCTTCCAGATCAGCCAGGCGTCGATCGTGCCCAGCTTCACCTCGCCCCGCGCCGCCCGCTCGCGCGCGCCCGGCACGGCGTCCAGCAGCCAGGCGTATTTCGACGCCGAGAAATAGGGATCGAGGATCAGGCCCGTCGCCGCCTGCACCGCCGCCTCATGCCCCTCTGCCGCCAGCTTGCCCGTCGCCTCGGCCGTGCGCCGGTCCTGCCAGACGATGGCGCGGTGCAGGGGCTCGCCGGTCTCGGCGTCCCAGATCACCGAAGTCTCGCGCTGGTTGGTGATGCCGATGGCGGCGAAGCGCCCGACGCCGCCCGCCTTGCGCACCACCTCGCGACAGGTCTGCAGCGTCGCGCGCCAGATCTCGGCCGCGTCATGCTCGACCCAGCCGGAGTGCGGAAAATGCTGCGCCAGCTCGATCTGGCTGACGGCGACCGCATGAAAGGCCCCCTCGGGCGAGACTTCAAACGCGATCGCCCGCGTCGAGGTCGTGCCCTGGTCGATGGCGAGGATCATATTTGCTTGCATGATGTGAGTTATGCAGAGCCTGCGCCGCGACGTAAGAGGGAAGCCATGCATACGCCCAGCTTTGAAGGCGTCGTCGACGCCGCCCGCCAGATCGCCTCCGCTGCCGTCCGCACGCCGCTGATCGAACATCCGGCCCTGAACGAGGCCATCGGCGGTCGCGTCCTGATGAAGGCCGAGACCTTTCAGGTCGCGGGCGCCTTCAAGTTTCGCGGCGCCTATAACCGCATCAGCCGTCTGACCGAGGAAGAGACGACGCGCGGCGTCGTGGCCTATTCCTCGGGCAACCACGCGCAGGGAGTGGCGGCGGCGGCCAAGGCCGTCGGCACGCCCGCCATCATCGTCATGCCGTCGGACAGCCCGACGGTGAAGGTCGAGGGCGTGCGCGCCTTCGGCGGCGAGGTGCGCTTCTACGACCGCTGGACCGAGAGCCGCGAGGCCATCGGCGCCGAGATCGCGGCCCAGCGCGGCTCCGTGCTGGTCCCGCCGTTCGACGATCCCTTCATCATCGAGGGCCAGGGCACGGTCGGGCTGGAGATGCTGGAACAGGCGGGCGTGCCGATGGATCAGCTGCTGTGCGGCGCCTCGGGCGGCGGGCTGATCGCCGGGATCAATCTGGTCATGGCCGAACAGAGCCCCGACACCCGCGTCATCGTGGTCGAGCCAGAGGCCTTCGACGACACCCGCCGCTCGCTGGAGGCCGGCGCGCGCATCGCCCATCCGCAAGGGTCGCCGTCCATCTGCGACGCCCTGATGGCGCCCATGCCGGGCGAGCTGACCTGGCCGATCAACCGGCGCCTGGCGGGCGCGGCGACCGTCACCGACGCCGAGGTGGCCGAGGCCATGCGCTTCGCCTTCCGCTGGCTGAAGCTGGTCATCGAGCCGGGCGGCGCCGTGTCCCTGGCCGCCCTGCTCTCGGGCAAGGTCGAGGCAAGGGGCCTGACCACCGGCATCGTCCTGTCGGGCGGCAACGTCGACCCCGGCCTGTTCAGCGCGATCATCGAGGGACGCTTCGAGGGGTAGGCCTTGCCTCCGCCCCCTCCCCGCGCAAGGCTGGCGCAAACGGGAGGGCGTCACATGACCAAGGCCAGCGAACTTCAGTCCCTGATCGGACAGGAGGTCGGCGTCAGCCGCTGGTTCGCGCTGGACCAGGCGCGCATCGACGCCTTCGCCGGCCTGACCGAGGACGAGCAGTTCATCCACGTCGACCCTGAGCGCGCCAAGACGACGCCCTTCGGCGGGACCATCGCGCACGGCTTCCTGACCCTCAGCCTCGCCTCGGCCATGAGCATGGATGCGGTCGCCCCGCTAGATGATCTGGTCATGGGGGTGAACTACGGCTTCGACCGGCTGCGTTTCCTCGCCCCGACGCCGTCAGGGTCGCGCGTGCGGGGCCGCTTCAAGCTGCTGTCCGCCGAGGACAAGGGCGGCGGCCGCTGGCTGCTGAAACACGAACTGACCGTCGAGATCGAAGGCGGCGACAAACCCGTCCTGATCGCCGAATGGCTGACGATGCAGGTGGTGAAGGCCTAACCTTCCCGCTCATCCCGGCGGACGCCGGGATCCAGTCCTTTGGCCTCAAGCGCCGCGCTTGCCGTTCTCACTGGGCCCCGGCGTCCGCCGGGATGAGCGGAAACGCATGGGCCTTATTCCCCCAGACACCTCAGCGCCACTTCCAGATTGCGCAGGCCGTCTTCGCCGCTGACCGCCGCCGTCTCGCCGGTGCGGATGGCGTGGATGAAGGCCTCATGCTCCTTCTTGAGCGGTTCGGCGGGCCAGGCGTTGAGCATCCGCGTCGAATAGGAGCCGTCCGGCTGCTGGCCGAAGAATTCCGTCACCTGGCGGGTGATCAGGTCGGCGACGATGAAGCGGCTCTTGGTCGCCACCTGCAGAACGCGGGTCTTGTAGGGCGTGACCCAGTTGGTGGTGATGTGGGCGATCACCCCATTGTCCATGCGGAACTGCAGCAGGGCCGAATCCTCGCGCGAGGCGTGGGTGTGGCCCAGCAGGGACTGGACCTCGGTCATCTCGGACCCCGTCAGGTGGCGGATGATGTCGATGTCGTGCACCGCCAGGTCGATGACCACCCCGACTTCGCCCATGCGCGGCGGAAAGGGGCCGACACGGGTGATCTGGATAGAGATGATCTCGTCGCCGTCGATGGCGCGCTTGACCGTCTCGACCGCCGGATTGAAGCGCTCGACATGGCCGACCATCAGCACGCGGTCATTGGCCTTGGCCGCGTCGATCATGGCCTGAGCATCGGCGAGGGTAGCCGCGATCGGCTTTTCCACCAGCACATGCACGCCGGCGTTCAGCAGGGCCACGCCCAGTTCGGCGTGATAGCGGTTCGGCGTGGCGATGACGGCGGCGTCGAGACCGGCGGCGACGAACGCCTCGGCGGTCGTCACGGCGGTCGCTCCATAGGCGGCGGCCACGCCCTCGGCCGTCACGGCGTCGGGATCGAAGACGGTCGTCAGCTCGACATCGCGTAGTTCGGACAGGACGCGGGCATGGTTGCGGCCCATGACGCCGGCGCCCGCGACGCCGATCTTGAGGGGGGTCTGCTGGGGCATGGGGATCAGGCCTTGAAGCTAGCGACGGCGGCGATGATGCGGTCCTGGGTGTCCGCATCCAGATCAGAGTGCATCGGCAGGCTGATCACCACATCCTTCAGCCGCTCGGTGACGGGCAGGCCGCCGGCGCCGCGCGGATAGTGCTCATAGGCGGGCTGAAGGTGCAGCGGGATCGGATAGTAGACCGCCGTCGGCACGCCCTGATCCTTCAGGTGCGCGGCCAGGGCGTCGCGGTCCGGATGCTCGACCGTGTACTGCGCCCAGTTGGAGACATGGCCCGCCGGAACGTCAGGAACCTTGGCGACGTGAGGGCGCAGGCCCTCGTTGTAGCGGGCGGCGGCGGCGTTGCGCCACTCGATCTCCTGCGCGAAGACCTTCAGCTTCTCGATCAGGACGGCGGCCTGAATGGTGTCCAGACGGCTGTTCAGGCCGATGCGCATGTTCAGATATTTGGGTTCGTGGTCGAAGGTCCGGTCCTTCAGATCGACGCCGACCGCCTTGCCGTGAACGCGGATGGAATCCATCAGCTGGGCCAGTTCGTCGTCGTTGGTCAGCACCGCCCCGCCGTCGCCGTAGCAGCCCAGAGGCTTGGCCGGGAAGAAGCTGGTGGTGGTCACATCGGCCCATTTCAGCGGGTGTTCGCCGTCGATGGTGCAGCCGAAGCCCTGGGCCGAATCTGAGATCAGCTTCAGGCCATGTTTGTCGCAGATCCCCCTGATGGCCGGATAGTCGGCGGGCTGGCCGAACAGGTCGACGGCGATGACCACGCGCGGGGTCAGGCGGCCCTCGGCCTTGATGCCTTCGACGGCGCGCTCCAGCGCCGCCGGGTCCATGTTGTAGGTGTCGGCGTCCACGTCGACGAAGACCGGCTCGGCGTCGAACCAGGGCACGACCTCGGCCGTGGCCGCAAAGGTGAAGCTGGGCACGAAGACAGCGTCCCCGCGCCCGATCCCCCAGGCCATCAGCGGCAGGGCCAGGGCGTCGGTGCCGTTGGCGCAGCCCAGGGCGTGCTTGGCCTTGCCGAACGCGGCCAGGCCGGCCTCGAACTGGCGCACCTGCGGGCCCATGACCCAGGCGCCGCCGACGACGGCCTCCTGAACGGCGGCCTCGATCTTGCCGCCGAGGCGCAGACGCTGGGCCTGAAGGTCGATGAAGGGGATGGTCATTGCGATGTCGCTCTCTCGATAGGGCCGGCGCGGGCGGAAGTCCAAGGCTCCGGGGCGCGGACGCGAAGGCGGGTCGTCTGTGTCAGTCTGCGTCCTACCAAAGCGGCGGGGTTCTGAACAAACCTCCCTGAGTCACTTCGCGTTGCCGGATGCAACGAAAACCATGGCTTGGCAAAGACGGCGACCCTGCCTAAGCCGGAGCCATGAGCTTGGACGCTGCGGCTAGGAATCGAGTCCACGACTGGCTGTTCCGCCGGGCCCTGCCGTTGTGGGCCACGGCAGGGATCGACGCCAACGGACGTTTCTACGAGAAGCTGGATTTCGACGGTCGCTCGATCATCGGCGCGCCTCGCCGCACCCGTGTGCAGGCGCGACAGATCCATGTCTTCGCCGAAGCCGCTGCGCTGGGCTGGGCCGATGGCGAGCACATCGCTCGTGCCGGTCTGGACGCCCTGATCGGCGGCGCCCGTCGAGACGATGGCCTGTGGGTACGCGCCATGGACGATGAGGGGGCCGTCATCGACGCTACCCCCGACCTCTACGACTTGGCCTTCGTCCTGTTCGCCCTGGCTGCGGCGCACCGTGTGTTGAAGGATGAACGCGCCCTGCCCCTAGCGCTGAAAACGCTGGCGGCGATCCAGACGCAGATGACCGATCCTGTTCACGGGGGTTGGCAGGAAGCACTGCCGCCCGTTCTGCCACGTCGGCAGAACCCGCACATGCACATGCTGGAGGCCCTGCTGGCCTGGCAGGCGACAGCGCCCGATCCAAACTTTGAGGCGGCGGCGCGCTCGGTGCTGGACCTGTTCAACCGGCGCTTCTTCGACCGCGAGCATCTGATGCTGGGCGAGTTCTACGAGACCGACTGGAGCCCGCGCCCCGGCTCCGAAGGCCAATGCATCGAGCCGGGGCACCACATGGAATGGGTCTGGCTGCTGGGCGAAGCCGCCCGTCTGGGTCTGCCGGATCTGAATAGCGTCGCGCGCGCCCTCTACACCAGCGCCCTGACCTGCGGGGTGCGCGCCGACGGCCTGGCCGTGCGCGAGATCAGCCGGATCGGGCAGGTTCGCGACGGCGGTGTCCGCCTGTGGGCCCAGACCGAACTGCTGCGCGCTGTTTACACGCAGGGCGAACATGTCCGAGCGGCCGGACTGATCGAGCGCCTGTTCGAAACGCACCTCGCCACGACGACGCCTGGTCTGTGGGTTGACACGTTTGACGCCGAAGGGCTCCCGCTGGACGCTGCCGTTCCCGCCTCGAGCCTCTACCATCTGATGACGGCCTTCTCAGCCGTGCTGACGGAATCGACATGAGCAAACCCGCCGCCTTCCTCGATCGCGACGGCGTGCTGATCGTCGACAGCGGCTATCCGCACCGGCCCGATCAACTGGTGCTGATCCCCGGAGCCGCCGAGGCGGTGAAGCGGCTGAACGACGCCGGCTACACGACCGTCATCGTCACCAATCAGTCGGGCGTGGCGCGCGGCATGTTCAGCGAAGAGACCATGCACGGCTTCAACCGCCTGCTTGTCGAGCGCCTGGCCGAAGGCGGCGGGCGCATCGACGCCGTCTACGCCTGCCCCTTCCATTCCGAGGCCGCGGACGCGCGCTATCGGCATCCGGACCATCCCGACCGCAAGCCCAATCCCGGCATGTTGCTGAAGGCCGCAACCGAGCACGGCCTGGACTTGGGCCGGTCCCTGATGATCGGCGACCAGCCGTCGGACATGGAGGCCGCGCGGCGGGCGGGCGTGACGGGCCATCGCTTCACCGACGGCGATCTGGATCAATTCGTGCGCGATCTGCTGTCGAGCTGATCGCTATTCTTCATCCGATGAATTAACGTCAGCCGAAACGGAGCTGTTCGGAGACGCCTCATGCCGATGACCACCCCGCTGGCCGACCGCCATGTCGAGCGGCGCTGGACCTCGCCAGACGGCCTGAGCCTCTACGCCCGCGACTACGCCCCGGCCGAGGGCCCGGCGCGCCTGCCCGTCATCGCCATCCACGGCCTGACGCGCAACAGCGCCGATTTCGGCGTCATCGCCGGCCTCATCGCCCACAGCGGCCGCCGCGTCCTGGCCGTCGACGTGCGCGGGCGCGGCCGGTCGGACCGGGCGCCCGATCCCACGACCTATACGCCGGACGTCTATGCGAAGGATGTCGTGGCGCTGATGGAGCAGGCGGGGATCGAGAAGGCGATCTTCCTCGGCACCTCCATGGGCGGGCTGATCACCCTGGCGCTGACGGCGCTGAAGCCCAAGGCCATCGCCGCCGCCATCCTGAACGACGTCGGCCCCGAAGTCGCGGCCGAGGGCCTGGCCCGCATCGCCGCCTATACCGGCCAGCCGGTCGCAGTCGAGAGCTGGGACGATGCGACCGCCTACGCCCGACGCATCAACGAGGCGGCCTTCCCCCATTATTCGGACGCCGACTGGGCCGCCTTCGCCCGCCGCATCTTCCGCGAGGGGACCGAAGGCGCGCCGGTGCTGGACTACGATCCCGACATCTCGGCGCCGATCAAGGCGGCGGGGTCCAAGGCCCTGGTTCCCAATCTGTGGCCCTCATTCCGGGCGCTAGCGCGCAAGAAGCCGACCCTGCTGGTGCGCGGCGGAACTTCGGACCTGCTCAGTTCCGTCATCGCCGACAAGATGAGGAAGGCCGCCCCCGCCATGGCCTATGCCGAGGTCCCCAGCGTCGGGCACGCGCCCATGCTGGACGAACCCGAAGCGCGGTCGGCCATCTTCGAATTCCTGGCGGGGGTGGGCTGAGGCGCGAGCAACCGAACCTCAAGCGGAGGCAGCGCTCGGTAGGCCCTCTAAATCATGCCTTCTTCACGAACTCCGTGCGCAGGACCAGGCCGCGCACCTTTTCGACATTGGCTTCGATTTCTTCGGGATCGCCGGTCAGGCGGATGTTCTTGACCATTGTGCCGCGCTTCAGCGTCACCCCGCCCGAGCCCTTGACCTTCAGGTCCTTGATCAAGGTCACGCTGTCGCCGTCCGACAGGATGTTGCCGTTGGTGTCCTTGGTGACGTCGTCGCTCATGATCGGTCCTGTCTGAAATGGAGAGAGGGCCGCCGCATTCGCGACGGCCCGTCCCCCATGGGCCTATTCGCCCTGACGCGCCTGGGCAAGGGCGATGCGCGCCTGAAGGTGCTCGTCCTGGGCCGTGGCGGCGGAAATGGCGTTGAAACGCTCGATGTCGAGACCCGAATTCTGGATGGCGGCGGCCATCTGGGCCTGCTGCTCCTCATTCGGCTGTGCGCCGTTCAGGGCGCGGGCGATGCCCGAGATCTCGGCCATGGCGACCGCGAACTGACCGGCTTCCGCATCGGTGACGCCGGCGCCGACCGAGCCCGGCGCGGACGGGGCGGCGCCGGCCACGGCGGCGCGCGCCTGCAGCACCGGATCGGCCGAGACGGCGGCCGAGATGGCGTTGAAGCGCTCGACGGCCAGGCCCGAGTTCTGCACGGCGCCGGCCATCTGGGCCTGCTGCTCCTCGGTGGGCGTTCCGTTCTGGACGGAGGCGGCCACGCTCTGGACCGTCTTCATGGCGGCGGCGAACTGGGCCAGTTCGGCATCGGTGGGATCTCCGGCTGCGGCTGGCGCGGCGGCGGGCGCCGGTTCAGCGGCGTCCTGCGCCAGGGCGGGCGCGGCGGTCAGAAACAGGGCGGCCAGAATGGCGGTCGGGGCGGCGGCCGTTGCAAAACGCATGGCGTATCCTTCTTCAATCCCGAACGCTCAGCCCAAGGCTGACCCGGACAGGTCCGGGCTCTCCCGCACGACCGGGGTGTGTCAGGCTCACAGAGGGCGGGGAGAAGAAAACGCTACCCCGTCGGGTGCGGATGCGTAAACCCCAGACCCGTCGTTTCAACCATCAGGGGTATTGGCGTCCAGTTCATCCAGCCACACCCGCGCCGAGGAATCCGACGGCGCCCGCCAGTCGCCGCGCGGCGACAGCGACCCGCCCGTGACCACCTTCGGCCCGTTCGGCACGGCCGAGCGCTTGAACTGGCTGGTCTGGAAGAAGCGGATCAGGAACTTCCGCAACCACCCCTTGATGGTCGCCAGGTCGTAGGCGACGCGATCCGCCTCCGGCAGACCGACCGGCCAGGCGCCCGTCGATGCATCGCCCCAGGCCTGATGCGCCAGATAGGCCACCTTCGACGGCTTCAGGCCGAAGCGGCTGATGTAGAACAGGAAGAAGTCGTTCAACGCATAGGGGCCGACGATGCTCTGCGTCGACTGGATCGCCCCGTCGGCGCCCGCCGGCACCAGCTCGGGCGAAATCTCCGTGGCCAGGATGGCGTGCAGGGTCGGGGTCGCCGTCTCCCCCACCAGGCCGCGCTCGGCCACCCAGCGGATCAGGTGCTGGATCAGGGTTTTCGCCACCCCGCCGTTGACGTTGTAGTGGCTCATATGGTCGCCGACGCCATAGGTGCACCACCCCAGCGCCAGTTCGGACAGGTCGCCCGTGCCCAGCACGAAGCCGTGGTTCTGATTGGCCAGACGGAACAGATAGTCGGTGCGCAGGCCCGCCTGGACGTTCTCGAAGGTAATGTCATGCACCGGCTCGCCATTCGAGAATGGATGACCGATGTCGCGCAGCATCTGTTCGGCGGCGGGGCGGATGTCGATCTCGGCCCCCGTCACGCCCAGCGCTTTCATCAGCGCCCAAGCGTTGGATTTGGTGCCGTCGGAGGTGGCGAACCCCGGCATGGTGAAGGCCAGAATCCCCGTGCGCGGCAGCTCCAGCCGATCGAAGGCGCGACAGGCCACCAGCAGGGCCTGCGTCGAATCCAGCCCTCCCGAGACGCCGATCACCAGCGTCTTCGACCCCGTCGCCGTCATCCGCCGCATCAGGCCCTGAACCTGGATATTGAAGGCCTCGAAGCAGTCCTGATCCAGACGCGCGGCGTCGTCCGGCACGAAGGGGAAGCGGTCCAGCAGACGGATCAGGGCGTCGGTCGTCGCTACGCTTCGTGTCTTGAAATTGATCGCAGTCGGATGCTCCACCGCCTCGCGACGGGCGCAGTCGGCGAAGGTGCCGTTGCGCAGCCGATCCAGACCGATGCGGTCCACGTCCACGTCTGCGACGGTCAATTGGCTGTGCAGGGCGAAGCGTTCGCCCTCGGCGAGTTTCGCGCCTAGCTCGTGGATCGTCGCCTGACCGTCCCAGGCCAGATCGGTGGTGCTCTCGCCCCATCCCGAGGCGGCGAAGACATAGGCCGACAGGGTGCGCGCCGACTGGCTGGCGCATAGCAGGGCGCGTTCGTCCGCCTTGCCGATGACAATGTTGGAGGCCGACAGGTTGCACAGGATACGGGCGCCTGACAGGGCCAGCCGCGTCGAAGGAGGCAGCGGCGCCCAGAAGTCCTCGCAAATTTCAACGCCGAAGACGAAACCAGAAAGGTCTTCAGCTCCGAACAGCAGGCCCGGAGCCATGGGAACCCACTGCCCCGCCAGCGGCACATAGGTCGGACCCGCGCCGATGTCTTGGGCCGAGGCGAACCAGCGTTTCTCATAATATTCGCGGTAGTTCGGAAGATAGGTTTTCGGAACAACCCCAAGAACCTTGGCGTTCGCTACGACTACGGCGCAGTTATAGAGACTGTCGCCGTTGCGGATCGGCGCGCCGATCACGGCGATGACGCCCGCTTCACCCGCGGCCATTGCAAGGCGGCGAATACGCGCCTCGACCTCCTCCAGCAGGGCCGCCTGCATATGCAGGTCGTCGATGGCGTAGGCGCTCAGCGACAGTTCGGGGAAGACCAGCAGGTCTACGCCCTGCTCGCCCGCCTGACGGATCAGCCGCTCATGCTCTTCGGCGTTGGCGGCCGGGTCAGCGACATGGACCACCGGGGTCGCGGCGGCGACGCGCACGAAGCCGTGGCTGCGCGGAGCGTGGAAGGGGTGCGTCTTAGACTTCGCCATCTATTTTCCGCTCATCCCGGCGGACGCCGGGACCCAGTGAGAGCTACAGGCACAGACCTTGCGGCCCTCCTGCTCAATATAGGGTTGCGCCGTGAAGCCAAAGCGCTGGATCCCGGCGTCCGCCGGGCTGAGCGGATGAAAGGATCGTGCGTGACCTGAGAACCGCCGTCGGCTAAGGCTCACGTCATGAGCGATACGCCCAAAAAAGGCTGGTTCCAGCGGCTGAGCCAAGGCCTGTCCCGGTCTTCGAAACAGATGACCGATCAGGTCGTCTCGACCTTCGTGAAGGAGCCCCTCTCGGAGGAGGCGCTGGAGCGGCTGGAGGAGCATCTGATCGAGAGCGATCTCGGTCCCGCCGCCTCGGCTCGCATCGTCGAGCGGTTCCGCGCCCTTCGCTTCGGCAAGACCTCCGACGAGCGCGAGATCAAGGAGGCCCTGGCCGAGGCCGTGGCCGCCGAACTGACCCCGCGTCAGGCGACCTTCGATCCGCTGTCGGGGTCCAAGCCCTACGTCGTCCTGTTCGTCGGGGTGAACGGTTCGGGCAAGACGACGACCCTGGGCAAGATCGCCTCGGACCTGACGGCCAAGGGCGCCAAGGTGATGATCGTCGCCGGCGACACCTTCCGCGCCGCCGCCCGCGAGCAGCTCAAGGTCTGGGCCGACCGCGCCGGCGCCCATTTCGAAAGCCGCCGCGACGGCGCCGACGCCGCAGGGCTCGCCTTCGACGCCTTCACCAAGGCGAAGGAAGAAGGCTTCGACGTCGTGCTGATCGACACGGCCGGGCGGCTGCAGAACAAGTCGACCCTGATGGACGAACTGCTGAAAATCGTGCGCGTGCTGAAGAAGGTCGATGCGGACGCCCCGCACGAGACCCTGCTGGTGCTGGACGCCACCGTGGGCCGCAATGCGCTGGAGCAGGAAAAGATTTTCGGCCGCACCGCCTATGTCTCGGGCGTGGTGATGACCAAGCTGGACGGCACCGCGCGCGGCGGCGTCCTGGTGCCCGTGGCCCAGGCCTCGGACGCCCCGATCAAGCTGATCGGCGTCGGCGAGGGGGTCGAGGACCTGCAACCCTTCGACGCCCGCGCGTTTTCCCGATCCCTGGTCGGGCTTGAGGACTGATCCATGACTGAAGCGACCGAAACCAAGCGCCCGCAGTGGATTCGCCAGGCCGTCGACTTCGGCGCCCTGGTCGCCTTCATGGCCGCCTATTTCATCACCCGCGACATGATCAAGGCGACCTGGGTTCTGGTCATCGCCTCGATGATCGCCCTGGCGGTGGGCTTCATTCTGGAGCGCCGCCTGGCGCCCATGCCCCTGATCACCGGCGGCTTCGCCCTGGTGTTCGGGATCCTGACCATCGTCACCGACGACGACCTGTTCGTGAAGCTGAAGCTGACGGTGCAGAACGGCCTGCTGGCCGCCGTCCTGCTGGGCTCGCTGCCGCTGAAGAAATACCCGTTCAAGGCCCTGCTGGGCTCGGCCATCAAGGTGACGGACGAGGCCTGGCGCAAGCTGACCTTCCGCTACGGCCTCTACTTCCTGGCCGTCGCCATCGCCAATGAGGTGTTCCGCAGCCCGACCGCCGTCACCGCCATCTGGTCGACGCTGAACCTGGGGACGCCCGATCCCAACGGCGTCTGGACGGCCTTCCGCGGCGTGCTGTGGATCGCGGCCTCCATCTTCGGCCTGTCGCAGGTGCCGCTGATCCTGAAGAACATGACCAAGGACGAGGAACGCGGCCCCGTCTCCCCCGACACGGGCCTCTAGGTTCAGAGCGTCTCGCTGCTCGCCGTCATCCTCGGGTCAAGCCCGAGGATGACGGAGTGAGTGGGCGGTTCACGCACCCATTCCGGGCCTCAAGGCTCGCCAACAACGGCCTCAAGCAGCGCTAAGCGCGATAGGCCCCAGAATAAATGTCTTCAAACCGTCAGCGTTTGCGTCGTCAAAGCGTTAAGCCGGACTGTTAGCTGTCGCAGCATCATCCGGCCACGGCCGGTATCGGGCTGTTCGGGAACGAAGACGATGATCAAGTCGGGCAAGCAGGCGAAGATCAAGGGCGGGCTGGCGGAATCGCCCAGCCACCTCATGCACCGGGCGCTGCAGCTGGCGCTGGACATCTACGCCGAGGAAGCCGGGCCGGACGGCCTGACCCAGCGCCAGTTCGCCGTGCTGGAGGCCGTAGCCGCCCGCTCGGGCCTGACGCAGACCGACCTGGTCAAGGCCACCGGCATCGACCGCTCGACCCTGGCCGACCTGGTGGCGCGGATGACGACCAAGGGGCTGCTGGAGCGGGAACGCTCGACGCTGGACGCGCGCGCCAAGGCCGTTCGCCTGTCGCCCGCGGGCGAGGCCGCCCTGCTGGCCGCCCGCCCGCGCGTCGAGGCCGCCGACAAGCGGATCATGGGCCTGCTGCCCAAGTCAAAGCGCGACAGCTTCCTGGATCTGTTGTGCAGCCTGTCCGACGCCGCCGACGCCGCTCCCGAGCAGGCCCGCGCCGAGATCAAGGCGGCGAAGAAGGCCGCCAAGGAAGCCAAGAAGGCGGAGAAGGCCGCTCGCAAGGGCGACGGACGCGGCAAGAAGAAGAAAAAGGGCGAGTTGATCGTGGAGCAACCGCAGGCTGACGATGCAGCTGATGCCGTCGCGGTCCCGCTCAAGGGCGCCGCTGAGAGCTAAGTTCTTCCCTTTCCGCTCATCCCGGCGGACGCCGGGATCCAGTAAGAACCACGCGCGCTACGGAAAAAGTCGGCTGGTCGGCTAGGGCGGAGATATTTGCAGCCAAAGCACTGGATCCCGGCGTCCGCCGGGATGAGCGGTAAATTATGACCGCGCCCTAAACCCGAATGTCGAGCAGGGAGCCGGGGCGTTGCAGGCGCGATGTCGGCGTCGCCTGTTCGACCGGCGCAGAAACCGCCGCAGCGGGTCGCGCCGCCTCCTCGGACGCAACCGGCGCCGCCAGCCCCATGGCCTGGCGGAAGAAGGCCGACTGGGCCGTTCTCAGGGCGTGGGCCGCACCGCCCGCCTGGGGCGGAAAGGCCGGCCGCTCGGACGAAATGGCGGACATGGCATGAAGATGCCCGCGCTTCGTCTAGATATGGTTAACGTACGATTCACCCTGTTTCGGGCGATCGCCTCAGCGCGCGGGGGCGTTCAGAGCGTCGGTCAGCGTCTTCAGGTCGGCGTCGGTCAGCACCGGCCCCGACGACTTGGCCACGATGGTTCCGAAGGCGTCGACGGCGAAGCTTTCCGGCACGCCCGACACGCCCAGGTCCAGCCCGGCCCGGCCCTCGCGGTCGACCAGCACCAGACGATAGGGGTCGCCCAGCTCCTGCAGGAAGGCGTCGGTGGCGACCGGATCGTCCTTGTAGGCCACGCCGACCACCGCGACGCCCTGTTCCTTCAGCTTCATCAACTGCGGATGCTCCAGACGGCACGGCGCGCACCAGCTGGCGAAGACATTGACGATCATCGGCTTGCCCACGCCCGCCGTCTTCAGGTCCAGCAGGTCGTCGCTCGCCTTGCCGTCGACCAGAATGGGCAGGACCGTCGTCTCGGGGATCGGCTGGCCGACCAGGGCGTCGGGGCGATAGGTCGGCCCGGCGGCGGGATCGCCCGCCATCCGGTCCATCTGGGTCATCAGAAAGACCGCCAGGACGACCAGGACCACGATGGGAAGAAGAGCCAGCCAGCGCTTCATTTGCGCGCCGCCTCCAGCCGGGCCAGCTCGCGCTTCCAGCGGCGGGCCGCGATCAGGGCGCGGGCCGACAGGGCGGCCAGGACCACGGCGCTGATCCCCCAGGCGGGCCAGACGAAGGCGCCGTAGGGGCTCATGTCCAGATCAAGCACGAGGAAACTCCATCAGGCTTCCAGCGCCGCGCGGGCGCGAAGGGTCAGAACGCGGCGGCGCCGCACCTCGGTGCGGATCGACGTCAGCCAGATCGCGCCGAACAGCACCGCATAGGCCGCCATCATGGTCAGAAGCGCGGGCAGGAAGACCGGATCGACGCTGGTCCCGCCCGAGCGCAGCAGGGAGGCGGGCTGGTGCAGGGTGTTCCACCAGTCGACCGAAAACTTCACGATCGGCAGGTTGATCAGGCCGACCAGACCCAGCACCGCCGCCGCCCGCGCCGCCTTGGCCTCATCGTCGATCGAGGCGCGCAGGGCCATGTAGCCGAGGTAGAAGAGGAACAGCACCAGCACGCTGGTCAGGCGCGCGTCCCACACCCACCACGTCCCCCACATCGGCTGGCCCCACAGGGAGCCGGTGACGAGCGCCAGGGCCGTGAAGGCCGCGCCCGGCACCGCCGCCGCCCGCGCCGCCGCATCGGCCAGCGGATGGCGGAACACCAGGGCGAAGAAGCTGGACACGCCCAGCGCCCCATAGGCCATCAGGCCCAGGCTGGCGGCCGGAACGTGGATGAACATGATGCGGACGGTGTCGCCCTGCTGATAATCGGCGGGCGCGGTGAAGCTGAACCAGGTCCCCGCCAGCAGCAGGCCGAGCGCGCAGATCCACAGCACCGGGACCAGGGGGCCGGTGAAGCGCATGAAGCGGTCGGGATTGGCGAGGCCGAACATGGTCCGCCGATTACGCGGCCCAGCGCCCCACGGCAAGCGGGCGCGGCGTCCGACCCTTTGTCGCGGCTCTTCTCTTTCTTTCCGTCATCCTCGGGCTTGTCCCGAGGACCCAGTGCGGAGCCATCCCTGTCGGTGAGCCGCCTTCACGCCTACGCCGGAACAGCCTGTCGTCCCGCATCGCCGGACCATGGGCCCTCGGGACAAGCCCGAGGGTGACGATGTTTGAGCCCCGCGCCTCTTTAAAGGCTCAGGCCGTGCCGGGCCGCCAGGTCCTCCAGTCCGACCATCGGGCGCGGACCCCAGTGGCCGATGACCTCCGACGCCGCCAGCGAGCCCAGCGCCCCGGCCTGGGCCAGGCCCAGGCCGCGCGACAGGCCCAGCAGCACGCCTGCGGCGTACTGATCGCCGGCGCCGGTGGTGTCGACGACCTTCTCGACGGGATAGGCTTCGACCTCGACCCGCTCGGCTCCGCGGAACAGCACCGAACCGGCGGCGCCGCGCGTCACGGCCGCGACCTCGACGATGCGGCCCAGGTGGGCGGCGCCGTAGTCGAAATTCTCGGTCTCGAACAGGGCGTGCAGCTCGGCCTCATTGGCCAGGACGATGTCGGCCGAGGTCTCGATGAACTCCAGCAGCTCGGCGCGCCAGCGATGCACGACGAAACTGTCCGACAGGGTGATGGCGACCTTGCGGCCCGCCGCATGGGCGGCGGCAGCGGCGGCCTCGAAGGCCGCGCGGGCCGGAGCCGGATCGAACAGATAGCCTTCCAGATAGACGATGGCGCTGTCGCCGATGACGGCGGCGTCGACGTCCGCCGTGGTCAGCTGGTTGGCGGCGCCCAGGAAGGTGCACATGGTCCGCTGGCCGTCCGGCGTGACGTTGATCAGACAACGGCCGGTGCCGAAACCCTTGCCGGCGCCGTCTTCCAGCGCGGGGGTGTCGAAGTGGACGCCGACGGCGCGGATGTCATGGCTGAAAACCTCGCCCAGCGTATCCTTGGCCACCTTGCCGATATAGGCCGCGCGGCCGCCGAACGAGCCGACGCCCGCCACGGTGTTGCCCGCCGAACCGCCGGACGCCTCGACCCCCGCCGCCATGGCGTCATACAGGGCCGCGCTCTGATCCTCGTCGACCAGTTGCATCGAGCCGGGAACCAGGCCCTTGGCCTCCAGGAAGGCCGGTTCGCACGGCGCCAGGACGTCGACGATGGCGTTGCCCAGGGCGCAGACGTCGAAGCGGGCGTTTTGGGCGAAGGCGGGCAGGGCTTGGGTCATGCGCGCCCCATAGCGGGGCAGACGGCCGCGCGCCAGACTTCAGACCTTCGCCGCGAGTGAAAACCGGCCTAAAGCCGTCGGACCTGTTGCAGACGGCCCTCGTCGGGCCTTTCGGAGCCGCGCCATGACCGACGTCGCCGTCCTGACCCCCGATCCGGCCGACCCCACCTATTCGACCCTGTGGCCCGGCGTGCTGGACCGGCTGGGCGAGGCGCTGGCGACGGCGGAGATCACGGCCCGCCCCACCCCATGGACCGACCATGTCGAGAACGCTCGCGCCCTGATGGACTATCCGCTGATCCTGCCCCTGCTGGTCTGGGGCTATCATCAGGATCACGACCGCTGGCTCCAGGCCTGCACGACCTGGGCCGAGGCGGGCGCGCCCCTGGCCAATCCGGCCGAGACCCTGCGCTGGAACGCCGACAAGCGCTATCTGGCCCGCCTGTCGGAAAAGGGCGTCGCCGTCCCGCAGACGATCTTCGCCGACCACGTCGACGCTGCGGTTCTGGAAGCCGCCTTCGCCGCGACCGGCGCCGAGACCCTGATCGTCAAGCCGACCGTCTCGGGCGGCGCCTGGCGCACCCTGCGGGTGACGGCGGGCGATCCGCTGGACATGGCCCTGGCCAACGCCCCCGTCGGCGGCACGATGATCCAGCCCTACCTCAAGGCCATCGAGACCGAGGGCGAGACCTCCCTGCTCTATTTCGGCGGCGAGCTGAGCCATGTGGTGAACAAGCGCCCCGGCGCGGCGGGGGAGTTCCGCATCCAGACCCAGTACGGCGGCCGCTATCAGGCGCTGGACGTCGCGCCGCAGGGCGCGCTGGGTCTGGCCGAACGCACCCTGGCCGCCATCGGCGAGGACCTGCTCTACGCCCGCATCGACATGACGCTGAACGCCGACGGCGACTGGGTGCTGATGGAGGCGGAACTGATCGAGCCGGACTTCTACCTGGCCGCCGCGCCGGACGCCGGCGCCCGCTTCGGCCAGGCGGTGCGGGCCCGACTGGAGCGCTAAAACACGGTCGTCACCCTCGGGCTTGTCCCGAGGGCCCATGGCACGACTAAGCTGGCGCCTACCGCCCTTACGCTCATGCGCAACAGCCCCGCTGCAGCGTTCTGGTTACGAATGGGCCCTCGGGACAAGCCCGAGGGTGACGACTTCTTAGATTATACCCCCGTGAAGCTGGCGCGCGACGGGCACAGGTCCGAGATCACGCAGGCGCCGCATTTCGGCCGCTGCGCCAGACAGGTGTAGCGGCCGTGCAGGATCAGCCAGTGGTGCGCCTTGGGCAGCCAGGCCTCGGGCACCACCTGGTGCAGTTGCGCCTCCACCTTGTCCGGCGTCGCCGCATTGGCCAGCCCCAGCCGATGCGAGACGCGGAAGACGTGGGTGTCCACCGCAATGGCCGGCTCGATCCCCAGTTCGTTCAGCACCACGCTGGCGGTCTTGCGCCCCACGCCGGGCAGGGCCTGCAGGTCGGCGCGGTTCAGCGGAACCTCGCCGCCGTGCTTCTCGACCAGCATCCGCGCGGCGGCGATGACGTTCTTCGCCTTGGTGCGATACAGGCCGATGGAGGCGATCAGGGGGATCAGCCCCTCCTCGCCCAGGGCCAGCATCTTCTGCGGCGTGTCGGCGATGGCGAACAGGGCCTTGGTCGCCTTGTTCACCCCCACGTCCGTCGCCTGGGCCGACAGGGCGACCGCCACCACCAGGGTGTAGGGATTGACGAAGTCCAGCTCGGTCTTCGGGTCGGGCATGACGCCTGACAGACGGACGAAGATCTCCTCCACCCGGTGCTCGTCCGGCGGCCAGCGGATGATCGCGCCCACGGGCGCCGTCTTCGGCTGACGCGAGCGCTTGCCTGGGGGCGGAGTCAGAGCGGCCTTCTGAACGGCCTTCTTCTGGCGGGAGGCGGATTTCAACGGAGCCATGCCTCCGCTTCGCCTTCCGCGGGCGCGTCGTCAACGTCGCGTACGCGCCGCGCTGCGACAAAAAATCGCAGTCGCGCCTTGTATTCTGGACATCGGCGTCCATTTTACGCCCCGAAATCGAAGCGAGCTGTCTCCTCCATGGCCCTCCCCGCCCCGCTCAAGAAGCGCCTGCCCCTGATCGTCGCCGGCGTGGTCGGCGTGGGCCTCATCGTCGGGGGGCTCGTCTGGTGGCAGGGCAAGCAGCGCTGGGAAGGCACCGACAACGCCTTCGTCCAGGCCGACACCGTGGCCGTCAGCCCGCGCATCGGCGGCGAGGTGGTCGAAGTCCTGGTCAAGGACAACCAGCGCGTCGAGGCGGGCCAGGTTCTGGTCCGACTGGATGATGCGGACGCCCGCGCCGCCCTGGCCCAGGCCGAAGCCAATCTGGCGGCCCTGACCGCCGCCGTGGCCAATGTCGACGCCCGCGCCCAGCAGGAGCAGGCGACCATCGCCGCCCGCGCCGCCGCCGTGACCCAGGCCCAAGCCCAGGCGAACCTGGCCCGCGCCGAGGTCGACCGCTACGGCAAGCTGGCCGATCAGGGCTGGGTGTCGCAGCAGCGCATCGAGACCCAGCGCGCCACGGCCGAGACCGCCCGCGCCTCGGTCGCCCAGGCCCAGGCCGACCTGACCGCCCAACAGCGCACCGCCGCCGTCCTCGGCTCGACGCGCGAACAGAGCGTGGCCGCCGTCGAACAGGCCCGCGCCCTGGTCGATCAGGCAAGGCTGACCTTGGACCGCACCCTGATCCGCGCCCCCGTGGCCGGCGTCGTCGGCGCGCGCGGCGTGCGCATCGGACAGGTGGTGCAGGCGGGCGGCCCGCTGATGTCGGTGGTGCCGCTGCAGGACGTTTATGTCGTCGCCAACTTCAAGGAGACCCAGGTCGGACGGATGCGGCTGGGCCAGGAGGTCGAGATCAAGGCCGACGCCTTCCCCGGTCGGTCGCTGCACGGCCGCATCGACAGCTTCGCCCCGGCCACCGGCTCGGAATTCGCCCTGATCCCGGTCGAGAACGCCACCGGCAACTTCACCAAGATCACCCAGCGCGTGCCCGTTCGCATCGTCGTCCAGCGCGACGCCTCGGGCCGCCCCATCGTCCTGCGGCCCGGCCTGTCGGTCGAGGTCAAGGTCGACCTGAAGAGCCAGGGCGGCGCCGCCTTCGCCGAGGCCCATCCGGGCGAGACGGCCCTGGCTATGGCCGCCTCTCCGAGCCAGGCCCTGAGCGCGTCACCGAGCTCGGCCCGGTGAGCGAGGCGGCGCCCCCGGCCGCGGCGGCGCCCGCCGCCCAGAGCGGGACGAAACAGACCGGGATGAAACAGGCCGAGATCAACTGGACCGCCCTGCTGCTCGGCTTCGCCGGCATGGTCATCGGCCAGTTCATGGCCATTCTCGACATCCAGATCGTCGCCGCCTCCCTGCCGCAGATTCAGGCGGGCGTCGGCGCCTCGGCCGATGAGATCAGCTGGATCCAGACCGCCTATCTGATCCCCGAGGTCGTGATGATCCCCCTGTCGGGCTATCTGTCCCGGCTGTGGGGGACGCGAATCGTCTTCATGGCCTCCTGCACCGGCTTCCTGATCATGAGCGTGATGGTCGGGCTGTCGTCGTCGATCGAGATGATGATCCTGTTCCGCGCCCTTCAGGGGTTCGTCGGCGGAGCCATGATCCCCACCGTCTTCGCCGTCGCCTTCACCGCCTTTCCGCCCGAGCGGCGCGTGACCGCCAGCGTCATCATGGGGCTGATCGTCACCCTGGCCCCGACCGTCGGCCCGACCCTGGGCGGCCATCTGACCGAGCAGTTGAGCTGGCACTGGCTGTTCTTCATCAACGTCTTCCCCGGCGTGATCGTCCTGTTCCTGGTCGGGCGCTACGCCCATTTCGACAAGGGCGACGCCAGCCTGGCCAAGGGGTTCGACTGGTGGGGCCTGGGCCTGATGGCCGCCTTCCTGATGAGCCTGCAGTTCGTGCTGGAGGAAGGCGCCAAGGAAAACTGGTTCGAGGACGACAACATCCTGCTGCTCAGCGTCATCGCCGCGATCTGCGGCCCGGCCTTCATCTGGCGCTCGCTGACCTACCGCAATCCGATCGTGGAGCTGCGCGCCTTCGGCAACCGCAACTTCGTGGTGGGGGTGCTGATGACCTTCATCGTCGGCGCGGCCCTGTTCGGCGGCACCTTCCTGTTGCCGCTGTTTCTCGGCCGGGTACGCGAGTATTCGGCGGCCGAGGTCGGCACCACCATGATCGTGTCGGGCCTGGCCATGTTCGCCACCGCCCCCTTCGCCGGCCGGCTGGTGCGGCTGGTCGACGCCCGCATCCTGATGTTCGTCGGCTTCATCCTGGCGGCCTGGGGCATGTGGGACGCCCGCCTGGTCACCGACGAATGGGGGTTCTGGGAGTTCGCCGGCGTCCAGGCCATGCGCGGCTGCGGCGTCATGATCGCCATGATCGCCTCGCAGCAGGTGACGATGGCCACCCTGCCGCCGCACATGGTCAAGAACGCCTCGGGCCTGGTCAATCTGGCCCGCAACGTCGGCGGCGCCTTCGGCCTGGCCACGCTGAACACCGCCCTGACCCACAACACCGCCCTGCACATGGTCGAACTGACCAGCGCCATCGACCAGACCCATCAGGGGATGCGCGCCATGATCGCCGGCCTGACCGAGCGCTTCTCGGGCTCGATCGACCCCCAGGCCTCCGCGATGAAGGCCGTGTACGGCCTGTTGCAGAAGCAGGCGACGACGATGGCCTTCGGCGACGCCTTCGCCCTGCTGGCCGTCGGCTGCGCCTGCGCGGCCTTCCTGACCCTGTTGTCCCAACCGGTGAAGAGCGTCCCTTCGCCCGAAGCCTCCGAGATTCACTGATGCCCCGCGCCCTCGGCCAGATCGATGAATACAAGAGCCGCGCCATCCTGCGCGCCGCCGCCGAACTGTTCAGGGAGAAGGGAGCCAAGGTCTCTATGGCCGAGGTCGCGCGGCGCGCCGGCGTGTCCAAACAGACCCTCTACAACCGCTACCCGACCAAGACGGCCATCGCCCGCGACCTGGCCGCGCAACGCTCCGAGGAGACCGTCGCCCCGCTCGCCTCGAACCTGGATGTCGAAACCGCCCTGGCGGCCCTGGCCGAGACCCTGATCCGTCGCGTCTGCATCGAAGGCCGCGGCGTCGCCCTGCGCGGCATGGCCCTGGCCTCGCCCGAGGCCCCTGAGCTGGCGCGCGCCGTCTATGACGCCGGTCCCGGCCAGAACCTGCGCCGCCTGGCCGTCTGGCTGGAGGAGCAGGACCGCCTGGGCCGCCTGTCCGCGCCCGATCCCGCCGCCGCCGCCGAGATGTTCACCGGCATGGTCCTGGGCCACGGCCACCTGCGCTCGGTCCTGGGCCTGCCCCATCCCGCGATCGACGACATCCCCGCCCGCGCCCGCGAGGCCGCCCGGCGCTTCGTGCGCGCCTTCGCGCCGGAATAGACGCGCGCCCAAGTTGGCCCTGGGGGCGGATCAGCGTAAAGCCGCCCCCCAATCCCCTCACCTTCCGTCCGCCGGAGCTTTTCCATGCTGATCCACCTGTCGTCCTGGCCCGAGATCGACGCGCGCCTGAAGTCCGGCGCCCTGCTGTCCAAGACGGTGATCGTGCCGATCGGCTCGAACGAACAGCATGGACCGACGGGCCTGCTGGGCACCGACTGGCTGTGCCCCGAGATCATCGCCCACGCGGCGGAGAAGGGCGACGACAGCCTGGTGGTCACGCCGACCTTCAACATCGGCATGGCCCAGCACCACCTGGCGTTTCCCGGCACCATCACCCTGCGCCCGTCGACCTTCATGGCGGTGATCGCCGACTGGGTGTCGTCGCTGACGCGCCACGGCTTCGAGCGCATCTATTTCCTCAACGGCCACGGCGGCAACGTCGCCACCATCGAGGCCGCCTTCGCCGAGATCTACGCCGACTGGTCCTTCACGCCCGAGCCCTGGGCCGAGCGTCCGCCCTTCGTGCTGAAGCTGCGCAACTGGTGGGATCTGCCGGGCGTGCAGAAGCTGTGCGAGGACATCTTCCCGACGGGCCACGGCAGCCACGCCACCCCGTCCGAGATCGCCGTGACCCAGGCCGGCTATCCCGACCGGATCAAGACCGCCGCCTATGAGCCGAAGATCGCCCCCTTCGGCCCGATCCGCGACGCCAACGACTATCGCGCCCGCTTCCCCGACGGCCGCATCGGCTCGGACCCGGCCCAGGCCACCCCGGAAAAGGGCCAGCGCATCATCGACGCCGCCGTTCCGGCCCTGATCCGCGACCTGACCGACTTCGCGCAAGAAGTCTTGCCGGTCGCCTGAAACCAGCCCAGGGTCTGCATATGAGCCCCATGCAGAAGACGGCCCGCAGCGCCCTGCGCAACGCCCAGGCCGGTCAGGAACTGGCCCAGGCCTCGGCCGCCGTCATCTCGCGGCGGTTCGAGATCATGGGCGAGGCTCTGGCCGATCCCCTGCGCGCCGACCACGCCGAACTGAGCCGCATGGGCGCGGAGAAGGTCGAGGCCATGACGGCCTCGGCCGGGGCCGCCTGCGCCGGCGCGCTGGACCTGGCCGAACGCGCCGGGCGTCTGGCCGCGCGCGAGGGGGCAGAGGCCGCCGACTGCCTAACCAAACTGGCCCGCGCCGACACGCCCTTCGCCTTCGCCGCCGCCCAGACGGACTGGGCCATGGGCGCCTGGAGCCGGGCGATGCACGACGGCTGGTCCTTCTACGGCGCGGCGCTGAAGGCGCAGGGGCGCGCCCTGGCCCCCGTCCACGCCACGGCCACGGCCAATGCGCGACGCCTGAAGCGCTGACCTCGCGCGGGCGTGATGGAACGCCCGGCGCTGTCGCCGGATTGCCTTTGCATCCATGCGGAGGAGATCACCATGGCCGAGAAAGACCCCAAAGACCCCCACCCCGGCATGATGGGCGACGGCACCGAGGAGCAGAACCTCAACCAGCCCGGCGACCCCTCCAAGCGGATCACCGAGGAAGAGGTCGACGAAGCCTTCACCAAGGATCCCAAGCTGGTCCCGAAGGAATAGGCGGGACGCGGCTTCCACCCGCCGTTTCCCTGCCGTCATCCTCGGGCTTGACCCGAGGATCCAGAGGCCTCGCGCGACGGGCATCCGTTTGAAACGCCTTCGCCGCCACCTTGAACGAAGCAGAGCCGAAAGCTGGATCGTCGGGTCAAGCCCGAGGATGACGGCAAGTTGGAGCGCGCGATGAGGGCGCGACCATCCCGCCCTCACGCCGTGCGGATGACCCCGTCCCTGGCCTCAACCGGCCAGGGCGTCAGCTTGCCGCCCGCGCAGGGTCCGGCGACGCAGGCGCCCGACAGGGGCTCGAACGCCGCCCCGTGCCAGCCGCACAGGATCAGAGACCCGTCCGGCGTCAGATAGCGATCCAGCTCCACCGCGATGGGAAAGCCCGCATGCGGGCAGCGATCCACCCAGCCCGCGACCTGGCCGTCCTTCTTCACCACGAAGCCGTGGAAGAAGGCTTCGCCGATCTGCAGCACGAAGCCGCGCGAGCCGGGATCAGCGATGTCCGCCTCCAGACACAGGGCCACGTTCGGCGGCGTCTTCCAGACCCGCTTGCGCTCCTGCGTCTCGGCCGCCGGACCCTCTTGCGCCACTATTCGCGCTCGGGCTTCAGCGGGCGGCTCATCAGGCTCTCGATCGCCTGATCCACCGTCAGTTCGCCCGCCAGCACCGCCGCCGTCGCCTCGCAGATCGGCGTGTCGACGCCCAGCTTGCGCGTCAGTTCGCGCACGGCCGGCGCGCTCTCATAGCCCTCGGCCACCGAGCGCTTGCCTTCCAGCGCCTGCTCGACGCTGAGGCCCTGACCCAGGGCCAGGCCCAGGCTCATGTTGCGCGACTGCGGGCTGGAGCAGGTCAGCACCAGATCGCCTAGGCCGCACAGGCCCGCCACCGTCTCGGCCTTGCCGCCCAGGGCCGTGGCCACGCGGACGATCTCGGCGAAGCCGCGGGTGATGACGGCGGCGTGGGCGCTGCGGCCCAGCTCGCGCCCCTCGACGATGCCGCAGGCGATGGCCAGGACGTTCTTCAGCGCCCCGCCCGTCTCGGCCCCGATCAGGTCGTCGGCGTAGTAGGGCCGGAACACCGGCCCCGACAGGGCGCCCGCCAGGGCCTCGGCCATGGCCGCGTCGGCGCAGGCCAGGGTCACGGCGCTGGGCAGGCCGCGCGCCACCTCGGCGGCGAAGCTCGGCCCCGACAGCACGGCGGCCGTGGCGGACGGAATCGTCTCGGCCAGCACGTCGGTCATCAGTTTCAGCGAGCCGCGCTCGATACCCTTGGAGCACAGGATGATGGGCAGACCCGGCCGGGCGTAAGTCGCGAAGGCCTGCAACGTCGCGCGCATGTGCTGGGCGGGCGGCACGGCCAGGATCAGGTCGCAGTCAGCCAGGTCCGCCAGATCCGAGGTGACGTTGATGGCCGAATCCAGCTCGACGCCGGGCAGGAAGGCGTCGTTCATCCGACGCGCGCGGATGCTCTCGATCACCTCGGGCTCGCGCGCCTGCAGGACGACGGCCAGACCCGCCGCCGCCGCGCTCTGCGCCAGGGCCGTGCCCCAGGCGCCGCCGCCAATTACGCCTGCCGTATGGAATTCCATGTCTTCTCCGGTCCCCCGACCCCCGCCGAGAGCCAGGCCGCTTAAGCCTTGGCGCCCTTGCGGCCCGTTTTCTTGTGCACAGGATCAACGCTGGCGCGCGTCTCGTCCAGAGGCCATCGCGGCCGGGCGGCGACATCGATGTCCGACGTCAGCCCTTTTTCCAGCCGCTCGGCCCCCGCCAAGGCGATCATCGCCGCATTGTCGGTGCAATAGGCCATCGGCGGCGCCAGGAAGGCGAAGCCGTGCTTCGTCGCCAGATCCTCCAGCGTCCGCCGGATCGTCTTGTTGGCGGCCACGCCTCCAGCCACCACAAAGAGTCTTTCTTTTTGCCCTATCGCCTCGCGCGCAGCGCTCGGCTGCTTGAGGGCGCCGTCAGCAAGTTCCGGATGCGCCTCGGCGTAATCCTTCATCGCCCGCTCGGAGCGTTCGGCCAGCTGGCGCGCGATGGCCTTCTGCACCGCATCGGCCAGATCAGCCCGATCCTGCTCCGTCTCGCAGGTCTGAGCCAGACGCGACGCCGCCGTCTTCAGCCCCGAG
Organism: Brevundimonas sp. NPDC055812; assembly: GCF_053616535.1. Classification (NCBI taxonomy): domain Bacteria; kingdom Pseudomonadati; phylum Pseudomonadota; class Alphaproteobacteria; order Caulobacterales; family Caulobacteraceae; genus Brevundimonas; species Brevundimonas sp. NPDC055812. The sequence continues at coordinate 189,606 of NZ_JBSHDX010000005.1, read as the reverse complement.
AAGGAGAAGTCGCAGTCCTTCCGCCCCAACAACGCTCTCGGCAGCTCAAAGCGCGACCCATCGCCTGACGCCGCCAGCTTCTCCAGCGCAGGTCCGCCCGGATAACCCAGCCCCATGGCCTTGGCGATCTTGTCGAAGGCCTCGCCCGCTGCGTCGTCGATCGTCGTGCCCAGTCGGCTCATGTCGCCGATGCCGCGCACTTCCAAAAGCTGACAGTGCCCGCCCGAGACCAGCAGCAGCAGGAAGGGATAGGTCGTCTCCGCCCCCAGCCGCGCCGACACCGCATGACCTTCCAGATGGTTGACCGCGATCAGCGGCAACCCGCGCGCCAGCGCCGCCGCCTTGCCATAGGACAGGCCCACCATGACGCCGCCGACCAACCCCGGCCCCGCCGTCGCCGCCACGCCGTCCAGCGCGCTCCAGTCCAGCCCGGCCTCGGCCATGGCCCGGCGCGTCACGCCGTCGATCATCTCCACATGGCTGCGGGCGGCGATTTCCGGCACCACCCCGCCATAGGCCGCATGGTCGTCGATCTGGCTGTGGATGACGCTGGACAGCACCTCGGCGCCCGCCGCCGACAGCCGCACCACCGAAGCGGCGGTCTCGTCGCAGCTGGTCTCGAGGCCCAGCACGGTCAAACCGTCCGACCCGCGTTCGGTTGCCCCGTCCGCCGCCCTGCTATAGTCCGCGTCCATCTTCATTGGGCGGAGTTAGCGACCCGCCCCCCCTTTCGCAACGGCGTCTCGACGTGACTCAACCTCTCCTGCGCATCGGCACCCGACGTTCGCGCCTGGCCCTGGCCCAGTCCGGCATGATGCAGCGCGCCATCGGCCGCGCCCTGGGCGTGCCCGACGCCGAGGTCGAAACCCTGGTCCCTCTGGTCGAGATCGTCACCACCGGCGACCGCATCCAGGACCGTCGCCTCCTGGAGGTCGGCGGCAAGGCCCTGTTCACCAAGGAGATCGAGGAAGCCCTGCTCGACGGCCGCGTCGACGTCGCCGTCCACTCGATGAAGGACGTCCCCGCCGAACAGCCCCCCGGTCTGGCCATCGCCGCCGTGCCCGAGCGCGAAGACCCCCGCGACGCCTTCATCAGCGACCATTACGCGACCTTCGCCGACCTGCCGCAGGGCGCCCGCTTCGGCACCGCCTCCCTGCGCCGACAGGCGCAGGCGCTGGCCCTGCGCCCCGACCTGAACATCGAAATGCTGCGCGGCAACGTCGACACCCGGCTGAAGCGACTGCGCGACGGCGACTTCGACGCTATCCTGCTGGCCTGTTCCGGCCTCAACCGTCTCGGCCTCGGCGAGGTCATCCGTCAGCGCCTGCCGCTGGACGCCTTCCTGCCCGCGCCGGGCCAGGGCGCCCTGGCCCTGCAGACGCGTGAGGGCGACGTCGACGCCGCCTGGACCCGCGCCCTGAACCACGCCCCCACCGCCCTCGCCGTCGCCGCCGAGCGCGGGGCCATGGCGGCGCTGGAAGGCTCCTGCCGCACCGCCATCGGCGCCTACGCTCACATCGCGGATGGCCGCCTGCACCTCAGCACCGAAATGCTCAGCCCCGACGGGGCGAACCGCTGGACCCGCTCGGGCGATATCACCGCAGACGCCGATCACGCCGCCGCCCGCGCCTTGGGCCTCGACCTCGGCGGTCAGGTCCAGACCGTCGCCGGCGACCAGAAGATCGCGCTCTAGGGCCATGACGCCGATCCGCCGCGTCTGGGTCACGCGCGCCGAGCCGGGCGCCGCCCGCACGGCGGACCGGCTGACGGCGCTGGGCTTCACCCCGCTCGTCGCGCCCCTGTTGACGCTGGCGCCCCTGCCCGGCGCCCTCGACGCCGCTCCTTCGCCCGACGCCGTCGCCGTCCTCGCCCTAACCAGCCCCAACGGCGTCGAAGCCTTCGCCTCACTGATCCCGCGCTTTCGCGACCACCCCGTCTTCGCCGTCGGCGACGCCACGGCCGAAGCCGCCCGCGCGGCGGGCTTCGCCGACGTCCGCTCGGCCTCCGGCGACATCCACGCCCTGGCCCGCCTGATCGCCGCCGAAGCCCCGCCCGGCCCCCTGCTCGCCCCCGGCGCGCGCGAACCGGCGGGCGACCTGCCCGCCCTGCTGCCGGACCGCCCGGTCCAGCGCCTGCCCGTCTACGCCGCCGTCGAGACTCACGCGCCCGCGCCCGAACCCTTCGACGCCGTCATGCTCCACTCGCCCCGCGCCGCCCGGGCGCTGGCCGCCGATCTGCCGCACACCGCCTCATCCGGCCGCATCGCCATCTGCATCTCCGAAGCCGCCGCCGCGCCCCTGCGCCCCTTCGATTTCGCCGAAATCCGCATCGCCTCCATCCCCGACGAACCGGCGATGCTATCGGCTCTTGGCAAGCCCGCCGCGCCCGTATAAAGAGCCCTCCTCGCTCGCTCGCGCCTTTTCGCGTGAACGACGCCGGGGCCGCTTTAGCTCAGCTGGTAGAGCACCTCATTCGTAATGAGGGGGTCAGGTGTTCGAGTCACCTAAGCGGCACCACCTTTCCAGAGCACCGCTAGCTTTGACGCCCGACCGGAATAAGCCGGAAGGTGCTTCCGCTTGGGAGCTGTGTGGGTACGCGGTGGGAAGGCCGTTGGCCGTTGCTGACGCATAGCCGCGATGTTCCGTATTGGTGATCAGCAGCGCTGATCGCACGGAAGCGAGTGCCTTTATAGGGGTGTCTTCCAAAGACGCTCCCTGCTCAAATGGGTCGAACCTCCTCAGCTGATTCGAGGCGAAGATGCGTACCAAGTCCGGTTTACCTAAACGCAAAGCATTACGGCGGATGCCGGTCTTTCAGCATGGCTTTCGGGATAACCCCGCAGTCCAAAAGCAGTTAAATCCGATACTGCGCGATGATCATTCGCCCGCGCCGGGCGAGATTTCGACCGTCAGCTTTTTCGCGGGTTGTGGTGGCCTTGATCTCGGAGCGCTAGGGGGGTTCACCTTCCTAGGGAAATACTATGCTCCACAGCCGTTCAACATCTTGGCTGCCTACGACAATGACAAGAACGCGGTCGGTGCCTACAAGCTAAACATCAGTGACCATGCGCATCTAGCCGACCTGACCAAGATCGATATGGAGACGGTTCCCGCCGCAGACGTGCTTTTCGGCGGATTCCCGTGCCAAGATTTCTCAAGTTGCGGCCACAAGATGGGCTTCTCCGGCCCGCGCGGGCTGCTCTACCAGAAGATGGTCGACTACATGCGGATCCATCAGCCCAGAGTGGTTGTTGGGGAGAATGTGCCTTTGCTCAAAGGAATGAACGAGGGGGCCCTTCTTGCCCAGATCGTCGCGGACCTGACCGCCGTGGGTTACAACGTCAAACATTGGTATCTAAATTGCCCTGACTTCGGACTACCCGCATCAAGGAGGCGCATTTTTATTATCTGTGTTCGTTCGGACTTGCCGGGCTTCCCGAGGCAACCAGAGCCAACCCATGTGATGCGCCATGTTTCGATCGACGAGGCCATCGACGACCTGATGCCAATCGAGGATGAGTCCGTTCCCAACCAATCGCAGTATTTCGTAGCAACGAAGGCGACCGCCGGAGCCGGACAGGGCGATCAAAAATCCGAACGAGGAAAGCTGGGCTATGCCGTGCGAGCAAACGCCAAAGCTCGCATTCACTTCCACCACGAACTCGACCGCCGTCTGACGGTGCGTGAACTTGCTCGCCTTCAGTCGTTTCCGGACGAGTTCGTATTTCCATACTCGACGAGCGGGAACGTCATGCTGATCGGTAATGCTGTTCCGCCGATCGTCGGCCACGCCGTAACCAAGTCGGTGGCCGACTATCTGCAAGCCTTGGACAGCAATGCGTGGAAGCTGGCGTCATGAACATCGCAGCAAACGACAACCGATATCGCGAAATACTCCTGACCCCCATACGGGTCTGCGCAGGCTATCGCCCCGCTTTCGGCACGAGTAGGGGCGAAGAGGAAATCACGCTCGACGCCTTCAACCGTCTATTCGGATCTGACCCCCTCTATAGTTGGCTCGGCTTGGACTCGCCGCTGATGTATGCGGCCCACAAGGCTGCCGGGGGGATGACTTCCATTTACCGGCAAGTCGGCATCGGCTGCGAACGGTTAGTTCGAGCCGTCATCCAAGATTCGCTGTCTCTTGACGACGAAGAGGTTCGGTGGGGCTACGATTCGGTTCGCAGCGACGGAAAGAACCAGCGTCTCACGCTCGACGCCCGCATTGACGGTGACCATCTAGGCAAGGATGCAAACCGCCGTCTCACAGAGTGGCTGGCCAGGGCGAGCGAGAGAGTAAATCAGCACCGAGACACCAAAGGTGCCGTCTTCGAAGTGCGGCAGGGCTACAAGAGCGCCGACGCGAAACGCCAGAACGCCGACCTGCGGTTTGGACTTGCGGCGTATGATGAAGAATACCTGCCTGTTATCTTGGTAATTTCGACCCAGGTCAGCGGAGTCGTTATCGAAAGATATCGCCAAAATAAGTTGCTCGTTCTCACCGGTTCTAACAGCGATGATGATACGAAGAGCACATACGCATTTTTTGAAGCTGTCGTTGGCTACTCATTGAGCGATTTTTTCGAACGAAATACTTCAGCAATCCGCGCAGAAGTAACCGGTGTGCTTGAGGCGCTACTTAGGCCTGCTTGAAAAATTCGGTTTGTTCGACGTCCTTTGTGAAAGCTATCAGGCGCGGAGTCACCGGCCTGGCAAATCGCTCTTGGGGGCGATGGAAGCGACACAGTCAGGTACGTCTAAAGCCGATTGCGACGCCTGCACCTCAGCTGGAGCTAAAAAGACCACATCTGGGGTAGGGCGGTAACGCATGCGCTCAGCGCCCTAGATCGACAAACTCCTGAAGGAGCTTCCCCGGATCGTGTCCGAGAGCCTCCGCCACCTGGCAGAACTCGATCACGTCTAAGCGACGCTCACCGCGCTCCACCTTCGACACGAAGCTCTGTGGCTTCCCCAGCCTCTCCGCGAGCTCGACCTGTGTGATCTCGGCCGCCTTCCGCACCGATGCGATGAAGGCGATGAACTCCTGATGCCGCTGCGTGAAGATCGATGACGGCAAAGAGCGCCCCTCCGATGTGAGGCACTTCCGCTAAAACCTAAATCGGGATATCCCAGATCGGGTTATTTGCGATTGGGGGAACGTCGCGGCTGCTCAAGTGCGAGCCAATCAAGATCACGCCTGATGTAACGCCGAGCGCAAATCTCGGCATCTTATATGATGTGCAAATCCTGGCGCATCTCACACACAACAATGAGAAAACACCAGATGAATACCTACACCAAACGTATGGTGCTTGCGGCTATTGCAGCCTTCTACGTCGTGGTTGGCGGTCTATTTCTACAGGCCTACATCCCGGTGCAACGCTTCAACGCCAGCGTCGAAGGGCCATCTCTATCTGGCAACCAGAAGGCCTTTGAACAACAGATGCGTGACGCCCTGAGCTATCCTGACAACCAAGCGAAGGTCCGCCGGTATGGCTCTATTCTTCTATGGGGCAGCTTGGCTCTGGGCGTCGGCGGCGGCGTCCTCTTCCTGACCCGTGGCCGTAAGTCTCAACCTGCTCAAACGGGTGCTCAGTGAGAGCCGTAGTAGCGACTGCCCTTGCCGTGGGTGTTTTTACCATCAGCGGCTGCGCCTCTGCTCCAGCACGCACTGCCGGCACCTACGTTAGCCAAAGCGAGCCGGTGTATCTGATCACCGAGGCTCAGGCTGATCGGATTCTCGTGGATGCCATGAACATCGAGTTCGGAAGCGATCCTATCGTGCGCGTAGAACACCCGAACAAGGGCTATCAGGCCACCATTAAGTTCCTGTTCGACAGCCATCAGATCATCGCCACCATGGTGCCGTCCAGGGGGCGCTCTGGTGATGGTTCTGTGCAGGACGGCTACTACTTCAACGTCACGCACAGCGGGACCATGCCGCTATCGGGCATGTCGCGATCCAAGCGTATGAGGGAGCGTCTCTCTCAGGCCGCCACGGCTCTGTCGCCGAGCGTCCCTGCGGCGAGGTAAGCGGTCGGGCCGATCTGATGAAGGCTGCCTCGCCCTTCCTCCGTCTGCGAGGCCGGGAAGTCCTAGTTCTTCATCGACTTTGAGCCCGTTCACTACGCCCGCCTGAGGGCCTCTCAAGCTTCAACATCACCGACCCCCGTGGCTACGCGCTGCGGGGGTTTTTCTATGCCCGGAAAGGCTATCCAGACCATGCTTTCGCTCACCGACCGAGACGCCGTAACGGCCGCACTCACAGACCCTACCCTCGACCCCAATCTACGCGCCCTCATCGGCCTTCGGGTCTGGCAGGTGGATACCGACCGCAGGCGTCCCCTGAAAGACATCCTACAGATCGTCGTCGTCCAGCCCGGCGATCCGGCCGAGGTCATCCATGACGCCGTCGGCTATCCGATCTGCTGGGACCAGGCCGAACAGCCCGGCTGGGAGTGGTTCAACGACCACGGCTCATGGTTCGAGCTGGCCTACGTCCTGACCGACGACTTCGGGATGCTGGTGTTCGTGCCGGATCATCCCGAGACCAACGACACCCTCCGCTTCAACTGTCTTGGCGTCGCCGATCGACCACCGGCTGCGGACAAGACCTGAACCACCACCGCCGACAGGCGGACCAACAATCCATCCGACCCGAGCTCTCTGGCACTTCGCCCGAGGGCTTTTTTCATGCCTGAAGGACACCTTCCCTATGCTCTGCCTGAACACCCTTGCCGAGGTGGCGAGCGCCCTGAGCGATCCTGACCTCGATCCCGACCTGCGTCGTCTGCTGGCCCTTCGGGGCTGGCGGTTCTATGGCCACCGCGAACACCATCCCGACGCCCGTCTGATCGTCATCCACGGCGGCGACACGCCAGACGTCATCAACACCGCCCTTGGATTCGCCTTCACCGGCGACGGTGCGGACGACCTTCCCTTCGACTGGGTCCAGGATCACGGCCTCTGGTTCGAGGTCGTCGTCACCCCTCCCTTCGGTCCGCCCGTCCGGCTGTTCGTCGAGAACGGTCCAGGCACCGAGCTGGGCGTCCACTACAGATGCCTGGCCTACTTCTGGGCCGAGGAGGCTTGCTGCTGATGGTGAAGAAGCTGCTCGCCTTCCTCATCCTCGGCATGGCCTTGGCGTTGCTTCGCACCCTGCTGATGATGCTGGCCGTGGTCCTTCTCCTGGCGCTGGTCCACGCGTTCGTCACGCGACCTCGGGAGACGTTGGTGTTTCTGGGCACCTTGATCCTGTCGAGCCTCGCGGTGGCCCAGCCGCTCGCCTTCATCACGGGCGCTGTCGTTGTGACCGTGGCGGTCATCGTGGTTAGGCGAAAGCGGAGGAAACGGCACGGGAGGCGCCTCTGCACTGACAGCTAAACAGATTGGAGGCGATGCCCGCTCGAACGAACGGCTCGCTTCCTTTCAGCCTCAAGGGAATATGATCAAATCACGGAGGATTTCGGCACGCTCGGCGGAACCCGAAGGTCTTTGCCCGAGATCTTTGCTTTGGGCGGTTCTGCTTGCTCCATGGGCGGCGGCATTCGGAACTTGGTCAGAATTTCGAGGGTCTCTTCTGCAACCCTCACAAACTCCTCACCCTGCGGCGTCAGTCGCAAAGGAGCGCTGTCTGTCCATACCAATGCCCTACGACTCCAATGCTCCAGACTTTGGATTTGCTTGGTCACAGCGCCTTGGGTGAGGCCCAGTTCCTTGGCAGCGAGCGACCTGTTCTTCAGGCGCACGACAGCCAGAAATGTAACCAACCACGCCAGCCGCAGATCACCTAGATGCAAGCTACGCCGAGGGTGATTCGCACGGTTTTTCCTCACCGGTTCGCTCCAAATCAACTTGGGCCACACCCTAAATCGATATTCCTTGAAGGAATAGTCCTAGCCGCGATAACGCTAGTTAGGATATTTCCTAGATGGAATAATAGAAGCATAGATACCTGTTTTCAAAAGGATTTTTTGGTGCTTCGATCCGGTCATCGGCCTGAGGGACGACACCGAAACGCCGCACCGAACAGCGGCAGGAAGGCGTCTGAACCCAGGTCGACCCCTTCAACACCATGAGGATCAAAACGTGGTTCTTCGTCCTAAACCCAAAGCCGCTCCGGCCGAGTTACGCGTTCCGCCGCCCCCACCGTCCATGCCCATGAAAGAGGTAAAGGGGGAGAATGCCTTGGCTGCCGAAACGCCCCCTTCTCCCCCTTTGAAATCCCCGATGGCCAGCAGTGCGCTCGCCGTGGTCGTCACGCATCCCGAGGCCATCATTAAGGTCAGACCGGTCGTGCAGATCGTGACCGGCGAGGAGCACTTAGCGATCTATGAGGCTGAGCGTCTGCTGGCCGAAACGGGGCTTTATTACGTTTCAAACGGCCATCTTGTGCGCTTGGTCCCGACCCAAGGCGCAGTCCAAAGCGAAGTCGTAAACTCGCAAACCCTGTATGTCGCTCTATCGGAAATGATCGAATGGCACCGTAAGAACCGTAGAGGGGAGTGGGAGGTCAGCAATCCACCCCATAACCTGATTAACACCTTGCTCTTCAATCAAGATCGTAAATACCTGAAGACACTCCTGGGCATCGCCCACCAGCCCTACTTCGACGGCAACGAGAAACTGATCACTACTCCTGGCTTCAACTCTGAAACAGGGACTTACGCTTGCTTTGGCGTCGATGAGTATACCGCTACAGCCCCCACGCTACAGGATGCTCAACAGGCCCTGATGATGCTGAAGGCGGAGTTGGTAGAGTTCGAATTCGACAAACCGGAAGATATTGCCGCAGCCCTTTGCGCCATCCTTACCGCTGTCGTTCGTCCAGGGCTTCCGTTGGCTCCTGCTTTCAACATAGTCGCCGCGATGTCAGGCAGCGGAAAAAGCTTGCTCGCCAAAATTGTCGTTCTCTTCGCTACACCTCTGACGCCCTACATCACCAGCTATCCCACGTCTGAGACTGAAGCGATCAAGGCCATTTTCTCGGTGCTGCGCGAGAGACCACCCGTCGTCCTCTTTGATGACATGCAGACGGACTGGAAGCCTTTCGGTGCAATCAATAAGGCTCTGACCAGTGAAACCACGACTGAGCGTGTTCTTGGTATAAGCGGGACTGGGACAGCACAAACAAACTCCCTGTTCTTAGGAACAGGAAACAATAGGGAACCACATAAGGACATGCGTAGACGTGTCGTAACGTTGCGCCTTGCCCCCAAGTCCGTCTTTAAACACTTTAAACACAACCCTCATAAACAGATATCCAAATATAGATCCATCTATGTCGGCGCTGCTCTCACCATTATTCAGGCTTTCCTTCTGCACGGAAAGCGTGACGAAACCCTCACGCCAATCGGCTCTTATGAAGAGTGGTCAAAGCTCTGTCGGGAGCCCCTTATCTGGTTGGGCGAGGCTGATCCTGGCTCCAGTCTGATCAGGCAGGTCAAGGAAAACAATGACTACGAGATGTTGGCGGTTCTCCTGAAGCAATGGCGAAACATGTACGGGAACGAATCCGTCATGGTTCGCGAGATCATTGAAGATGCCAAAACCGATTCAAAGCTAATGGAAATTCTCCACGAACTTCCAGTTAGTGAGCGTGGTGAAATCAAGCCACACAACCTGGGACATTATCTCAAAGACCACCGTAACGTCCGGATAAATGGCCTCCGTATCGAGGACGGGAAGCGTAGTGAGCGCAAATCTTGGCGCGTCCTGACCGATGATGAGTAATCCGATCTAACCACTCCTAACCGTGGACGGCAGAAAAGGGGAAAAGGGGGGACGCCTCTTTCACCCCTTTTGAACCAACCCTGATCGCCACGAATTCTGCACCGCTGGCATCCCTGACCGGCACCGGGTGCCGACACCATCCCCGGCCTGAAGCCCCCGCCCAGGCGGGCCACTCTGGGGCCTCGCGGGTCCGTCCCGCTCCAGACTTCCCTCTTCACCACAAACCGCCTCCCGCTGCGCCCCCTCCGGCGCCGCGTGATGGCGCACGTCTGAACACACCTCATCACAAGGAAATTCACTCATGCCTAAGGCACATCTGACCCAGGCCTTTGTCGCCAACGCCGGTTGCGAGGTCGGCAAGAAGAAGACCGACTGGTACGACACCCATATTCCGGGATTCATCCTGGAGCGCCGCGTTAGCGGCAAAGGCACCTACTATCTCCGCTACAACGACGTGAGCGGGCGACAGCGGCAGCACAAGATCGGGGGTGTCGATGATGTCACCTGCGCGGCAGCACGGAAGAAGGCCCAGGAACTGCGGTCGGAGGTGGTGATGGGCGGCGACCCCGGCGCGAAGAAGGCGCTGGCCAAGTCCATCCCTCTCTACGCAGAGCTGGCCGCCAAGCATCTCGCCTTCGCCAAGATCCACCTCAAATCCTACGACGATCTGGAATCCTGCATGCGCGTCCACATCGTTCCGAAGTGGGGCAAGACCCGCCTCACCGACATGACCAGCCAGTCCGTCGGTCAGTGGCTGAATGAGAAGCGTATCAGCGGTTTGGCCCCGGCGTCGGTCGAGAAACTACGTGTAATCCTCGGCCGATCCTTCTCTCTGGGGGCCAGTTGGGACATTTTGGGCACCGAGAGGAACCCGACGCGGGGTATTCCGAGAAAGCCCTTAAACAACAGTCGTGAACGCTTCTTGACGCCAGAGGAAACCTTGCGGCTGAAGGCGGCCGTGGCGGCGTCCCAGAACCCGCAGCTTCAGCACATCGTCGGGCTGCTGCTCCTGACAGGGGCGCGGCTGCGAGAACTGCTGGAGGCCAGGTGGGAGAACGTGGATGTGGCGCGTCGGTCGTGGTTCATTCCGACCAGCAAGACCGGAAAGTCGCGCTATGTCCCGCTATCCACGCCTGCCGTGGCGATCATCGAGAAGCTGCCTCGCTTCAAGGGATGTCCATGGTTGGTGCCGAACCCGGAAACCCGCCTTCCATTCGTGTCGATCAAGCATAGCTGGCAGCATGCGATTGCGGAGGCGAAGCTGCCGGGGCTGAGGCTGCATGACCTGCGGCACAGCGCGGCCAGTAACATGGTCAATTCCGGCGTCGATCTGTTCGCGGTCGGCAAGGTGCTGGGTCATGCCAGCTATCAGTCCACGCAGCGGTATAGCCACCTCGCCAATGACACCCTGCTGAAGGCTGTCGAGGCCGGGGCCGCCAAACAGGCCGCCTTCTAACCCCCCAAGCGCTTCACCCGCATCCTGGCATCACGTCGGGGTGCGGGTGGGGCGCTTTATTTTTTCGTAATGCTAGCAATAGCAGTGCGTTAATGACCTCGTCATAGCCTGTCGGATGGCCACGGTTCTACGCCGCCGCCCCAGTTCCCCCAACCTCTTGAGTGCTGACTTCGTGGAATGAGCAACCTGCGCGTAGGCACCGTTAACTGGTTCGGCGGTCTCAACTCCAAGACCGGCAAGGTCAACGATTTTGGGTTCGTCCACTCGCGGGGTGATGACGTATTCGTCCACCGAACTCAGGTGATTTCTGACGCCGATGGCCTCGCGCCAAATGCCTCCGTGATTTTTCGCCTTGTGCGGGGAAAGGGAGAGAAACCAGCGGCCCAAAGCGTCCGAATTATTTCGGAAATCCCCGATGATGAGATCGGCTCCTTCCTTGAGGAAGTTCGTACATCACCGGAAGAAGTACTCCACTTATTGCTTTCACGGACGTCTCTGGCCGAATGGCATGATGAGGTTGTCGCGGCGCTTCAGTTGGGTGATGTCGAGCAGAACTTTTGGTTGCTGAAAGAATTATGTGATCGCTTTTCAATAACAGGCATTAACGATCCAATTCTTTCTCTGGTTTCTGAGAGCGTTAGGCTTCAGCTCATCCAAGGTCATTACGGGCGGATCGGAGACTTATTGACGACACTGGTGAGCGCAACCGGAAACGCTATCTCCAGTGTCAACGCGTCAACACTGTACGCACGCATCACAGAACCGGATCAAGATATCGCTCGACGCTGGTCGGGCGAAGGTCGACCTGCAGTCTACGCGAAAATGCTTTCGGCTCGCGCCGCTGAGATTGCCGCGAAAGAGATTTATGAACGCGCTGGCCATTCTGTTGAGGATGTATCGATCCATCAGCTCGGGGCCAGGAGTAATGACTGGCTGACACACGACCTACTTTTAGACGGATCAATATCTGTTGATGTTAAGAATTCCCGACGACCGATAAGTAGCAAGAATTTTTATGTTGAACATACGGTTCCAAAATTCAAACTAGATCGCCGAAACTCTCACGTTCGAATTGCGGCGCTCTTATCGCCGTATGTAAAACACAGCCTTTCACACAAGCCTTTCGACAAGTATTTTCCAAACGAGGATATTGTTTTCTTGGGAGAAACAAGCGTCCACGAACTCGACAGGCTATCTAAGACCTTCGAGGCGCCAAACTTTTCTGTTCCCCGGACTTCAGATCGCGTCTTCCCGAATTGGGTCTTTTCTTATCCCTCATCTTGGTACGGGGAATTAAACAAACTCATCGAAGCCGCTGATGCAGTCGATTGGCCCTCTGATGAAGATTGGGAATCAGCCTTTTCGAATCTACCAAAGGTCACGGTAATTCAGGCCTTCTGCATCCTCCAGAAAACGCTCCCGACACACATTTCAGACGAGATGTGGGATTGGCAGCTTCGCCTACACCATCGGCTGCGATCGGTGATCGGAGCGCCTCCTAACCTGCCCGCAATTTTCTTGACCATTCTCACAGACTTCCTGTCGGCCCTCAGCGAAGACCGAGAGAACTATGCTCCGAAGGACTGCGAGCAGTTGTTGTTCATAGACGGGAGTGCGCGTTTCCCGTTGGGCGCGATCGATCCACTCCAACTGGTCAGCAATCTCCTCAAGACTCTCCAGACGCTATGGGATGGCCGAGGAGAAACTCGGTTGGCGCGGTTCAAGCAATTCAGGTTTGTCGGTCTCGGTATACTCCAGGGAAGAGAGAGCCAAGAGCGTCCTTGGACCACGATAATCGCCTACTGTGGGGGCGTTCAGTACGAAACTGACAAGGACGGGAACATCGAGTTTCATGAGGGTGCAGCGACCCCCAAAGGAAAGTGCGGCAACACCCCCCTCATCATCGGTCACAGCCGTACATGCCCGTCATGTCGCAAACTGATTTGCTCCAAGTGCTCCTTCTGTAGCCAGCCGTGCAGAGATCAGTCCTTGGTCGAGGCAGCATCGCAGGAGATGGAGCGCATTCGATTGCGACGTGGACAGCACGAAGTCAGATGGGCCTCGCAGAGCTCTCCCCCTCCAGTATGGGAGGAAGTGCCGCTCGACGCATATGAGGACAGCCGACGTTGGGAACGCATTCGTTAATCGAGGCTAACGGTCGTCACCGCGAGGTTCCAGCCGCTAGTCGAGTTGGCGTCAGTAGGTATGGCGCAGGTCGGATTTCCGCGCGGGACTGAGCTAACGATCGTAACTTAGGAAACGGTCGGATCACCCCCTCACGCCAATCTGGGACGTGGGTGGGAAGGGCTGTTTTCACGCCGCCAGAATGGCGCTCAAACCCTTGCCACGACTGGATTTGAAGGTTTCGCTTCCGACAAATTCGTAATGAGGGGGTCAGGTGTTCGAGTCACCTAAGCGGCACCACTTCTCCTTACGTTTGTTTCGATCGCGCCGACGCCTCCGACGACGCCTCGCCGCGCGTGGACGTCAGGCCGCCAGGGCCTGGATGGGTGCAGCCGTCGCCAGATCGGACGGGGCGAAGCTGCGGACCTCGTGGTTGCCGCGATAGAGGTCGATGCGCTCCAGGCGCGGCCAGTCGCGCGCGACCTCGGTCAGGCCGCGCACGGCCTCGACCTCTGTGGCGCCCGGCAGGACGCACAGCTCGGGCGTGATCGCCTCGGGCGTGTGGATCAGACAATAGAAGACGTCCATGGGCGCGCTCCCAACCTTCAGTCGCCGTCCCCTTGCCGAAGACTGATGACAGGGAAGCGGTTGGAAGTGCGACGCTTTGGAGAAATCGAAGCCGGGCCGGAAACAGCCTAGCTGGCGAAGAACTGCTGGGTGCCGTGGGCCTCGATGGCGGCGGCCAGGCGGCCCAGGGCGTGGATATAGGCCGCCGTGCGCAGGGTGACGCCCTTGTCCTCGGCGATGGCCCAGACGGCGTCGCCCTCGGTCTCGATGATGGTCTTGAGGCGCGACTGGACCTCGTCCAGCGTCCAGTAGAAGCCCTGGCGGTTCTGGACCCATTCGAAATAGGACACCGTCACCCCGCCCGCGTTGGCCAGGATGTCGGGCAGGACCACCACGCCCTTGTCGGCCAGGATGCGGTCGCCCTCGGGCGTGATCGGACCATTGGCCAGTTCCAGCACCACCCTGGCCCGCACCGAGGCGGCGTTGCCGTCATGGATCATGTCTTCCATGGCCGAGGGGGCCAGGACGTCGCAGTCGACGGCGACCAGCTCTTCAGGCGGTATGGCCTTGCCGCCGTGGTCGGCCTGGACCACCGACCGGCCGGCCGCCTTGGCCGCCAGCAGGGCGTCCAGATCCAGGCCGGAGGCGGCGTGGACGGCGCCGCCGGAATCCGACACGGCCACGATCTTGGCGCCGATGCTGCGGAACAGGCGCGCCACGTGCTGGCCGGCGTTGCCGAAGCCCTGGACGGCCACGCGCAGGCCCTCGGCCGGCAGCCCGAGCCGCTCGGTCAGGTGACAGGTCAGATAGAAGCCGCCGCGCGCCGTGGCGTCCTCGCGCCCGACCGAGCCGCCCAGGGCGATCGGCTTGCCCGTGATGACGGCGGGCGCGGCCTCGCCCTGGATGGAGGCGTATTCATCGGCCATCCAGCCCATGATCATGGCGTTGGTGTAGACATCGGGCGCCGGGATGTCGCGATCCGGGCCGATGATGCCGGCGAAGGCCTGGACATAGGCGCGCGACAGCCGCTCCAGCTCGGCCTTGGACAGGCTCTTGGGATCGACCTGAACCGCCCCCTTGCCGCCTCCGTAAGGCAGGTTGGTCACGGCGCACTTGACCGTCATCCAGAAGGCCAGGGTCTCGACCTCCTCGGCGGTGGAGGCCGGGTGGAAGCGGATGCCGCCCTTGGTCGGACCGCGCGTGTCGTCATAGCGGCAGCGCCAGGCAAGGAAGGATTTGCGCGACCCGTCGTCCATCCGGATCAGCAGCCGGACCTTCATCGTCTCGCGCGGATATTTCAGCTTCTCCAGAACATCGCTATCGATCTGCACGTGGCGGGCGGCCTCGTCGAGACGGGTCAGGGCCGCGTCAAGGATGTTTGGATTCGGCATTATTGTTCCAAATGTCTAGGCATGACCCGGGAGCCAGGGTGGAAACCGGTTCATTTTTCGGGGAAGAGTGGATTTTGCTGCCACACGGAATGCTGCAACGCAAGAGTCAGGGTGCGGCTGCGAAGACATCGAAGAGCGCAGGAGGAGCCCCGGCCGACCCCATTCCCGCGACACAAGCCGCCTTGCACGTATAAGCATATCTTTATATGTCTGGCGGCGTTGTCGTCACGCAGGAGCCTGTCTTGGCCCGTTCGTCGTTCCTCTTCACCTCCGAGAGCGTCTCGGAAGGCCACCCCGACAAGGTCGCCGATCAGATTTCGGACGCCATCGTCGACCTGTTCCTGTCCAAGGACCCCGAGGCGCGGGTGGCCTGTGAAACCCTGACGACGACCAATCTGGTGGTGCTGGCCGGCGAGATCCGCGGCAAGGGCATCATGGATGTCGAAGGCGCCTGGGCCCCCGGCGTCGAACAGGAGATCGAAGATACGGTGCGCGGCGTGGTTCGCGACATCGGCTATGAGCAGGACGGCTTCCACTGGAAGACGCTGGAGTTCCAGAACCACCTGCACCCGCAGTCGGCCCACATCGCCCAGGGCGTCGACGCCGGCGAGGACAAGGACGAGGGCGCGGGCGATCAGGGCATCATGTTCGGCTACGCCTCGAACGAGACGCCGGAGCTGATGCCGGCCACCCTGGCCTACAGCCACAATATCCTGAAGGCCCTGGCCGAAGCCCGTCACTCGGGCAAGGAGCCGGGCCTTGAGCCTGACGCCAAGAGCCAGGTGACCCTGCACTACGAAGACGGCCGCCCGGTGCGCGCGACCTCCATCGTCGTCTCGACCCAACACAAGGCCAACCTGAGCCAGGGCCAGGTCGCGGCCATCGTGAAGCCCTATGTCGAACAGGTGCTGCCGCAAGGCTTCATCACCGCCGAGACCGAGTGGCACATCAACCCGACCGGCACCTTCGTCATCGGCGGGCCGGACGGCGACGCCGGCCTGACCGGGCGCAAGATCATCGTCGACACCTACGGCGGCGCGGCCCCACACGGCGGCGGCGCCTTCTCGGGCAAGGACCCGACCAAGGTCGATCGCTCGGCCGCCTATGCCTGCCGCTACCTGGCCAAGAACGTCGTCGCGGCGGGTCTGGCCGACCGCTGCACCATCCAGATCAGCTACGCCATCGGCGTGTCCAAGCCTCTGTCGGTCCACGTCGACCTGCACGGCACGGGCAAGATCGACGAGGCGGTGCTGGAGCGCGAACTGCCCAGGCTGATCGGCGGCGCCTCGCCGCGCGCCATCCGCGAGCACCTGGGCCTGAACAAGCCCATCTATCGACGCAGCGCCGCCTATGGCCATTTCGGCCGCACGCCGGACGCCGACGGCGGCTTCTCCTGGGAGAAGACCGACCTGGTCGACCAGCTCAAGGCTCTGGCCGCCTGACCTCCTTAAGCGGCTGATAACACAGCTTGAAACGGGGGCGTCGCGGATCTGTTCGCGGCGCCTTCGACGCGTTCGGGAGGCGACGCCGCCATCGCGCCCTCAATCGCACACTTGCATCGCGGCGCGTCTGGTCCTTTAAGCGCGCCAAACCGCCTCCCCCGCCTTCCGACATGGCTCCTGAAAGGACTCCCCGACCGATGAGCAAGCCCGCCCCCAAGAAAGTCGTCCTCGCCTATTCGGGCGGGCTGGACACGTCGATCATCCTGAAGTGGCTTCAGGAGGAATATAACGCCGAGGTGGTGACCTTCACCGCCGACCTGGGCCAGGGCGAGGAGCTGGCGCCCGCCAAGGAGAAGGCGCTGAAGCTGGGCATCAAGCCCGAGAACATCTTCATCGACGACCTGCGCGAGGAGTTCGTGCGCGACTTCGTCTTCCCGATGTTCCGCGCCAACACCGTCTATGAGGGCCAGTACCTGCTGGGCACCTCGATCGCTCGCCCGCTGATCTCCAAGCGCCAGATCGAGATCGCGCGTCAGGTCGGCGCCGACGCCGTCTGTCACGGGGCCACCGGCAAGGGCAACGACCAGGTCCGCTTCGAGCTCGGCTACTACGCCCTTGAGCCCGACATCCGCGTCATCGCCCCCTGGCGCGAGTGGGACTTCAAGTCCCGCGAGGCCCTGCTGGACTTCGCCGAGAAACACCAGATCCCGATCTCCAAGGACAAGCGCGGCGAGGCCCCCTTCTCGGTCGACGCCAACCTTCTGCACTCCTCGTCCGAGGGCAAGGTGCTGGAGGACCCGGCCGTCGAGGCGCCCGAGTTCGTGCACCAGCGCACCATCTCGCCGGAAGCCGCGCCCGACACGCCGACCGTCATCACCATCACCTATGAAAAGGGCGATCCGGTCGCCATCGACGGCGAGGCCCTGTCGCCCGCCGCCCTGCTGACGAAGCTGAACCAGCTGGGCCACGACAACGGCATCGGCCGTCTGGACCTGGTCGAGAACCGCTTCATCGGCATGAAGTCGCGCGGCGTCTATGAGACCCCCGGCGGCACGATCATGCTGGCCGCCCACCGCGGCATGGAGTCGATCACCCTGGATCGCGGCGCCATGCACCTGAAGGACGAGCTGATGCCGAAATACGCCTCGCTCATCTACAACGGCTTCTGGTTCAGCCCCGAGCGCGCGATGCTGCAGGCCGCCATCGACCACAGCCAGCAGAAGGTCTCGGGCGTGGTCCGCGTGAAGCTCTACAAGGGCAACGTCACCGTCATCGGCCGCGAGAGCCCCAACAGCCTCTACGACCAGGACCTGGTGACCTTCGAAGAAGGCGTCCAGGCCTACGACCACAAGGATGCGGAAGGCTTCATCAAGCTGAACGCCCTGCGCCTGCGCGTCCTGGCCAAGCGGGACGGCCAGAAGGGCTAAAAGCCCTCTTAGAACCCAAGCCTACCGGGGCCGGGCGATTCTCAGGATCGCCCGGCTTCTGTCATCCGTGACCCAAATTGAGCCGTCCGGCGCCGTCGCCATCGTCACCGGCGAGCCGCGCGGATGGCGCCCGGCGATCCTGTCCCAACCGGGCGTCAGCACCTTGCCGTTCACGCTGGGCGCACCCGCAGGATAGGACAGCGCCCCGCGCGGATAGATGGCGTAGCGCCCGCCGATGTCGGTCAGGGGGCGGCCCGCCTCGTCCGTCTCGACCGCCACGATGCGCCCGGCCGTGCGGCGGAAACCGTGCCAGGTCATCAGCAGCCGTCCCTGCAACTCCGGGAACATCGCCCCTTCGTAATAGATCAGGTCCAGCGGCGCCGCGTGCGGCGGCAGCAGGGCGATCGGCCGTTCGCGTTCCTCACAGCGCGCCTGACGAGCAGGCCAGCCCGGCAGGGGCGTGGCCAGATCGACGCAATAGGGCCAGCCGTAATGGCGCCCCTGCGTCAGCACGTTGATCTCGTCATAGGGATGGTCCGGCGTGTCCAGGTCGACCGAGTTCTCGGCCTGAAGCACCGTGCCCGACGGGTGCCGCACCAGGGCGATGGAGTTCCTCAAGCCTGAGGCGAAGACGGTGCTGTCTTCCGCCCAGCGGCCGTTCCCCAGATAGGCGTGGCGACGCACCTGCGCCGTCGCCGCATCCTCGACGCAGGCCCCGCGCGCGTCCGTCTTCGGCTTGCCCGCCGCGTCGAGGCAGCGGTCGCTGGGCGCCCCGACATTGACCAGCAAGTCGCCGTTCCCATCGAAGACGAAGCTGGACAGGGGGTGGCGGTTGTCGTGCAGCCGGTTGTCCGGCAGGTCGCCGATGACGGTGCGGACGCTGGCCTGCGCATCGGCGGCGTCAGGGTCCAGCGTCAGGATGCGGTTCATCTCGGACACATAGATGCGCCCGTCCGGCCCGCGCTTGACCGTGTGCGGCATCGACAGGCCGCCCGCCAGCCGTCGCCAGCGCGCCGCGCCGTCGGCCGCGAACGACAGGCGCCACACCGCCCCCTTGCCCGCCTCCCACGCCCCCAGATCGGTGACCAGCCAGTCGCCGCCGTCCAGCGGCGTCAGGCCGCGCGGCATCTGCGGCCCGTCCCGTCCCGCCCCCTGCCACACCAGCCCGAGGCAGTAACCCGGCGCCATGCGCACCCCGGTCGCGGGGCGGCCGTCGCAATCGCCCTGAACCGCATAGGCCCGCCCTCCCGCCTGGGCCCGCGCCTCGCTCGGCGTCAGGCCGGTCGATAGAGCCAGGGCGCCGACACAGGCGGCGGCGACGACGGAAACAGCGGAAAGGTTCGATTTCATCGGTCCATGCTGACGCTTGCGCTCGGCCCATGGCAAGGCCAACCTGCGGCCATCTCCGGTCGACCGGCCGGCGTATCCTTCTTGACGGCGTCAGCCGTCGCCAGCCGGAGTTCTCCGTTGAACCGTCTTTCCCTCGCCGCCGCCGCGGCGGCGACCCTGTTCGCCGCCCCCGCCTTCGCCGCCGTCCAGGACCCGCCCCCGCCCGCTCCGGCGATCACCGACCAGGCGCCCGTCTCGCCTGAGGAAGCCGCCTTCCAGGTCAAGGGCGAGGCCTTCGAGGCCGAGACCGCGCGCATGGGCGCCGAGCTGGAGACGATCATGGACGACGCCAGCCTGGACGCCGCGACCAAGAAGGCCCGCACCGACGCGGTCCTGACCCAGTATGAGCCCAAGTTCGCCGCCTTCGCGGACGAGTACGGCGCCTTCCTGCGCGTCATGGCCGAGAAGCCCGAGAACGCCGAGAAGAAGGCCGACATCCTCGCCGCCGCAGACGCCGCCCCGGCCGCGCTGCGCGGCGTGCCGGGCCAGCTCCGCACCGCCATCGAGGCCGCCCTGGCCGCTCCGCCGGCCCCGCCCGCCGTCGACTGAGGCCGAGGCGGGATCGCGCCTTACCGCGATTTCACTTGAGCCGAACCCTCCTTCGGCGGACCCTCCGCGGCGTCCGTCGAAGGAGCTTCGCCATGATCCGCGCCCTGCCGCTCGCCTCCCTCCCGCTCGCCTCTCTGTCCTTGGCCGCCGCCCTGGCCCTGCTGCCGGTCTCGGCCGCCGTCGCCGAGGCGCAGAAGACCCCCGCCGAGACCCGCCTTGAATCCGCCGCCGCCGTCTTCGAGCAGAAGATGGAGGAGTTCGGCGCCCGCGCCGAGCGCATCCAGGACGATTCGGAGCTGAGCGAGACCCAGAAGGGCCTGCGGATCGCGGCCCTGTGGTCCGACTATCAACCTCACGTCGCCGACTTCACCGCCGAGGCCACGCGCCAGGCGAGCCAGATCGCCGAGGCGGCCCTGGCCGAGATCGACATCGACGCCATCGTCCGCGAGGCCATAGCCGGGGTCGAACCCATGGTTCACGGTCTGGCGGCCAACGGCGCCTGGGCCCAGGCCGATCCCGAACAGATGGTCACCTACGGCCTGGTGGCCCAGTACGGCATGGATCAGGCCCTGGACGCCGTCGACGAAGTGCAGGCCGCCCTGGCTGAAACGCCTGTTCCGCCCGCCCCGCCGGCCCCGCCCGTCGAAAGCTGAGGTCGCCGGCCAGCGACGGCTTGACGCAGCCCGCCGCGCGCCCGAAAGGGCCTTATGGCCACGCTACCTGTTGACCCGCATCTGTATCTGGCGTTTCTCGGCGTCATGGCCGTGATGGCGGTGACGCCCGGCCCCGCCAACATCTTCGCCGTCGCCACGGGGATGGAGAAGGGCAAGGCCGCCTCCCTGACCGCCGTCCTGGGCATGAACTCCGCCACCCTGGTGTGGTTCGGCGCCGCCGCCCTGGGCCTGGGCGCCCTGGTGATCGCCTTCCCCCAGGTCTTTCGCGTCATCGCCGTGCTGGGCGCCCTCTATGTCGCCTGGCTGGGGATCAAGGCCCTGCGCGGGGCCTTCGCCACCGCCGCCGAACCGGCCCATATCGAGGTCAAGCGGGGGCGCAGCGCCCTGATCGACGGCTTCATGGTCCAGATCGCCAATCCCAAGGCCATTCTCTTCTTCACCGCCGTCCTGCCGCCCTTCCTGGACATCAACCGTCCCCTCGCGCCGCAGCTGGCGCTGTTCGCCGTGACCACCGTCGGCATGGACGGCCTGTCGATGTGCGGCTACGGCCTGGGCGGGGCGGCCCTGGCGCGACAGATGACCGCGCCGCGTTTCCGCAAGGGCTTCGGCATTGTGGTCGGATGCCTTCTGCTCCTGGCCGCCGTCCTCATCGTCTCGCGTCTGTGATCCGTCCGGAACGGGTGATCGGGAACTTGACCATTCACCCCTCGTTCAGACCGACGGGCGTTCAATGAACGCTCAAGGAGAAACTTCCATGATCAAGCTTCGCAAAACCCCGGCGCTGATCGCCCTGGCGGGCGTGCTCGCCCTGGGCGCCTGTGCGACGGCCACCCCCTATCAGCCGGTCGGCTCGAAGGGTCAGGGCGGCTATGCCGAGCAGCGCCTCGAGGCCAACCGCTACGCCGTCAGCTTCTCGGGCAACTCCGTCACCTCGCGCGATCAGGTCGAGATGTCGCTTCTGCTGCGTTCGGCCGAACTGACGGTCGAGAACGGCTATGACTGGTTCGCCACCGTGACCCGCGCCACCGACCGCGACACCCGATTCTATTCAACTCCGGATCCCTTCTACTACGACCGCTACGGCCCCTATTGGGGTCCGCAATGGCGCTTCTACCAGCGCGGCTACTGGAGCACCTGGGATCCCTACTGGGGTCGGGACCGCGACATCCGCCAGGTCGATCGCTATGAGGCCACGGCCGAGATCATCATGGGCCGCGGCTCCAAGCCCGCCGGCGACATGAACGCCTTCGACGCCCGCGAGGTCATCAACAACCTCGGCCCCCGCGTCATCCGCCCGGCGTCTTGAAAAAGGGGCCGCTAACGCTCGCGACGCGGTCGCTCGCTGCTTGAGCGGCCCTGGTGAGAGCCGCTGCTCCGGCGATCCAGGCTGACACGACAACGCCCGCTTCCGACGACGGAAGCGGGCGTTTCCGCATTCAGCCCCTTCGCGTCAGCCGATGCGCGGGTTCTTCAGGCGGCGCTTGTTCGCGTGGGTCGCCGGCGCCGTGCCCAGGGCCTCGGGCACCTCGCCCTTGAAGTAGAAGCGCTGCCACGCCTCCTTGGCCGCGTCGGGATCGCCCGAGGCCAGGCGGGTGTTGAAGTCGGTGCGCGAGCGGTTCCAGGCTTCGAACTGGTCCCTCATGCCGGGGTTGGATTCCAGCGAGCGGATCACCGGTTCGAACTGCTCCACCTTGCGATGCTCGACCGGCAGGATGAAGCAGAAGGGCTCGCCCTTCTCGAACTTGATCCGGCCCGGCCGGGTGAAGATCCAGTTCATGGTGAAGGGGAAGGGCAGCCAGTCCGTCTCGATCAGGCCTGCCAGCGGCTGGATGCCGTCCTTGACGTGATTGGGCGAGCCCTGCGCGATCAGTCCCCAGCCCGGCGGCGTGCGGAACAGATACTGCGGGTGCATGGTCAGCACCCCGCGCGAGAAGTGCGAGCTGACGAAGTGGTCCATCTCCGGCTGGTGCCGGTCCGGCGTGATCTTGATGTCGTGCTGCGACGGCCCGCCGTTCCACTCGGCCGTGAAGCCGAACGGGCACAGGATCTCCCACCCCGTGGTGTTGGCCATGGTCAGCGGCAGGCAGCGATAGGGGTGGCGGCTGGCGAAGGCGTCCATCCAGTTGCGCGACTGGCGCCCCGGCACCAGGTCGCACGGACGCGCATTCATCGGATAGCATTCCAGTTCCAAGACGCGGCTCCCAAGCTTGACGAACAGAGGGGTGATGACGAGGGTCTGTCCCTCCCCTATCGCCCCCGCCGCCCGCCCGACAAGACCGAGATGCCCTCCAAAATCGCCGCCGCCGCCGAAACCCCGACTTCGCCCTCGCCCGGTCCCGCTTACGACCGCGCCCGCCTGCTGGCCTGGATGGCCGAGCACGGCGTCGCCCAGACCACCCACGACCACCCCGCCGTCTTCCGCGTCGAGGAGGGACTGGACCTCAAGGCCGCCCTGCCGGGCCTGCACACCAAGAACCTCTTCCTCAAGGACAAGAAGGGTCGGCTATGGCTGATCTCGGCCGCCCAGGACACGGTCATCGACCTGAAGCGCGCCCACCGCGCCATGGGCTCGGACCGCCTGTCCTTCGGCAATGAGACCCTGTTGTGGGAGACCCTGGGCGTCCGTCCCGGCTCGGTCACGGCCCTGGGCCTGATCAACGACCAGGAGCGCCGCGTGACCTTCGTCCTGGACCGCCGCCTGTGGGAGGCGGCTGTCGTCAACTTCCACCCCCTGGCCAACACCGCCACCACCGCCCTGGATCAGGCGGGCTTCCGTCGCGTGCTGGCGTTGCTGGACCGGGAGCCGATCGTGGTGGACTTCGACGCTCTGGACTGATCTTCCCCGGAACGATATGAACCATATACGAATCGTATATGGAGTAGCCCCACATGGGCATCGTCAACATCGAGGACGAACTGCACGAACAGCTGCGCCGCGCCAGCAAGGTCTCGTGCCGCTCGATCAACGCCCAGGCCGTCTTCTGGATCAGGATCGGCATGCTGGGGGAGCTGAACCCCGGCCTGACCTTTCAGGAGCTGGCCGCGCGCGAGCTGAAGGCGGCGGGCGTCTCCGCGCCCGACTTCGCCTCTGATCAGGCCGCCGCGTGACCAAGTCCCCGGCCGAGATCGAACTGATGGCCGAATCCGGCCGCCTGCTGGCCTCGGTCTTCACCTGGCTGGACGGCCTGCCGATGGCGGGCATGAACACCCTGGAGATCAACGACCGGGTCGAGGCCTTCATCGTCGACGACCTGGCGGCGCGTCCCGCCAGCAAGGGGCAGTACGGCTACGGCTTCGTGCTGAACGTCTCGCCCAACCATGTCGTCTGCCACGGCGTGCCCTCGCGCGACGACGTGCTGAAGGACGGCGACATCGTCAACCTGGACATCACGCTGGAGAAGAACGGCTTCATCGCCGACTCCAGCAAGACCTATCTGATCGGCCCGGTCGCCGGTCCCGCCCGCCGCCTGGTCCAGACGACCTATGAGGCCATGTGGAAGGGCATCCGCGTCGTGCGCCCCGGCGCCACCCTAGGCGACGTCGGCCACGCCATCGAACGTCATGCGACGCGGCGCGGCTATTCCATCGTGCGCGACTTCTGCGGCCACGGCATCGGCCGCGAGATGCACGAGGCGCCGCAGGTGCTGCACTTCGGCCGCCCCGGCGCGGGCCTGACCCTGCGCGAAGGCATGGTCTTCACCATAGAGCCGATGCTGAACCAGGGCCGCCGCACCATCCGCACCGAGGACGACGGCTGGACCGTGGTCACGGCCGACGGCAAGCTGTCGGCCCAGTTCGAACACACCGTCGCCGTCACCCACGACGGCGTCCGCGTCCTGACCCTTCGCCCCGACGAGCGACGCCTGGCCGCCTAACCTGCGCTCGACACGGAAAGCTCTGTTTCCGCACTGTTTCTCGGGAGCGGCGAGGCGTAAGATCAACGTTCGATCACACGCCGCGTACAAGGCGGTTCCATCGCGTCAGGCCCTGGAAGGGGACGGTGCATGAGACGGTTCTGGAAAGCCTTCGCCGTTGGCGGAGCGGGCCTGGTGCTGGCCGGGCCGATGACCGCCCTCCCCGCGTCAGACGCCGCAACGGCGCTGCGCCTTGAGCGTCTGTTCGGCGGCGTCTGCGGGCCGGGTTCCGGCGGCGGCGCCCTGGCCCGCAACCTGCTGGTCGCCTCGGCCGTCGCCGCGCCCGCCAGCCGGGCGCAACCCATCCCCCTCTATCGCGACCTGACGACCTCGCCGTTCAAGGCCGGCACCGACGACGCCGTCGCCCAGGCCTACTTCAGTCAGGGGCTGACGCTGGCCTACGGCTTCAACCACGCCGGGGCCGTGCGCTCCTTCCGAGAGGCGCAGAGCCGTGATCCCGAATGCGCCGCCTGCTGGTGGGGCGAGGCCATGGCCCTGGGCCCCAACATCAACGCGCCGATGGACGAGCGCGACCGGGCGGCGGCGCTCAAGGCCTTGAACCGCGCCCTGGTCCTGAGCGCCGGGGCCGCGCCGCACGAGCAGGCGCTGATCGACGCGCTCGGCCTACGCTACTCCGACGATCCGACGGCCGACCGCGCCGCCTTGGACGCCGCCTACGCCGACGCCATGCTGGTCGCCGCGCGTCGCTTTCCCGACAACGACGACATCGCCGTCCTGGCCGCTGAGGCGGCGATGGACACCACGCCCTGGAACTATTGGGAGGCCGACCAGCGCACGCCGATCGGCCGCATCGGCGAGGCGATCCGCCTGATCGAGACGGTCCTGGACCGCAGTCCCGCCCACCCGCAGGCGGCCCACCTCTACATCCACCTGATGGAGGCCGCCGATCCGGCGCGGGCCGAGGCGGCGGCCGACCGCATGGCCGCCTCCCGCCCCGCCAGCGCCGGCCATCTGGTGCATATGCCCGGCCACATCTACGTGCGGCGCGGGCGCTACGCCGATTCCATCCGCCTGAACGTCGCAGCGGCGCGGGCGGATGAGGCCTTCATCCGCGACACGAACGACGAGAGTCTCGTCCGCTACGGCTATTATCCGCACAACATCCACTTCATCGTCGCCTCGGCCCAGATGGCCGGCGATATGGACACGGCTCTGCGCGAAGCGCGGCGTCTGCGCACCGTGCTGGACCTCGAGACCTCGGCCCGCATCGCCTGGGTCCAGGTCATCGACGCCGCCCCCTATCAGGCCCTGGCCCAGTTCGCCGAGCCTCGCGCCGTCCTGGCCGCGCCCGCGCCCGACGCCCGCCTGCCCTACGCCGCCGCCATGCGCCACTACGCCCGCGCCGTCGCCTACGCCCAGCTGCGCGACCAGCGGGGTTTCGACCATGAACTGGCCGCCCTGAACGCGCTGAAGACCTCTCCCGCCTTCGCCGACATGGTCGCCCAGGGCGTGCCCGCCCCCGATCTTCTGGCCCTGGCCGAGGCCGTGGCGCACGGACGCATGGCCATGGCGCGCGGCCGCCCCGCCCAGGCGGCGGAGCATTATCGCCGCGCCGCCGATCTGGAGGCCGCCCTGCCCTATATGGAGCCCGCCTTCTGGTACTATCCGGTGCATCAGTCGCTGGGCGCGGCCCTGTATCAGGCCGGCCGCCCGGATCTGGCCGCCGACGCCTTCCGCCTGGCCCTGGCCCAGACGCCGAACAACGGCTGGGCCCTCTACGGCCTGGCCCGCGCCGAGGCCGCCCAGGGCCGCGCCGCCGAAGCCGCCGCCGCCGACCAGGCCCTCAGGACCGCCTGGCTGGGCGACGCTCGCTGGCTGCGGATGGACCGGCTGTAGGGGCGCTACGCCCTGTTCTGACGCACCGCCCCCCTATGGCATGACGAAGCCGCCCTCGTCTTCCTTCTCCCCTTGCGGGAGAAGGTGGCCCGTCAGGGCCGGATGAGGGGTCTTGCGCCAGCCGATGAAAGCGATGAGGCAGAACGTCAGAAACCCCTCATCCGTCTCGCTCCGCGAGCCACCTTCTCCCACAAGGGGAGAAGGATGCTGGAGCGCCATCCACTCCTACCGAAGGAGGAGATTTCAGACGATTCAGACGAATTGGACTCTGTTTTTTCCGCTTCGCCCGCTTTCGCCTGCGGCAAGGCGCGCTTTCGGCTTGATGGCGAGGCATCCCGACGCCATCTGATCCGTTACCTTCCTTCGACCCCCATGCGGACCCGACCATGACCTTCGCCGACCCGTCCCTGACCACCCCGCCCGACCTGATCAAGGACGGGACGGACGCCACCTTCATGCAGGACGTGGTCGAGGCCTCGAAACATCAACCGGTCATCGTGGACTTCTGGGCCACCTGGTGCGGGCCGTGCCGTACGCTGGGCCCAGCGCTGGAGAAGGCCGTGCGCGCCGCCAAGGGGGCGGTGAAGATGGTCAAGATCGACGTCGACGCCAACCCGGCCTATGCGGGCCAGCTACGGGTGCAGTCGATCCCGACCATCTACGCCTTCGTCAACGGCCAGCCGGTCGACGGCTTCCAGGGCGCGGTGCCCGAGAGCCAGATCAAGGCCTTCATCGACAAGCTGACCGGCGGCGAAGGGGTCAACACCGATGTCGAGCAACTGCTGTCTCTGGGCGAGGAATCCCTGAGTCTCAACGACCTGGGCGGCGCCGCCCAGGCCTTCGCCCACGTCCTGACGATGGAGCCGGACAACCAGAAGGCCATCGCCGGCATGGCCCGCGTCTATCTGGCCGAGGGCGACGCCGAACAGGCGGCCCAGACCATCGCCATGGCCCCGGCCGACTCGACCGAGCCGACGGTTCAGGCCGTGCGCGCCCAGCTGTCCCTTGCCTCGGCCGCGCCTGCCGGCGCGACCGCCGAACTCGAAGCCCGGCTGGCCGCGAACAAGAACGACCACGAAGCCCGCTTCGACCTGGCCCAGGCCCTGGCCTCGGCGGGCGACCTGAAGGGAGCCGTCGACCACCTGCTCACCATCGTCCAGGCCGACCGCGAGTGGAACGAACAGGCCGCCCGCAAGCAGCTTCTGACCGTGTTCGAGGCCGCCGGCCCCGCCAGCGAAGTCGCCCGCGACGGCCGACGGTGCCTGTCCTCCCTCCTGTTTTCCTGACGGCGCGATCATGGCTCAGGGCTACGTCAAGGCCAGCGAACTTCCCCAGGTGATCCCGGTGTTCCCCTTGCCGGGGTCCATCCTCCTGGCCCGGGGCCAGCTGCCGCTGAACGTGTTCGAGCCCCGCTATCTGAACATGGTGGACGACGCCATGGCGGGCGACCGGATGATCGGCCTGATCCAGCCGGTCGGCCCCGCCGGGGTGAACCCGCCCCTCACCCGCGTCGGCTGCGCCGGGCGGATCACCAGCTTCGCCGAGACCTCGGACGGCCGCTATCTGATCACCCTGACCGGGGTGTGCCGCTTCGCCGTGGCCGCTGAGATGCAGGTGCGCACCCCCTATCGCCAGGTGCGGGCCGACTTCCTGCCCTATGAGGCCGATCTGCGCGCGCCCGACCCCGACGAGGCCTTCGACCGCGAGCCCTTCCTGTCGGCCCTGGCGCCCTATCTGGCCGGGCGCGGGCTGGACATCGACTGGGACACGGCCCGCGCGGCCCCGCAGGAGGCCCTGGTCAACAGCCTGGCCATGGCCCTGCCCTTCGAGCCGCCCGAGAAACAGGCCCTGCTGGAGGCCCTCAGCCTGACCGACCGCGAGGCCGCCCTGACCGCCCTTCTCCGCATCGAGGCCGTCGCCCCCGACGACGACGAGCCCGGCCCGGCGATGCAGTAGTCTCAGCAAGCTCGACGCGATAAACACACGGCTAACAGAAGGGGGCGCCCGGCGCCCTCAAGCAGCGAGCCGCCGCGCGGCGAGCTATAGGGCCCTAACTTCCTCAAGCAGTGAGCGCCCGCGGCGCGAACGATAGGAAACTAAAAATCATGAGCGACGCCTTCAACACCCCCGTCTCGGTCGATCCCCGCCTGCTGGAGGTTCTGGTCTGCCCGGTCACGCGCGGCCGCCTGACCTATGACCGCGAGCGCAACGAACTCGTTTCGGCGGGCGCCAAGTTGGCCTTCCCCATCCGCGACGGCGTGCCGATCATGCTGGCCGAAGACGCCCGCCCGCTGGACTGAGCCGCCGCCGCGCGGCGAGCGATAGGGCCTCTTTAAAGCGCCTCGCCGCGCAGCAGCCTCGGCAGATCCCCGGTCGCCCCGCCCGCCTCGTGCATGAAGGCCCGGCGCAGGGGGGCGATGCGATTGACCGCCGCCATGCCCAGATCGCGGGCCAGACGCACCGGGGCGATGTCGTTGGAGAACAGGCGCACGAAGCCGTCGAAGCCCGCCGCCAGCGCCGCCGTGTCGAACCGGCGCCAGCGGGCGTAACGCTCCAGCACCAGCTCCGAGCCGATGTCCTCGCCGATGCGGGCGGCCTCGGTCAGCACCTCGGACAGGGCGGCGACGTCCTTCAGCCCCATGTTCAGCCCCTGCCCCGCCACCGGGTGCACCCCGTGGGCGGCGTCGCCGATGATGGCCATGCGTGGGGCCGTCAGCCCCTCGGCCAACTGCAGCGACAGGGGATAGACGAAGCGCGGCCCCTCGATCGTCAGCTCGCCCAGGAAGTCGCCGAACCGCCGCGTCAGATGGGCGTGGAAAGCCTCGTCCGAGGCCGAGCGCAGGGCCTCGCCCCGACGGGTGCTTTCGGTCCAGACCAGATTGGCCCGGTTCTCCGTCAGCGGCAGGATGGCGAACGGGCCGTCCGGCAGGAAATACTCATGGGCGACGTTGCCGTGCGGCTTCTCCATGCGGACCGTGCAGACCACGCCGCTCTGCTGATAGGTCCAGCCGAAGACGTCGATGCCCGCCGCGCGGCGCACGGTCGAGTTGCGGCCCTCGGCCCCGATCACAAGCGGCGCCGACAGGGTCGATCCGTCCTTCAGCGTCACCGTCGCCCGACCCGGCCCGACGGCCACATCGGCCACGGCGGCGGGGGCGCGGACCTCCAGTCCCTGAGCGTTGACCAGCTCGGCCAGGGCCGCGCGCAGGCGGCGGTTCTCGACCATATAGCCCAGCGGTTCGCCGCCGTTGCGATCGCCGATCTCGTCCGCATCGAAACGGATATAGGATGCCGACGGCTTGCGGCTGGCGGCGCCGGGGCGGCGGCCGTCCGTCACCAGAATGCGGTCCATGCGGCAGGCGTGCGGCTCCAGCGCCTCGCCCAGTCCCAGAGCCTTCAACATGCGGAAGTTGGCGTAGGAGACGGCCGTCGCCCGCCCGTCGAAGGTCGGCGCCAGCTGGGCGGTGAACGGCTGGGGGTCCACCATGACGGGGCGCAGGCCGCCCTGCGCCGCCGCGAGCGCAAAGGTCGCCCCGACCAGCCCAGCGCCGGCGATGATGATGTCGTAGTCGTCCGATCCGCTCATGCTGTCGTTCTAGGCCCCTATCGCGCGTCACGCCACCACAAGCCCGCCTGCCTGATGGGACATAAGGGCTCATCCCCGCTCGCAAAGACCGGGCTGGTAAATGCCGCTTTAACCTTATGCGAGGCACTAAGGGGCGGAGTCTCGCTTTCAGTCCCATTTCTGGGGGTCCGCCTTCATGTCCGTCGCCCTCGCGCTCGGCCAACGCGTCTGGAGCACCGTCCGCATCGTCTGGGCGGCGCCCTTCGCCGTGCGGTTCAGGGGGGTGCTGCAGGCCATGCTGGCCGCCCTTCTGCTGGTGGCCCTGATCTCGTGGAATCCGGCGGATCCCAGCTGGAACGCCGCATCGGCGCAGGCGCCGACCAACTGGCTGGGCGGGGCGGGCGCGACCTTCGCCGATCTGATCATGCAGTCGCTGGGGCTGGCGGCCTGGCCCGCCGTCCTGCTGCTGATCGCCTTCGGATTGGCGGTGGCGATCGGCGACGCCCTGCAGCACCGGCTGCAGCCGACGCCGTTCAAGATCTTCTGCGCCGTCGCGGGCGTGCTGCTGCTGTCGGCGGCCCTGTCGGCCCCGGCGGCGCCTGCCAGATGGCCGCTGGCGGCGGGCCTGGGCGGGCTGTGGGGCGACGCCGTCACCGGCCAGGCCGCCGACGGCCTGGGCGCGCTGAAGGTCCCCGGCGCGCGCATCATCCTGGGCCTGCTGTTCCTGGCGCTGGCGCTGTGGAGCCTGGCCTACACCGTGGGCCTGCGCCTGCGCGACTTCACCGACACCGCCGGCTGGGCCGCCCAGAAGGGCGCCGAGGCCCGCGCCGCCCGACCGGCCAAGGCCGCCAAACCGGGCAAGGCCCCGCGCGCCGTCGACGAGGCCGCCGCCCCGGCCCGCAAGCCGCGTCATCGCCTGCCCGAGGCCGACGACATGGAGGCCGACGGCCCGCTCGCCTCAACCGCCCAGGCCGCTCCGGCTCCCGCCGTCGACGCCTATGACGATGCGGACGCTGACGCGCCCGACGCCTACACCCCGCCGTGGGAGGACGCGACTCCCGCCCCCATCGCCCCGCCCTCGGCCCGCCCCAGCCGACCGGCCGAGCCCAAGGTCGCGGCGGTCAAGGCGCCAAAGCCCGTCCGCAGCGACGCCGATCAGCAAGCCTTCGATTTCGCAGGCGAAGGCGGCTTCGAAATCCCGCCGCTGGGCATACTGGCCAAGCCCGCCCAGCGCGGCGGCGCCGTCGACGAGGAATCGCTGAAGGCCAACGCCAAGATGCTGGAGGGCGTGCTTCAGGAATTCGGCGTGCGCGGCCAGATCGACCAGATCCGCCCCGGCCCCGTCGTCACCCTGTATGAACTGGTGCCCGCGCCCGGCGTAAAGCACGGTCGCGTCGTGGCGCTGGCCGACGACATCGCCCGATCCATGTCCGCCCGCGCCTGCCGCATCAGCGTGGTTCAGGGCCGCAACGCCATCGGCATCGAACTGCCCAACGCCAAGCGCGAGACGGTCTTCCTGCGCGACCTGCTGGCGTCCGGCGAATACGACAAGAAGAGCCATCTTCTGCCGCTGGCGCTGGGCGAAACCATCGGCGGCGAACCTTACGTCGCCGATCTGGCGCGGATGCCCCACCTGCTGATCGCGGGCACCACCGGCTCGGGCAAGTCGGTCGGGGTCAACGCCATGATCTTGTCGATCCTGTATCGCCATTCGCCCGCCGAGTGCCGCTTCATCATGATCGACCCCAAGATGCTGGAGCTGTCGGTCTATGACGGCATTCCGCACCTGCTGGCGCCGGTCGTGACCGATCCCAAGAAGGCGGTCGTGGCCCTGAAGTGGACCGTGCGCGAGATGGAGGACCGCTATCGCCGGATGTCCAAGCTCGGCGTCCGCAACGTCGCCAGCTACAATGAGCGCGCCCGCGAGGCGCAGGAAAAGGGCGAGCATTTCGAGCGCACCGTCCAGACCGGCTTCGACGAACAGGGCCGCCCCGTCTACGAGAGCGAGAAGATCCGGCCCGAGCCCATGCCCTATCTGGTCGTGGTCATGGACGAGATGGCCGATTTGATGCTGGTGGCGGGCAAGGACGTCGAAGGCGCCGTCCAGCGTCTGGCCCAGATGGCGCGCGCGGCGGGCATCCACCTGATCATGGCCACCCAGCGCCCGTCGGTGGACGTCATCACCGGCACCATCAAGGCCAACTTCCCGACCCGGA
Organism: Brevundimonas sp. NPDC055812; assembly: GCF_053616535.1. Classification (NCBI taxonomy): domain Bacteria; kingdom Pseudomonadati; phylum Pseudomonadota; class Alphaproteobacteria; order Caulobacterales; family Caulobacteraceae; genus Brevundimonas; species Brevundimonas sp. NPDC055812. The sequence goes on along the minus strand of NZ_JBSHDX010000005.1, from coordinate 157,304 downwards.
TCTCCTTCCAGGTCACGTCGAAGATCGACAGCCGCACCATCCTGGGCGAACAGGGCGGCGAGCAGCTGCTGGGTCAGGGCGACATGCTCTATATGGCGGGCGGCGGACGCATCACCCGCCTGCACGGCCCCTTCGTCGGCGACCAGGAGGTCGAGGAGGTCTGCAAGCATCTGCGCGCCCAGGCCGAGCCGGAATACCTCGACCTGATCACCGACGAACCTGATGGAGACGGCGACGGCGCCATGGGCGATGAAGGCAGCGGCACCGGGGACGACCTGTATGACCGCGCCGTGGCCGTGGTCACGCGCGACCGCAAGGCCTCGACCTCCTACGTCCAGCGCCGCCTGCAGATCGGCTACAACCGCGCCGCCACCCTGATCGAACGCATGGAGCAGGAAGGCGTCGTCAGCCCGGCCAACCACGCCGGCAAGCGCGAAGTGCTGGCCGGACCGCCGCCTATGTAATCTCGGCTGCGCCGAGGCGGCGGCTTTGCCGCCGGGCGCTATCGCTCGCCGCGCGGCGGCTCGCTGCTTCAGCGCCAATCGCGCGCGACGGGGAACAACACGCCTCGGCCGACACTTAAACGCCTCACGTCCTCAAGCAGCGAGCGACCGCGTCGCGAACGCTAGGACACTAAACAATGAACGCCGCTTCATCGGAGCGCCGGAATATGGTCAGGCTGGCGTCATCAGCCCGCCGGATGACGTCGTCACCCTGGCCGGGTCGAAAACCGTTCAGAACGGGAGAAGAAAAGACATGAGCATTTCCCGCCGCGCCTTCGGCCTCGGCTCCGCCGCCCTGGTGGCGCTCGCCGCCGCCCCCGCCGCCGTCCTGGCGCAAGCCGGGCTGTCCGCCGAGGATCAGGCCGTGCTGCGTCAGGCCCAGACCTATCTGACGGCCATGACCACGGCCCAGGGGACCTTCGTCGAGACCGGGCCGAACAATCAGCGCCGCACCGGCCGCTATTATCTGCAGCGCCCCGGCAAGATGCGATTCGAATACACCGAACCGGCAGGCCTGCTGGTGGTGGCCGACGGCAATAACGTCAGCCGCTGGGATCCCCGGCTGAACGTCTTCCGCCAGGCCCCGCTGGGCCAGACGCCGCTGTCGACCTTCCTGGCGCGCGAGGTCCGTCTGGACCAGGGCGTGAAGATCGACCGCGTGACGCGCATGGACTCCGGCGCCTTCGCCATCACCGCCCGCGACGCGCGCCGTCCGAACGAGGGCTCGGTCATCCTGGCCTTCGCCGGCTCGCCCGTGCGGCTGCAGGAATGGACCATCACCGATGCGCAGGGCTCGCGCACCCGGGTGCAACTGACCACGCTGGAGCCCGCGCCCGGCCTGGCCGCCAGCCTGTTCCAGCTGCGCGATCCGACCCGGCGCAACCGACGCAACTGATCCCGGCGGCGCCTCGACCGCCGCTCATAATTACAAATATGACAGTTTGACCTTTTTTGTTGCCCGTGACACTTTGGGCACAGGACGGCGGCGGCCGTCCCGCCCGCCACGGATTCATCCCCGCCTGGCGGCGAGAGAGACGAACTTCATGCGCCCGGACCTCGCTCCGGGCGCCTTTTTATTGAGCCGAAGACCTTGCACGGCCGTCGGCTTAGACCCCGCGACGGCAAGCTGCTAAGCCCGGTCGCATGAGCCTTCGCATCGTCACCTGGAACATCAACTCGGTCCGCCTGCGCATCGATCAGGTCGCCCGTTTCGTCGCCGAACACGCCCCGGACGTCCTGTGCCTGCAGGAGATCAAATGCACCGAGGACCAGTTCCCGCGTCAGGCCTTCATCGACATGGGCCTGCCCCACTTGCGCGTCGGCGGCCAGAAGGGCTGGCACGGGGTGGCGATCGCCAGCCGCCTGCCCATCGTTGACAGCCCCAGGCTGGACGTCTGTCGCGAGGGCCACGCCCGCTGCGTCTCGGCCGTGGTCGAGGGGGTGGAGGTTCAGAACTTCTACATCCCGGCGGGCGGCGACCTGCCCGACCGCGAACTGAACCCCAAGTTCGACCACAAGATGGACTTCTATGAACGGCTGACCGCCGAGATGAAGACCCGCGACCGTCAGAGGCCCCTGGTCCTGGCCGGCGACTTCAACATCGCGCCCGGCGAGAACGACGTCTGGAACCACCGCTTCATGTCCAAGGTGGTCAGCCACACCCCCGGCGAGGTCGAGACCCTGTATCGGCTCCAGGACGCCGGCGGTTTCACTGATGTGGTGCGCGACCAGATCCCCGATCCGACCAAGCTGGCCAGCTGGTGGAGCTATCGCGCCAAGGACTTCCGCAAGTCGAACCGGGGCCTGCGCCTGGACCACCTGTGGACCTCGCCCGGCCTGACGCCCGCCGTGGTCAGGGGCAGCGCCCGAATTCTGGACACGGTGCGCGAATGGGAGCGACCCAGCGACCACGCCCCGGTCGTGATGGATCTGGACGTCTGACGCGGCGTCAGAACGGGAAGAAGATCGGGATGGCCACCATGGCCGCCGCCCAGGTGATCAGGTTCAGCGGCGTGCCGACGCGGACGAAGTCCATGTAGCTGTAACCGGCCATCTGATAGACGAGGACGTTGGTCTGATAGCCGAAGGGCGTGGCGAAGGCGGCCGAGGCGGCCATCATCACCGCCACCAGGAAAGGCCGCGGATCGACGCCCAGGCTCTCGGCCAGGGCGACGGCGATCGGCGTCACCAGCACCGCCACCGTGGCGTTGGACAGAAGCTCGGTCGCGAAAAGGGTCACGCCGTAGAGCACGATCAGGGCGCCCAGCGGCCCGAACGGGCGGATCACTTCGATCAACAGGCCCGCGCCCTGCGCCGCCAGCCCCGTCACCTCGATGGCCGTGCCGACCACCACCATGCCCGCGATCAACAGCAGGATGTCCGGCTTCAGGCCCGAATAGGCCTCTTCCGGCGTCAGCACGCCCAGCAGGATCAGGGCCACCGCCCCGGCGAAGGCCGCCGCCGCGATCGGGGCGATCCCCAGACCCGCCGCCGCCACCACCAGGACGAAGACCGCCAGGGCGATCAGCGCCCGCTTCCACTGCAGGGGACGGTCGGCCGAGGCGTAGAGGTCCACGTCGCCCAGATGGGCGTCGCCCGTGCCGTCACGCTGGCTGCGGCTTTCGCCCAACTGGGCGAGGGACGGCAGGGAGAAGGGCAGACGCCACCGGCGCGACGTCTTCGCCGCCTGAGCTTCCGCCTCGAGACGTTCGCGTTCGGCCTCGGCCTCTTCCTCGGCGCAGGCGGCGCGGCCCAGCTGCCGGGCGCCGACGAAATAGAGCCACAGACCGCCGACCAGGGCGATGACCAGGCCCACAGGCGTGATCTCGAACAGACTGAACACCGGCTGACCGGCGTTGCGCGCCATGTCATTGACCAGAAGGTTGGTCGAGGTGCCGATCAGGGTCAGCAGGCCCCCCATGACCGTCACATGGCTGAGCGGCATCAGGAACCGTTTGGGCGAGAGCTTCAGCGACCGGGCCATGTCGCGCACCACCGGGGCGGCCAGCACCACCACCGGCGTATTGTTCAGGAAGCCGCCGACCGAGCCGCACAGGCCGATCACCACCCAGATGCCCGTCGCGCCGAAACGCCGACACAGCCCCGTCGCCTTGCGGATCATCAGGCCCAGCAGGCCCGACAGTTCGATGGCGTAGGCGATGACGAACAACCCGGCCAGGGCGATGACGGCCGGACTGGCGAAGGCGCTCTGAACCTCGACGGGGCGCACCACGCCGAACAGCAGCAAGGCCGCCGCGCCGCTGAGCGCGACCACGTCGGAACGCATCCGGCCGTGGATCATCACCCCGACCACGGCGACCAGGACGATGAGAGCGATGATCTGGTCCAGCGTCACCCGCGCAAGACCCCCTTTTTCAGCCCAGCCTCGACCGCGATCACGGGTCAGATCACGGGTCGGGGCGTCAACCAGCGTTTCCCGTGTTAGGCTGGTTCCATGTCGATCACAACGACCCGTCTCGCCGCGCCGCTCGCCCTGGCGGCGGCCCTGCCGTTTCTGACGTGGTGTCAGCGGCCGCCGGAGCCTGCCGCGCCTGCGAATCCGGCCCCGCCGCCGACGGTCGTGCTGGATTCCACCTTGAACCGAGCCGCCCTTCTGGCCGCGCTGACCGAGGCTGGAACGGCCTTGGCCGATGGACAGACGCGCGATGCGGCCCTGACCGGCCGCACCGTGTCGGTGCGCTTGCCCTTCGGCTGCGGCGGCGAGACGAACGTCGTCGGAGAGGCGGGCGGCCTGCCCCGCCTCGCCCGCAATGAAGACGGCAGCCTGACCTTGACGGTCACGCCGGAAGATCTGAGCGCGTCGGCGCTGGTCCCCGCGACCCGCGAAGGGGCGGTCGACAAGTGGGAGGCGGTCGAGGGCTTCTGGATCGCCCGGCCATGGAGCAGCCTGGACGTCTGCCCGACGTCAGCGGCTCAGCCCGCCCCCGCGCCTGATCCCGCGCCTTCGCCGGCTCAAACTGCGGACAAGACGCCCGCCGAGGGCAAGGCGTTGGAGGCCAAGACTGTTGAGACCGTCGCGTCGCCGCCAGTCGTCCAGCCGGAGCGTAGCGCCGGTCTGGCCGCCGTGTTCGAAACGGGCGGCTCTCGCTTGGGCCGCCGTCAGGGCCAGGCCTATGTCCATGTCATTCGGGGAGAGAAGGGCGTCGCTCCGACGCCGGCGCCGGGCGGCTACGCCCTGCGGCTGGAAGGTCGGCTGACCGCCTTCGCGGACGGCAAGGCCGTCCATTGCGTCCAGAAGGACGCCGAAAGCCGTCCGGTCTGCGTCGCCGCGCTGCGGCTGGACCGACTGGCCTTCGAGGATGGGGCCACGGGCGCCCTTCTCAGCGAATGGCGCCCGCGTTGACTTAAGCTCAGGCCGCGCCCAGCAGCTTGGCGCCGGCCAGCACGCCCAGCAGGATCAGGGTGACGCTGCCGGTGAAGACCACGATGCCTTCGAACGAGAAGCTCGAGGCGCGGGGATGCACGAGTTTCATGACTTGCTTCCTTTCGGCTAGGGAGTTCCGAACGGTCTCAAGATAGGAAGCGCAGCCGCTGGAAACAAACCACGGTTAGGCCGCGTCGAGTGACCTCAGGTCAACTGATCCGCTTCTGTGTCCCGATCCGGCCGCGATTCGGCCACGATCCAGTTGAGGAAGCGACGCAGCTTGGGTTCGTCCGCCCGTTCCGGCAGAACCACCGCCCAATAGGCCAGGTTGTTGGTCAGGGCGTGGTCGACCGGCTGGATCAGGCGCCCTTCGCGCAGGTCGTCCGCCGCCAGGGGCGCCGAGGTGAGGGCCACGCCGCGCCCCGACAGGGCCGCCTCCAGCGCCAGGTGGCTGTGGCTGAAGTGCGGACCGCGCAGGTGGTTCACGCGCGGATCATCGACGCCGGCGCTCTCGAACCAGGCCTTCCAGCCCATGCGGTCGGCGTAGGGCATGTCGTGCCAGGTCTCGTGGATCAGCACCACGTCCAGCAGATCGGACGGCTGGTTCAACCGCCGGGCGGCGGCGAAGGACGGGGCGCAGACCGGGATCAGCCGCTCATTGATCAACCGCCGCGCCGTCTGGCCCGGATAAGGACCTTCGCCGTAACGCAGCGCCACGTCCGCCTCGCCGTTCGACAGGTCGGCGAGGCGATCCTCGGCGAAGACGATCAGGTCGAGATCGGGGTTCTCCTCGCTGAAGCGATGCAGACGCGGCGACAGCCACTTGCTGGCGAGGGACGGCAGGGCGGTGATCCGCAGCTGGCGCGAGCGTCCGGGGCGGACGGCCTCCAACGCGCTTTCCAGCCGTTCGAAGGCGTCGGCGACGCCCTGGGCTAGGCGCTTGCCGTCGGCGGTCAGCCGCACCGAGCGGTTGAAACGGTCGAACAGGCGCAGGCCCAACCGCATCTCCAGCGCCTTCACATGGCGGCTGACGGCGCCGGGGGTGACGCCGAGCTCCTCGGCCGCCTCGCGGAAGCTGCTGAGGCGAGCCGCTGCGTCGAACGCCCGAAGCGCCACCAGCGGCGGGGTCGGGCGACGCTCGCTCATCCGGGGTCAGGGCTGGAGTCGGTAGCCGCCGGCGTCGGTCAGCAGCAGCCGCGCCTGGCCCGGCTCGGCCTCGATCTTCTGACGCAGGCGGTAGATGTGGGTCTCGAGCGTGTGGGTGGTGACCCCGGCGTTGTAGCCCCAGACCTCGGTCAGCAGCTCCTCGCGCGAGACCGGCTTGGCCCCGGCGCGATAGAGATACTTCAGGATGTTGGTTTCCTTCTCGGTCAGCCGGACCTTCTTGCCCTTGTCGTCGACCATCAGCTTGGAGGCCGGGCGGAACTCATAGGGGCCGACCTGGAAGACGGCGTCCTCGGACTGCTCGTGGCTGCGCAGATGGGCGCGGATGCGCGCCAGCAGGACCGCGAAGCGGAAGGGCTTGGTGACGTAATCGTTGGCGCCGGAGTCGAGGCCGAGAATGGCGTCCGAATCCGACGACTGCGCCGTCAGCATGATGACCGGGGTGGACACGCCCGCCTTGCGGATCAGGCGACAGGCCTCGCGGCCGTCCATGTCGGGCAGGTCGACGTCCAGAAGGATGAGGTCGGCCCGCGCCTCCTTGGCCTGACGAACGCCGTCGGTCGCCGTCGCGGCCTGGGCCGGACGGAATTCCTCGTGAAGCGCCAACTGCTCGGCCAAGGCCTCCCGCAGGTCGTCGTCGTCATCGATGATCAGAATGGTCTTGGGCGTGCGCATGGTTTCTTTAGAATGGCGAGGCTTGGGCCGAACGCCAAGGGCGCCGGGCGCGATATTGCGTCCTAAGAGGTCGCAGGGACCATATTTCGTTCCCCGAACAGCGCTGAACCGACCCGAACATGGGTCGCGCCCGCCTCGATCGCCGTCAGATAGTCGCCGCTCATGCCCATCGACAGGACGCTCAACCCGTTGCGTGCGGCGATTGCGGCCAGCAAGGCGAAGTGCGGTGCCGGATCTTCATCGGCCGGGGGAATGCACATCAACCCCTCGACCGTCAGGCCGTGGACGTCGCGCGCGGCGGCGATCAGGGCGTCGGCGTTTTCCGGCGAAACGCCCGCCTTCTGCGGCTCGGCGCCCGTATTGACCTGAACCAGCAGGCGGGGGCGGCGCCCCGTCCTGCGCACGGCGGCGGCGAGGGCGGCCGCCAGACGTTCGCGGTCCAGCGTCTCGATGACGTCGAACAGTTCGACCGCCTCCTGCGCCTTATTGGTCTGCAGGGGGCCGATCAGGCGCAGCTCCAGGTCCGACAGGGCGGCGCGGCGGTCTTCCCAGTGAGCCCTCGCCTCCTGCACCCGGTTCTCGCCGAACACCCGCTGGCCGGTCGCGAGGGCGGCTTCCAGAGCGGCGTCGCCTTGCGTCTTGGACACCGCCGTCAGCACCACCGAAGCAGGGTCGCGGCCCGCCGTCAGGGCTGCATCATGGATGCGGCGACGCACCTCGGCGAAGCGGTCGGCGATGGACGAAACGGCGAAAGCGGGCGTAGTGGCGGTCATGATCCTGTCCGAACTCATGGCCGAGGACGCGCGCACGCTGTGGGACGCCGCTCAGGCCCTGTCCCAGTCTGTAGCCTTCACGGCGGCGCCTGTCAGCCCGCGCCCCCTGCCGCCCCTGCTGTTCTTCACCGATCCGGCGCGGACGCCCCGCCCGTGGGAGACGGCGGCGCGGCTGCCGGCCGGCGCGGGGGTGGTCTATCGCGCCTTCGGCGCCGCCGATGCGGTCGAGACCGGGCTTCGACTGCGCGAGGCGACGCGGGCGGCGGGCGTCCTGCTGCTGGTCGGACTGGACGCCGCCTTGGCTGAACAGGTGGGGGCTGACGGCGTGCACCTGCCGGAGCGCGCCCTGTCGTCGGCCTACGCCCTGTCGGGACGGCGCCCGGACTGGCTGCTGACGGGCGCGGCCCATTCGGAAGCGGCTGTGCGCGGCGCGCGCGACCTGCACGCCCAGGTGCTGTCGCCGGTCTTTCCCGCAGGCGGCGCCTCGGCGGCCAAACCCGCGCTGGGGGTGAAGGCCTTCTCCACCTTGGCGGCCATGGCCCCCTGCCCGGTCTACGCCCTGGGCGGCGTTACGGCGCGCAACGCCCAAGCCCTCGGCGAATCAGGCGCGTGCGGCCTGGCCGGCGTGGAGGCGATCCAGACGGCGTTCACCTCTCGCTGAGAGAGGCGAGCGGGATCAGAATTTGAAGATGGTCTCGAGACGCACGCGCGGGGCGGCGCGGCGATCGGCGGCGCTCTCGGGGGCGCGGGCCGGGTCGACTTCAGGAGAAGCCAGATTGGCGGCGGCGCCGACCCGCAGGCGCGGGCTGAGGCGGTAGTAGGCCCCAGCCTCGACATCGCCCCAGTCGGCTTCGCGGCCGACGGGCTGGTTCAGGTTGAAGTTCAGCCCCCAACGGCCGTTCTCGTTCCAACGCAGGCCGCGACGCTGGCCGGCCGCCGGGGTGCTGGGCGACTGGGCGGCGACGTCGGTCAGGCTGACGGCGGGAGCGCGGCCGCGCGTCTGGGCGGCGGCATCAGTCGTCATCCCGGCCAAGGCCAGGGCGCCCACGCTTGCAGCGATGACGGCGACGAAACGCATTTCACCCACCCTATGGACCGCTCGTCTTCTGCGGCGATCCTTGTTGACGACCTCAGAGCGCGCCTGAACGAGCCGCGTCTGATCTGGGGATAAGATATGGACTGCATTCCTACGGTCAACGCAACGTAGCCCTATGGCAGAGGTTCCAGGCGACTCCGGCCCGGGCTGTGGCGCCCTTGTCACGCCAAAGGGCGAGACAGAGGCCCTTATCGGTCGCCTCTCATGCGGGATCGCCTTGTCATCGCCCCTTTTCGCCGTGTTATAGAGCGTTGCTGACGCGTGCGAGCGTGGGCGTCGTCAGGCGACGTCCTCTCCTACGTTCGTCAAACCCTTTACGGAGATCACGGAATGGCTCTTGTTCGCGGCGCTGCGTTCGCCCTGATCGCCTCGGGCCTGCTGCTCGGGGGCTGTTCCAGCCTTCCGTTCGGCGGGTCGAAGGCCAAGGCGCCCACCATGGAGGCCCAGCTGGGCATCGGCGTGAACGCCTATCTGTGGCGCGCCACCTTGGACACCCTGTCCTTCATGCCCCTGGACAGCGCCGACCCCTGGGGCGGCGTGGTGAACTATGACTGGTACGTCAATCCGCAGGCGCCGAACGAGCGCTTCAAGGCGACCGTCTTCATCCTGGACCGCCGTCTGCGCGCCGACGCCCTGAACGTCGCCATCACCAAGGAAGTCAAGGACGCCGCCGGCGCCTGGGTTTCCGCTCCGGTCGCGGCCCAGACCGAAACCGATCTGGAGAACGCCATCCTGACCAAGGCGCGCCAGCTCAACCTCGCCAACGCGGCCCGTCGCTAAGACAAAGCCGCTAAGACCGGCCGCCTAACCTCTTTCGTCTCAATGCGTCCTCAGGCCCGCCTCAAGCTTCGCGCCTGAGGCGCCGCCTCAGGATACGCCGTGGCCCGTTACGAGCCTAAGACCGCCGAACCCCGCCAGCAGGCCCGATGGGCCGCGGCCGACGCCTTTTCGGTGTCCAACGCCGACACCGGCCGCCCGAAATACTACGTCCTGGAGATGTTCCCCTATCCATCGGGCAACATCCACATGGGCCACGCCCGCAACTATGTGATGGGCGACGTGGTGGCGCGCTGGAAACGGGCGCAGGGATTCGACGTCCTGCACCCGATGGGCTGGGACGCCTTCGGCATGCCCGCCGAGAACGCGGCCATGGAGCGCGGCGTCCATCCCGGCGACTGGACCTGGTCCAACATCGCGACGATGCGCGACCAGCTGAAGCTGCTGGGCCTGTCGCTGGACTGGAGCCGCGAGTTCGCCACCTGCGACCCCGAATACTATGGCAAGCAGCAAGCTTGGTTCCTGGAGCTGTTCAAGCGCGGCCTGGTCTATCGCAAGGACGGCGTGGTCAACTGGGACCCGGTCGACAACACCGTCCTGGCCAATGAGCAGGTTATCGACGGGCGCGGCTGGCGCTCGGGCGCCGTGGTCGAGAAGCGCAAGCTGAACCAGTGGTTCCTGCGCATTACTCAGTATGCCGACGATCTGATCGACGGCCTGGCCGAGCTGGAAGGCCGCTGGCCCGAGAAGGTCCGCCTGATGCAGGAAAACTGGATCGGCCGGTCCAAGGGTCTGCAGATGAAATGGGCCTGGGCGGCCGCCGCCCCGGCTGGTTTCAATGACGGGCTGGAGATCTACACCACCCGCCCGGACACCCTGTTCGGCGCCAGCTTCATGGGTCTGGCCCCCGATCATCCGATCTCGAAGCAACTGGCCGAGGCTGACCCCAAGGTCGCCGCCTTCGTCGCCGAATGCCGCAAGGGCGGCGCCAGCCAGGCCGACATCGAACAGGCCGAGAAGATCGGCTGGGACACGGGCCTGAAGGTCATCCACCCCTTCACCGGCGCCGAGGTTTCGGTGTGGATCGCCAACTTCATCCTGTCCGACTACGGAACGGGCGCCATCTTCGCCTGCCCCGCGCATGACCAGCGCGATCTGGACTTCGCCCGCAAATACGATCTGCCGGTGATCCCGGTCGTCCGCCCCGAAGGCGCAGGCGACGACTTCGCCGTGACGGACGAGGCCTATACCGGCCCCGGCTCCATCTTCCATTCCGACTTCCTGAACGGTCTGGACATCGAGACCGCCAAGGCCGAGGCCATCCGCCGCATCGAGGCCGCCGGAACGGGCGAAGGCGCGACCATCTATCGTCTGCGTGACTGGGGCGTCAGCCGTCAGCGCTACTGGGGCTGCCCCATCCCGGTCATCCACTGCGAGGCCTGCGGCGTCGTTCCGGTCCCGGCCGACCAGCTGCCGGTCGAACTGCCCAAGGACGTGACCTTCGACGTCCCCGGCAACCCGCTGGATCGGCACCCGACCTGGAAGCACGTCAACTGCCCGTCGTGCGGCGCCGCCGCCCGACGCGAGACGGACACGCTCGACACCTTCGTCGACTCCAGCTGGTATTTCGCCCGCTTCGCCGACCCCAAGGCCGCCGAGCCGATCAACAAGGCCGCCGCCGCCAAATGGCTGCCGGTCGATCAGTATATCGGCGGCGTCGAGCACGCGGTCCTGCACCTGCTCTACGCCCGCTTCATCACCCGCGCCCTGTCGGACGCCGGCCTGATGGACGTGAAGGAGCCCTTCGCGGGCCTGTTCACCCAAGGCATGGTGGTCCATGAGACCTATTTCGACGGCCATGAAGACAGCGGTAAGCCCCGCTGGGTCGAACCGTCCGACGTGCGCATCGAGACCGTGAACGGCCAGCGCGTCGCCACCCGCCTGTCCACCGGCGCCGCCGTCACGATCGGCGACATCGAAAAGATGTCCAAGTCCAAGAAGAACGTGGTCGCGCCCCAGGACATCATCGCCGCCTATGGCGTGGACGCCGGACGCCTGTTCATCCTGTCCGACAGCCCGCCCGAGCGTGACATTCAGTGGTCGACCGGCGGGGTCGAGGGCGCCGCCCGCTTCGTCCAGCGCGTCTGGGGCGAATACGCCGCCTTCGACGCCGCCGCGCCCGCCAACGCCGATGCCGACGCCGCCCTGATCCGCGAGACGCACAAGGCCATCAAGGCGGTCAGCGAGGGCGTCGAGCATTTCCGCTTCAACTCGGCCGTGGCCAAGCTCTACGCCTTCCTGGCGACCATCCGTCAGCACGACAAGGCGGGCGCCGAGGCGAAGAAGACCGCCCTGGCCGCCCTGGCGCGGCTGATGGCGCCCTTCACCCCGCACCTGGCCGAGGAATGCTGGACCCAACTGGGCGAGGCCGGAATGGTGCTGGATGCGCCCTGGCCCGTCTTTGACGCCGCCCTGGCCGCCGACGACCAGGTCACCCTGCCCGTCCAGATCGGCGGCAAGCGTCGCGGCGAGGTCGTCCTGCCGCGCGGGTCGGACAATGCGACGGTCGAGGCCGCCGCCCTCGCCAATCCGACGGTTCAGGCCTACCTTGCCGCCAACAACCTCAGCATCCGCAAGGTGATCGTGGTGCCCGACCGTATCGTCAATCTGGTGGCCGGCTGATGCGTCGGCTGGCCCTGCTCGGCGTCCTGGCGGGCGCAAGCCTGCTGTCCGCCTGCGGCTTCACGCCCATGTATGGCGACAGCGGGGTCAGCAGCGGCCTGTCGCGCATCGCCGTGACGACGCCCGACGATCGCCTCGGCTATCGCCTGCGCGAGCAGCTCGAGGACGCCTTCGGCCGCGACGGCGCGCAGGCGCCGCTCTATCGCCTGACGACCGAAGTCGAGCACAAGCGCCGCCCCCTGGGCCGCCGAATCGACGACACGGCCAGCCGCTATGAGCTGACGGTCAGGGCCGCCTGGTCGCTGACCCCGGTGGCGGGCGGCGAACCCCTCAAGGGCGTCCAGACGACCACGGTGACCTACGCCTCTGCGGACCAGCCCTACGCCGCCATCGCCGCCCAGCAGGACGGCGAGGACCGCGCCGCCGCCGACCTGGCCCGCCTGATCCGCCTGGACATGATGCGCGTCCTGGCGGGACGCTGAAGGCCGCCGCATGATCCTGTCCAAGCGGCCCGACGTCGACCGCTTCCTGAAGGCGCCGGACCCCGCCGTCCGCGCCGCCGTCATCCACGGCAAGGACCGTTCTGGCGTGACCGAGCGCGCCCTGACGCTGTGCCGAACGATCACGCCGGACCTGAACGATCCCTTCAACGTCACCCTGCTGACCGAAGCCGACATCGACGGCGACGCCGTGCGGCTGGAAGAGGCTTTGACGGCGCTCAGCATGATCGGCGGGCGACGCCTGGTGCGCATCCGGATGTCAGACGGCAAGGCAGGCGTGGACAAGACCGTGGCCGCCGCCCTGACGGCGCACGCCGAGGGCGCCTACAACCCCGACGCCATGCTGGTCGTCGAGGCCGGGGCGCTCGGCCGTGAATCCGCCCTGCGCAAGGCTGCGGAAAAGGCCCAGGGCGCGGTCGCCATCGCCTGCTATGAGGATGAGGTCGGCGACGTCGCCCGCATGACGCGCGAGGCCCTGGGCGCCGACAAGGTGGGCCTGAGCTCGGACGCCCTGGACCGGTTCGTCGCCCGCCTGCCCCGCGAACGCGGCCTGATGCGTCAGGAGATCGAGCGGCTGATCCTCTACATCGGCCCCGGATCCGGCCGAACCATCGACGTCGAGGAACTGGACGCCCATCTGGGAGTCGAGCCCGACGCCTCCCTGTCCGACGCCGCGCTACAGGCGTTCGGCGGCCGCCCCGGCCCCGCTCAGGCGGGCCTGCGCCGCGCCCTGGCCGAGGGCGAGAGCGCCGTCATGGCGGTCCGCATGGCCTCACTTCACCTTGGAAAGCTGCGCCGAATCAATGTCCTGCAGGCCAATGGCGCGGGCGCCAAGGAGGCCGCCAAGGCCGCCGGCGTCTTCTGGAAGCAGGAGGTCGAAATGCTGCGTCAGGCGCGCGGGTGGCGGCTGGAGCTGCTCGACGAGGTGCAGGACAGCGTCAACACCGCCGACGTCATGACCAAGACCACGGGCATGCCCGAGGCCCTGATCGCCGAACGCCTGCTGCTGGAGATCGCCGCCCGCGCCAAACGGATGGGGCTTTGACGCGGCCGCTCGCCTACGCTCATCCCCGCTTGGATGCGCGACGAAAGGCAGGCTTGTTCAGGGCGGCGGCCTGACGCTGCATCGAGGTTTCGGTCGTACGTCCTCCGACGGCGCCGCCGAACCCGGCGCCGTTCGAGCTCTTCGCCTGCTTCGCCGCCAGGGCGCGCTTGAGCGCTTCAGACGCGCTCGCCTTCTCAGATTTCTCGGTCATGGGCCGCATCCTAGCAGGAAGCGCCAGGAAAGGGGCCTCAAACGCCTGGATCAGTCCGTCGCCTCTGGGGTCCGTATGGGCTGACGATCACGCCAAACACGCAGTATTGACAGAAACGTATATAGAGGTTTTCTATGGCGAGGATCGGTCCTCGATCATCGATCGGGTCGTCCGGCGCGCTCCCACCTGCTGGCGCGTCGGCCCCGCTCTCATCCCCGACTTGCCCGTCCCGGTTCGGTCCTGGACGGGCTTTTTCGTTTCAGCCCCTCATCAGGCGGCGGCACAGGTCGTCGAGTTGCTCCAGCGTGCCGTATCGAACGGTGATCTCGCCCTTTCCGCCCTTGTCGGCCAGCGACACTTTCAAGCCCAAGGCGTCCGACAGGTCCTGCTCCAGAGCGGCGATGTCGGCAGCGCCTTCGCCCCCCGCTCCTGCCCTAACCCTGGGCGCCTTCGGTCCCTCGGCGGCGCGACGGGCCAGAGCCTCGGTCTGACGTACGTTCAGGCCCTTTGAGATCACCTCCTGCGCCAACTGCTCGGCATTCGGCGCTGTGATCAGGGCGCGGGCATGACCTGCCGACAATTCGCCGCGCACCACATGCTCGCGTACCGCCTCGGGCAGTTGCAGCAGGCGAAGGGTGTTGGCGACATGGCTGCGGCTCTTGCCCACCACCCCGGCCAGGGCGTCCTGGGTGCGGCCGAAGCGCTCCATCAGGACGGCGTAGGCGTTGGCCTCTTCCATCGGATTCAGGTCGGCGCGCTGGACGTTCTCAATGACGCCGACCTCCAGCACCTCGATGTCGTCCATCTCGCGCACGACGATCGGCACCTGGGTCAGGCGGGCCGCCTGGGCCGCGCGCCAGCGACGCTCGCCGGCGATGATCTGCCATTGCCCCGGCTGGCCCGGCTGGGTGCGGACCAGAATGGGCTGCAGCACCCCCTTGTCGCGGATCGACGCCGTCAGTTCGTCCAGATCGGTCTGGGCGAAGATCTTGCGCGGCTGGTCCGGATTGGGCTTCAGCGCCTCGATCGGGGCGCGCTGAACGCCGGCCGGCGCGGGACCGGTCGCATCGACAGCGACGGGATCCTGCGCGTTTTCTCCCAGAAGCGCCGAGAGACCCCGGCCCAGACCACGCTGACGTTCAGACAAGATGCTGTTTCCGCTGCTTTACAAGTTGGATCAGGCGGCCAGGGCCTGACGACGCTGGCGCTCGCGCGCCACCAGTTCCCGGGCCAGCTTCAGATAGGCCTGGCTGCCCGCACATTTCAGATCATAAATCAGGGCCGGCTTGCCGAATGACGGCGCCTCGGACACACGCACATTCCGGGGGATGACGCTGTCATAGACCTTGTCCCCGAAGTGGGCCCGCACGTCGGCCGCCACCTGGCCCGACAGGGCGTTGCGACGGTCGTACATGGTCAGCACCAGGCCCTGAATATCCAGCGCCGGATTCAGGCTCTGGCGCACCATCTCGATCGTCCGCATCAGCTGGGTCAGGCCTTCCAGGGCGAAGAATTCGCACTGCAGCGGCACCAGAACCGCGTCCGCCGCCGCCATGGCGTTCAGCGTCAGCAGGTTCAGCGACGGCGGGCAGTCGATCAGCACATAGTCATACCGGGAATGACCGTTGCCGCCCTGCTTCGCCAGGGCGTCGCGCAGACGATAGGAACGGCGATCCGACTGGCTCAGCTCAATCTCGACCCCTGACATGTCAGGATCGGCGGCCACGATAAACAGGCCGGGCACGGCGGTCTCGATCGCCGCCTCGTCTACCGGGCGGCCGTCGACGATGACGTCATAGATGGTCACCCGCCGTGTTTCACGTGGAACACCCAGCCCCGTGGAGGCGTTGCCCTGCGGGTCCATATCGACGATCAGCACCTTTTCGCCGATCGCCGCCAGGGCCGTGCCCAGGTTGATGGCGGTCGTGGTCTTGCCCACGCCGCCCTTCTGGTTCGAGACCGCCAGGACGCGGGTTTCATGGGCGCGGGGCGGCTTTACGGACTCAACGGACACGGCGAAGGCTCCCCAGTGAAACGATGCGGCCGCGCGGATCGCTGCGCGAGACCGTAAGCTCGGCCTCAAACTGCCAGACCCGACGGGCCTCTTTCAACTCAGCCTCGGCCTTCTCTCCCTTGAGGAACAGGCCTTTTGCACCGCGTTGGAAGTAGGGCTGTGCATAACCCAGAAGCTTCTCCATCGCCGCTACCGCACGCGCCGTGACGATATCGACCGTGATCGCCTGCTCCTCGGCCCGCCCATTGACGACCGTGGCGGGCAGATCCAGCGCATCGACGATGGTCTGAAGAAAACGGCAGCGCTTGCCCAGGCTGTCGACCAGCCAGACATGGGCGCCGGGCCGGCCCTTCAGAAGGATAGCCAGAACGACGCCGGGAAACCCCGCCCCAGCCCCCAGATCGGCCCAGGTCTTCGCCTCCGGCGCAAGGTCCAGCAACTGGGCGCTGTCCCAGGCATGACGATTCCAGAAATCTGAAAGCGTGTCGGGACCGACCAGGTTCATCACCGCATTGGCCTCGGTCAGCGTGGCCAGAAAGGTCTTCAGGTCGGCGATGTTGGCGTCGTTGGCGCCGGTCTGGGCGCGGAAAGTCTGAATGGCGTCCGACATCAGGCGACGACCGCCGACAGGTCGGCCGCCACGCCCTTGACCTTCTTCACATGCGCCAGAAGCGCCGTCAGGGCGCCCGGCGTCATGCCTTCAATCCGCCCCGCCTGGCCCAGAGTCAGCGGGCGGATCATGGCCAGCTTCTCGCGCACCTCGTTCGACAGGGCGCCGATGGCCGCGTAGTCGAGGTCAGCCGGCAAGGCCAGCCCCTCCTCCCGGCGCAGGGCCTCCGCGTCCTGGGCCTGGCGGTCCAGATAGCCGGCGTAGACGGCGTCGATCTCGACCTGTTCGCGCACGGCGGCCGGCCAGTCGACGATCTCGGGGCGGATGGCGACGAAGTGATCCAAGGAGACATCGGGGAAGGCGAGCAGGTCGCGGATCGAACGACGCTGCCCGTCAGCGTTGACGGTAATGCCGAGCGCCCCCGCCTCCTTGGGCGTGAACTGTGTTTCACGTGAAACACGGTTCGCCCGGTCCAACCGATCGGCCTTGTCCAGCCATACCTTGGCGCGGTCTGCGCCCACGATGCCCGCCTCGATGCCGATGGGCGTCAGGCGCTGATCCGCATTGTCGGCGCGCAGGGTCAGCCGATACTCGGCCCGGCTGGTGAACATGCGATAGGGTTCGGTAACGCCCCGCGTCACCAGATCATCGATCATCACCCCGATATAGGCCTGATCCCTGCCGAAGATCAGCGGGTCCGACCCCGCCGCCGCGCGGGCGGCGTTGAGCCCTGCAATCAGGCCTTGCGCCCCGGCCTCTTCATAGCCGGTCGTGCCGTTGATCTGGCCCGCCAAGTACAGACCGGGCCGTTTCTTGACCTCCAGCGCGGGTGTCAGTTCGCGCGGGTCGACATAGTCGTACTCGATGGCGTAGCCGAAGCGGAACACCTCGACCGCTTCCAGCCCCGGCATGGTCTTGAGGAAGGCCATCTGGGTGGCGTCGGATACCGAGGTCGAGATGCCGTTCGGATAGACGCTAGGATCATCCAAACCTTCCGGCTCCAGGAAGACCTGGTGGCTGGTCTTGTCGGCGAAGCGCACCACCTTGTCCTCGATTGAGGGGCAATAGCGCGGCCCCCGGCCCGACAGCCGTCCGCCATAGACAGCGCTTTCGCCGAGGTTGTCGGCGATGATGCGGTGCGTCTCTTCCGTCGTGTGGGTGACGCCGCAGGCGATTTGCGGCACGTCGATGCGATCGGTCAGGAAGCTGAAGGGTACGGGCTGGTCGTCCGCCGCCTGCATCTCTAGCCGCTCCCAGGCGATGGTGCGTCCGTCCAGACGGGCGGGCGTGCCGGTCTTCAGCCGGCCCATCATCAGGTCGGCGGCGTGCAGATCGCCGGCCAGTCCGGTCGAAGGGTCTTCGCCATAGCGCCCCGCCGGAATCCGCAGATCGCCGCGATGGATGACCCCGTTAAGGAAGGTGCCGGTCGTCAGCACCACGGCGCCCGCGCGGATCGTCTCCCCTGCCCCTGTCGCCACGCCGACCACGCGGTCGCCGTTGAGGATCAAGCCCTCGGCCGTGCCCGCCATCAGGGTCAGGTTGGCATAGTCCGCCAGTTCGGCCTGCATGGCCTCGCGATACAGGCGCCGGTCGATCTGGCTGCGCGGGCCGCGCACGGCGGCGCCCTTGGAGCGGTTCAACATGCGGAATTGGATGCCCGACACATCCGCCAGCCGGCCCATGAGGCCATCGAGCGCGTCGATCTCGCGCACAAGATGCCCCTTGCCCAGGCCGCCGATGGCCGGGTTGCAGCTCATCTCGCCGATGGTCTCCAGCTTCTGGGTCAGAAGCAGGGTGCGCGCGCCTGCGCGCGCTGCGGCGGTCGCCGCCTCGCAACCGGCGTGACCGCCGCCGATGACGACGACGTCGAAGGTGTGGTCGGGGGTCAAACTCATGGCGTCCACATAGTCCATTCGAGCCGGAATCGCCACCGGCCCCAGAACGGTTGTTTCACGTGAAACGGGCGAAAGCCGGGCCTATTTGCCGATGCAGAAGGAAGAGAAGACCTCGCCCAGAATGTCCTCCACCCCGATGGCTCCGGTGACGCGGGCCAGGGCGTCGGCGGCGCGGCGCAGGTCGTCGCCCGCCATCTCCGGCGCCAGATCGAGCGCGCGGCGTCCCGCCTCGACAGCAGCCAATGCCTCTGCCAGGCGACGACGATGCCGCTCGCGCGTCACAGCCGGGAAGTCGGCGCCCGACAGGTCGCGCGCCAGGCGGGCCGCGATCCAGTCGTGCAGTTCGGCCAGCCCCTGCCCTGTCGTCGTGCTGACCCTCAAGGCCTCGAGAGCGGGCGCGCCCGCCACGGCGCCGAGGTCGGCCTTGTTCAGCACCTGAAGATCGGACGGGCGGACGAAGACAGAGGCCGGGTCCTCAGCCCCCTCGGTCGAAGGGGAGCGGACCCACAGGCGCAGGTCTGCGCCCTCCGCGCGCAGGCGGGCGCGGCGAATGCCCTCGGCTTCGACCGGATCGTCGCTGTCGCGCAGGCCCGCCGTGTCCGACAAGGTGACGGCGTAGCCGCCGATCATGATGTCGGCGTCCAACACGTCGCGCGTCGTCCCTGCGATCGGCGTGACGATGGCGGCTTCACGCGCGACCAAGGCGTTGAACAGGGAAGACTTGCCCGCATTCGTCTCGCCAATCAGGACGATGCGATAGCCTTCGCGCACACGTCGCCCGCGATCGGAATCGGCCAGGGCCGCGCGCAGGTCTCCGGCTAGAGCGTCCAGCACCGGCCCGGCGGTGCGCCCCAGATTGTCGGGCACCTCCTCGTCGGGAAAGTCGATCTCGGCCTCGACCAGGGACAGGGCCTTCAGCAGGTCGCGACGAAATCCGGCGTAGGCGGCGGACAGGGCGCCGTCGAGCTGACCCAGGGCTTGAGACTTCTGGGCTTCCGTTTCGGCGTCGATCAGATCGGCGACGGCCTCGGCCTGGGCCAGGTCCATGCGGCCGTTCTGGAAGGCCCGTCGGGTGAACTCGCCGGGCTCGGCCGGACGCAGACCCAGAGCGATCAGGGCGGTGCTGGCCGCCTCCACCACGGCGCGACCGCCATGCAGATGCAGTTCGGCCGAATCCTCGCCCGTGTAGGAGCGCGGGGCGACGAAGCGCAGCACCAGGGCCTCGTCGATCAGACGGCCTTCGTGGCGCAGGCTGCGCACCGAGGCCAGGCGCGGGGTCAGCCCCCCTGCCCCCAGCGCCGTCAGCGCCGTCTCCGTGGCCGGCCCGGACAGGCGCAGCACCGCGATGGCTCCCCGCCCCGGCGGGGTGGCGAGGGCGAAGATGGTGTCGCTCACGTCGTCAGGCCCACATCGTCAGATTCAGGGCTTGGCCGCGCCCGTGACGGCGGCTTCCATCAGGCGGCGGAACTGGTCCTGGGCCTGAACGCCGAAGCTGCTCCAGGTCTTCATCAGTTCGTCGGGCTGCATGGCGGCCATGTTGGCGTCCATCCGCTTCTGCATCTCAGCGACCAGATGATCGTTGAGCGGCGTCACGTCCGGCAGGCCCAGAAAGGCGCGGGCCTCTGCCGGGGTGCAATCGATCTCGATGTTCAGCTTCATAACGCCCTCACTTGTTTCACGTGAAACACGCCCTCAAGCAGCCGCCCGCCCGGCGGGCGGCGCTAGGGCAGGAATTATGTGTTCATCGACTGGAAGAAATCGCCGTTGTTCTTCGACTGGCGCAGCTTGTCGAGCAGGAACTCGATCGCGTCCTGCGGACCCATCGGGTTGAGGATGCGGCGCAGGACATAGGTCTTGGCCAATTGATCCTTCGGCGTGATGAGGTCTTCCTTGCGGGTGCCCGACTTGAGCACGTCGATGGCCGGGAAGATGCGCTTGTCGGCGACCTTGCGGTCCAGCACGATTTCCGAGTTGCCGGTGCCCTTGAACTCTTCGAAGATCACCTCGTCCATGCGGCTGCCGGTGTCGATCAGGGCCGTGGCGATAATGGTCAGCGAGCCGCCCTGCTCCACGTTGCGCGCCGCGCCGAAGAAGCGCTTGGGCCGTTGCAGGGCGTTGGCGTCGACGCCGCCGGTCAGCACCTTGCCCGACGACGGAACGGTGGCGTTGTAGGCGCGGCCCAGGCGGGTGATGGAGTCCAGCAGGATCACCACGTCCTTCTTGTGCTCGACCAGGCGCTTGGCCTTTTCAATCACCATTTCGGCGACGGCGACGTGGCGCGAGGCGGGCTCGTCGAAGGTCGAGGCGACGACCTCGCCCTTCACCGTGCGCTGCATGTCGGTGACTTCTTCGGGGCGTTCGTCGATCAGCAGGACGATCAGGAAGACTTCCGGGTGGTTGCGCTCGATCGACTTGGCGATGTTCTGCAGCATGACCGTCTTACCGACGCGCGGCGGGGCGACGATCAGGCAGCGCTGGCCCTTGCCGAGCGGGGCGACGATGTCGATGACCCGACCCGAGCGGTCCTTCAGCGTCGGGTCCTGGATTTCCATGTGCAGGCGCTCTTCGGGATAGAGCGGCGTCAGGTTGTCGAACAGGACCTTGGTCTTGACCATCTCCGGATCTTCGAAGTTGATCGTGTCGACCTTGAGCAGGGCGAAATAGCGCTCGCCCTCACGCGGGCCGCGCACGGCGCCGTGCACCGTGTCGCCCGAGCGCAGGCCGAAGCGGCGGATCTGCGACGGCGAGACATAGACGTCGTCCGGACCCGGCAGATAGTTGGCGTCGGGGCTGCGCAGGAAGCCGAAGCCGTCCGGCAGGATCTCCAGCACGCCGGAGGCGATGATCTCGACCTCTTCGTCAGCCAGGGTCTTCAGGATGGCGAACAGCAGGTCCTGCTTGCGCAGATTGCCGGCGTTCTCGATGTCCAGACCCTCGGCGAAGGCGACCAGGTCTTCCGGCGTCTTCTCGTTCAGTTCCTGAAGCGTGATGCGGCCGTTGGGGACGATGGGTTCACCGTCGTCGTCCTCATCGTCGTCCTCGGCCGTGGTGTCGACGCCGTGATCGTCGTCTTCAGCGACGGGCGCGACGACGGTTTCTTCCGGCGCGGCTTCCTCGACCGGCGCAGCAGCGCGGCTGCCGCCTAGGCTCAGGGTGCGGCGCGGCCGCTCGACAGGCGTTTCCGCCGTATTTTCAGGGACTTCGGTTTCCGGCGTCTCAGGCGTATCGGTCATGATGGCGTGCTCGTTCGCGCACCCGAACGCCGCAGGGCGCCCAGGAGCAGAAGGTCGTCGATGGCTTCAGCCGCAGGGGCTGCGAGGGAGGGCGACGGTCTCCCGCAGGTTCGAACCGGCAGGCGTCGCGAAAAGAGAGGGACCGCACTGCACGGATCGGCCGCACGGTTCACCGTAGCGGAACCACGAAAGACCCGCGCGGGTCAAGGGCCCTCAAGCAGCGCGCGCCCCCGTCGCTCGCGTCAGGACTTCTAGAATGTCCACTCCATCGTCACCGACAACACCATGATGATGGCCAGGACGAAGGGAATCTCATTGGTCATCCGCCAGAAACGCCCCGAATATTTCGACGTGCCGGCCGCGATCTTCTTGCGCTGCCCAGCCAGGAAGCCGTGCCAAGCCGCCAACAAGAAGACGCCGATCAGCTTGGTCACCATCCACGGCTGATGGGCGAAGGACCAGTCGGCGCCGTCGCCGCTGCGCAGCCACAGCAGCCAGCCGCCGAAGACGAAGGCCAGGATCATCGCCGGATTGATGATGATGCGCAGCAGACGCGTCTGCCAGACCCGCAACAGGGCCTGCATCTCGCCGCGCAGGGGTTCGGGCTTGGCGTTCTGCTCGGCGTCATAGGCGAACAGACGCGGGAGGAAGAGCATTCCGGCCATCCAGGCGATCACCGCCAGAATGTGCAGCCCGCGGGCCAGGTTGTAATAGTCCATGTCGCTCCCCTCAGGCCGCCCTGGAGACCTTTGAACAGCCAGACGGACAGGCTTTCAAGTGGGCGCATGGTCCGCCCTGAGAAGCCCCCTGCGGCGCGATCCCCGGCGTCTCCAGCGCCCGCTCGACCGCTTGGGCCAGGGCGGTGATGAAGACCGGGTCCGCGCTGACCGTCGGGGCGCGTAAATAAGGGGCGCAACCGACCTTGTGCGCCAGTTCGCCGTATTCCATGTCCAGTTCGACCAGGGTCTCGATGTGTTCTGAGACGAAGGCGATGGGCACGACGACGGCGCCCACGCCGTCCCGGCCCGCCTGCTCGATGGCGTCCGGCGTGGCCGGTCCCAGCCATTTCAGCGGCCCGACCCGGCTCTGATAGCAGATGGCCCAATCGGTCAGGCTCATGTGCTCGACCACGGCGGCCACGGTGGCCTCGACCTGAGCCTGATAAGGATCGCCGGCGGCGACCAGCTTCTCAGGGATGCCGTGGGCCGAGAACAGTACCCGAACCGGCTTTCCTTCGGCCTTATCAAGTGTTTGCCTTATCAGACGCGCCTGGGCCTCGATCAGCCCCTCAGCGTCCGGATAGCAGCAGACGACGTGGGTCTCGCCGGGGCCGTCGTAGCACTCGGTCCACTTCTTCAGCGAGGAGGCCGTCGTGGTGGTCGAGAACTGCGGATAGAGGGGCAGAAGGACGATCTTGTCCGGCTGGAAAGCCTTGACCGCCGCCGCCGCCTCTTCCGTCAGCGGATGCCAGTACCGCATGGCGATGAAGACGCGGCTGTCGTCGCCCGGCGCGGCGTCGGCCAGGGCGCGCGACAGAGCTTCAGCCTGCTTCTGCGTCTCGGGCAGCAGGGGAGAGCCGCCGCCCATCAGGGCGTAGTTGGCCTGGGCCGAGGTCTCGCGACGGCTGGAGATCAGCTTCGCCAGCGGCGTACGCACGATCCCCGGCAAGCCGATGATGGCCGGGTCGTTGAACAGGTTGAACAGGAAGGGTTTGACCGCTTCGGGGCGATCAGGACCGCCCAGATTGGTCAGAACAACCGCCACGCGCCGGTTGGGTCGTCCCTCGGGGTTTGTGGCGGCCTTGTTCATTGGGCGCTGATCCGCTTCAGCACCTGTTCGACATGGGCGATCGGCACGTCCGGCAGGATGCCGTGGCCCAGGTTGAAGATCCACGGCCCCTGGCCCCAGGCCTCCATCAGTTGGTCGACGCGGCGGTCCAAGGCGTCGCCGCCCGCGCGCAGCAGCAGGGGGTCCAGCGCGCCCTGGATGGGCTTGATCGCCTGGACGCGCTGGCCGACCTCCAGGGGACAGGCGGTGTCCAGCGCCACGCCCTGCACGTCGCATTCGCGCGCATAGCGTTCAGCCAGGGCCGCCGAGCCCCTCGGGAAGCCGATCAGAGGCACGGTGACCCCCAGTTCGCGGGCGCGGGCGACCAGCTTCTGATGCGGCTTCAGCACCAGGGTCTCGAACAGATCGTCGGGCAGGCCCTCGGCCCAGCTCTCGAAGATCTTCAGGACCTGGGCGCCGGCGTCCTGCTGCATCTTCAGATAGCGGGCAGTGGCTTCCACCAGCACGTCCAGCAGGCCGTAGACGATCTCGGGCTGGGTGTAGGCGTAGGTGCGCGCCAGACCGCGCTCGCCCTTGCCCATGGTGCGGTGTTCGCCGTCCAGCATATAGGTGGCCACGGTCCACGGCGCCCCGGCGAAACCGATCAGGGCCCGTTCCGGCTCGAGTTCCGCGCGCACCAGGCTGAGCGTCTGGCCCACGGCCTTGAGCGCTTCTCCAGCCTGCTGAGCCTTGTCGGCCATCGACTGCACGGACGGCAGAGCGCCCAGGCGCGGCCCCTCCCCCGCCTCGAACCACACCTTCTGGCCCAGGGCGCCGGGGATCAGCAGGATGTCGGCGAAGACGATGGCGGCGTCGAAGCCGAAACGGCGCATCGGCTGCAGCGTCGCCTCGGCCGCCATCTCAGGGTTCAGACAGAAGGCGATGAAGTCCGGCGCCTTGGCTCGCAGCTCGCGGTATTCCGGCAGGTAGCGCCCGGCCTGACGCATGAACCACACGGGCGGGCGAGAAAGGGTTCGGCCCTGGAGAGCCTGGATCAGAAGGGGCGTGCTCATGTCTCGGCCTTTAGGATGCACACCCTCAAGCCTCAATCCCTATTCAGATTTAAGAATTGAAAGAATTAGAGGTTGGAAGCAGAGCCGGGGAGCGCGGGGATAAGTGTCGACAGTCCCGGTTCGACTCCCTTTTGTCCCCTGTCGGCGACGGAGAAATCCGGGCGTTTACAAGGCGGGGTGTGAGTCGTGGGGATAAGCCGTGAAACACCCGCGGGACTCGGCTTCCTCTCTGGGCGCCGTTGTGGGTGAATCCACGGGCGCCGTTGTTGGACAAATTGTCCGACCCCCAGAACGGGATGAATCTCCGGCGCCCAGGCGGACGACTCCGGCGCCGATCGGGGCGACGGCGCCCGCGATCCCCGCTCGCGACCGGCGTCGGGGCTTGCTAGAGGATTCGGCGCCCGGTCTTTCACGAACGGCGCCCCGGCTTTTCAACAGGGCGCGGGGATGGTCTGACCGGTTCGGAGAAGGAGACGCCGTCCTCATGAGCCCCGCCCGCCCTCCCGGCGCCTCGCGCCTGGCCACCTATTTTCACGTCCACCTGGTGTCGGACTCGACCGGCGAGACGCTGAACGCCATGGCCAAGGCGGTGATCGCCCGCTTCGATGGCGTCATTCCGATCGAGCACATCTACGCCCTGGTGCGGTCGACCAAGCAGATGGATCGCGTGCTTGAAGAGGTGGCCGCAGCCCCCGGCGTGGTGCTGCACACCCTCGTCGATCGGGACCTGCGCGAGCAGCTGGAGGAAGGCTGCCGTCGGCTGCAGATGCCGCAGATCGGGGCGCTGGACCCGCTGGTGGGGGCCTTGTCGCGTTATCTGGGGGCGGACGTTTCGGCCCGGGTCGGGGCGCAGCACGCCCTGGATACGGGCTATTTCAACCGCATGAGCGCGCTCGACTACGCTATCGCCCATGACGACGGCCAGGGCACGCTGGAGCAGCTGGAGGCGGCGGACGTGGTGCTGTGCGGCGTCAGCCGCACCTCCAAGACGCCGACCTGCATCTATCTGGCGCATCGAGGCATTCGCGCGGCCAATGTGCCCCTGGTGCCCGGCCAGGAGGACGGCGAGCGGCTGACCGGACTGAAGAATCCCCTCGTCGTCGGCCTGACCGTGTCGCCCGACCGTCTGGTGCAGATCCGCCGCAACCGGCTGGACGGGCTCAATGCGGGCCATGCCTCGGCCTATGTCGATCATGACGCCGTGCGCGAAGAGACCATCAAGGCCCGACGCGCCTTCGAGCGGCGGGGCTGGCCGACCATCGATGTGACGCGTCGCTCGGTCGAAGAGACGGCGGCCGCCATCATCAACCTGTTGAGCGAGCGGCGCAGCCGCAAGCTGGGAGCCCCGATGTGACGACGACCGACGGCGAACGCCTGATCCTGGCCTCCAAGAGCGCCGCGCGTCGCGCCATGCTGAGCGATGCGGGCGTGCCCTTCGTCGTCCAGGTCGCCGACGTGGACGAGGACGCGCTGAAGACGCCGGGCGTCGATCCGGTCGAGCTGGCGGTCGAGCTGGCGCGGGCCAAGGCCCTGGCCGTATCGCGCCATGACGTCGACGCCTGGGTGTTGGGCGCCGACCAGACCCTGGCCTTCGACGGCGGTCTGGTGTCCAAGGCGGCGACGCTGGACGCCGCGCGCGAACGGTTGTCGGCCATGCGCGGCCGCACGCATCAGCTTCATTCGGGCGCCGCCCTGGCCCGCAACGGCCAGGTCGTCTGGTCCGGGGTCGATACGGTCGAGATGAAGATGCGCGACTTCTCCGACGCCTTCCTCGACGCCTATCTGGCGGCGGAGGGAGAGGGGCTGCTGTCCTGCGTCGGCTCCTACCGGCTCGAGGGGCTGGGCGCGCAGCTGTTCGAGGCGGTGGAAGGCGACTATTTCACAGTCCTGGGCCTGCCGCTGTGGCCGATCCTGGCCGAACTGCGTCGCGCGGGGGTGATCGCATCATGAACGGCAAGCCTGTCAGCCGCATCACCGGCGCCGCCCTGCTGGGCGGCATCGTCGGATATCCGGTCAGCCATTCGCTCAGCCCGGTGATCCACAACGCCTGGCTGGAGGCGGGCGGAATCGACGCCGCCTACGCCGCTTTCGCGCCCCGGGATGCGGCGGGGTTCGAGGCTTTGGTGGCGGCGGGCCGCGCGGGGCTGATCGCCGGCGTCAACGTCACGGCGCCGTTCAAGGAACAGGCCTTCGCCCTGGCCGATGAAGCTGGGGCGGCGGCGCGCCTGACCGGCTCGGCCAACATCCTGGTCTTCGAAGAGGGCCGGGTGCGGGCCGAGAGCGCCGACGGCGCGGGCGTGCTCTACGCCCTGGCGGAACAGGCGCCGGGGCTGACGTTGAACGGCGCCTCGGTCGTCATCCTGGGCGCGGGCGGCGCGGCGCGCGCGGGCGCGGGCGCCCTGATCGAGGCGGGCGCCGCCCTTTCCATCCTGAACCGCACGCGCGAGCGGGCCGAGGCCCTGGCCGTCGACCTGGGCCCGGCCGTTTCGGTCGCCCCGGACGCCGGCGTCCTGAAAGACGCCGATCTGGTCATCAACGCCTTGAGCGTGGCGCCGGACATCGCGCTGGAAACGCTCAAGCCGTCGGCGGTGGTCATGGACATGACCTACAAGCCCGTCGTCACGCCCCTGCTGGCGGCGGCGCGGGCGCGCGGCCTGACCGCCGTGGACGGTCTGGCCATGCTGATCGGCCAGGCGACGCCATCGTTCGAGGCCATCTTCCGCCGCCCGCCGCCGCCGCTGGACCTGCGCGCCCTGCTTCTGGCGCATCTCGGAGAAGCGGTTTGATCGTCCTCGGCCTGACCGGCTCCATCGGCATGGGCAAGTCGACCACGGCGCGAATGTTCGCTGACGAAGGCGCCGTGGTGTGGGACGCCGACGCCGCCGTTCATCGCCTCTACGCTCCCGGCGGCGCGGCGGTCGCCCCGTTGGCGCAGGCCTTTTCCGGCGTGGTCGTGGACGGCGCTGTGGATCGGTCGCGTCTGGCCGAAGCCCTGGGGCGCGACGAGGCCGCCTTCGAGCGGCTGGAGGCCATCGTCCATCCGCTGGTCGCGGCTGACCGGGCCGAGACCTTGAAGACGGCGGCCGCGCAGGGCGCCCGGCTGGCGGTCGTGGACATCCCCCTGTTGTTCGAGACCGGCGGCGAGGCTTTCGTCGACGCCGTGGTCGTGGTCACGGCGGACGTCGAGGTTCAGGCGCAGCGCGTCCTGGCCCGTCCCGGCATGACGCGCGAACGGTTCGAAGCCATCCTGGCGCGCCAGACGCCGGACGCCGAAAAGCGCGCGCGCGCCGATTTTCTGATCGACACGGGTCACGGGCTGGACGTCGCGCGCGATCAGGTGCGCGCGGTCGTGAAGACCGTTCTGGCGCCGGACTGGCGATCGCCAACGAGCGCCGCCGGAGCATGACGCCGCCCGCGGTCCCTTCCGTCTGGAAGCTGACGAAGCTGACCCTCCTGGCCGAGGGGATTGGCGGCTCGGTCTGGCGAGCCGTGGACAGCGAAGGCCGCACGAGCGTGGTCAAACGTCTGAGCCCGCAGGCGGCGTCGGACGCGCCGCAGGCTCTGGCCTGGCTGCGTTGGCGTGACGGAGCCGGCGCGATCCGCCTTCTGGGCGCGGAGGGGGATTGGCAATGGCTTGAGGACGCCGGCCGCCGCACCCTGACCTCGGTGCTGGACGTCGAGGGCGACGCCGCCGCGACCCGAATCGCCGCCGATGTGCTGGGCGCGCTTCACGCGCCTTCGGATCGCCCGGCCGGGGGCCTCCAGACCATGGAGGACCGTTTCGCGGCGTTGAGGCTTGAGGCCGACAATCAGGGCGGCTTGTTCAGCGAGGCCGCAGGCCTGACAGCGAGCCTGATGTCGGAAGGCGTGTCGATCCGGCCGCTGCACGGCGATCTTCATCACGACAACATCCTGCACGGCCCACGCGGCTGGCTGGCGATCGATCCGCACGGTGTCCTGGGCGATCCGGCCTATGATGCGGCCAATCTGCTCTACAATCCTGTGGAGCGGCAGGATCTTCGAACCGATCCCGAGCGGGCGCAGCGTCTGGCCCGGACCCTGGCGCCGGCGGTCGGACGGCCGGCACAGGCGATCCTGGCCTGGGGATTCTGTCACGCCTGCCTCTCCGCCGCCTGGCATCTGGAGGATGAGAACCGCGAGGAGGCGGCGCGCAGTCTGGAGGTCGCTCAGGCCATCCGTCGGACCTTGGAGGTCTGAGGCTTTCGTTCAGGGCCGAACCCCGGCATTAAGGGACATGGCCCGCGAAATCGTTCTCGACACTGAAACCACCGGCTTCGATCCCAAGACCGGCGACCGGCTGATCGAGGTGGGCTGCATCGAGATCGAGGACCTGCTGCCGACGGGGCGGACCTTCCATCGCTTCATCAACCCCGAGCGGCTGATCCCCCCGGACGCGATCAAAGTGCACGGCATCACCGACGACAAGGTGAAGGACGCGCCCAAATTCCATGAGGTCGTCGATGACCTGATGGAGTTCCTGGGGGACGCGCCCCTGATCGCGCACAACGCCAACTTCGACCGCAACTTCATCGACTTCGAGATCGGCCGCATCGGCCGCAAGCCGCCGCCGCAGGACCGCTGGATCGACACCCTGGCCCTGGCCCAGAAGCGGTTTCCGGGCATGGCCAACTCGCTGGACGCCCTGTGCAAACGCTACAAGATCAGCCTGGTCGAGCGCACCCTGCACGGCGCCCTGATCGACGCCCGTCTGCTGGCCGAAGTCTATCTGGAGCTGCGCGGCGGCAAGGAGCGGGCGCTGGACCTGACCTCGACGCGCAGCGGTGCGACGGAGACGGCGGAGCGCGCGGCCTACGGCGCCCGGCCCCGCCCCCTCCCCGCCCTGGTCACGGCAGAGGAAGAGGCTGCGCACCTGGCCTTCCTCAAGGCGACGCTCAAGGACTTCAGCCTGTGGGCGGGCTATGGGGTGACGGTCGAGATCGAGGCTGAAGAAGCCGCCTGATCGGCGGGGCCCGCCAGGACGGGCTTCATCAGGATATAGGTCCCCGCCCTGGCTTGATGGGCGTCGATCTGGGGGACCAGGCGCCGGAAGTGCTCGCTGGCGCAATGGGCGTCGAGCGCCGCCTGGTCGGGCCATTCCTCGATGAAGATGAAATGGCCGGGCTGTTTGTGATCCTCGAACAGATCATAGGCGCGGCACAGCGGTTCCCGCCGCGTCAGCCGCACCAGTTCGGCGTAGAGAGGCCGCACCGTCTCGACATGTTCGGGCTTGATGAAGTCCTCGGCGATGACCTTGAGCACGGACCCTCCAGCGCAAGAAAAAGGGGCGTCCGACTAGACGCCCCTCTCTCATAGATAGTCGCTCAAGCAGCGAGGCGCCGCGCGCCTCGCGTTAGCGACCCTTTTTTATGCCTGGCCGGTCTCGGCCGGGGCGCCCGCGATCTGCTGCTGACGGGCGACGTAGATGGCGGCGAAGTCGATCGGGTCGACCATGAAGGGCGGGTAGAAGCCGCCGTCGGCGGTGGCCTGGGCGATGATCTGGCGCGCGAAGGGGAAGAGGTAGCGCGGGCATTCGATCAGCAGCAGGGGCTCGATGTCCTGAGGCTGGACGCCCTGCAGGGCGAAGAGGCCGCCGTAGAGCAGTTCCACGTGAAACACCGGAGTCTTGTCGTCGGCCGTGGCCTTGATCGACAGCTTCAGATCGACTTCGAACAGACCGTCGGGGCGGCCCTGGGCGTTCATTTCGACGCCCATGTCGATGGCCGGCTTGCCGTCGATGCGCAGGCTGTCCGGCGCCTTGGGGTTCTCGAACGACAGGTCGCGGACGTACTGGGCCAGGATACGGAAGCCGGGGCCTTGCGGCTGGGCTTGGTCGGGCGTCTGGCCGTTGGCGTCGGCGGGCGGCGTGGCGTCGGTCATGAGTCTGGAAACCGTCTTGCAGAAATGGAGGCGTCCCGCTCCCTCCGGAGGCGGGCGTGAAGGGCGGCGGTAGCATGGCGGGACCCTGTGTCGCAACGTCGAGACCGGCGTTCGTCCCTCGCTTCGCCTTGCGTCCGCCCGGATCGACCCCTAATCACGTTGTACGACCTGCCTTTTCGCCTCACGGGGGAACCCTGAGGCGCTTCCCGTCCGGGAAGATGAGGCCTGACTAGCCGAGGAACCCACCGTGCCGGTGACCTTTCAGATCGTGATCTTCGCCGTCATCGCGGCGGTGCTGCTGTTCCAGCTCTATAATGTGCTGGGCAAGAAGGTCGGCCGTCAGCCCGAGGACAACCCCAAGCCCGCTCCGGTTCCGGCCGCTCCGGCAGGGGCGCCCGAGGCCCCGCGCGGACCTGTCGTCGATCCCGCCCTGACGGCGGCGATCGCCGGGCTGAAGGCGCGCGAGCCGAACTTCGACCCGCACCGCTTCCTGGAGGGCGCGCGCCAGGCCTATGAGACCATCGTGCGCGCCTACGCCAAGGGCGACCGCGACGCCTTGCGCCCCTTGTTGACCGACAAGGTCATGGGCTCGTTCGAGGCCGGGATCGCGGCGCGCGAAGCCCGGGGCGACACGGAGGGCGCCGAATTGGTCCATCCGCCGCGCGCCGATCTTGAGTCGGCGACGGCCGAGGGCGACCGCGCCCTGGCCAAGGTGCGCTTCCTGGCCGAGGTGCGCGGCTCGCTCACGCCTTCGGGCGGCGAGACGGTGACCGAGGAGCGGCGCACCGCCGAGATCTGGACCTTCGAGCGCCGTCTGGGCGCGTCCGACCCCAACTGGGCCCTGGCCCGCGTCGAGCCGGCGACCGCCTGATGACGGCTCGGTCCGCGCCCCTCGATCAGACGGGCGCGGCCCGTCTCCTTACGGCTCCGCTTGGACGACTGGGCGGTCTGTCCGGCGTCCTGGCCCTCTCCCTGCTGGCTGCGGCCTGCGCCTCGACCCCGCGCCCGGTTCCCACGCCGGGCCCCGGACCTGCGCCGACCCTCCCGCCGCCGGTGTCCCCGCCTGTATCTCCGCCCGCAGTCGGCGAGCTCAGCCTAGCCGCCCTGCCCGGCTGGTCCGAAGAGGATCACCTGGCCGCCCTGCGCGCCTACGCCGCCGGCTGCGGCCCGTCGCGCATCGCCGTCGAAACCTGTCGCGACGCGCGCGCCCTGGCCGCCCGGGCCAATCCCAGCGATGCGCGCGCCTTCCTTGAAAGCCGTTTCACTGCGACCGAAGTCCGCACCGACGACGGCGGGCGCGGCCTGCTGACCGCCTATTTCGCGCCCGAGTATCCGGCCCGTCGCGTTCCGGACGCGGAGTTCGACGCCCCGGTCCTCAGCCGCCCGGCCAATCTGGCCGACGTCGGCGATCGCGCCGCCATCGAGGCGGGCTCGGCTCAGTCCTCCGTTCTGGCCTGGATGAAGGCCGAGGACCTCTTCTTCCTGCAGATTCAAGGTTCGGGAACCCTGACCTTCCCGGACGGCGCCCGTCTGAGGGCCGCCTACGCCGCCGACAACGGCGCCAAATTCGTCGGCATCGCCCGGCCGATGGCGGAACAGGGTCTGCTGCCGCGCGACGGGACCTCGGGCGAGGCCATCCGCGGCTGGCTGTCCGCCCATCGCGGGGCCGAGGCGCGTCGGGTGATGGCGCTGAACCCCCGCTACATCTTCTTCACCACCAGCGCCGACGACGGAAACGAGGCGACGGGGGCGGCGGGGGTGCCTCTGCCTGCGCGCCGGTCGGTCGCGGTGGACCCGTCGCGCTGGACCTACGGCGAGGCGGCCTGGATCGAGGCGGACGGCGGCAATCTGCGCGGCGCACGCGCCAGCTATCGCGGTCTGGTCATGACGCTCGACACCGGCTCGGCGATCCGCGGCCCCGTGCGCGCCGATCTCTACATCGGCCGAGGCGACGCAGCGGGGCATGAGGCGGGGGCGGTGCGCCACCCCTTGCGGATGTGGCGCCTTGTCCCGCGCGGCTGACTGATCAGTCTCGGACGCGGACGACGCTGTTGTTGGCGCCGCTCAGGCTCTGGCGGGGCTCGCCGGACGAACGCCAGCGCACGGCCTGACCGCTGCCCGAGACGTCCAGCACGGCGTTCGGCGACAGGGTGATGGTGACGAAGTTGTTCGCGCCGGACAGTTCCAGACCCGAACAGACGCCGGTGAAGGTCAGGGCGTGGCCCGTGCCCTGAACCTCGACGCGTCGACCTTCGCAGGGGATGGTCCGGATGTGGCCCATGCCCGCGACCTCTATGAGCTCAGGACCGATGTCTACCGCGCCGATCTGGGTCGGCAGGAAGGCGAGAGCCGTAACGACGATGGAGGCGACAGGCGAAATCAGCATGGGCGGGAATCCAGACGGTCAGGTTGAAGGCCGAGCTCAAATGCGCTGAAGCTTGACCGGGTTCCCGGAGGCTGGACCTGATGGCGCCCGGCCTATCGTTTTTTCAGACTGCCCAGCACGCCGCGCAGCAGTTCGCGGGTGATGGTCGAGCCGGCGGTTCGCAGCACCGACTTGGTCAGAGCCTCAATCGGCGTCTGCCGGTTGGACGAGGCGCGCGGGCGCGGCGCGGCCGGCGCGCGGGACGCAGCGGTCGAACGGGCGGCCTTTTCCGCCGCCTTGGCCTCAGCCGCCGCCGTGGCGGTCTCGGCTTCGATGCGGTCGGCCTGGGCGCGGCGGGCCTTCAGCACCTCTTCGGCCGACTCGCGGTTGACCGCCGTGTCATAGACTCCGCGCACCGGGCTGGCGGCCATGGTGGCGGCGCGTTCGGCCTCGGTGGCCGGGCCGAGGCGCGAGTCGGGCGGACGGATCTTGGTCTGGGCCACCACGGTCGGCGCGCCCTTCTCGTCCAGGGTCGACACCAGGGCCTCGCCCACGCCCAGGGCCTGGATGGCCTCGGCCGTGTCGAAGGCGGGATTGGCGCGGAAACTCTGGGCGGCGGCGCGCAATCCTTTCTGCTCGGCGGGGGTGTAGGCGCGCAGCGCGTGCTGCACCCGATTGCCCAGCTGGGCCAGGACGCTGTCGGGAATGTCGGCCGGGTTCTGGGTGACGAAATAGACGCCGACGCCCTTGGAGCGGATCAGGCGCACCACCTGCTCGACCTTCTCCAGCAGGCCCCTGGGCGCGTCGTTGAACAGCAGGTGGGCCTCGTCGAAGAAGAAGACCAGGCGCGGCTTCTCCGGGTCGCCGATCTCGGGCAGTTGCTCGAACAGCTCGGACAGCAGCCACAGCAGGAAGGCGGCGTAGAGCCGCGGGCTGTTCATCAGTCGCGTGGCGTCCAGCACGTTTACCTGGCCCCGGCCGTCCAGGGCGGTGCGCATCATGTCCTCCAGACGCAGGGCCGGTTCGCCGAAGAAGGCCTTGCCGCCCTGCTGCTCCAGCTGAAGCAGGGCCCGCTGGATGGCGGCGATGGAGGTGGGCGAGACGTTGCCGACCTCGCGGCCGATGGTCTGGGCGTTCTCGCCGACATAGGCCAGCAGGGCGCGCAGATCCTCCAGGTCCAGCAGCAGCAGGCCTTCCTTGTCGGCGACGTGGAAGGCGACGGTCAGCACCCCTTCCTGCACGTCGTTCAACTCCAGCATCCGGGCCAGCAGGACCGGACCGACATCGGAGACCGTGGCCCGGATCGGGTGCCCCTTCTGGCCGTACAGGTCCCAGAAGACGACGGGCGCCGACTTGCCGTTCAGGGTCAGGCCCATCTTGCCCGCGCGCTCGGCGAACTTCTCGACGCCGCCATCCTGACTGATGCCGGACAGGTCGCCCTTCACATCGGCGCAGAAGACGGGGACGCCCGCCTCGGAAAAGCCCTGGGCCATGATCTGAAGGGTCACGGTCTTGCCCGTTCCGGTGGCGCCGGCGACGACGCCGTGGCGATTGGCGCGGTTCAGCAAGAGGCGCTCGGGCGCGCCCTCGAAGGACTGGCCGAGAAACAGGGCGGGGGCGTCGGTCATGAAGCGGGTCTCCTGCGTGCCCCGCCATGCTTAATCCACCACGCCGTCGCCGCAAGGCGGAACCTCGGCGGTTTACAGCGATTGACGCGGTTCCCGGCCACGACGACAGTTCCGCCATGAAGCTTCCGATCACCGTCAGTCATTCCTCCCCGGCCACGAATGCGGTGGTGCTGATCGCCGTCGTGGCGGCGGGGGCCGCCCTCTATTGGCTCAGGGACATCCTGACGCCTCTGGCCATGGCCCTGTTCCTGATGATCATGATCGACGGGGTGAAGCGCGCCATCGAGCGTCGCACCCCCGTTCCGCCGCGTTTCGCGGGGGCGGCCGCCCTGATCGTGGTGGTGCTGGGCTTCCTGCTGTCGATCTGGATCATCGTCGACGGGGCGGCGGGCTTCTTCACCGACGCCTCGGGCGTGGCGGGCAGCATCGGCCCGCGCATCGACCAGATCAGCCGGGACGTCTCGGCCCTGGTCGGGGTCAGCGACCCGCCCACCCTGCAGGACATGATCGCCGGCATCGACGTGCGCGGCTGGCTGACCACGACGGCCTTCCAGGTGCAGGGGGCCGCCACCGGCGCCTTCTTCGTCATGATCTACCTGGGCTTCCTGCTGGCCTCCCAGGCGGGCTTCCGTAAGAAGATGGTCGGCATGTTCCCTGAGCGCGGCCCGCGCCAGGAGGCGCTGGAGGTGTTCGAGCGCGTGCGCGGCGGGGTCGAGGGCTATCTGTGGGTCCAGGCTGTGACCGGGGCCATGATCTGCGCCGTGGCCTGGGTGCTGATGCGGGCGGTGGGGCTTCAGAACGCTGAGTTCTGGACCTTCGTCATCTTCATCGTCGGCTTCATCCCAGTGCTCGGCGGGGCCGTGGCCGGTTGCGCCCCGCCCCTGTTCGCCCTGGTCCAGTTCGAGAGCTACTGGCCCGCCCTGATCCTGTTCGTGGGCCTTCAGACCCTGCTGTTCCTGGTCGGCAACCTGGTCCAGCCGCGGATGCAGGGCGACAATCAGAACATCGACCCCATCGTGGTGCTGTTGGCCCTGGCCTTCTGGGGCAAGCTGTGGGGCGTGGCGGGGATGTTCCTGTCGACGCCGCTGGCGGTGATGGCCATGGCCATCCTGGCCGAGTTCAAAGGGTCGCGCTGGATCGCGGTCCTGCTGTCGGGCGACGGCGAACCCTACGCCGCCAAGCGGCCGGGCAAGGTCAAGGACAAGGGGACGGAAGAAGACGCCGCCCAGAAACGTTCCGTCTGGGGACGATCATCCTGGCTTCGCCGTATCCGGGGCCGCGACGTCCCGCCGCAGACATAGAACTCGAAAATTTTCTCTTCTTGTCCTTGAACTGCCGCAATCGACGCCTATTTCACCCTCACACGACGACGCGGTCCTCCCCTCCCCCTCCCGGACCGCGACGTCCCAGGCCGGCGCTTCCCCTCCCCCTCCTGAGCGCCGGACCGAGCAGGCCGTCGGACTCCGTTCGACGGCCTTGTTCGTTTCAGAGCCTGTTTTCGGATTGAAGCTTAAGCCGCTTCTGTCCGATCACGGCGGAATTGGGGCTTTTGTTTCTCTGTTCGACGGCGACCAGGGCCAAAACCGTCCACAACTGGGCCTCTGGCGCAACATGGTGCGCTGCACACCGAAATTCCCTGTGTTTCAGGGCCTCGACGGCCTAGCCGTTCTCGCCGGGAGCGCTAAGGTGCGGCTGTTTTCCCCAGCGGTTTTCCACCGCGCCGTTCGAGACCTGAGTCATGTCCGCTGCTTCGCGCATCGTTCCCGCCGTTCCCGCCGACCTGGGAGCGCTGGAGGCGGCCTATGCGCGG
Source organism: Brevundimonas sp. NPDC055812 (assembly GCF_053616535.1). Lineage (NCBI taxonomy): Bacteria > Pseudomonadati > Pseudomonadota > Alphaproteobacteria > Caulobacterales > Caulobacteraceae > Brevundimonas > Brevundimonas sp. NPDC055812. The sequence goes on along the minus strand of NZ_JBSHDX010000005.1, from coordinate 121,201 downwards.
ATTGCGGCGCCGCCGGGCGCGGCGGAGAAGACTCTGCTGGCTCAGGCCTTCGACGACTATTCCGCCGATGAGACGCCTGAACTCGGCGGCGACGACCTGGCCGTCCTGCTGGCCGGCGCCTGGCGCGGCGCGGAGGCGCGCAAGGCGGGCGAGCCCGCCCGCATCACCGTCGGCCCGCTGGCCGACGCCGCCGGCGTCAACACCGGCTACGACCAGATCCTGATCCTGCAGGACGACGGGCCGTTCCTGGTCGACAGCGTCCTGGTCGCCCTGGCCGAGGCGGGGGTCACCGTTCGGGCCCTGTTCCACCCGATCGTCGAGATCGAGGCGGGCCGTCGCGACTCCCTGATCATCGTCGTCATCGATCCCCTGCCGCAGGAGCGTCGTGACGCCCTGGGCGAGGGTCTGGCGACCGCCATGGCCGATGTCCGCGCCGCCGTGCGCGATCACGGCGCCATGGTTCAGGCCATGCGCGAGGCCGTCCAGCGTCTGGAGGCCGCGCCGCCGAAGGGCGTGGACCCCGAGGTGCTGAAGGAGAATCTCGAGTTCCTGCGCTGGGCCAAGAGCGACCATTTCGTCTTCCTGGGCGCCCGCGACTACGACTATCCGCGCGACGCGTCCGGTTCGTATGAGGCCGAGGCGCCGCTGAACCAGTCCAGCGACGGTCTGGGCGTTCTCAGTGATCCCGAACGCCGCGTGCTGCGCCGCGCCTCCGAACCGGCCGTCCTGACCGCCGCCATGCAGCGCCAGCTGGACGAGAGCGATCCGGTCACCGTGGCCAAGGCCAATATGCGCTCGCGGGTCCACCGGCGGGCCTACATGGATTATGTCGGGGTCAAACGCTACGACGCCGACGGCAAGCCGACCGGAGAGACGCGCTTCGTCGGCCTGTTCACCGCCGAGGCCTATGACAAGATGGCCAAGGAGGTGCCGCTGGTCCGGCGTAAGGTGGCCAATGCGCTGGAACGCGCGGGCAAGACGCCGGGCAGCCATAATCACAAACGCCTGAAGAACATTCTCGAGAACTACCCCCGCGACGAGCTGTTCCAGATCGGCGAGGACGAGCTGCTGGATACGGCGCTGGGCGTCCTGCACCTGTATGATCGTCCGCGCATCCGCCTGTTCACGCGCCGCGATCCGTTCGACCGCTTCGTCTCTGTGCTGTGCTTCATCCCGCGCGAGCGTTTCGACGCGGGCCTGCGCCAGCGCATCGGCGGCATTCTGGCCAAGGCCTGGGGCGGCCGCGTCTCGGCCTGGTATCCGCAGCTGAGCGACCAGCCGCTGACGCGCGTCCACTACATCATCGGCGTGACGCCGGGCGAGCACCCCGTGCCCGACCTGAAGGCCCTGGAGGCCGAGGTGGCCGAGGCCGGACGCAGCTGGATCGACCGCTTCGAGCGCGCCCTGCGCCTGGCCGGGGTGGACGAAGCCGCCGTCGGCCCGACCAGCGCCCGCTGGGCCGAGGGTTTCGGCGTCGCCTTCCGCGACCGTTACGACGCGGCCGAGGCAGTGGCTGACCTGGAGCAGTTCGATCGCCTGAACGACGGCTCGGCGGCCGACGGCGTCCATGCCGAGCCGGTGGCGGTGCGCGCCTTCCGCACGGCCGACGAGACCAACCTGCAGTTCCGCTTCAAGCTGTATCGCCGCGGGTCGGCCGTGCCGCTGTCCGACGTGCTGCCGATCCTGGCCGACATGGGTCTGAAGACGCTCGAGGAATCCGACCACGTCGTGCGGACGATCGGCCAGGAGCCGATCTACATCCACGACTTCCTGCTGGAAGACCCGCGCGGCGCCGACCTGGTCTTCGCCGACCTCAAGACCCCGTTCGAGGAGGCTTTCAAGGCCGTGTGGAACGGCCGTACCGAGAGCGACGGCTTCAACCGCCTGGTGCTGGAACTGGGCGTCGACTGGCGCGAAGCGGCCCTGATCCGCACCCTGGCGCGTTACCGCCAGCAGACGGGTCTGGACCCCTCCCAGTCGGTTCAGGAAGCGGCCCTGCGCGAATACCCTGACGCAGCACGCGCCATCCTGGCCCTGTTCAAGGCCAAGTTCGACCCGGCCCATGGCGGTTCGGTCGCCGAGCGCGAAGCGGCCGTGGCTGAACTGGACGCGAAGATCGAAACCCTGCTGCAGGACGTGAAGAGCCTGGATCACGACCGAGCCCTGCGCCGGATCTCGGCCCTGATCGACGGGATCAAGCGCACCAACTTCTATCAGGTCGACGCCGAGGGGAATCCGAAGGCCCACATCTCGATCAAGATCGCGGCCCAGGAACTGGCCGATCTGCCCCTGCCCAAGCCCTTCCGCGAAATCTTCGTCTGGGCGCCGTATGTCGAAGGCACGCACCTGCGCTTCGGCCCGGTGGCGCGCGGCGGTCTGCGCTGGTCGGACCGTCGTGACGATTTCCGCACCGAGGTCCTGGGTCTGGTGAAGGCCCAGCAGGTCAAGAACTCGGTCATCGTGCCGGTCGGCTCCAAGGGCGGCTTCTATCCCAAGCAACTGCCGGTCGGCGGCACGCGCGAGGAGACGCAGGCCGAGGCCATCCGCGCCTACAAGACCTTCCTGTCCGGGATGCTGGACATCACCGACAACATCGTCGGCGACGGCGCGCCGGTGCGTCCGGCGAATGTCGTGGCCTGGGAGGGCGACGACCCCTATCTGGTCGTGGCCGCCGACAAGGGTACGGCGACCTTCTCGGACATCGCCAACGGCGTGAGCCAGTCCTACGGCTTCTGGCTGGACGACGCCTTCGCCTCGGGCGGTTCGGCCGGTTACGACCACAAGGAGATGGGCATCACCGCGCGCGGCGCCTGGGAGGCGGTCAAGCGCCACTTCCGCGAAGTCGGCAAGGACATCCAGACGGAGCCCTTCACCGTGGTCGGCGTCGGCGACATGTCCGGCGACGTCTTCGGCAACGGCATGCTGCTGTCGCAGGCGACCAAGGTGGTGGCCGCCTTCGATCACCGCGACATCTTCATCGACCCGAACCCGGACGTGGCGAAGTCGTGGGCCGAGCGCAAGCGCCTGTTCGAGACGCCGCGCACCAGCTGGCAGGACTATGACAAGAGCCTGATCTCGGAAGGCGGCGGCGTCTTCTCGCGCTCAGCCAAGTCGATCGCCCTGACGCCCCAGATCAAGAAACTGCTGGACATCGAGGCCGACAGCGTCGACCCGGTCACCCTGATGCAGGCCATCCTCAAGGCCCGCGCCGAACTGCTCTACTTCGGCGGCATCGGCACCTACATCAAGGGTTCGGGCGAGACCAACCTGCAGGTCGGCGACAAGGCCAACGACGCCATCCGCATCAACGGCGGCGAGGTTCGCGCCCAGATCATCGGCGAAGGCGCCAACCTGGGCATGACCCAGCTGGGCCGCATCGAGGCGGCGCGCGTCGGCGTGCGGCTGAACACCGACGCCATCGACAACTCGGCCGGCGTGGACTCCTCCGACCAGGAGGTGAACATCAAGATCCTGCTGGGCGGCGCCATCGCCTCGGGCCATCTGAAGGCCGAGGATCGCAACGCCCTGCTGAAGTCGATGACGGACGAGGTGGCGCATAACGTCCTGCGTCACAACTACGACCAGACGCTGGCCCTGACCCTGCAACAGGCCGAAGGGGCGAACGCCCTGGACGCCCAGCAGGCCTTCATGCAGCACCTGGTTTCGATCGGTAAGCTGAACCGGGCGGTCGAATACCTGCCCGACGACGCCCGCATGGCCGAGATGAAGCTGCAGGGCCAGGCCCTGTCGCGGCCGGAGCTGGCGGTGCTGACCGCCTATTCCAAGCTCGAACTGTTCGACGAGATCGTCGCCTCGGCCGCGCCGGACGACGCCTTCTTCGAGCGGATGCTGGTCGACTACTTCCCGACGCCGCTCGCCCAGTTCGAGAGCGACATGAAGGGGCACCGCCTGCGTCGCGACATCATCGCCACCGTGCTGTCGAACGAGATCGTCAACATGGCCGGACCGACCTTCGCCGACCGCCTGCGCGCGGCGGCCGAGTGCGACACCGCCGCCATGGTCACGGCCTTCGAGACCGCGCGTCACGTCTTCCGCCTCGACGAGGCCTGGAAGGCGGTGTCGGCCCTGGACCTGAAGATCCCGGCCGAGGCCCAGACGGCCCTGTATCAGGAGATCGCCCTGGTCCTGCGTCGCCAGACCTTCTGGCTGGCGCGTCGCGCGGCTCGCACCGAGACGACAGTCGGCGGCATGATCGCCGCCTACCAGCCCGCCGCCGACGCCCTGCGCGCCGCCGGTCCGCAGGTGCTGTCGCGTTATGAGCACGCCCGCTACGAAGGCCGGGTCCAGACCTTCATCGGTCTGGGCGCGCCGGAAGAATTGGCGCGCGACATCGCCATGCTGCGTCCGATGGTGGCCACGGCCGACATCGGCGACCTGGCCGGCGAACTGGGCTGGGACGCTCCGGCCATGGCCCGCGTCTATCACCAGGTCGGCGCCGCCTTCGACTTCGACCGCCTGCGCGTGGCGGCCGGGTCGGTGCCGTCGGGCGATCACTTCGACCGCCTGGCCGTGCGTCGCCTGATCCAGGACCTGATGACCGAGCAGCAGCAGCTGACCCGCGCCGTGGCCAAGGCCTCGGCCGAGGCGGCCGGCGCCGGCGAGGACAGTGCGGAACAGGCGGTCGACGCCTGGATCGGCGCCCGCATGGATCAGGTGGAGGCCCTGCGCGGCTCGGTCGACGAGATCGAGACCTCGGGCTCCGGCTGGACCTTCGCCAAGCTGACCATCGCCAACGGCGCGATCCGCGAGGTGCTGGCTTCAGCTTCCTAAGCGAGGTGACGCCGGACGAGAGCCCGGCGTCACGCGTTACGCTCGCGACGCCGTCGCTCGCTGCTTGAGCGCTTCTTGGAGCGCGATCATTCGTCGCGAGAGGATCAGGGCCCGTCCGTTTCGTCGTCTGGCGAGGCGGGCGGGCCTTGGCGTTTGGGGCGGGGTCGGTTTAGGTGGCGCCTGCTGTTCAGTGAACCGGAGGGCCCATGCCCAGGAAGTTCCTCGTCGTCGTCGACGACAGTCCCGAGCTGGGCGCCGCCCTGGCTTACGCCTCGCGCCGCGCCCGTTCGACCGGAGGCCATGTGGTCCTGTTGCGCGCCCTGCCCGGCGGATCGGACGAGCACTGGTCCGGCGTTCGCGACGAAATCCGCCGCCAGCAGCGCGAGGAGGCGGAAGGCCTGCTGGCCCGGCTGGGCGAGAAGGTCGCCGAGACCTCGGGCGCGCCGCCCGTCTATCTGATCGAGGAAGGCGACCCCCAGGCCGCTATCCGCAAGGCCGTGGGCGACGATCCCGACATCAAGATCCTGATCCTGGCGGCCGGAGCCAACGGACGCGGCCCGGGCCCCCTGGTGTCGGCGGTGTTGAAACAGGGCGCCGCCCTGACCGGCCGCAAGCTGCCCGTCACCATCGTTCCCGGCGAACTGACCGAGGACGAGATTCTGGATCTGGCTTGATCCAAGGGGCGCTATCGCTCGCCGCGCGGCGGCTCGCTGCTTGAGCGCCCACTTGAACCGGGCCGCGGCAGGGCGCATCTGAGGCTCATGTTCATCCAGACCGAAGCCACGCCCAATCCCAACGCGCTCAAATTCCTGCCGGGCCGCGACGTCGCCCCGCAGGCCGTGTTGGAGTATCGCACCATCGACGAGGCGGCCGCCTCGCCTCTGGCCGAGGCCCTTTTCGAACTGGAAGGGGTCGAGGGGGTCTTCTTCGGCGCCGACTACGTCTCGGTCACCCGCGCGGCGCAGGGACCCGACTGGAGCGAGATGAAGGCGCCGATCCTGTCGGTCATCATGGATCATTTCGTCTCTGGCGCGCCCCTGGTTCGAGCCGGTGAAGCCGTGAGCGAGGACGCCGGCGAGGACACGGAGATCGTCGCGGAGATCAAGGGCCTGCTCGACAGCCGCATCCGTCCGGCGGTGGCCCAGGACGGCGGCGACATCCTGTTCGACCATTTCGACGAGGAAACCGGCGTGCTGCGTCTGCGGATGCGCGGCGCCTGCGCGGGCTGCCCCTCCTCCTCCGCGACCCTGAAGGCCGGGGTCGAGCAGATGATGCGCCATTACGTTCCCGAAGTGACCAGCGTCGAACAGGTGCTGTAAGCGCCGCCCTGTTTCACATGAAACACTCGTCGGACGGCGCGCCCTCGGGCATGATGGCGTCATGAGCGGTTCGGACGAGACATCCCAGGCTCGCGCCCTGGGCGAGGCCCTGGCGACGCTGCGGCGTGAACGCGGGTTGAGCCAGGCCGAGGCGGGCGCAAGGATCGGCATGACCAGCCAGGGCTGGGGCCTGTATGAGGCGGGCAAACGCTCCAGCCTGTTCCGTCCCGACGTCCAGCGCCGCCTGACCGGCGCTCTGGATGCAACGCCCGAGGCGCTGGTCCTGCAGATGGGCGGCGAGCCGGCTTCGACTGAAGCCCTTCCCGCCACTGGACTTTCAGCCCGCGGCCGCGTCTTCGACGGCGCGCCCGTTCAGACCCGTCGGCTGCGGCTGGAGACGGACGAGCTGGCGCCCTGGGCGTCGGCCGGAACGGTGCTGGAGTATGTGCCGGGGCGTTGGCCCCGGCGGGGCCAGGGCTGCGTCATCCAGATCGACGACGGCGCCCAGAGGGTTCGCCTCTATGATCGCGCCGACGACGCCGAAGTCGTGGTTCTCGGCGCAGGCGGTCTGGACCGCACGGAGCGGATCGCGCGTTCACGCATCCAGTCGATGTCGGCTGTGACCGGCCGCTTTGACGACGAATGAAACAAAATAGTTGCATGATGCGGTCGTTCATGAAACTCTCTGGTTGAAAGCGGAGGGATCATGTCGCGTCGCAGCCATCATATCGATCAGGCCGTCGGCCTGCGCATCGCCGCCCGGCGCTCCGCCCTCGGCTGGTCCCAGTCCGTCCTGGCGCGAGAACTGGGAGTCAGCTTCCAGCAGGTCCAGAAGTATGAGACCGGCGTCAATCGCGTCTCCGCCTCGCGTCTGCATCAGGCGGCGATGGCCATGGGCTGTTCGGTGGGCGACTTCTTCCCAGCGCGACCTGAGACCGAGGGCGAGGCGGAGCTGCTGCACCCGGTTCTGACCAGCGCCGAAGGGCGAGGTCTGGCCGAGGCCTTCGCGCGGATTCCCGACGCCGGCGCGCGTCGCGCCCTGACCCGCGTCGCCCAGGCCATGGCGGCGGCCTGACGGTCTTCGGCGTTGAAGCGGTCGCATCCGCGCCGGTTTCGCATTAGGGACAGGGCCATGAAGATCATGGTCATCGACACGGCGCTGGGCGCCTGCGCCGTCGGAGTGTTCGAGGGCGAAGCCGGCGACGCCCTGCTCCAGCCCCAGCCCCAGCCCCGGCCCCTGGGCCTGCGCGCCGAGCTGATGACCAAGGGCCATCAGGAGCGACTGGGCGGACTGGCGCGCGATGCGGCGGCGGAGGCGGGCGGTTTCGACGGGATGGCGCGCATCGGGGTGACGGTGGGGCCGGGCTCCTTCACCGGCCTGCGTGTCGGCCTGGCCTTCGCCCTGGGGCTGGGCGCGGCGCTGGATCGGCCGGTGGTCGGAATCTCCACCCTGGACGCCCTGGCGGCCTCGGTCCCGTCCGAGGGCCTGGTCGCCGCTGTCATCGACGCCCGCCGGGGACAGGTCTATGCGCGTCTGTTCCGCGACGGCGTGGCGCTCGGCGAAGCGGAGGCGCTGTCCCTCGAGGCGGCGCGCGACCGCATTCAGGCTGAAACCGGGGACGCGCGGCCGGTCCTGGTCGGAAGCGGGACCGAGGTGCTGGCCGAGGCCTTCCCTGAACTGGCGAGCGCCGCCCTACATCCCCTGCCCGCTCCCGCGCCCGAGGCGCTGGCGGCCGTCGCCCTGGCCGCCGATCCGACGACCGCCCCGCCGCAGCCGCTCTATCTGCGCGCGCCCGACGCCACGCCGCCCAGCCGTCTGCCGGGCCAGCCGCGTCAGCCCGCCGCGTGAGCGACCCGATCTTCCCGGCGGTCGATCCTGCTCGCCTCGCCGCGATCCACGCCGAGGCGTTCGCGGCGGCCTGGGACCGGGCGGTGCTGGCCGAACTCCTGGCCTCGCCGGGCGTATTCGCCGTGGCCGAGGAGGGCGGCTTCATCCTGATCCGCGTCGTGGTCGACGAAGCCGAGATTCTGACCCTGGCGGTGCGGCCCTCGGCGCAGCGCGCGGGGCTGGGCGCGCGACTGGTCGAGGCGGCGGTGGTGCGCGCCGCCGCCCTGGGCGCCGAACGGATGTTCCTGGAAGTCGCCGAGGGCAACGGCGCCGCCCGCGCCCTGTACGCCCGAAGCGGCTTCGTCGAGATGGGGCGGCGACGCGGCTATTATTCGCATGCGGACGGACGCCGAGAGGATGCGCTGACGTTGGTCCTGAACTTTTCTCGATAGCTTCCATAAGGCGACGGTCCATCCTATCTTCGCCGCCATGGACCGGATCGAAAAACTCTGCGCCGAGCGCGGCATGCGCATGACCGAGCAACGTCGGGTGATCGCCCGCGTCCTGTCGAATGCCGAGGACCACCCCGATGTGGAGGAGCTGTATCGCCGCGCTTCGGCGATCGATCCGCACATCTCCATCGCCACCGTCTATCGCACCGTGCGCCTGTTCGAAGAGGCGGGCGTGGTCGAGAAGCACGACTTCGGCGACGGCCGCAGCCGTTATGAAGAGGCCGGCGACGACCACCACGACCACCTGATCGACACCAAGACGGGCGAAGTCATCGAATTCTTCGACGCTGAGATCGAGCGCCTCAAGACTGAGATCGCCCGCAAGCTCGGCTATGAGCTGGTCGGTCACAAGCTGGAGCTGTACGGTCACGTCATCCCCGGCGCCGAGCCGGTGGAGCGGGAGGGGCTGATCTACAAGCGCCGCCCCCGCGAAGAGGCCGAAGACTGACCTCGGCCGTCGGCCCCAGACCCTGCCGACGCTTGCCGTCGTCGGTTTCGGCGATCATAAGCCGGACATGACCGATACGCTCGAAAAGCCTGTCCCGGCCCCTGTCCTGGGCCACGGCGTCGCGCCCGAAGGCGAGGCGACGCCCAAGCGCCTGTTCATCAAGACCTACGGGTGCCAGATGAACGTCTACGATTCCGAACGCATGGCCGACGTCCTGCGGCCGCTGGGCTATGCGCCGACGGACACGCCCGAAGGCGCCGACTTCGTCATTCTGAACACCTGCCATATCCGCGAGAAGGCGGCCGAGAAGGTCTATTCCGAACTCGGCAAGCTGCGGCAGATGAAGGAAGAAAAAGCAGCGGCGGGCGATGGCGGCATGACCATCGCCGTGGCCGGCTGCGTCGCCCAGGCCGAGGGCGAGGAGATCATGAAGCGCCAGCCGGCGGTCGATCTGGTGGTCGGGCCACAGGCCTATCACCAGCTGCCGGAGTTGCTGACCCGCACCGCGCGGGCGCGCGGCGAGCGCATCGGCGCCGACTTCGCCCCCAATGAGAAGTTCGACGCCCTGCCCGCCACGCGCGGGACCGAGGGCGTCACCGCCTTCCTGACGGTGCAGGAAGGCTGCGACAAGTTCTGCACCTTCTGCGTCGTGCCCTATACGCGCGGCGCCGAGTGGTCGCGCCCGGTCGCGGCGGTGCTGGACGAGGCCCGCGCCCTGGCCGACCGGGGCGTGCGCGAGGTCACCTTGCTGGGCCAGAACGTCAACGCCTATGACGGCGAGGGGCCGGACGGAAAGCCCTTCACCCTGGCGAAGCTGGCCTACGCCCTGGCCGACATCCCCGGCATCGAGCGCATCCGCTATACGACCAGCCACCCGAACGACATGTCGGACGACCTGATTTCGGCGCACGGCGATCTGGACGCCCTGATGCCCTATCTGCACCTGCCGGTTCAGTCGGGCTCGGATCGCGTCCTGCGGCTGATGAACCGCAAGCACGGGCGTCAGAAGTATTTCGACCTGATCGACCGCATCCGCGCGGCGCGGCCGGACATGGCGCTGTCTGGCGACTTCATCGTCGGCTTCCCTGGCGAGACCGATCGCGATTTCGAGGACACGATGGATCTGGTGCGGCAGGTGAATTACGCCAGCGCCTTCTCCTTCATGTATTCGCCGCGCCCCGGCACGCCTGCGGCGACGATGGCGGCTCAGGTGCCGGACGAAATCGCCAAGGCGCGCCTGCATGCCCTTCAGGCCCTGCTGACCGAGCACCAGGTCGCCTTCAACCAGTCTCTGGCCGGGCGCGTCCTGCCGGTGCTGTTCGAGAAGAAGGGCCGCCACGGCGCCCAGGCCATCGGCCGCTCCCCCTATCTGCAATCGGTCCACGTCGAGGACGCGGATCAACTGATCGGCCGGATCGTTCCGGTCGAGATCATCAGCGGCCAGCAGAACAGCCTGACCGGCCGCCTGATCCAGACGAACTGACGCCTGTTCCGCCACGCGCCGTGCGTGAGGCCAGGAATGCTTACAATCCCCCTCAAGCAGCCTCGCGCCGCGCGCGAGGCGTTAGGGGACCAACAAGGAGACCTCATGGCGCGAGAGTCCGAGTTCCTGTCCCTCAGCGATGCGGCGTTGCGCGCGGTCATCGGGCCGCAGAGCCGTCACCTGGCCCTGATCGAGGACGCCTTCAAGGTGCTGGTCGAGACGCCGGGCGGCGGGGTGTCGATCAACGGCTCCACGCGGGATCGGGCGCAGGCGCGCCGCGTCATCGAGGCCCTGTCGAACCGGGCCGAGGCGGGCGCCGAGATCACCGAGGCCGACGTCCGCACCGCCCTGGGCGCCGCCGTCACCCAGCCGCGCGCTGAGCCCGCAGGTCGCACCACGGGCCGCAGCGTGCCGGAGGGCGCCGCCCTGCCCGTCGGCCGTCGCGGCGCCATCGCGCCCAAGACGGCGTCGCAGGCGCGCTATCTGGAAATGCTGGGCCGCTGCGAACTGACCTTCGGCGTCGGCCCGGCGGGCACGGGCAAGACCTTCCTGGCGGCGGCCTACGGCGCCTCCCTGCTGAAGCGGGGGCAGGTGGATCGGCTGGTCATCACCCGCCCGGCCGTCGAGGCGGGCGAGAAGCTGGGCTTCCTGCCCGGCGACCTGAACGAGAAGGTCGACCCCTATCTGGCGCCGATCTGGGAGTCGCTGAACGACATCCTCGGCGTCGACGACGTGCGCCGCCGCCGCGAGAAGGGCGAGATCGAGGCCGCCCCCATCGCCTTCATGCGCGGCCGCACCCTCAGCCACGCCTTCATCATCGTCGATGAGGCGCAGAACACCTCGCGGATGCAGATGAAGATGGTGCTGACCCGTCTGGGCGAGGGCGCGCGTATGGTGGTGACGGGCGACCCGTCGCAGGTCGATCTGCTGAACCCGCGCGATTCCGGCCTAGCCCACGCCCTGCGCATCCTCAAGGACGTGGAGGGCGTCGGCGTGCAGCAGTTCAAGTCCGAGGACGTCGTGCGGCACGCCATGGTCGAGCGCATCGTGCGCGCCTATGACAGCGACGCCGCGCGCAGCCGCCCCTTCCCCGACCTTGAGGACGACGCCTGATGATCGAGGTCGAGATCGACAGCGAGGCCTGGACTGAGGCCCTGCCCGAGGCGGCGGCGATCGCCGAGCGCGCCGCCCTCGCGGCCCTGGGAACGGTCGAGGGCGATGTGGTCGTGCTGTTGGCTGACGACGCGGCGGTGCAGGACCTGAACGCGCGTTTCCGCGACAAGGACCGGCCGACGAACGTGCTGTCCTTTCCGGCCGCCGAGAGCGCCTTTCCGCATCTGGGGGACGTGGTGCTGGGCTACGCCTATTGCGCGGCGGAGGCGCAGGCGCAGGGCAAGACCCTGTCGGATCATCTGAGCCATCTGGTCGTCCACGGCGTCCTGCACCTGCTGGGCCGCGACCACGAGGACGACGCCGAGGCCGAGGAGATGGAGGCCGAGGAGCGCGAGATCCTGGGCGAATTGGGTGTCGCCGATCCCTATGCAGCCGAGCATGAGGGCGCCGCGTGAGCGGGGCGCTCGCCGCCCGTTTCCCGGGCCTGCTGAACCATCGCTGGGGCCGGATCGGCTTGGCGCTGCTGGCCGGGGCGGGCGCCGCCCTGGTCCATCCGCCGTTCGGCTTCCTGCCGGGACTGCTGGGCTATCCGTTGCTGCTGTTGCTGGCGGATCGCGCAGGGACGCTGAAGGGTGGTTTCTGGGTCGGCTGGCTGGCGGGCTTCGCCTATTTTTTCATCGGCTGCTGGTGGGTGGCCGAGGCCTTTCTGGTCAATCCGGCTCAGGCGTGGATGGCGCCGTTTGCGGCCAGTCTGCTGCCGGCGGGCATGGGGCTGTTCTGGGGGCTGGCGACCATGGCCTATCGCTGGCTCCGGCCGACCGGCGCGCGGCGCGTCCTGCTGTTCGCCGCCCTGTTCGCCTTGCTGGAGTGGACGCGCGGCCATGTGCTGACCGGCTTTCCGTGGAATCCGGCGGGCGCAGGCTGGGCGGCCGGATCGGCCATGTCGCAGTTCGCCTCGGTCGTCGGGGTCTATGGGCTGGGCCTGATCACGGTGGCGGCGGTCAGCGCCTTCGCGCCTCTGGCCGATGCCGGGCCGCGACGCCCGCGCCTGATCGCGGCGGGGCTGGGGACGCTGGCGCTGGCCGGTCTGTTCGCCTTCGGGACGGCGCGTCTGTCCTCGGCGCGGCTGGTGGAGACGCCGACCCTGGTGCGCCTGGTCCAGGCCGATATCCCGCAGGACTACAAATGGAGCCCCGAGGCCTATCAGGCCATTCTGGGCCGCTATCTGGAGCTGACGGCGCGTCCGGGCGATGCTCTGCCTGACGTGGTGATCTGGCCTGAAGGCGCCCTGCCGACGACGGCCAACGACCTGTTCGCCTCCTCGGACGCCCAGGCGGTGGCGGGGGCCCTGCAGACGGGCCAGACCCTGCTCGCGGGATTGAGCCGTGGCAAGCCGGACCCGAGCGCCGAGACGGGCGCCCGCTATTACAACAGCCTGTTCGCCCTGCATGATGAAGGCGCGGCGGGCCTGCGTATCGGTCAGATCTACGACAAGCACCGGCTGGTGCCGTTCGGCGAATACCTGCCGATGGGCGACCTGATGAGTCGGATCGGCGTGCGCAGCCTGGTGCACGTCCCCGCCGACTTCAGCGCCGGACCGACCCCTGCGCCGATCAGCCTGGTCAACGCTCCGCCGGTGCAGCCGCTGATCTGCTACGAAGCCCTCTATCCCGGCTTCACGCCCGCGACGGCGGCAACGCGCCCGGCGTGGGTCGTCAACGTCTCCAACGACGCCTGGTTCGGCCGGACGTCAGGTCCGCGCCAGCATCTGAACCTGGCCTCCTATCGCGCGCTGGAGACGGGCCTGCCGGTGGCGCGGGCGACGCCTACGGGCGTCTCGGCCATGATCGATCCGTGGGGCCGCATCGTCGAGGGCAAGCGGCTGGACCCCGGCCAGGCGGGCGTCATCGACGTGCGTCTGCCGCAACCGGCTCCGCCGACCGTTTACGGCCGCTGGGGCGATCTGGGGTTCGCCGTCCTGTTGGTTATAATGCTGATCGCGGGGCGAGGCCGCGCTGGAAAAGCGAGGCTGGGTCGTTAAGCCTATCGGGGGGCGTCGTTCCCGCGGCGCCCCTGAGACGCGAATTGACATGACATCGGCCCGGCGACGGCGGCATGTCGACAAGAAAAACGGGGAAGAGGGCAGGACATGGTCAGGGGTTCCGGGACAGAAGGTCCCCATCTGGTGGATCGACATGTGGGGCGGCGCGTGTGCGAGAAACGCATCGCCCTGGGCTACAACCAGACCGATCTGGGCCAGGCGCTGGGAGTCACCTTCCAGCAGGTGCAGAAGTACGAGAAGGGCGCCAACCGGATCTCCGCGTCCAAGCTGTGGGACATCGCCCGCTTCTTCCGCGTCGACATCGGCTACTTCTTCGAGGGTCTGACCGGGACGGCGCAGCCCGGCATGGCCGAGGGCGAGGCCGAGCCCTTCGTTCACGACTTCCCCGCCACCCGCCAGACCATCGAGATCGGCCGCCTGGCGCCGCGCCTGTCGTCACGCCAGCAGAAGCTGGTGGTCGACCTGATGCGAGAACTGGTTGAGGAAGGCGAAGCCGAACCCGCCGCCTGAGCCGAGGCTGACGAAACCGGGACAAAGAAAAAGGCGCGGATCGCTCCGCGCCTTTTCCTGTCTTGGAGCTCGTTCGAGATCAGGCGGTCAGCGCCGTCTCCGAAGCGACGATGCGGCTGGCGGCGTGGACCACGGCGCCGATGCGCAGGGCGGCCTGGATCTGCAGGGCCGGGACGGCGTGCTTGCGCAGTTCGCCCTCGTGGGCGTCCAGGCAGGCGCCGCAGCCGTTGATGGCCGAGACGGCGGTGGACCACAGCTCGAAGTCCAGCTTCTCGACGCCCGGATTGGCGATGATGTTCATCCGCAGCTTGGCCGGCAGCGTCGTGTACTCCGGGTTCTTCATCAGGTGCAGCGAGCGGTAGTAGATGTTGTTCATGCCCATGATGGAGGCGGCGGCCTTGGCGGCGGTCATCGCTTCGGGCGACAGGACCGTCGCGGCCTGGGCCTCGATCAGCTTGACCACGGCGGCGACGCCGATGGCGTGGGCCGAGGCCAGGAAGCAGCCCCACTTCTGCTGATCGTTCAGCACGGTCTCATTGGCGAGCGAGGACAGGTTCAGCGAGATGTCCTTGCCATAGGCCGGGATCAGATCGCGAAGGGCGTCGATGGACATTTTCGTGTTCCTTTCAGGAAGCGACGCTTCAAAGAAGCGGCTATCGTTCGCGACGCGGTCGCTTACTTCTTGAGCCGCATTGCGTGATGGACGCTCAAGCCGCGAGGCTCCGCGAGCCGAGCATAGCGCCCAAATAAAATCATCAGGCATGAAAAAGGCGGCGACAGTCGCCCGCCGCCGCCTCTTTCGAGGGGCGGCCCGGACCCTACTCACGCGGTCCGGGCCTGTCTGGGCCAATACTTACGCGGCCAGAGTGTCGCCGCCGACCGGGCGGTTGCAAGCGCACAGCTCGTCGGTCTGCAGAGCGTCGACGACACGCAGGGTGTCTTCCGGCGAACGGCCGACGTTCAGGTTGGTGACGTAGACGTGCTGGATGACGTTGTGCGGGTCGACGACGAAGGTCGCGCGCAGGGCCACGCCTTCTTCTTCGTCCAGCACGCCCAGGGCGCGGGCCAGCTTGCCGCCGTTGTCGGCGAACTGCCAGATCGGCAGCTTGTTCAGGTCGGCGTGGTCACGACGCCAGGCCAGCTTAGTGAACTCGTTGTCGGTCGAACCGCCCAGAACCACGGTGTCGCGGTCCTCGAAGTCCTTGCCCAGCTTGGCGAAGGCGGCGATTTCGGTCGGGCAGACGAAGGTGAAGTCCTTCGGGTAGAAGAAGATGACCTTCCACTTGCCCTCGAAGCTGTCCTGCGTGACCGGCTCGAAGGCCGAGGCGCCGTTTTCCTCGTGGCTGTTGAAGCCCGGCTTCACGCCGATAATTTTGAAATCAGGCAGTTTTTGACCGACGCCGAGCATCGCGCTTCTCCTAGATGCAGAAAAAATGGACCGCCGGAACGCGGGGAGTGCGAACCGTCGAGGCCATGAGATGGGCCTTGGCGCTGCTTAAGTCAAATCGATCATTTTGCTTTCACAAATAGATTTAACTTATCGTGCTGGGCGAGTTATAAGAACGGCCGATAGCGTCTGCATCAGACATAGGCGGCGCCTATGTCGCCTCCTCTCTCGAATGCGCGAAACATGTCCGTTCTGCCGACCCTGCGTCAGCTCCAGTATCTGAAACTTCTGGCCGAGCACGGCTCCTTCAGCCGAGCGGCCGAGGCTGCTCACGTCAGCCAGCCCGCCCTGTCGTCCGGGGTGCAGGAGCTGGAACGGGTGCTGGGCGCCGCCGTGGTCGAGCGGACGCGCGGGGCGGTGATCCTGACGGCCGTCGGCGCCGAGGCGGTGCGGC
Source organism: Brevundimonas sp. NPDC055812 (assembly GCF_053616535.1). Taxonomy (NCBI): domain Bacteria; kingdom Pseudomonadati; phylum Pseudomonadota; class Alphaproteobacteria; order Caulobacterales; family Caulobacteraceae; genus Brevundimonas; species Brevundimonas sp. NPDC055812. The sequence goes on along the minus strand of NZ_JBSHDX010000005.1, from coordinate 105,294 downwards.
GGGCCGAGGATGTTCTGGCCCGCGCCGAGGATCTGGTCGAGGCCGCCCAGAACGCGGGCAAGCCCCTGTCGGGCCGGTTCCGCCTGGGCATCATTCCCACGGTGGCCCCGTTCCTGCTGCCCCAGGCCCTGCCGGGCGTACGGGACCTCTATCCCGGCCTGCGGCTGTTCCTGCGCGAGGATCTGACGCCGCGCCTGATCGCCGGGCTGAAGGCGGGTCAGCTGGACGCCGCCGTCATCGCCCTGCCCTATGACGCGCCGGGCATCGATCACGCCCGCATCGGCGACGATGAGATTCTGGCGGCGGCGCCGGCCGGTCACGCCCTGGCGGGGTCCGGGCCGATTCCCGAAGGGGCTCTGAAGGCTGAGGACCTGATCCTGCTCGAAGACGGCCACTGCCTGCGCGATCAGGCCCTGGCCGCAGTCAAGATCGACGCGCCGCGCGGCGAGGATGTCTTCGCCGCCACCACCCTGCCGACTCTGGTGCAGATGGTCTCCTCGGGCCTTGGGGTCAGCTTCCTGCCGCAGATGGCGGTGCGGGCGGGTCTGGCCGATCATCCCGGGGTGGTGGTGCGGCCTATTTCCGAAGACGCCCCGCGCCGCGAGATCGTCGTCGCCTGGCGCGCGGGATCCAGCCGCGCCGCCGAGGCGCGCCTGCTGGCAGAGGCGTTGAAGCTGGACTGAGCGAGCCGGATCAGCCGAACAGGCGGCTGTCCCACCAGACCGGCGTCTCCAGCCCCGGCTTGATGCGGGCGAAGTCAGGGTGAGCGGTGTTGAAGACGAAGTTGCGCTCCATCCGCGCCACGACTGAGGGCGTGATCAACAGGGCTGAGCGGCCTTCCGCGTGCCAGGCGCGGCCGAAGGCGCGGGCCACCGCCCCGCCCGGCTCGGCCCAGCCGGGAACCAGGTCCGGGTTGACGACCTCGTAGGAGACGCCCGCCGGAATGTGGATCTCCACATGATGCTGGCCCAGCGGCAGTTCGCCGCCGAAGTGGACCAGCTTCTCCAGCATGGCGGTCGAATAGTGTTCGGCGGCGTAAATCACCCTCTGACCCGCCTCGTGCCACCGGCCCGAGGCCAGGCGCGAGCCGCCGTCGCTCCAGATAGGGTGCTCCCCGCGCGGATCGCCGATGCGGAATCCCTTGAGCGCGTCGTCCAGCCGACGGTGCATGCCGGACCTAGACCGCGAAGCCGGCGTCGGCGCGGCGCACCAGATTGATCACCGCCTCGGCTCCCGCTGAACTGGACTGGGCCATGGCCAGGGGGGTGCGGCCGTTCAGCAGCTGGTGCGGGCGGTTCAGGAAGCGGACCACGGCGGCGCTGTCGCCGCGATAGGCGCGGCCTACGGCGTCGACCACGCGGCCGACCTCGTACAGACGCTCGCTCATCTCGCGCGACAGGGGCTTGCGGCTGGTGCGGGCGCGCCGCAGCGTGGCCTCCGGAATGATCTGGCCGACCACGCGCGGCATGCCGATGACCTGGCCCAGGGCGGCGGCGGCGGCGGGCTTCAGCCCTTGGGACACCCGCTCGGCCAGGGCCACGTCGTCCAGCGCCTCATTGTCGTTCAGGCCCAGCAGCTTGCCGATCCGCGCCGCGTCGCTGGCGGGCAGGGTCTCGGGCGAGGCGTAGAGGTCGAGGGCGGTCATGGCGGCGGCTTTCGTCATATGACGGCAATATGGGCGTCAAACGGCGAGGCGGCAAGAGCTTCGCCTCCCGCTCATCTCGGCCTCCAAGAAAAAAGGCCGGCGGATCGCTCCGCCGGCCTTCATTCTAGTTGGTCTAACGCGCTTTCGCGCTGCTTGAGACCTCTTACTTCTCGTCGCCGCGCGCCAGGTTGCGCAGGACGTAGGGCATGACGCCGCCGGCCTTGAAGTAGTCCAGCTCGGTCTGGTTATCGATGCGGCAGCGGACCGGGAAGCGGGCCATCTTGCCGTCCGACGGGCGGAACAGCTCGACCCACAGGTCCTGACGCGGCTTCAGCTTGCCGATGTTGGCGTCGGTCAGGCCGCGGATGGTGACGATCTCTTCGCCCGTCAGGCCCAGCTTCTGCCAGCCGTCTTCCTTGAACTGTAGCGGGACGACGCCCATGCCGACCAGGTTCGAGCGGTGGATGCGCTCATAGCTCTCGGCGATGACGGCGCGCACGCCCAGCAGGCGGGTGCCCTTGGCCGCCCAGTCGCGCGACGAGCCGGTGCCGTATTCCTTGCCCGCGAAGACGACCAGCGGACGGCCTTCCGACTGGTAACGCATGGCCGCGTCGTAGATCGACATCGTCTCTTCCGAGGGGAAGTGCTTGGTGACGCCGCCCTCGATGTCGGGGGTGATGCGGTTGCGGATGCGGATGTTGGCGAAGGTGCCGCGCATCATGACTTCGTGGTTGCCGCGGCGGGCGCCGTAGCTGTTGAAGTCCAGGGCGTCGACGCCGTGGTTGGTCAGGTACTGACCGGCAGGCGAGGCCTTCTTGATCGAACCGGCCGGGCTGATGTGGTCGGTGGTGATCGAGTCGCCGAAGATGCCCAGGATGCGCGCCTCGACGATGTCCGTGACCGGAGCGGGCTCCATGGTCAGGCCCTCGAAGTAGGGCGGGTTCTGGACGTAGGTCGAGGTGTCTTCCCACTCATAGGTCTGACCGCCGGTGACGGCGATCGCCTGCCAGTGCTCGTCGCCCTTGAAGACGTCGGCGTAGCGCTTGGCGAACATCTTGGGCGTGACCGACTTCTTCTGGATGGCGGCGATCTCCTGCGAGGTCGGCCACACGTCCTTCAGGAAGACGTCATTGCCCTTCTTGTCCTGGCCGATCGGCTCCTTGGTGATGTCGATGCGCATCGAACCGGCCAGGGCGTAGGCGACCACCAGCGGCGGCGAGGCCAGGTAGTTGGCCTGGACGTCGGGGTTCACGCGCCCTTCGAAGTTGCGGTTGCCCGACAGGACCGAGGCGGCGACGATTCCGTTGTCGTTGATCGACTTGGAGACCGCCGGGTCCAGCGGGCCCGAGTTGCCGATGCAGGTGGTGCAGCCGTAGCCGACCAGGTTGAAGCCCAGGGCGTCCAGGTCCTTCTGCAAGCCGGCGTCGGTCAGATAGTCGGTGACGACCTGCGAACCGGGGGCCAGGGAGGTCTTGACCCACGGCTTGGGCTTCAGGCCGAGGGCGTGGGCCTTGCGCGCCACCAGGCCGGCGGCGATCAGCACGCTCGGGTTGGAGGTGTTGGTGCACGAGGTGATGGCGGCGATGACGACGTCGCCGTCGCCTAGGTCGAATTTCTCACCCTCGACGGCGACGCGGGCGGCGTCGGTCGGGCGCGAGAAGACGTCGGCCAGGGCGGTCTCGAAGGCCGGGGCGGCGGTGGTCAGCTCGACGCGGTCCTGCGGGCGCTTGGGACCGGCCAGCGACGGCACGACCGTCGAGATGTCCAGCTCCAGGACGTCGGTGAAGATCGGATCTTCCGAGGTTTCGTCGATCCACAACCCTTGCGCCTTGGCATAGGCTTCGACCAGGGCGACGCGCGGCTTTTCACGGCCGGTGGCGGTCAGATAGTCGATGGTGGCCTGAGACACCGGGAAGAAGCCGCAGGTGGCGCCGTATTCCGGGGCCATGTTGGCGATGGTGGCCTGGTCCTCGATGGTCATGCCGGCGATGGCGTCGCCGAAGAATTCCACGAACTTGCCGACCACGCCCTTCTTGCGCAGCATCTGGGTGACGGTCAGCACCAGGTCGGTGGCCGTAGCGCCTTCCGGCAGCTTGCCGGTCAGCTTGAAGCCGACGACTTCGGGGATCAGCATCGGGATCGGCTGGCCCAGCATGGCGGCCTCGGCCTCGATGCCGCCGACGCCCCAGCCCAGGACGGCCAGGCCGTTGATCATGGTGGTGTGGCTGTCGGTGCCGACGACGGTGTCGGGATAGACGACGGTCTTGCGGCCTTCCTCGGCGGTCCAGACGGTCTGGGCCAGGTGCTCCAGGTTGACCTGGTGGCAGATGCCGGTGCCGGGCGGCACGACGCGGAAGTTGTTGAAGGCCGACGAGCCCCAGCGCAGGAAGTTGTAGCGCTCGATGTTGCGCTCATACTCGCGCTCGACGTTCTGGCCGAAGGCGGCGGCGTTGCCGAAGTGGTCGACCATGACCGAGTGGTCGATGACCAGGTCGACCGGGACCAGCGGGTTGATCTTCTTGGCGTCGGCGCCGAGCTTGTCCATGGCGTCGCGCATGGCGGCCAGGTCGACCACGGCCGGAACGCCGGTGAAATCCTGCATCAGCACGCGGGCCGGACGGAAGGCGATCTCGTGCTCGACGGCGCCCTTGTTCTCGATCCAGGCGGCGACGGCCTTCAGGTCGTCCTCGGTGACGGAAACCCCGTCTTCGTTGCGCAGCAGGTTCTCCAGCAGCACCTTCATCGAGCGCGGCAGGCGGGAAATCCCGGCCAGACCGGCTTCCTCGGCGGCGGGAAGGCTGTAATAGGCGTATTTCTTGCGCCCGACCGCGAGGTCCTGGCGGGTCTTGAGGCTGTCAATCGACGGCATGGAGAAGAGTCCTCTGACAAACGCCGCCCGACAATTCGGTTGCGCCTTCGCGCGCTGGACGTCGGGGCGCACAGGTCCCCGGCGCGCGCGGCGAAAGCCTGCTGCGGCGCTTGCGCATATAGTCCCGCGCGCGAGGGCCGTCCATGTATCCACACCCGTGACGTGGACATTGAGAGAGACTCGCAAGTGCTGACCCGGCTTGACATCGAGGGCCTGACCCTGTCGCGCGGCGAGCGGCGGCTGTTCGCCGGCCTGTCCTTCGCCCTGGCGGCGGGCGAGGCGGCGGCCCTGACAGGGGCCAACGGGGCGGGCAAGACCAGCCTGCTGCGCGCCGTGGCGGGCTTCATCCGGCCGGACGTCGGGGCGGTGGTTTTTCACGACGCGACCGGCCGGGTCGAGGCGGAGACGGCGCGCCGCTCGGCGCTGCATCTGCTGGGCCATCACGAGGGTTTGAAGCCGCAGCGCACCGCGCGACAGGAGCTGGGCTTTCAGGTCGAATGGCTGGGCGGTTCGACCGCCGCCCTCGATGCGGCGGTCGCCCGGTTGAAGCTGGCGCCCCTGCTGGACCTGGAGACGCGCAAGCTGTCGGCGGGGCAGAGGCGGCGTCTGTCGCTGGCGCGTCTGGTTGCGGCCCCGCGCGCCCTGTGGCTGCTGGACGAACCGCTGGCGCCGCTCGACGAGGCCTGGCGCAGCGTCGCCGCCGAGCTGATGGCGGAACATCTGGCGGGCGGCGGCATGATCCTGGCGGCGGTGCATGACCCTCTGCCCGTCCCGGCGCGGTCGCTGGATTTGGGAGACGCGCGATGAGGGGTGTCCGCGTCCTGTTCGCGCGCGAGCTGTCCCTGGCCTGGGGCGGCGGCGGCGGGCCGTTGCTGGCCTGCGGCTTCCTGTTGTGCCTGACGGCCATCCTGCCGCTGGCGGCGGGCGGCGACCCGCGCGTCCTCGCCCCCGCGGCTTCGGGGGCCAGCTGGATGGCGCTGGCGCTGGCTTCGCTGCTGTCGCTGGAGCGGATGTTCGAGCGCGATCTGGAGGACGGAGCGCTGGATCTGCTGGCGACCGGTCCCCTGCCGCTGGAGGCGGTGGTCGGGATCAAGGCCCTGGCGCAGTGGCTGGCGACGGGGCTGCCGCTGGCGGTCGCCGCGCCGGTCGCGGCTTTGGCGCTGGGTCAGCCGCCGGAGCTGATCGGCCTGACGGGCGCCTCGGCGGCGCTGGGCGGTCTGGGCTTCGCCCTTACCGGAGCCCTGGGCGCCGCCCTGGCCCTGGGCGCTCGGCGCGGCGGCCTGCTGATCGCCGTGGTCGTGCTGCCGCTGTTCATTCCGCCGGTGGTGTTCGGCGCCGGCGCCCTGACCCGCGCCGCCGCTGGCCAGAGCCCGGCCTCGGCCCTGGCCCTGCTGGGCGCCTATGTCCTGTTCGCCCTGGTGATCGCGCCCGTAGCCGGGGCTGCGGCCGTCAGGAACGCGCAGGGTTAGCGCCCCTTCAGCGTCACATACAGCGCGCCGTCCCCGCCGTGACGGCGGTGGGCGGGGGCGAAGCCCGAGACCACGCCGCGCAGATGCGGTCCGGTCAGCCATTCGTGGACCGAGGCGCGGATGACGCCGCCGCCTCGCCGGCCCTGTCCGGTGATGACCAGCACCGAGCGCAGGCCGCGCATCTGGCAGCCGATCAGGAAGCCGCGCAACTGATCCTCGGCCTCGAAGCGGCCGAAGCCGTGCAGGTCGATGCGCGCCTCGATGGGATCGCGCTCGCGCGACAGGCGGCGCTGGCGGCGCGGCTCCAATTCTTCCGGCGCGGGGCGAGGACGGGGCGCGACAGTCTTTGGCGAGAGCGGGGGCGATGCGGCGACGCGCCCGGCCGAGGCGGGGGTCAGGGCCGTCGCGCGTTTCTTGCCCGCCGCGCCGCGTTGAGGCGGCGCCGTGAGAGCGAGCGCCTCATCGGCTTGGGGCAGAACGGCGCCGGGCGTCACGCGGGCGGCCTTGCGATGGGCGGGCGGCGTCACCGTGGCGGTCACCCTGCCCCAGATGCGCCTGTCGTCATCGGTTGTCGCTGATGCGGCTTTCGGCCCCTTTCCGGAAGGGGGGCGGGCCACGCTCAGTCCTCGTCGTCGAAGGCGGCCGACGGGCCGGGCTCATGGGCCAGCAGATCGCCGGGCTGGCAGTCCAGCTCGCGACACAGGGCGTCCAGGGTGGTGAAGCGCACGGCGCGCGCCTTGCCCGTCTTGAGGATGGACAGGTTGGCGACGGTCACGCCGACGCGGTCGGCGAGTTCCGTCAGCGACATGCGGCGCTGGGCGAGGATGCGGTCGAGCTGGACGCGGATGGCCATGGGTTGAGCTTTAGCGTTTCTCGTTCAGATCGTCAGTTCGGATTCGCGGCGAAGGCGCGCGCCTTCGCGGAAGACCTCGGCCAGGACGAAGACGACCAGGACGGAAAAGACGGGGGTGAGCAGGTCGCTGATCCCCTGCGGCTCCATGACGCCCGGCGCCAGACGCGAGGCGACCAGCCCCTGCACCACCCAGACGCCCCCGGTCACGACGGCCAGGATCAGGCCCACATGGCGCAGGCGGCGCACGTTGTCGGGCTGGAACGGATCGCCCAGGGTCAAGGTGCGGAAGATCTTGCGCAGATGGCGCAGGATGATCAGGAAGCCGCCGAAATAGGCGGTCAGGGCGCCCAGGGCGAACAGCAGCAGCGGACGCGTCAGAGGCATCTCGCGGCCGTCGGCGCCGTCCGAGACGGTCACGTTCAGATTGTCGATCGGGATGAAGATGGAGGCGACCCAAAGAAGAAGCAGCAGGCCGGTGACGAGGATCATCACCACATAGGCGGCGTCCAGCGCGATCTTCAGCAGGCTGGCGACGGAGCCGGGACCGATGGTTCTCAGGTTCGGCGTCCGCAGGGAGGAGGCGCGAAGCGGGGTCTGGGCGGGCAGCCGGTTCGGTTTCCGCAAGCGCGTCATCGGGCGTCTCAGGCCGGGAAGGGAGGCGCCGTCGCCGCGGCGGGTCCGGCCGACCCGCGCGCGGCTCTATTCTTTGCGGCGTTCATGGCGATCGTCAAAGTCCCCCTCCGATCCCGCAGGATCAGAAACCCTGGATGATCAGGGCGATCGCCGCGACCGGCAGGGCGGCCAGCAGGAAGGCGTTGCCCAGGCTGTGGGCCAGACGGTCCATAAGGTTGGTCTTTCGCATGGCTTGCATATCAGTCTCTCCGTCAATGCACGTTTTTTGTGCATATTTGTTGTACCGCTGGGTCATTGTTGCGGGATGTTTCTCCCGCTTGAACGGTGCGGCCTCCGTTCTTGAGAATGAAGATAGGTCATGCCCTGCAGAAAGCCAACTTACATATCGTTTAACGATGTTACCATTTCGCAATGGATCCGACGGGAGTAAGGTCGCGTCATGAATCTCAAGCTGATCAAGGGGATGCGGCTCGTCGCCGCCACCCACAATCCGGGCAAGGCGCGCGAGATCGAAGCGCTGCTGGATGGACATTACCGGATCGTCACGGCGGGAGAGCTGAATCTGCCCGAGCCGGAGGAAACGGAGAGCACCTTCGCCGGCAACGCCATGCTGAAGGCGCGCCATGCGGCCCAGGTTTCGGGAGAGGTCGCCCTGGCCGACGATTCCGGTCTGTCGGCAGCCGCGCTGGACGGGGCGCCGGGGATCTATTCCGCGCGCTGGGCGGGCCCGGACAAGGATTTCGCCCTGGCCATGAAGAAGGTCGAGGAGCGGCTGGAGGAAACCGGTTCGCGCGATCGGTCGGCCTGGTTCACCTCGGCCCTGGCGGTGGCCTGGCCGGACGGTCCCTGCGTGGTGGTCGAGGGTCGGGTGGACGGCCAGCTGGTCTTCCCGCCGCGCGGCGACGGCGGTCACGGTTACGATCCCGTCTTCCAACCCGAGGGCTCGGACAAGACCTTCGCCGAGATGGACGCCGCCGAAAAGGACGCCGTCAGCCATCGCGGCCGGGCCTTCGACAAACTCAAGGCGGCGCTGATGGATTGATCGTGGTCCTTCTCCCCCTTGTGGGAGAAGGCGGCTGCCGAAGGCAGACGGATGAGGGGGCTGTCGGCTCCAGATTCTACGAAGGCCCCCATGCTCAACCCGCCCCCTCATCCGAGCGGCTCCGCCGCCCAGCTTCTCCCCCGAGGGGAGAAGGGCGCCATCGCCCTCTATGTCCACTGGCCCTATTGCGCGCGCATCTGCCCCTATTGCGACTTCAACGTCGTGCGGGACCGGGGCCGGGTCGAGGAACAGGCCGGGCTGGCGCGGGCGATCCTGAACGACCTGGAGGCCCAGGCGGCCCTGGTCGGGCCGCGCGCCCTGGCCTCCATCTTCTTCGGCGGCGGCACGCCCTCCCTGATGCCGCCCGAGGCCGTGGCGGCGGTGGTCGAGTGCGCGCGCGCCCTGTTCCCGCCGACGGGCGATATCGAGATCAGTCTGGAGGCCAATCCGACCGACGCCGAGGCCGGGCGCTACGCCGCCCTGGCCCAGGCCGGGATCAACCGCCTGTCCATGGGCGTGCAGTCGTTCGACGACGCGGCGCTCGAATTCCTCGGCCGCGATCATTCGGCCGCCGAGGCGCGACGCGCCATCGGCCTGGCGGGCCGCGTCTTTCCGCGCCTGTCGATCGACCTGATCTACGCCCGGCCGGGTCAGAGCGTAGCCGACTGGACCGCCGAACTGGCGACCGCCCTCGACCTGGGGTTCGAGCACGTCTCCCCCTATCAGCTGACGATAGAGGGGACGACGGCGTTCGGGCGGGCCGTGGCGCGCGGGGCCTGGTCGCCGCCCGACGAGGACCTGGCCGCCGAACTCTATGAAGCGACGCAGGCGACGCTCGAGGCGGCCGGGTTCGAGGCCTATGAAGTGTCCAACCACGCCCGGGACCTCGCCGCGCGTTCCAGCCACAATCTGCATGTCTGGCGCGGCGGGGATTACCTCGGCCTCGGCCCCGGCGCCCACGGCCGGATGACCCTGGCCGAGGGTCGGGTCGCCACCGTCGCCAAGCGTCGTATCGGGGACTATGTGCAGGGCGTCGCCGCTGGATCGCCTTGGGCCGAGCGCGAGGTTCTCGACCCGCGCGACGCTGACGAGGAGCGCGTTCTTCTGGGCCTGCGCACCGTCGAGGGCGTGCCCCTGACCCTGCTGCAGCGGCTGGGCCTGTCGGCGGATGCTGGAAGGTTGGCCGATCTGCTGGCGGACGGCTTCGTCAGTCTGAAGGACGACCGCATCGCCGCCACGGCGACGGGGCGACCGCTGCTGGACGCCGTGCTCAAGACCCTGCTGACCTAGACCGCGCCGCGCCGGACTGGCAGGGTTCGGTCGATGTCAGACGCCCCGCTTTTTCCGCCGACCGCCCCGCCCGCGCGCCTCGTTTCGCCGGGCCTCTATCTGGTGGCGACGCCGATCGGAAATCTGCGTGACATGACGCTGAGGGCGCTGGACGTGCTGGCGGCGGCCGATCTGGTCCTGGCGGAGGACACGCGGGTGACGGCCAAGCTGCTGACCGCCTATGGGCTGAAGGCCAGGCTTGAGCGCTGCGACGACCACGCCTCGGCCCGCGCGGCCGAGATCGCGCTCGAACGGCTGAAGGCGGGCGAGGTGGTGGCCCTGGTGTCCGACGCGGGCACGCCCCTGGTGTCCGATCCCGGCTATGTGGTGGCGCGCGCGGCGGCGGCCGAGGGCCTGCCGATCCATCCCGTGCCCGGCCCGTCCAGTCTGCTGGCGGCGCTATGCATCGCCGGGCTGCCTGCCGACCGGGTGCTGTTCGCGGGCTTCCTGCCGCCCAGGTCGGCGGCGCGCCGCACGGCGCTGGAGGAGCTGCGGCCCGGTCGTCAGACCCTGGTCTTCTTTGAGAGCGGGCCGCGCCTGCGCGATAGCCTGACCGACATGGCCGAGGTGCTGGGGCCGCGCCCGGCCGCCGTCGCCCGTGAACTGACCAAGCTCTATGAGGAATGCGTGCGGGGCACGCTGGCGGAGCTCGCCGCCGATCCGCGCCTGGACGCGCCCAAGGGCGAGATCGTGGTGGTGGTCGGCCCCGGCGAGGCCGAGACGGCCAGCGCCGCCGACGCCGACGCCGCCCTGTCCGAGGCTCTGACCCGCCTGCCGCCCGGCGAGGCGGCGGCCGAGGTGTCCAAGGCGCTGAACCTGCCCAGGAAGCCGCTCTACAAGCGCGCGCTGGAGCTGAAGGGGCGGTGAGCCCGGCCCTGCGGCCGCCTCCGCCGCCGAGGAAGCCCAAGGCCGGCTGGCGCCGACAGCTGGGCGGACGGTCGCATCGCCAGGGGCATGACGCCGAATGGATCGCGGCCCTGTGGCTGATGCTCAAGGGCTATCAGGTGCTGGCCTTCCGCCTGAGAGGTCGGGGCGGCGAGATCGACATCCTGGCGCGGCGCGGGCGCGTTCTGGCCGCTGTTGAGGTCAAGCGCCGTGCGACGCTCGAGGCCGCGACGCTGGCCCTGGGGGCGGATCAGCACCAGCGCCTGATCCGCGCGGCCGAGGCGGCGGCGCGCGGACGGCCGGCCCTGGCGGGTCTGGACCTGAGAATCGACATGGTGGCGCTGGCCCCCGGACGCTTTCCGCGTCATCTTCGCGGCGTGATCTCCACGGGAGCGGACCGGTCTTGACGCGCGAGGAAGCAGAAGCGGTGCTGGCGCAGGCGGGACAGGGGCCGGACGAGGCCTTTCCCTTGCTGGATTGCGCCATCGCCTGCGCCATCCACGACTATCCGTTCCGCGACGCCGACGGCGTGCGCATTCTGGCCGATCACGCCGCCCAACGGCTCAAGGAGCGCGCGGCCAATGAAAGCCCCGACGACGCCCTGACCGAGGCCCTGGCCGGCGACCTGCGGTTGAACGGCGACCTGCTGAACTACGACCATCCGGCCAACACCGACGTCATCGACGTGGCCGAACGGCGGCGCGGCCTGTCGGCGGTTCTGGTCATCTTCTATCTGGATGCGGCGCGGCGAGCCGGGCTGACGGCGGCGCCGGTTGATTTTCCGGGCCACGTCCTGCTGCGGGTCGAGACGCCCGAGGGGCCGGTGGCGCTGGACCCGTTCAGCCAGGGGCGGCTGGTCCTGCCGTCGGAGCTGACGCGCCGAGCCCTGCTGGCCGGGCTGACGCCGCACGTGGCCGACCGGCTCGACCTGTTGATGGCCCCGGTCAGCGAGCGCCAGACCTTGATCCGCCTGCAGAACATCCTGTTCACCCGGGCTCTTCAGGCCCGCGACTATGAGGGGGCCGAACGTTCGGCCCTGCGCCGCGCCCTGCTGGACCCCGAGGATCACCGCCCGTGGCTGGACGTCGCCGCCGCCCGCGAGAAGCAGGGCGCCCTGACCGGCGCCATGCAGGCCCTGTCGCGCGCCCGCACCCTGGGCGAGCCGATCGCCGCCTGCGACGCCCGCCTGGACCGGGTGCGGATGCGGTTGAACTGAAGCGCGGCCTTGCGGCGGGCAGGTCCGAGCCTCAAGTAGGCACTGACGGCGCTTCGGCGTTCAAGCAGCACGCGCATGCGCGGCGAGCGTCAGCGCCACTAAAACCAGCTCAAGCAGCGAGCGCCCGCGGCGCGAGCGATAGCGCCACAAAAGAAGGACTCCCCATGCTCAAGGTCGCCATCCAGATGGATCCGCTCGAGGCGGTCAACGTCGAGTCGGACACCACCTTCCTGATGGCCCTGACCGGACAGGCGCGCGGCCACAAGCTGTGGGTCTATGATTTCCGCACCCTTGCGCTGGAGGACGGCCGCTTGTTCTGCCGCGCCCGCCCGGTGACGGTGCAGCGCAAGCAAGGCGACCACGCCGACTTCGGTCCCGAGCAGCGCCTGGACCTGGCCGAGGACGTCGACGTCATCCTGATGCGTCAGGACCCGCCCTTCGACATGGCCTATGTCACCGCCACCTATCTGCTGGAGCGGGTGCATCCGCAGACCCTGGTGGTCAACAACCCGGCCGAGGTGCGCTCGGCGCCGGAGAAGCTGATCGCCACCCTCTTCCCCGGTCTGCAGCCGCCGACCCTGGTGTCGTCCGACCCCGAGGCCCTGGTCGATTTCCATCGCCGCCACGGCGATGTGGTGCTCAAGCCCCTGCACGGCGCGGCCGGTTCGGGCGTGGTGCGGCTGAAGGCCGACGATCCCAACCTGGAGGCCCTGATCGAGATTCACGCCGAGGCCTCGCGCGATCCTCTGGTGATCCAGAAATTCATCCCGGCGGTCTCGGCGGGCGACAAGCGCATCATCCTGGTCGATGGCGAGCCGGTGGGCGCCATCAACCGCATCCCCGCCAAGGATCAGGTGCGCTCCAACCTGCGCGTCGGCGGCACGGCGGCGCCGGTCGAACTGACCCCGCGCGATCTGGAGATCTGCGCCGCCATCGGCCCCTATCTGAAGGAACGCGGCCTGATCTTCGTCGGCATTGACGTGATCGGCGACTATCTGACCGAGATCAACGTCACCTCCCCGACCGGCGCCCAGCAGCTGCTGAAGTTCGCCGGGATCGATGCGACCGAGCGCATGTGGGAAGTCATCGAGCAAAGAAAGACCGCAGCGGCCTGATCCTGGCCGATCTCTAAGGGAGGGAAAATCATGACGACCATCATCCGGACCGGGGCGCTGGCCGCTCTGGCTATGGCTTTCGCCTGTCCGACTGTCGCCGAGGAGACGCCCAAAGGGCCGCCCATCGAAGCGCTGGAGCGGCTTATCACGAGCCGAACGCCGGAAACGCGCGTTGAAGCGCCTGACCACGAGCGCATAAGCGCACGCCGTATCGACATCGTCGATGCTGATGGCGTTATCCGCATGACCCTGGCGGGCGACAACCCTTCGGCGATCATAGACGGCGTCGAGTATCGACGCTCCATCAACGTGGCCGGGCTCATCCTCTATGATGACAAGGGCAGCGAGCGCGGCGGCTTCGGCACGGCGGACGTCGAGGGCGGCATGGCCATCCTGGCGCTGGACCATCCCGCCATGGATGCGATCGGTTGGCGCGTGGCGCCGGACGGCGAGGTCAGCTTCATCATCAACCAGGCGCCGCCGCCGGTGCGCGAACCGAAGCTGGGCGGGGCCCTGGTGCCCGGCGTGGAGACGCCGACGCGTATGCGTCTGTCAGTGGCGCCCGACGGCACGCCTGCTGTCGCCCTGTCCGACAAGAACGACAAGCCGCGCGTGCGCCTGACCGTCACCGAGGAAGGCTTCGGCGCCATCCAGTTCCTGAACGCCGAGGGTCAGGTGATTCATACGATCGCGCCGGAAGCCGACCTGCCGACGAGCTGACCGAACGGCGCTCTTGTAGTTGCTGTGAGTTCGTGATTTGTTCTCTCAAATGCGGGAGGGAACGGCATGGTCGCGCGAGTGGTGACGGTGGCTTTCGACGGCGTCGATGCGCGTCGGGTCGATGTGGAGGTGCAGCAGGTCGGTTCGCCCGCCGGCGCCTTCGCCATCGTCGGCCTGCCGGACAAGGCGGTGGCCGAAAGCCGTGAACGGGTGCGCGGCGCCTTTGCGGGCATCGGCCTGGCGCTGCCGGCCAAGAAGGTGATCGCCAACCTGGCCCCCGCCGATCTGCCCAAGGAAGGCAGTCATTTCGACCTGCCCATCGCCCTGGCCCTGCTGGCCTCCATGGGGGTGATCGGGCCGGACGCCCTGGACGGCTGGGCGGCGGTGGGCGAACTGGGTTTGGACGGACAGATCGCGGCGGTCGGCGGAACCCTGCCCGCCGCCATGGCGGTGAACGCCATGGGGCTGGGTCTGATCTGCCCCGAGGCCAACGGGCCCGAGGCGGCCTGGGCGGGCGAGGCGCGACTGCTGGCGCCGCGCTCCCTGATCGGCCTGATCAACCATTTTCGCGGAACCCAGGTGCTGCGCCCACCCCAGCCGGGGCCGGTGCTGGAAGGGCGCGCCGTGCCCGACCTGCGCGAGGTCAAGGGACAGGAGGGCGCCAAGCGGGCGCTGGAGATCGCCGCCGCCGGGGGCCACAATCTGTTGTTCGTCGGCCCGCCCGGCTCGGGCAAGTCGATGATGGCGGCGCGCCTGCCGGGCCTGCTGCCGCCGCTGACGCCGATGGAGCGGCTTGAGACGTCGATGGTCTGGTCGGTGGCCGGATTGATCGAGCGCGGGGCCCTGACGCGCGAGCGGCCGTTTCGAGCGCCCCATCATTCAGCCTCCATGGCCGCCCTGACGGGCGGCGGACTGAAGGCCAAGCCGGGCGAGGCCTCTCTGGCGCACAACGGCGTCCTCTTCCTTGATGAACTGCCCGAATACTCGCCCCAGGCGCTGGACAGCCTGCGCCAGCCGCTGGAGACGGGCGAGATCGTGGTGGCGCGCGCCAACGCCCATGTGCGCTATCCGGCGCGGTTCCAGCTGGTGGCGGCGATGAATCCCTGCCGTTGCGGCGTGGGCGGGCCGGGGCGCGGCGCCTGCGGCAAGGCTCCCCGCTGCCAGAAGGATTATCAGAACCGCATCTCCGGCCCGATGTTCGATCGCATCGACCTGACGGTGGAGACGCCGGCGGTGACGGCAGCCGACATGATCCTGCCCGCTCCGGCCGAAGGCACGGCCGAGGCCGCCGCCCGCGTGGCCGCCGCCATGCAGATGCAGGAGAATCGCATGGCAGAGGCCGGGTTGACGGGAATGCAGGCGCTCAACGCCCGCGCCTCGGGCGAGGCGCTGGAGCGGTTCGCCGCGCCCGATCAGGCGGGGCGCGCCCTGCTGATGAAGGCCGGAGAGGCTGGGGACCTGACCGCCCGCGGCTGGACGCGGACCCTGCGTCTGGCCCGCACCATCGCCGATCTGGACGGGGCCGACGGCGTGCTGCGCCGCCATGTGGCCGAAGCCTTGATGTACCGGCGCAGCACGGTCGGTGCCCATGAGGATTTCGACCGTCAGGCCAGCCGGCGGATTCTGTTTCCTGTTCGCGAGACAGGGCCGGGACAAACGCCGTTCGTTTGGAATTAACACCTCGGCCCTAGGCTGCCGCTATGGGACAGACGCGCCGCAGACCTTCGTCGCAGACCGAGCTTTTCCCGGCCGCGCCCGTCGCCGCCGTGGATGGAAGCTCGCCCGAACAGCAGTTCCTGCGGCTGATGAGTCACGAGATGCGCACGCCCCTGAACGGGGTGATCGGCATGTTGGGCCTGCTGTCGCGAACGCGTCTGGATGGGGCACAGCGCGCCTATGCCGAGGCGGCGCAGAAGTCGGCGGAGCATCTGCTGGGCCTGGTCAATGATCTGCTGGATTACGCCCGGCTCGAAGCCGAGACGCTGGAGTTCGACCCGGCCCCTGTCGACCTGGAGGGGCTGGTGCGGGGCGTGGCCGAACTGCTGAGCCCGCGCGCCCACGACAAGGGATTGGAGATCGTCTGGTCGGTGGCGGCCGAGGCTCCGGACATCATCGCCGACGAGGGCCGTCTGCGCCAGATCCTGTTCAATCTGGCGGGAAACGCCGTGAAATTCACCGACCGGGGCGGGGTCCGCCTGGCGGTCGAGCCCATCGGCGAACGCCTTGGATCGCGCACGCGTCTGGCCTTCATCGTCGACGACACCGGCCCCGGCGTGCCGGAGGAGGCGCGGGGGCGCATCTTCGAGGAGTTCGGCCACGCCGACGCCTCCGACGCCGCCCGGTTCGACGGCGCCGGACTGGGCCTGGCGGTCGTGCGGCGGCTGGCGCGCGCCATGGGCGGAACCGCGGTGGTCGAGGATCGCCCGGACGGCGCCGGCGCCCGCTTCCGTTTCGAGGCCGAGTTTCCCGTGGCGGACGAGGCTGAAGCGCGTGCGCGGCCCCTGGCGGGGCTGGCCGTGGCCATCCGCACGCCAGATCCCTTCGTGCGTCGTGCGGCCGCCGATCAGATCGAGGCGTCGGGCGGTCGGGTCGCGCGCCAGGCCGGGGTGACCCTCATCGATCATGCGGGCGCCGAAGACGGGGCGCTGGCGGTCCGGCCCAGCCAGGGTCAGGCCATCATCCTGCTGCGCCCGTCTGAACGGGATCTTATCAGCCGCTATCGGGCGGCGGGTTTCTGCGGCTATCTGATCAAGCCGCTGCGCCGGGCGTCCCTGGCGGAGCGCGCCCTGGCGGCGGCCGCGCCGCGCCGGGGCCTGCCCGCGCCGCCGGTCCGGCCGGGCGACGACGACCGGGTGGCCCATGTGGCCTTCAAGGGCGTGCGCGTCCTGTTGGTCGAGGACAATCCGGTCGGCGCCCTTCTGGCGAGGACGCTGCTGCGGCGCGAGGGTTGCGTGGTCCAGACCGCCGCCGACGGCCAGGAGGCGCTGGACGCCCTGAAGGCGGCGCGCTTCGACCTGGTTTTCATGGACATGCGGATGCCGCGCCTGGACGGGCCGAGCGCGGCGCGCGCGCTGCGGGCGCGCGGGGACCAGACGCCGATCATCGCCCTGACCGCCAACGCCTTCGCGGAGGACCGCGCGGCCTGTCTCGAGGCCGGGATGGACGATCACCTGGCCAAGCCGCTGGAGGCGGACGCCCTGCGCGTCGCCTTGGCGCGCTGGACGAACGCCGCCAACCGCGCCAAGGTCGCGGTGTCCTAACCGCCAGTAGTCCGTCGTCCGTAACGCCCGGCGGCGCCTCCGCCGGAGCCATGCATGACTGATTCCAAGACGCCCGCTTCCGAGGTCGCGGCGTTGCAGCCGTCTCCTAAGGGACTGGGCGTGCTCAAGGCGGCGTTTCGCGAACGGCGCACCCTGGCCATGCTGCTGCTCGGCTTCTCGGCGGGCCTGCCCTTCGCCATGCTGTTCGGCACGCTGAACGCGTGGTTGTCAGATGCGGGCGTGTCGGTGGCGACGATCGGCGTGCTGTCCTGGGTTGGACTGTTCGGCGCATTCAAGTTTCTGTGGTCGCCTGCGGTCGGGCTGACACCGCCTGTTGTCGGCCGGATGGGCCGGCGTCGGTCATGGCTGATCTTGTGCCAGATCGTGCTGGCGGGCGCGCTTCTGGCCATCGCCCTGTCGCATCCGGGCACGGGGGCGATCGTGGTGTTGGCGGGCGCCGCCGCCCTGGGCGCCTTCGCTTCGGCGACGCAGGACATCGTCATCGACACCTGGCGCATCGAGGTGGCTGACGAGAGGACGCCGGTAGATCTGTTGTCGACCGTCTATCAACTAGGCTTCCGCACGGCGGCCCTCGTCGGTGGGGCGGGCGCCCTCGTGCTGGCTGATCAGCTGGGTTGGTCGGCGACCTTCGTCATCGGCGCCGGGCTGATGGGGCTGGGCGTTCTGGGCACGCTGATCGCGCCCGAACCCAAGGCCGCGCCGCGCGCCGCCATCGCACGCGAACGCATCGGGTCACCGCGCCTGCGGATGACCGCCTTGGCCGTCACCCTGGCTGCCTGGGCCTGGGCCGCCTTCATGCTGGTGCGCTTCATGGTCACGGCTTTGACCGTCAAGCCCGCGCCCAGCGCCGGAGAGTTCACCGCCGTCTGGGGGCCGTGGATCGTCGGCATGGCGGTGATCCTGCCCGCCGTCCTTGCGGGGATCATCGTTTGGCGGGGCGGCAAGGCGGCTCCCTCATCGTCGACATCTTCGGGGGCCAGGGAGACGGGTTTCGCTGATACCCTCTACGACGCCATCCTGGCGCCTCTGGTCGAACTGATGGGCCGTTTGGGCTGGGGTGCGGTGATCGTGCTGGGGCTGATCCTGACCTATCGCATTACCGACGGCGTCTGGGGTCCGTTCGCCTTCCCCTTCTACATGGGGGACACAGGCGGGGCGCTGGGCCACTCCAAGACCGAGATCGCTCTGGCGTCCAAGACCTTCGGCGTGGTGATGACTATCATCGGCATCGCCCTGGGCGGATGGGCATTGCTGGTCATCGGCCGGATGGCCAGTCTTCTACTGGGCGCGGCCCTGTCTGCCGCGACCAATCTGTTGATGATGGACCTGGCGCTCGGCGCGCCGGTGATCGGCGGCTTCATGAGCGCGACCGGCCTGTACAAGCTGTTCGGCGCCTTCGGGGTGAGCGAACCTCTGGCGCGACTGATGCTGGCGATCGCGGGCGAGAACATCGCCGGCGGCTTCGCGGGCGCGGCCTTCGTGGCCTATCTGTCGGCGCTGTCGAACAAGATGTTCGGTGCGGTGCAGTTCGCCGTCTTCACCTCCCTAGCGCTGCTGATCGGCACCTTGGGGCGTGGCGCCTTGGGCGAACTGATTGAGCGTCAGGGCTATGCGGCCATGTTCGTCATCGCCGCCTGGCTCGGCGTGGTGGCGGTGGTCTTCTGCGCGATGGAATGGGTGCGTCAGGTGATGGAGCGCCGGCGTCTCGGGCTCGAGGTCTAGAGGCCGAAACGCAAAGAGGCGGCCCGAAGGCCGCCTCTCGACGTTGTTGCGATGGGTCGGTGGTCAGTCCTCGACCTCCACCCCTTCGGCGTAGGCGGCGAAGGTGGCCGCCGTCATGATCTCGCTGACCGAGGCGCCCAGGGGCACGATCTGGACCGACTTCTCCAGACCCACCAGCAGCGGACCGATCACCGTGGCGCCGCCAAGAGCCTGGACCAGTCGGGTCGAGATGGCGGCGGAGTGGATGGCCGGCATGACCAGGACGTTGGCGTCGCCGGTCAGGCGCATGAAGGGGTAGTTGGCGCGAGCGTCGGAGTTGAGCGCCAGGGCCGGCGGCATCTCGCCTTCATATTCGAAATCGAGATCCATGCCGTCGAGGATGCGGATGGCTTCGCGCACCTTCTCGCCGCGGTTGCCCGGCGGATCGCCGAAGGTCGAATAGCTGAGGAAGGCGACGCGCGGCTTGCGGCCCAGGGTCTTGACCGTGGCGGCGGCCTTGACCGCGATCTCGGCCAGTTCGGCCGCGTCGGGCAGTTCGTGGATCGAGGTGTCGGCCACGAACAGGGTGCGCCCCTTGGCCAGCAGGATCGACAGGCCGATCATGCGGTCCGTGACGTCGAGGACTCGGCGGACTTCCTTCAGGGCCATGTTGAAGTTGCGGGTCACGCCGGTGACCATGCAGTCCGCCTCGCCGCGCGCGACCATGGCGGCGGCGAAATAGTTGCGGTCCTGATTGATCATGCGCTGGACGTCGCGACGCAGATAGCCGCGACGCTGCAGGCGGGCGTAGAGCCAGTCGACGTATTCGGCGTTTCGGTCCGACACGCGGGCGTTCATGATCTGGATTCCCAGCTCATCGAAGCTCAGACCGGCCTCGGCGGCGTTCTGGCGGATCAGCTCCTCGCGGCCGACCAGGATGGGCGTGCCGAGATCGGCCTGCTTGAAGGCCCAGGCGGCGCGGATGACCGACTGCTCCTCGCCCTCGGCGAAGACGACGCGCTGTTTCGGACCCGAGCGCACGCTGGCCTGGATCTTCTGCATCAGGGCGGCCGACGGATCGACCCGCTGGCGCAGGCTGATGCGATAGGCGTCCATGTCCTCGATCGGCTTGCGCGCCACGCCGGTCTCCATCGCCGTCTGGGCGATGAAGGGCGGGATGTACCAGATCAGGCGCGGGTCGAACGGGGTCGGAATGATGTATTCCGGGCCGAACTTCAGCTTGCGGCCGCGATAGGCGGCGGCGACCTCGTCCGGCACGTCCTCGCGGGCCAGCGCCGCCAGGGCGTGGGCGCAGGCGATCTTCATCTCGTGGTTGATCTGGCGTGCGCGCACGTCCAGCGCGCCCCGGAACAGATAGGGGAAGGCCAGGACGTTGTTGATCTGGTTCACATAGTCCGAGCGGCCCGTCGCCATGATGGCGTCCGAACGGACCGACTTGACGTCTTCCGGGGTGATTTCCGGGTCGGGGTTGGCCATGGCGAAGATGATCGGATTGGGCGCCATGGAGGCGACCATCTCCTTGGTGATCGCGCCCTTGGCCGACAGGCCCAGCACGACGTCGGCGCCGACCATGGCCTCGGCCAGGGTGCGCAGAGGCGTGTCGGTGGCGTGCGCGGCCTGCCATTGGGAGACGTTGTCGCGGCCCTTGTAGATGACGCCCTGGCGATCGCAGATGACCGTGTTCTCGGCCTTGACGCCGGCGGCCTTCATCAGGGCGATGGACGACAGGCCCGCCGCCCCGGCGCCCGACAGGACGACCTTGAGGTCTTCCAGCTTCTTGCCGACGATGTGGGCCGCGTTGATCAGGCCGGCGGTCGAGATGATGGCCGTGCCGTGCTGGTCGTCATGGAAGACGGGAATGTCCAGCAGGTCCTGCAGCTGGGCTTCGATCTCGAAGCATTCAGGGGACTTGATGTCCTCCAGGTTGATGCCGCCCCAGGTGTCGCCGATGTTCTTGACCACGGTGACGAACTCGTCCGGGTCGATGGTCTTCACCTCGACGTCGAAGCTGTCGACGTCGGCGAAGCGCTTGAACAGGACCGACTTGCCTTCCATCACCGGCTTGGAGGCCATGTGGCCCAGGTGACCCAGGCCCAGGATGGCGGTGCCGTTCGAGATGACGGCGACCATGTTCCCCTTGGAGGTGTAGTCGTAGGCCTTGTCCGGGTCCTCCGCGATGGCCAGGACCGGCACGGCCACGCCCGGCGAATAGGCCAGCGACAGATCGCGCTGGGTCGCCATCGGCTTGGTCGGGGCCATGGAGATCTTGCCCGGAGTCGGATCGCTGTGGAACTCCAGAGCGTCGTCGTCGGAGAAGGTCTGTTTATCGGTCAATTCGGGCATTTCGATCTCGGGAAGAGGCAGGCGCATTTCGTTCCTAGATCGTGGGACCTTCGCCGACAACCGCTGACGCCGGGTCAAGGGCGATTGCGTGGTTTCTCCGTCACGCCACGGGCAGGAATCCGGTTCCTTCGATCTCGACAGGACCCGTCATGAAGACGTGGTTCGACGCTTCGTCCCAGTTGATGGTCAGTTCGCCGCCGTCGACGATCACCGTCGCTCGGCGATCGGTCAGTCCGCGCCGCGCCGTGGCCACCAGGGCGGCGCAGGCGCCGGTGCCGCACGCCAGGGTCAGGCCCGCCCCGCGCTCCCACACCCGCAACCGGATGCGGTCACGATCCAGGACGTCGGCGAAGCCGACGTTGACCCCCTCGGGGAACAGAGGGTGGCGTTCGACCAGGGAGCCGGAGCCGCGCACGAAGGCGTCGTCCTGCTGGTCGGTGAAGAAGACGACGTGGGGGTTGCCCATCGACACCGCGCCCGGCGTATGCAGCACGGGCGCGTCGATCGGTCCGACCTGAAGCTCGATCCCGCGCGTGTCCATCGCTTCGGCCAGCGGCACTTCGGACCAGTCGAGACGCGGCGCCCCCATATCGACCGTCACTTCGTGGATGGCCGCGGTCGTCGACCCTTCGGGATCTCCCGACCCGGCGCGGCCTGGAACAGAGGGTGAGGCGCGGCGCGCGGTGGTGGGGCCGCCGAGGGTGTCGATGACCACCTCTTCCTTGTCGGTCGCCTCCAGCATCAGCCAGCCGACGCAGCGCAGGGCGTTGCCGCAGGTCTCGACCATGGAGCCGTCGGCGTTCCATACCCGCATGAAGGCGTCGGCCGTTTCGGACGGCTCGATGCCGATCAACTGGTCGAAGCCGCCCAGGCCCGCCGCCGGATCGGCCAGGGCGCGCACCTGGTCCGCGGTCGGGTGAAAGGGCTCTTCGAAGGCCTGGACGACGATGAAGGCGTTTCCGGCGCCGTTCATGCGGATGTAGGGTCGGGCGGGTTGGCTCATGACGCCCTTCATATAGGATTTTTCGCCGGTTCATGTATCGCTGACGACGATGACGTCTGATCATAGCGAAACCGCCAAACCCGACGGGCTGCGGCTGAGGGCGCGCCTGCGCTACCTCTATCACGGCGCCCAGCCGGCGGCGGTGAAGTTCCGCCTGATGGTCATCATCGTCGACCTGATCATCATCGGCTTCTTCCTGGCCGCGCCGATCCTGAAGGAGGCGGGCTGGGTCTTCTATGTCGCCGACTACTTCATCGCCGCCATTCTGGGCCTGGACCTGGCGGCGCGGGCCTATGCCTATTCCGACGTCCGCGACTGGCTGAAGAAGCCCATCGTCTGGGTCGACCTGTTCGTGCTGGCGACCCTGCTGTTCCCGGCCTGGCTGGCGAATTTCGGCTTCCTGCGGCTGCTGCGGTTCTGGAGCCTGCTGAACAGCGACCTGTTCTGGCGCACCATCGGTCGCCGGTTCGACGACACCCGCGTCGAGGAGATCACCCGCGCCTTGGCCGCCCTGGTCACCTTCGTCTTTGTGACGACCGGCTTCGTCTACGCCTATTTCCGGGGCAAGGCCGAGCACATCAACGGCTATCTGGACGCCCTGTACTTCACTGTCGCCACCCTGACGACGACGGGCTTCGGGGACATCACCCTGCCGGGCAACTGGGGGAGGGTCATCTCCATCGTCGTCATGCTGGTGGGCATCACCCTTTTCATCCGCCTGGCCCAGACGCTGATCCGGCCGCACAAGGTGAAGTTCCCCTGTCCCACCTGCGGGCTGCAGAAGCACGACCCCGACGCCGTGCACTGCAAGGCCTGCGGCCAGATTCTGTGCATCCCGGACGATGGCGATTGAGCCGCAGCCTGCGGCGAAAGATTACAAGCCCGTAAGATTACAGGCGCTTGCCCCTCGCCGCCGCCCTCGCCAAGGTGCCGCGCGAAACATTCGTCCGTTGGGGGACATCCATGACCATCCGCTCGTTGGCGTCCGTCGCCGCCCTTCTTCTCGCCGCCGGAGCCGCACCCGTCGCCATGGCCCAGACCACCGTTTCCACAAGCGCCGCCTCGACGGCTCCGGGCTTCGCGACCAGCGATGCGACCGACCCCTATCTGTGGCTGGAGGAGGTCGAGGGCGACCGCGCCATGGAATGGGTCAAGGCGCACAACGAGACCTCCCTGGGAACGCTGCAGGGCGACCCACGCTATGAGACCCTGCACCAGCAGGCGCTGGACCTGGTGCAGTCGCGCGACCGCATCCCCTCGCCCGGTTTCACTCACGACGGCCACGTCGACAACTTCTGGCAGGACGCCGACCATGTGCGCGGCATCTGGCGGCGCACGACGCTGGCGTCCTATCGCGCCGATGCGCCGCAGTGGGAGACCATCCTGGACATCGACGCCCTGTCGGCGGCCGAGGACGCCAACTGGGTCTACAAGGGCGCGACCTGCCTGGCGCCGGAGGAGCGTTACTGCCTGATCTCCCTGTCGAACGGCGGCAAGGATGCGGTGACGATCCGCGAGTTCGACAGCGTCACGAAAACCTTCGTCGAAGGCGGGATTTCGCTGCCGGAATCCAAGGGCGGCGCCAGCTGGATCGACAAGGATACGCTGCTGATCTCGCGCGACTTCGGCGAAGGGTCGCTGACGGACTCGGGCTATCCGCGCACCGTGCGCCTGATGAAGCGCGGCCAGAGCGTCGATCAGGCGGTCGAGGTCTTCGCCGGTCAACAGACGGACGTCTCGGTTTCGGGCTACACGCTGCGCGACGCCGACGGCGTGGTTCAGGCGGTGCTGCTGAACCGGGGGATCAACTTCTACGAAAGCGAGACCTGGCGCCTGAACGCCGACGGTTCGACGACGAAGCTGGAGCTGCCGCTCAAGTCCAACATCAACGCCCTGGTCGCCGGCCAGCTGGTGGTGACGACGGATCAGGACTGGACCGCGCCCTCGGGTCAGGAATTCAAGACCGGCGACGTCATCGCTTGGCCGCTGCAGGCCTGGCTGGCTGATCCGAAGACCCCGGCCCAACAGGTGATCCGCCCCGGCGAGCGCGAAGCCATCGAGGGGCTCAACGCCACCCGCAACAAGCTGGTCGTGGCCCTTTACGAGAACGTGCGCGGCTCGGTCTATGTCTATGACCCGGCCGACTGGAGCCGCACGCGCCTGGACCTGCCGCAGAACGTTTCGGTCGGCGTCGGCTCGGCCTCGGAACAGGACGACAAGGTCTTCGTCAGCGTCACCGGCTATCTGAATCCGTCCAGCCTCTATCTGGCCGATGCGGCGACCGGCGCGGTCGCCCTGACCAAGGCCCTGCCGGACAAGTTCGACGCCAGCGGCATGCGCGTCGATCAGTTCGAGGCGCGCAGCGCCGACGGGACGATGATCCCCTATTTCGTCGTCCACAAGGACGCCATGGCGATGGACGGCTCGAACCCGACTCTTCTGTACGGCTACGGCGGTTTCCAGTCGTCGCTGCTGCCCGGCTATTCGCCGACGGTGGGCAAGCTGTGGCTGGAGCGGGGCGGCGTCTATGTCATCGCCAACACCCGCGGCGGCGGCGAGTTCGGACCGAAATGGCACCAGGCGGCCCAGCAGGAGAACCGCCAGCGCGCGCATGAAGACTTCCAGGCCGTGGCCCAGGACCTGATCACGCGCGGGATCACCTCGCAGCCTCACCTGGGGATCATGGGCGGCTCGCAGGGCGGACTGTTCATGGGGGCCATGCTGACCCAGCGCCCGGACCTGATCAACGCGGCGGTCATCCAGGTGCCGCTGTTCGACATGCTGCGCTTCCACAAGTTGCTGGCCGGCGCCAGCTGGATGGGCGAATACGGCGACCCGGACATCCCCGAACAGCGCGCCTGGATCGAGCAGTATTCACCCTATCAGCGTCTGGCGGCGGGCCAGCCCTACCCCGAGGTCTTCATCCACACCTCGACCAAGGACGACCGCGTGCACCCCGGCCACGCCCGCAAGGCGGCCGCGCGGATGGAGGAACTGGGCTATCCGGTGCTCTTCTATGAAAACACCGACGGCGGCCACGCGGCCGGCGCCAACCTGCGCGAGACGGCCCGACGCATCGCGCTGGAATACACCTATCTGACCCGGCGGCTGATGGATCAGCCGGCGCAGCCCTGATCGCATGGAGCCTGAGAGCATGATGAAGTCCCTGTTCTTGTCCGTCGCCCTGCCCGCCCTGGTGCTGGCCGCCGCGCCCGCCCTGGCCGAGGGGGCGGCGGCCGATCCGGTCGCCGCGTCCGCGACCACCCCGCCGCCGCACTTCCCGCGCGACCTGTCGCCCGAGGGGGTCAAGGCCGCCGACGACCATCTGGCGCTGGAAGAGGTGGACGGCGCCGAGGCGCGCGCCTTCGTCGCCGCTGAGAATGAAAAGTCGCTGGCCGTCCTGACCGGCGACCGCCGCTATGAGCCGTTCCGTCAGCAGGCCGAAGCCATTCTGACGGCCACCGACCGCATCCCCGGCGTCAGCTTCCTGGGCGAAGGCCTCGGCAATTTCTGGCAGGACGCCGCCAATCCGAAGGGCGTCTGGCGTCGCACGACGCTGGACTCCTATCGCACCGCCCAGCCGCAGTGGGAGACCCTGCTGGACATCGACGCCCTGGCCAAGGCCGAGGGCAAGGACTGGGTGTTCAAGGGCGCTGACTGCCTGGCGCCGGACGAGACCCGCTGCCTGATCAACCTGTCGGACGGCGGCATGGACGCCGTGACGGTGCGCGAGTTCGACCTGACCACCAAGACCTTCGTGGACGGCGGCTTCGTCATTCCCGAGGGCAAGCATCGCATCAGCTGGCTGGATCGCGACACCCTGTTGATCGCCACCGACTTCGGTCCCGGCAGCCTGACGGAGTCGGGCTATCCCTACATCGTCAAATCCCTGACGCGCGGCCATCCGCTGGAGCACGCGACCGAAGTCTATCGCGGCCAGCAGGGCGACGGCGGCTACGGCGTCTCGCCCATGGTCTTCCGCGACAAGGCGGGCGCGGTCGAGGCCGTGCTGTTCAGCCGCCCGCTGGATACTTTCCGTTCGGAAATCTGGGCCCTCGGAGCCGACGGCAAGCCGTATAGGTTGAACCTGCCCGAGCGCGTGGGCGTCCAGGGCGTCCTGGGCGGGAAACTGGTCTTCTCGCCGGAACAGGCCTGGAGCTTCGACGGTCAGGATTACGCCGCCGGTTCGTTGGTCGCCCTGCCGCTGGGCGTGCTGGGCGACGTACGCCAGAGCATCCGCATCGACGCGAAGTCCGCGACCATCTTCGCGCCCGGCCCGCGTCAGTCGCTACAAAACGTCCGCGTGTTCGAAGACAGCATCGTCGCCGTGATCGCCGATAACGTCGTCGGCACGCTGAAGCGCTTCGCCCCGACCGCCGAGGGCTGGACTGCGACCGAACTCGCGGTGCCGGCCAACAGCGCCGTGGGTCTGGGCGACAGCTCCAAGGCCAAAGGTCAGGTCTTCGTTTCGACCCAGGGCTTCCTGACCCCGCCGACTCTCAGCCTGGCGGACGTCTCGACCGCCGCCCTGACCGAGCTGAAGTCGGCCCCGGCCAAGTTCGACGCCTCGACCCATGTGGTCGAGCAGTTCGAGGCGACCTCGACCGACGGGACCAAGATCCCCTATTTCGTCACCCGGCCGAAGGACCTGGCGATGGACGGGACCGGCCCGACCATCCTGTTCGGCTACGGCGGCTTCCAGGCCAGCTTCCCGCCCGCCTACAAGCCCGAGATGGGCAAGCTGTGGCTCGAGAACGGCGGCGTCTTCGTCCAGGCCAACATCCGCGGCGGCGGCGAATTCGGTCCGCAGTGGCACCAGGCGGCCCTGCGCGAGAACCGCCAGCGCGCCTTCGACGACTTCGCCGCCGTGGCCCGTGACCTGGAGCAGCGGCGCATCACCAGCCCGCGCCATCTGGGCATCTACGGCCGCTCCAACGGTGGGGTGCTGACCTCGGTGTCCATCACCCAGCATCCGGAACTGTTCAACGCGGCGGTCATCGAGAGCCCCCTGATCGACATGCTGCGTTATCAGGAGCTGCCGGCGGGCGCATCGTGGATGGGCGAATACGGCGATCCGCGCATTCCGGGCGACGCCGAATTCATCGCCCGCTACTCGGCCTATCAGCAGTTGAGGCCCGAGGTGAAATACCCGCGCGTCTACATCACGACGAACACGCGCGACGACCGGGTCCACCCCGGCCACGCCCGCAAGTTCGCGGCGCGTCTGGGCGACCAGGGCCACGACCACCTCTATTTCGAGGACACGGCGGGCGGTCATTCCAATGACGCCGATCCGGTCGCCAACGCCCGCCGCTGGGCCCGCCACTACGTCTACCTCAGCCAGCAGTTGATGGACTGAAGCAGCGCTCGTCGCGCCCGACGCGCCGCTCACGCATTTATGAGCGGCGTTATCGGGTCGAAGGGATAGGATCGCCGCCATGATGGCACGGGGCCTGTTCAGGTACGGGATGACGGCGGCGGCCGCAGGCTTGGGCTTGCTGGCCGCCGCCGCCGCGCCGTCGCGCGAGCGCGACGCTCCGGTCCAGCCGGTCGTGGTCGAACTGTTCACCGCCCAGGGCTGCGCCGGCTGTCCCGACGCCAACCGCACGGTCGAGACGGTGGCCGAGAATCCGGGCGTGATCGTCCTGACCTACGGCGTCGACTACTGGGACTATCTGGGCTGGTCCGACACCTTCGCCCGGCCCGAGTTCGCCGAGCGCCAGCGCGCCTATCGCCAGGCGTTGAAGCTGCGGAACGTCTCGACGCCTCAGGTGGTGATCGACGGGCGGCGTCATGTCTCCGGCGCCCGTCCGCCCGAGTTGAAGGCCGCTGTCGAGGCCGAGGCGCGTGACCGGGGCTGGCCGCCCGAGATCGAATTCCGCGAGACGGGCGATCGCGTCGGCGTGGGTTCGGGGCGTCCGCCGGAAGGCGGCGCCGAGGTCGTCGCCGTCGTCTATCAACCGGGGCAGCAGACGGTCGAGGTCAAGGGCGGCGACAATCGCGGCCGAGCCGTGACCCACGTCAATGTGGTGCGCGAGGTGCGCCGTCTGGGCGACTGGAATGGGCGACCGGTGCTGTTCCCCCTGCCTCAGGACACGGGGATCGATGAAGGGGTGGTGGTGCTGCTTCAGGCCAAGGACGACCGTCGCATCCTGTCGTCCGCCGCTCGCCCGGAACCGGGGCGCGATTGAACCGCTGACGGAAAAGGTCTAAAGGCCCGCCGCTCTTGATGGGCGCGCGCCTCCTCGCGCGACCCGGAGAAAACATTGCATGGTCGGGGACACGCCCCGCGGCGACGCCGCGCCAACCGCCAACGCCTCCTCTCCCGCGAACGCCCAGATTCCGCCTGACGGCGGATCCCGGGGTCAGGGCGGCAAGGCCGGCCGTCGCGCCCTGATCCTGGGCGCCATCGGCGTGGTGTTCGGCGACATCGGCACCAGCCCCATCTACGCCCTGCGCGAGGCCATCGGCCACGCCCAGAAGGGCGTCGAGGGCGACCTGGCCATTATCGGCGTGGTGTCGCTGGCCTTCTGGGCGCTGATGGTGGTGGTGACGTTCAAATACGTCATGTTCCTGATGCGGGCCGACAACAAGGGCGAAGGCGGCACCCTGTCGCTGATGGCCCTGGCCCAGCACGCCATCGGGCGACGCAGCGCCTGGCTGTTCATCCTGGGCGTCTGCGGCGCGGCCCTCTTCTACAGCGACGGCGTCATCACCCCGGCCATTTCCGTGCTGTCGGCCATCGAGGGCCTGCAGGAGGCGCCGGGCCTGAACGGACGCCTCGACCCCTTCATCGTGCCTCTGGCGGCGGGCATTCTCATCGCCCTATTCCTGGTGCAGTCGCGCGGCACGGCCGGATTGGCCAGGTTCTTCGGCCCCATCACCCTGGTCTGGTTCCTGTCTCTGGGCCTGATGGGGGTGGCGCACATCTTCGACGACCTGTCGATCCTGAAGGCCCTGTCGCCCTATTACGGCATCAAGCTTCTGATCGCCGACGGCTTCCTCGGCTTCGTCATCCTGGGCAGCGTCTTCCTGGCCGTCACCGGCGCCGAGGCGCTGTATGCGGACATGGGCCATTTCGGCAAGTCGCCGATCCGCCAGGGCTGGCTGTTCATCGTCCTGCCCTGTCTGACCCTGAACTACCTGGGTCAGGGCGCCTTCCTGCTGTCGCACCCCGGCGCGGCTGACAACCCCTTCTGGAACATGGTGCCGCAGCTGGTCTATTGGCCCATGCTGATCTTGGCCACGGCGGCCACGGTGATCGCCAGCCAGGCGGTCATCACAGGGGCCTTCTCGGTGACGCAGCAGGCGGTCCAGCTCGGCCTTCTGCCGCGACTGGACATCCGCAACACGTCCGAGACCCAGGCGGGCCAGATCTATGTGCCTGCGATCAACAGCCTGCTGATGGTCGGGGTGCTGTTCGTGCTGGTGACCTTCCAGTCCTCGCACAATCTGACGGCGGCCTATGGGGTGGCGGTGACCGGCACCATGATGGTCAACACCCTGATGTCCTTCACCGTGGTGCGGCACAAGTGGAAGTGGCCGATGTGGGCCGTGCTGCTGACCCTGGTGCCGTTCGGCTTCATCGACGCGGTCTTCCTGACGTCGAACCTGCTGAAGATTCCCGCCGGGGCGTGGATGCCGCTGGTGCTGGGCGGCGGTCTGGTCATGCTGATGTGGACCTGGGTGCGCGGCACGCAGATCCTGACCGACAAGACGCGCAAGGACAGTCTGCCGCTGACCGATCTGATCGAGATGTTGCGCGCCCGTCCGCCGCACCGCGCGCCGGGCACGGCCATCTTCCTGACCTCGGACGCCGATGTCGCGCCGGTGGCCCTGATGCACAACCTCAAGCACAACAAGGTGCTGCACGAGAAGAACATCATCCTGACGGTGCATACGTCCGACCGGCCGCGCGTGCCGGACCTGCAAAGGGTGGCGGTCGAACCGATCAGCGATGATTTCAAGCGCCTGACGCTGACCTTCGGCTATATGGAGACGCCGAACGTGCCGCGCGCGCTTGGCCTGTGTCGCAAGCAGGGGCTGAAGTTCGACATCATGTCGACCAGCTTCTTCCTCGGACGCCGCTCCGTCGTTCCCACCGCCCGCCAGGGCATGCCTCTTTGGCAGGACAAGCTGTTTATCTTCCTGATGCGTAACGCCGCCAACCCGACCGACTTCTTCCGCATTCCGCCCGGCCGCGTGGTCGAGCTTGGCACTCAGGTGTCGGTGTGAGCGGGGGAACGCCCAAGGGCAAGAGCTCCGCTGCGCGCGGCCGTCGCATCGCCGAAAAGGCGCGCGGTCCGCGTCGTGAACCCGCGCCGCGTCCGGTTGCTGACGACCCCCACGCCGACATCGGCGTCGAAGCGCGCCTGGTCGCCGGCCTGCTGCTGAACGCGGCGCTGGAGAAGCGCACGGGTCTGGACGAGGCCCTGTCGCAGTCGCCCGCGCGCGATCTGCCGCCGCAGGACCGGGCCTTCGCCCGCGCCGTGGCGATGGCGGCCCTGCGCCGTCTGGGCGAGATCGACCAGATCCTCGAGCGTCGCCTGCAGAAGGCGCCGCCGCTGGCGGTGATGACCATATTGCGCATCGCCCTGGCCCAGACCCTGGTGCTGGAGACGCCCGCCTTCGCCGCGGTGTCGACGGCGGTGAAGCTGGCCGAGCGCGATCCAAAGACGCGCCCCTACAAGAATCTGGTCAACGCCGTGCTGCGCGGCGTCGGCCGCGACGGTCCGGGCCTGACGACGGCGGAAGCCAATCTGCCCGACTGGCTGGCCCAGCGCTGGAAGGCCACCTATGGCGAGGCGGCCCTGATCGGCCTGGCCCTGGCCACGCGCGAGGAGCCCGCCACCGACCTGACGGCCAAGCCCGGCGTGGACCCGGCCGAACTGGCGGCGTCGGTCGAGGGGGAGGCCCTGCCCGGCGGCACGGTCCGCACCGGCAAGCGGGGCGACGTCGCATCCTGGCCCGGCTTCGAGGCGGGCGACTGGTGGGTGCAGGACGCAGCGGCCGCCGTCCCGGCGCGCCTGCTGGCGGTCAAGGCGGGCGAGACGGCGCTGGACCTGTGCGCCGCGCCGGGCGGCAAAACGCTGCAACTGGCCGCCGCCGGAGCCGAGGTGACAGCGCTGGACCGTTCCGAGGCGCGCCTTAAGCGCCTGCGCCAGAATTTCGAGCGCATGAACCTCAAGGCCGAGGTCGTCGCCGTCCCGGCCGAAGACTGGGAAGACGACCGCGCCTTTGACGCCGTCCTGCTGGACGCGCCCTGCACGGCCACCGGCACCTATCGCCGCAATCCCGAGGTTCTGCGCGCCACCCGCCCCGCCGATGTCGCCAAGCTGGCCGACGTGCAGCACCGCCTGCTGGACGCCGCCGCCGAGAAGGTGAAGCCGGGCGGCCGTCTGGTCTATTGCGTCTGCTCGCTGGAGCGCGAAGAGGGCGAGACGCAGGTGATCGCCTTCCTGCGTCGCAACCCGGCCTTCCGCACCGTCGCCGCCGTTCCCGCCGAGGTCGGCGCCCCGGAAGAGGCCCTGACCCCCGAAGGCTGGCTGCGCATCCTGCCGTCGCAATGGGCGGAAAAGGGCGGTCTGGACGGCTTCTTCGCGGCGAAGCTGGAACGGATCGCCTAGCTGAGCTGAAGACCGAACCAGCCGTCGCGGTCCGAGACCGTCATCGGCAGGCCGAACAGGTCGGTCAGGGCGGCGTCGGTCAGCATGTCGGCCTTGGCGCCGTCGCGGGCGACGCGGCCGTCCTTCATCATGATGACGCGGTCGATCTCGGGCAGGATCTCTTCGATGTGGTGCGTCACCAGGATCAGGGTGGCGCCGCCCTGCGCCAGCGGCCTGAGGCTGTCCAGAAACAGGCGGCGCGTCGCCGGGTCCAGCCCGCCGCACGGTTCGTCCAGCAGGACGGCGTCCGGCCGGTGGGCCAGGGCGCGGGCGATCAGCACACGCCGCGCCTCGCCGGACGACAGGGTGGCCATGGAGCGGCCGACCAGATGCTCGACCCCCATGCGGTGCAGGGCCTCGGCGGCGGCGTCGCGCATGGCCGGCGTGATCGTTTCGCGCCGCCAGACCCCGCGCGAGGCGAAGAAGCCTGAGACGACCGCGTCCATCACCTCCAGCGCATCCTCGCCGGTCAGGTCCGCCTGGGCGGCGGGCGAGACGAAGCCGAGGCGGCGGCGCAGGGAAAAGACGTCCCAGGGGCTCTGGCCGAACACCTCGACCCGCGCGCCATGCACCGGATAGAGCTGGTGCAGGATCAACTTGACCAGCGTCGACTTGCCCGAGCCGTTGCGGCCCAGAATGGCCGTGTGTTCGCCCGCCGCGAGGGTCAGGCTGACGTCGTCCAGAATGCGGCGCTCGGCGCGCACGACGCTGGCGTTCTCGATGTGCAGCAGCGGCGGGATGGAGGTCTCGGCCGCTTCAGTCATCGTCATCTTCGATGGCGTGAATCTGGTCGTCGTCCAGGCCGAGGTGGTGGCCGATCTCGTGGATCAGGACGTGGGCGATGATCTCGGCCAGGCCGACGTCGCCGCGCTCGCACCATTCGTCGAGGATCGGACGGCGATAGAGGAAGACGCGCGACGGCTCCGGCGCCGGACCCATGGCGTCACGTTCGCCGATGTGGACGCCTGAATAGAGGCCGGTCAGTTCGAACGGGTCCTCGATCTCCAGATCGCGCAGGGTCTCCTCGTCGGCGAAGTCGTCGATGCGGATGACGACCTCCCCGGCCGCCTGGCGAAACAGGTCGGGCAATCCGGCGAAGGCCTCCTCGGCCAGGCGGGCGAAATCGTCGAGCGAGGGGGCGAGTTGGTCGGTCCAGGGCGTGGTCATGGCAAGGGATATCGCCCGCGTCGGGGCCGGTCGCAATCAGGGACGGAGCCGCGCGTGCATGGGCCGCATCGCAATTCGCCCAATCAGAGTATGGTAAACGCCGAATCGGCCTGTCCTGACGGGCGGCTGACGCTTGGATCGGAATTTCTGGGGAAGGCATGGCCGAGGCGGATCTCGCGGCCGACATCGCCTTTGCGGCCACGGCGGGGGCGGCGGGGCTGGCGCTGGCGGTCAGCGTCTGGGCCTGGCGCCTGCGCGCCCGGCTGGTCGCGCGCGAGATGGAGGTCGAGGAGAGCCTCGCCAGCGCCCAGGTCCAGGCGACCACGGGCGCCACGGCGTTGATGGCGTTTGACGACGTGCGCCTGGGCCTCGACCCGGACGGCGAGATAGAGAGCGTCTTCGGCGCTCCGGACATGCTGACGGCCCTGGCGCCGGGCCGGGATGCGGCGGGGGCCGCCGACGCTGTCCTGTCGACCCTGAGGCAATCCCACACCGGCCGCATGGAGGCGCTCGTCAACGCGGGCGAGGCGTTCGAGACCCTGCTGGAGACCCCGGACGGCGCCTGGGCCGTCGAAGGGCGGGCGCACGGCGGCGGGACCTGGTTGCGGCTGTCGCGCCTGGGCGGACCGGACAAGGGCGGAGAGGCCGGACCCGGCGCCCTGGCCGAGCAGTCCCCGGCCCCGACCTGGGTGGTGGACGGGGCGGGCCATCTGATCTGGGCCAACAGCGCCTGGCTGTTGGAGACGGGCGCCGAGACGCTGGATGAGGCGCGCAGCCGGACCCTCAGCTTCGACCGGGGCGCCGACGCCGTGGTGGCCGAGGCCCTGCGCCTGAACGCGCGTCAGGAAGGCTTCCGCTGGACCACGGCGGGCGGGCGGCGCCGGGCGTGGAAGATCCTGGCCGAGCCGCTGGCCGGCGGGCGCGGCGCCGTCATCGCCTTCGCCATCGAGATGACCGAGGCCGAGGAGACGCGCGACACTCTGCGCCGTCACGTCGAGGCCCATGACGAGACGCTGAACCACCTGGCGGACGCCGTGGCCATCTTCGGCCCGTCCAAGCGGCTGGCTTTCCACAACACCGCCTTCCAGTCGCTGTTCGGGGTCGATCCGGCTTGGCTGGACGAGCGCCCGACCCACGCCGAACTGCTGGATCGGCTGCGCCAGAAGCGCCTGCTGCCCGAGGTCGTCGACTACGCCGCCTGGAAGGCCGAGGAGCTGGACTTCTACGGCGCCGCCCAGGCCTCGCCGGACGACAGCTGGTCCCTGCCCGACGGGCGGACGCTGCGGGTGGTGCGCCAGCCGCACCCGCTGGGCGGCATCCTGCTGATCTTCTCGGACATCACCGGCGAGCTGCAGCTTCGCAGCCGCTACAACGCCCAGATTCAGGTCCAGCGCGCGACGCTGGACAAGCTGAACGACGCCGTGGCCGTGTTCGGCTCGGACGGGCGGCTGCGGCTGCACAACGAAGCCTTCGAGAGTTTCTGGGGCGTTCCCGGCGAGCGACTGATGGAGGCGGGCGACTTCGACGCCGTGGCCGCCTTGTGCCGTCCGGTCCTGCCCGACGCCGCCCTGTGGCTGGGGCTGAAGGCGCGGGTGGCCGACCCCGATCCGGAAAGCCGCGTGGCCATCTCCGGCGAGGGCCGCACCGAGGACGGCCGCATCGCCGCCTGGCAGACCCGCCCCCTGCCCGACGGCGCCACCCTGGTCGCCTTCTTCGACGTGACGGCCCGCCGTGAACTGGAGCAGGCCCTGGCCGCCAAGGAGGCCGCCCTGGCCGAGAGTCAGGCCCTGAAGCGCGAGTTCGTCGGCAGCGTCTCCTATGAACTGCGCACGCCTCTGACGACCATCGTCGGCTATTCTGAGCTGCTGGAGGCGATGGGCGACCTGCCCGAACGCAGCCGCCAGCACGCGGGCGCCATCCGTGTGGCGGCCAGCCATCTGGCCCGCTCCATCGACGACGTGCTGGACATGGCCCAGATCGACGCAGGCGAGATGGAGCTGACCCTGGGCGACGTGCGGGTCTGCGACCTGCTGGACGAGGCGGCGGAAAAGATCAGGGCCAAGGTCGAGGGCCGCGGCGCCACGCTGCACCTGGCCTGCCCGACCGGGCTGAAGCCGATCCGCGCCGACGCCCGCCGCATCGCCCAGGCGGTCGATCACCTGCTGGAGAACGCCTGCCGCGCCGTGTCCGAAGGCGGCGCGGTCAGCCTGATCGCCGAGGCCGGGCCGGGCGAGGTCCGCATCCGCGTAGAGGACACCGGCCGGGGCATCCCCTATCACCTGCAGGCCCACGTCTTCGACCGCTTCGTGCGGCGCGAGCGCGGCGGGCCGGGCGTGGCCCTGGCCCTGGTCAAGGCGCTGGTCGAACTGCACGGCGGCTGGGCCGAGGTTCAGTCGGAGCCGGGCAAGGGCGCGGCCTTCATCCTGCACCTGCCGGTCGAGGCGACGGCGCCGACGGCTGCGCCGGAACTGCTGCTGGGCTGATCTTGGCCGTCCAGTCGTGCTAGAGGGCGTGTCCAAGCCTTCCAGGACGTCCTCATGGCCGACACGACCCGCCCCCTGCTCAAGACCGCCGTCATCTATGATTTCGACGGCACCCTGGCTCGGGGAAACATGCAGGAGGTCAGCTTCATCCCCTCGATCGGGATGACGCCGGCCCAGTTCTGGAACGAGACCGTCCGTCCACGGACCATCGCCTCGGACGGCGACGGCATCCTGATGTACATGCAGATGATGCTGCTGGCCGCGCGCGAACAGGGCGCGCCGGTTACGCGCCAGACGCTGCGCGATCACGGCCGCGACGTGGCCCTGTTCGAGGGCCTGCGCGACCGCTCCTGGTTCGACCGGATGAACGCCTTCGGCGCCCAGTTCGGGCTGGAGATCGAGCACTACATCATCTCGGCGGGCCTGACCGAGATGATCGAGGGCTGCCCCATCGCCGAGGCCTTCACCCACGTCTTCGCCTCGAAATACGCTTATGACGATGAGGACGTGGCGGTCTGGCCCGCCGTGGGCGTCAACTACACGACCAAGACCCAGTATCTGTTCCGCATCAACAAGGGGGTGCACAACCACTGGGAGGATGAGCGCATCAACCGCTTCATCCCGGACGAGGAGCGCCCCATCCCCTTCGACCGCATGATCTTCCTGGGCGACGGCGACACCGACGTGCCGACCATGAAGATGATGCACACCAAGGGCGGCTTCTCCATCGCCGTCTACGACCCCGACAGCACCCCGCGCGACCACGACAAGATCCACCGCCTGATCTCGGAGGACCGGGTCAACTTCGTCGCGGCGGGCGACTATCGTGAAGGCTCGCCCGTCGACTTGATCGTCAAGGGCCTGATCGGCCGCATCGCCGTCAACTACGGCCGGATGCCGGCGGACTGAGGCGTCGGTCGGCGTCCACGAGGTCGATGCTGACTTGAACCCTCGGCCGCCGCCAGGGACCCGACCGCGTCCAGCAGCCGGGCGTCGATCATCTCAGTGCTGGCTTTCCGGCAGGCGCACGATCAGGCCGTCCAGGTCGTCGGTGACGCGGATCTGGCAGGACAGGCGGCTGTTCGGCTCGACGTTCTCGGCGAAGTCCAGCATGGACTCCTCCATGGCCGAGGCGCGGCCCGTCTCGGCGGCGAAGTTCTCGTCGACATAGACATGGCAGGTGGCGCAGGCGCAGGCGCCGCCGCAATCGGCGTCGATGCCCGGTACATTGTTGCGGATCGCGCCTTCCATGACGGACAGGCCTTTCTTGACCTCGACCGTGTGCTCGGTTCCGTCGTGTTCAATGTAGGTGATCTTGGGCATGGAAGCGGT
This sequence comes from Brevundimonas sp. NPDC055812, assembly GCF_053616535.1. Taxonomy (NCBI): domain Bacteria; kingdom Pseudomonadati; phylum Pseudomonadota; class Alphaproteobacteria; order Caulobacterales; family Caulobacteraceae; genus Brevundimonas; species Brevundimonas sp. NPDC055812. The sequence goes on along the minus strand of NZ_JBSHDX010000005.1, from coordinate 68,522 downwards.
CTTAACTCTGGATGCAGGCTTGGCAAGCCTTGCTACGCGACGGCCAAGGAAAACCCCCGGAACCAAGCGGTTCCGGGGGCCCTTCTTTTCGTCCTGATCGGTTGGATCAGGCGGCCGTCTTCTTGCGCGACGGCGAGACCATCAGCTTCTTGGTCTCGGCGATCGCCTTGGCCGGGTTCAGCCCCTTGGGGCAGACCTGGGCGCAGTTCATGATCGTGTGGCAGCGATACAGCTTGAACGGGTCTTCAAGGTCGTCGAGACGCTTCTGGGTGGCGTCGTCGCGGCTGTCGGCGATCCAGCGGTAGGACTGCAGCAGGGCCGCCGGGCCGAGATATTCTTCCTGGTTCCACCAGTAGCTCGGGCACGAGGTCGAGCAGCAGGCGCACAGGATGCACTCGTACAGGCCGTCCAGCTTTTCGCGGTCTTCCGGTGACTGCAGGCGCTCCTTCTCCGGGTCCGGCAGGTCGGACTGGAGGTAGGGCTGGATGGAGTCGTACTGGGCGTAGAACAGCGACAGGTCCGTCACCAGGTCCTTGACCACCGGCTGGTGCGGCAGGGGGGCGATGGTGATGTTGTGCGACGAGCACTCGGCCCAGCCCTTGGTGCAGGCCAGGGCGTTGCGGCCGTCGATGTTCATCGAGCACGAGCCGCAGATGCCTTCGCGGCACGAGCGACGGAACGACAGGGTGGGGTCGATCTCGTTCTTGATGTGGAGCAGGGCGTCCAGAAGCATCGGGCCGTGATCGTCGGTCGAGACCTCATAGACGTCCCAGCGCGGATCGGCGTCCACTTCGGGGTCATAGCGATAGACCTTGTAGGTCTTGACGTTCTGCGCGCCGGCCGGGGCCTTGTGCACCTTGCCGGTGGTCGGCTTGGAGCCGCGCGGGAGGTTGAGCTGAACCATCTGCAATCCTCCTTAGTACACCCGAGCCCGGGGCTCGATGTAGGAGACCTCGTCGGTCATCGTGTATTTGTGCACCGGGCGGTAATCGATCTGGACGCCTTCGCCCGGACGCTTCCACGCCAGGGTGTGCTTCATCCAGTTCTCGTCGTCGCGGTCGGGGAAGTCCTCGCGGGCGTGGGCGCCGCGCGATTCCGTGCGGTTGAGCGCGCCTTCGATAGTGACCAGGGCCTGCGAGATCAGGTTGTCGTATTCCAGCGTCTCGACCAGGTCGGTGTTCCAGATCAGGCCGCGATCCGTGGTCTTGATGTCGGCGCCGGCGGCCTCGATCGAGCGCAGCTTCTGCACGCCCTCTTCAAGGGTCTTGCCGGTGCGGAACACGGCGGCGTCAGCCTGCATGGCGCGCTGCATGTCCAGACGCAGGTGCGCCGTGGGCGTCGAACCCGAGGCGTTGCGGAAGCGGTCCAGGCGGGCGATGTGTTCGTCGGTCTGGGCCTTGGAAGCCGACGGGACGGCCGAGTTCTTGTCCACGACCTCGCCGCAGCGCAGGCCGACGGCGCGGCCGAACACCACCAGGTCGGTCAGGGAGTTGGAGCCCAGACGGTTGGCGCCGTGCACCGAGACGCAGCCCGCCTCGCCCACGGCCATCAGGCCCGGCACCACGCTGTCGGGGTTGCCGTCGCGCAGGGTCAGGACCTCGCCGTGATAGTTCGTCGGGATGCCGCCCATGTTGTAGTGGACGGTCGGAATGACTGGGATCGGCTCCTTGGTCACATCGACGCCGGCGAAGATCTTGGCGCTTTCCGAGATGCCCGGCAGGCGCGCGTGCAGCACGGCCGGATCGAGGTGATCCAGGTGCAGGAAGATGTGGTCCTTGTTCGGACCCACGCCGCGGCCTTCGCGGATTTCGATGGTCATGGAGCGCGAGACCATGTCGCGCGGAGCCAGATCCTTCACGGTCGGCGCATAGCGCTCCATGAAGCGCTCGCCTTCGGAGTTGGTCAGGTAGCCGCCTTCACCGCGGGCGCCTTCAGTGATCAGGCAGCCGGCGCCGTAGATGCCGGTCGGGTGGAACTGCACGAACTCCATGTCCTGCAGCGGCAGGCCGGCGCGCAGCACCATGGCGTTGCCGTCGCCGGTGCAGGTGTGGGCCGAGGTGGCCGAGAAATAGGCGCGGCCGTAACCGCCGGTGGCCAGCACCACCATCTTGGCGCGGAACTGGTGAAGTTGGCCGGTGTCGAGCTGCAGCGCGGTGACGCCCGTGCAGGCGCCGTCCTGCATGATCAGGTCCAGGGCGAAATATTCGACGAAGAACTTCACCTCGCGACGGACCGACTGGCCGTACAGGGTGTGCAGGATAGCGTGGCCGGTGCGGTCGGCGGCGGCGCAGGTGCGCTGCACCGGGCCTTCGCCGAAATTGCGGGTCATGCCGCCGAAGGCGCGCTGATAGATCTTGCCTTCATCGGTGCGGCTGAAGGGCACGCCCCAGTGTTCCAGCTCATAGACGGCCTGCGGCGCGTTGCGCACCAGGTATTCGATGGCGTCTTGGTCGCCCAGCCAGTCCGACCCCTTGACGGTGTCGTACATGTGCCACTGCCAGGAGTCCTCGCCCATGTTGCCTAGCGAGGCGGAGATGCCGCCTTGCGCCGCCACGGTGTGGGAGCGGGTCGGGAAGACCTTGGTGACGCAGGCGACCTTCAGGCCCTGCTGGGCGGCGCCGAGGGCGGCGCGCAGGCCCGAACCGCCGGCGCCGACGACGACGACGTCGTATTCGTGATCGATAAGCTCGTATGCAGCCATGGCGGGGTCAGACTCCGGCCGGCAGCGGGGCCGAGCCCAGCGCCAGACGCACGATGAAGAAGACGCTGGCGGCCGCCAGCACGAGGAAGACCAGGTTCGAGACCAGAACCAGTCCAGAGCGGGAAGAGGCGGGGACGTAGTCCTCGATGATCACCTTCCAGGCCAGGCTGGCGAACAGGCAGAAGACCACCGCCGTCACGGCCAGAAGGCCGGCGTTCAGCGTGCTGCCGAACCAGGCGATGACCGCGCCGTAGTCGGCGCCGGCCAGGGTGAAGCCCGACGACAGGACCCACAGGCCCAGCGGCATCAGGGCCAGAAGGGCCAGCTTCTCGAGTTTCCATTCCCCGGCGCCGTGACGCTCGGAGATTTTCACATTGTTCTTGAACTTCGGCGCGGCGCTCACAGCGAAACCTTTCCAGCAGCGAACAGCACGACCCAGAACAGGACGGCCAGGACGATCGGGCCCCAGACGGCGATCTGCGCCAGCAGATTGGCCGACTTGATGGTCAGCCCACGACCGGTGTCGTTGATCAGGTGGCGCGCGCCGTTCAGCAGGAAGGAGAACAGCACCCAGGTCAGGCCGAACCAGATGAACAGGCCGAACGGCGAGCCCGAGAAGGCGGCGACCGAGGCGAAGGCGTCCGGGCCGGAAGCCGTGGCGGCGACCCAGCCCAGCAGCAGGATCGCGCCCACGCTGGCCGCGCCGATGGTGACGCGGAACAGGATCGACGCGACCATGGTCATGTGCCAGCGCCAGATATCGGTGAAGGGCGACATCGGTGCGACGTGCCCGTTGGGGTGACGGACGTAGCGGCCCGTCCGGTCGCCAGTTTCGCCCGCAGCCGTGGGAGTGTTCGACATGCGAATGATTCTCAAAAAACCCGAGGAATTTCAGGGCCGGATTGCAGTGCAACAGGCTTTAGTGACGCAGACGGGGGGGTGTCAACGAAGGGGGCCGATTCCGACGAAAGTCGGCCCTCCGTCCTTGAGTCAAAAGGCCGCGATGTGCGCCAGGGCGGGATCGCGCGTTTCGGTTGTGCAAGGAACCGCCCCAGTACGCCCCCAGACGGGGTCCGGCCACAGGGGGTCGTCGCGCCGACGGCCGACGACATGGATATGAAGCTGGGCTGTGACATTGCCCAGGGCGGCGACGTTCAGCTTGTCGACGGGAGCCTCGCGCAGGGCGCCCAGTTCGCGCACCAGGGCGCCGGCGCGGACGATCTCCTCGCTCAGAAGGGCGCGCTGCTCGGGCGACAGGTCTTCCAGCTCGACCGCGCCGGGGACGCGGGGCAGCAGGATCAGCCAGGGAAAGCGGGCGTCGTCCTGGAACCGCACCTGGCACAGGGGCCAGTCGGCGGCGAAGACGGAGGCGGCCTCGAAGGCGGGATCGGCGGTGAAGCTCATGCGGCGTCCTGATCGGCGAGAAGGCGCAGGCGATAGGCGTTCATCGCCGTGTCGGCCAGACGCTGGGTCAGGCGCCAGTTGACCACGGCCCCAATCGGCGCGCCGACCAGGGGCAGCAGCTGGGCCAGCTTCGCCACGTCGATGTAGTCGCGGTACTCCAGCTGGAACTTGCGCCAGTCGAAGGCCTTCAGGGCGTCGGGATCATTCGGCGCGCGCATGGCGGCCTCCAGCGCAGCCAGGGCCTCGGGGCGATGCCGGGCGCTGGAGAAGGCCAGCTGGAAGATGCGCAGGACGATCACCCGCTCCTTCAGGTCGCGGCCGGAATAGCCGTACAGGGCGGCGATCTCGAACAGCATCTTGACCTTGATCGCCATCAGGGCGGGAAAGTCCGCCGCCGCCATCAGGAAGCCCCCGGCGCCCGCCACCCCGCCCTCGACGCTGGCGGTGGTGCGATACAGCTCGACGCGCGTGCGAACCCTGGCCTCGCGCTCCTGCAGGGCGCCTTCGGTCAGGGGGCGGGCGGTGGTCCACTCCGATCCGGCCAGCAGGCCGCGCGTCATCTGCTGCACGGCGCCGGTCACGATCTCGTGCACGCGCTCGGGAATGACGCGGTTGATGCGGTCCTGGGTCGCGCGGGTGGTCTTGTCCCACAGGCCGGGCCGTTTCAGCTGGCGGTCGCGCCAGGCCAGGGCCTCGGCCAGGGCGCGCGCCTCATAGGCGGCGTCCGTCATCGGGGGAGCGTCCGTGGGTTTGGCCATGGCCGCAGCCTCGCAGGCCCCGACGAAAGGCGCAACGCGGAACGCTTGCCGCGATCCGCCGACAGGTCTAGACCGCCGTTCCAGCGACTACCGTTTCGCACACGCAATATCGACTGGAGAGACCTGAATGGCTCGCGCGAAGATCGCCCTCATCGGCGCCGGAATGATCGGCGGAACCCTGGCCCACGTGGCCGCGCGCGAAGCGCTGGGCGACGTCATCCTGTTCGACATCGCCGAAGGCACCCCCCAGGGCAAGGCTCTGGACATCGCCGAAGCCTCGGCCGTCTTCGGTCAGGACGTGGCCCTGAAGGGCGCCAACGACTACGCCGACATCGCGGGCGCCGACGTCTGCATCGTCACCGCCGGCGTGCCGCGCAAGCCGGGCATGAGCCGCGACGACCTGATCGGCATCAACCTCAAAGTCATGAAGGCCGTCGGCGAGGGCATCAAGCAGCACGCCCCCAACGCCTTCGTCATCTGCATCACCAACCCGCTCGACGCCATGGTCTGGGCCCTGCAGAAATTCTCGGGCCTGCCCAAGGAGAAGGTCATCGGCATGGCCGGCGTGCTGGACTCGGCCCGCTTCGCCTACTTCCTGGCTGAAAAGACCGGCGTGTCGGTGCAGGACATCCACGCCTGGACCCTGGGCGGTCACGGCGACGACATGGTGCCGATGGTGCGCCACTCGACCGTCGGCGGCCTGCCGCTGCCGGACGCGGTCGCCGCGGGCTTCCTGTCGCAGGCCGATCTGGACGCCATCGTCGAGCGCACCCGCAAGGGCGGCGGCGAGATCGTGGCCCTGCTGAAGACCGGCTCGGCCTTCTACGCCCCGGCTGAGAGCGCGATTGCGATGGCCAAGTCCTACCTGCTGGACCAGAAGCGCGTCCTGCCGTGCGCCGTGTGGCTGTCGGGCGAATACGGCCTGTCGGACCTCTACGTCGGCGTCCCGGCCCTGATCGGCGCCGCCGGTGTCGAGAAGGTCATCGAGTTCACCACCAACGACGATGAAAAGGCGATGTTCGCCAAGTCGGTCGCCTCGGTCCAGGGCCTGATTCAGGCCTGTAAGGACATTGAACCCTCGCTGGCCTAAGGCCAGCGGGCGCTAACGCGCGGCTCGCGGAGCTGCGCTGCTTGAGCGCTCAGGCGTCTAAAATTGGAAAGGGCCGCATCTTCGGGTGCGGCCCTTTTTCGTGGCGTCTCTCTCTTTCGCCGTCATCCTCGGGCTTGACCCGAGGATAGAGCGGTCAGCGGGCGGGAGGGCGCCGGGACAGACGCGGGCCCTCCCGAGGATGACGGAGGGTGGGGCGGCGCTACGGCTGGGATGACCTTGTGGGTGGAAAGGCTCAGGCCGCCTCGGCTTCCTCGCGCTGCTCCAGCCAGGCTTCGCTCTGCATCTCGTTGAAGCGCGACACCGTCCGCTCGAACTCGAAGGCGCCGACGCCCTCGGTGTAGAGCGCCTCGGGCGCGGCCTCAGCCAGGACGACCAGGCGGGTCTTCGCCTCGTAAAGCGCGTCGACCAGCGTCACAAGGCGGCGCGCCTCGTGGTGGTTGGCCGGGCTGAGCAGGGGCACGTCGGCCAGGAACAGGGTGTGGAAGCGCCGCGCGACGGCGAGATAGTCCTGCGGTCCCAGCGGACGGCCGCACAGCTCGTTGAAGGTCGCGCGCGCCATGGCGCCGACCGTGCGCTCCAGCTTCACCTCACGGCCCAGCACCGGCAGGGCGATGGGCTCCTCCGGCTCGCCGCCCTTGAGGTCGGACCACAGGGTCTCGAAGCCCTGCCGCGCCTCGGCGTCCAGCGGCGAAAACCAGACCCTGGCCCCGGCCATGCGGTCCAGGCGGAAGTCCCGGGCGCCCGCCGTCTCGACCACGTCGCAACGTTGGCGGATGATGTCGATGAAGGGCAGGAAGAGCTGGCGGTTGATGCCGTTCTTGTAGAGGTCTTCGGGCGCGCGGTTCGAGGTGACGGCCAGCACCACCTTCTTTTCGAACAGGGCCTCGAACAGTCGACCCAGGATCATGGCGTCGGCGATGTCCGTCACCTGCAGCTCGTCGAAGCACAGCAGACGCGCCTCAGAGGCGATCAGGGCGGCGATCGGCGGGATGGGATCGTCCCCCTTGGCGGTTCCGAACACGGCCTTGCGGCTGCGCGGGGTTCCGTCGCGCCACTGTTTCACCAGGTCGTGGATACGCGCCATGAAGGCGTGGAAGTGGGCGCGGACCTTCCTCTGCTCGGGCGTCGAGGAATAGAAGAGGTCCATCAGCATGGACTTGCCGCGTCCGGGCGGGCCCCAGATGTAGATGCCGCGCACGGCGGGCTGGGCGCCGAACAGGCCCTTTTTGGCCAGATCGGTCTCAAGCCGCTCAAGCGCGCCGATCAGGGCGGCCTGGGCCGGTTCGGGCGTGATCACGCCCTCTTCCACGCGGATGTCGTAGGCGTTGCGGATGCGGGAGGTCATGGCCAGCAGATAGCTCCCCGATGGGGCCGGGGGAAGGCGTTCGCGGATTCCGGCGCCGAATTGGAGGATTCTGGTTGCTTCGCGGCTGCGAAGGACCCAAATGCAGAAGCGTTTCTCCCAAACGCCCCCGAACAAAGGATGATTTCATCATGGGCTATCGCGTCGCCGTCGTAGGCGCCACAGGCAATGTCGGCCGGGAAATCCTGGCCATCCTCGAGGAAGTGAACTTCCCCGTCGAGAAAATGCACGCGATCGCCTCTCGAAAATCCAAAGGCGTCGAGGTCTCCTTCGGCGACAGCACCATCAAGTGCGAGGACATCGAGCAGTTCGACTTCTCGAGCGTCGACCTGGTGCTGATGAGCGCCGGCGGCGGGGTGTCGCGCGAATGGTCCGAGAAGATCGGCAAGGCCGGTCCGATCGTCATCGACAACTCCTCGGCCTTCCGCATGGACCCGGACGTGCCGCTGATCGTGCCGGAGGTGAACCCGGACGCCGCCAAGCTGGCGACCAGGAAGAACATCGTCGCCAACCCCAATTGCTCGACCGCCCAGCTGGTGGTGGCGCTGAAGCCGCTGCATGACGCGGCCAAGATCAAGCGCGTCGTCGTCTCGACCTATCAGTCCGTCTCGGGCGCCGGGAAGGAAGGCATGGACGAGCTGTGGAACCAGACCAAGGCCATCTACGGCCTGGGCGACGCCACGCCGAAGAAATTCCCCAAGCAGATCGCCTTCAACGTCATCCCCTACATCGGCGCCTTCAACGAGGACGGCTACACCGACGAAGAAGCCAAGATGTGGGACGAGACGCACAAGATGATCGACCCGTCGATCAAGCTGACCGTCACCTGCGTGCGCGTGCCGGTCTTCGTCGGCCACTCCGAAGCCGTGACGGTCGAGTTCGATCGCCCTATCGCCCCGGACGAGGCGCGCGAAATCCTGCGCGAGGCGCCGGGGATCCTGGTCGTCGATAAGCAGGAACACGACGGCTACATCACCCCGGTCGACGCCGCGGGCGAGCACGCCGTCTATGTCAGCCGCATCCGCAAGGACCCGACGGTCGAGCACGGTCTGTCCTTCTGGGTGGTGTCGGACAACCTGCGCAAGGGCGCGGCCCTGAACGCCGTGCAGATCGCCCAGCTGCTGGACGAGACCGGCGTCATCTCGCCCAAGAGCGGCTATCGCACTTTGACTGTGTAAGAAGAGGTCCCTCACGCCTCGCGCGCGGCGCGCGGCTGCTTGAGGGGCGTCATATGTGTTGAACCTCCGCCGCGTCGGCGATGCGGGCGGGGGTCGAAAGGTACCAGAGTGAGCGCCTCCCCTGCTCCCGCCTCCGAAGCCCGCGCCGCCCTGGCGGCGGGCGTGTTCTGCTACCTGATCTGGGGGTTCGTGCCCCTGGTGTTCCAGCAGATGGGCCATCAGGGGGCGGACGCCTGGGAGATCATGGGGCACCGGGCCGTCTGGGGCTTGGTCTGGGCCGCGCTGCTGGTCATGCTGTCGCGCCAGTGGACGCAGGTCATGGCCGTGCTGCGCCAGCCCAGGGTGCTGGGCTGGCTGGCCCTGTCCGCGGTGTTGATCGCGGGGAACTGGACCACCTACATCATCGCCGTGAACGACGGGCGGACCCTCGACGCCTCGCTCGGCTACTACCTCAATCCGCTGCTTAACATGGCGGCGGGGGCGTGGCTGTTCCGTGAGAAGATCGACTGGGCCGGAAAGATCGCCATGGCGCTGGCGGCGGTCGGAGTGCTGCTGCAGACCATAGCCCTCGGACACGCGCCCTGGGTCTCGATCATCCTGGCCCTGACCTTTGCGGCCTACGGCATCATCAGGAAGCGCGTCTCGGTCGACGCCCAGACGGGGCTGTTCCTGGAGTGTCTGCTGCTGGCCCTGCCGGGCCTGATCTGGCTGATCCACATCGAAAGCACGGGCGCGGGCCATTTCACCGCCTCGTCCTCGGCGACGCTGTGGCTGTTGTTCGCCGGACCGGCCACGGTCATTCCCCTGGCTCTGTTCGCCTGGGCGGCGCGGCGGATGCCCCTGTCGAGCATGGGCTTTCTGCAGTTCCTGGCGCCGACCATCGTCTTCATCATCGGCGCCTTGCAGGGCGAGGCCCTGGGGCCGCTGCGCATCGCCTCCTTCGTCTTCATCTGGGTCGCCGTGGCCGTCTTCGCCGTCGGCGCCGTGCTCAAGGTGCGTCGCGCGGCGCATACGGCCGAGACCATCGTCGCGCCCGAACCAGGCCTGCTGGACGATCCCGCCGAGGATCGAATGGACGCCATCGGCGAGAAACCTTCGACTTCGCGTTGAGGTCGAAGGCCGTCCCGTCCTAAAGAGAAGGCGATGATGATCCGCTCCCGCCTGCTCTCCGCCCTCGCCGTATCCGCCTTGATCGCGGGGGGGACCTCGGCCTGCGCTCAAAGCAGCAGCGTCATGGGCGGCGGCGATGAAGTGATCCGCACCGCGCGCGTGGGCGCCTCGCGAGACGCCGCCCCGGCTCCCGTCGAGGGCGCGCCGGCGCCCGTCGCCGCGCCGCCGACCACGGCCGAAACCTTTGATGCGGTCAGCGACGCCCTGGACGCCGCCGCCGCCGCCTGGACCTCGGGTCAGGTGGACGCGGTCATGGCCACCTATGTCCACGACGAGCCGTTGCTGGTCTTCCTGGGCGACACGCCCCTGAAGGGGCCGGACAGCGTGCGCGCGGCCCTGGACGCCCGCGCCGCCGAGCCCGGCGGCCTGGGCGCCCTGTCCTATGAGTGGTTCGAAACCCTGCAGTTCGACGTCAATACGGCGGTGGTCTCGGGGCGGGCGGTGATGACGCGCGACGGCAAGACCCATCGCGGCCTGTTCACCCGCATTCTGCGTCGCACGGCCGACGGCTGGCTGATCGTCCACGATCAGCTGGCCTGGGGACCGGAAGCCTAAAGCGCCTCGTAAAGCGCGTCGATCAACCTCAAGGCGCGCGGATCGCCGATCAGGTGCGGCGACTGGCGCGTCATGACGTAGGCGGCCGAGACGCCCGCCGCCTGATCCGCGAAGACCATCGACCCGCCCCAGCCGCAGTGGCCGACCGCCTCGGGATTGGGGCCGAAGATGTTCTGGCCCTGATTGCGGGTGAAGCCCGCCGCCCAGCTCATGTCGAAGGGCAGCACCCGGTCCGGTCCGTGGATGCGCTCGCGCGTGGCCTGGGCCAGGGTCTCTTCCGACAGCACGGCCAGGTGGTCCAGAGTCCCGCCGGTGGCGACGATGGACATGATTCGCGCCAGATCCTTGGCCGTGGCGTGCAGATTGGCCGACGGAATCTCCGCCATCCGCCATTCAGCCGAGCCGCGCCCGCCGGGGGCCGAGCCGCGATCCAGGAAGGCGGCCTTCTTGATCGCGTCGATGGGGCCGAGGTCCGGAGCGGCGGCGGGCTTGCGCAGTTGAGCCACGCGGTCATGTTCGGCCTCGGGCAGGCCGATCCACAGGTCCAGATCGAACGGCTGGGCGAAGTCTTCGCGCAGGGCCGTTCCCATCGTCCGCCCGTCGACGAGGCGGAACAGTTCGCCCGCCAGATAGCCGATGGTGATGGGGTGATAGCCGGACGCCGTCCCCGGCTCCCACAGCGGCGTCTGGGCCGCCAGCTTGTCCAGCACCGCCTGACGGTCGAACCAGATCTCGGGCTCGGCCCCGCCGTCGAAGCCCGGCAGGCCGGACTGGTGGCTCATCAACTGGCCGACGGTCAGTTGATCCTTGCCCGCGGCGCCGAAGGCGGGCCAGTGGTCGCAGACCCGGTCCTCATAGGACAACAGTCCCTTGTCCACGCAGCGCGCGATCATCAGGGCCATCACCGCCTTGCCGGTCGAGAAGACCGGGACCAGCGTATCCTCGGCGAACGGCTTGGTCCCCGCCAGATCAGCTGACCCGGCCCACAGGTCCGCGACCACCTCGCCGTCGATGGTCACGCTGAAACGCGCGGCCAGCTCGTTCAGCCCTTCAGGCGCGTCGGTGAAGTTGGCGGCGAAGGCGTCCTTCACCGCATTGAAACGCGGCGGGCAGACGCCGTGGAGTTCGGGGAGGCTGGTCATGGATGCGGTCTAGCGCCTTGACGGCTTCACGTCACTTGCGGCCGATTACTGGCGCGCCGACGCCGAGGCGTTGCGCGCGCCTTCGAACTCGTCGCCCGGCTTCCATGCGGGCCAGTCGCGCGAATTGGCCAGGTCGCGGCCGACTTCATACAGCAGCTGAACGTCGGCGGCGGCGGCGTCCATTTTCCACTCCGGCGTCCATTCGTCTGTCGGCTGATGATAGCGGTTGGCGACATAGTCCCGGCTGGCTTCGTTGTGGCCGGTGAAGCCCGCGGCGGCGAACAGGGCGGGCACGCCCTTCCTCGCCAGCGGGAAGTGGTCCGAGCGATAGAAGGCCCCCGCGTGCGGCGCAGGGTCGGGGATCAGGCGACGACCCTCGCGCGCGGCCAGCACCGCCAGCCGGTCGTCCAGATCGTTCTTGCCCGCGCCGATGACGACGATGTTCGGATCGATCTCGGTCCCCGGCAGGAGGCTGTCCATATTGATGTTGGCGACGGTCGTCTCCAGCGGCCAGACCGGATTGGCGGCATAGTATTCGGCGCCCAGCAGGCCCGTCTCTTCCGCCGCCCAGCTGATGAAGACGGTCGAGCGTTCGGGGCGCGGCCCCTCTGCGAACAGGCGGGCGATCTCCATGACGCCGGCGACGCCCGTCGCATTGTCGACGGCGCCGTTATAGATGTCGTCGCCGTTCTTGGGCGTGGCGCGGCCATAGGCGTCCCAGTGGGCGCCGAACATCACCGTCTCGTTCGGGTATTTGGTTCCGGGCAGGCGGCCGATGACGTTGCGCGTCTCGACCCGGTCGGCCTTCTGGCCGAAGTCGATGGACATGGTCACGCCGTCCAGCGCCACGGGCTGGAAGTCGGGCGTGCGCGCCTGATCCTTCAGGGCGGCAAAGTCGAGGCCTGCGTCCCGGAACAACTGTTCGGCTACAGCGCCCTGAATCCAGCCCTGCGCCGCGACGCGCTCCTTGTTCGGGTCGGCGCGGACGATGTCGAACTTGGGCGCGGTCGAGGAATTCTCCAGCGTCGACCAGGGATAGCCCGCGCCCGGCGTATCGTGGATGACCAGGACGCCCGCCGCGCCGTGCGCCGCCGCCACCTGGAACTTATAGGTCCAGCGGCCATAGAAGGTCATGGCCTGACCGTCGAACTTGCCGTTGACGGGATGGCCTTCGGGCGCGGCGAAGTCGGGGTCGTTGACCAGCACCAGCATGATTTTGCCGGTCAGGTCGACGCCCTTGTAGTCGTCCCACCCACGCTCGGGCGCGTCGACGCCATAGCCGACGAAGACCAGAGGCGCGTCGGTCAGGGTGACTTGCTCCACCGGCCGGTCGGATGAGACGATGACGTCCTTGGCGCGCTGCAGTTCGGTCGTGCGGCCCTGGGAAGAGACGCTGATGGCGGCGGGGCCGTCCTGGCTGGTGCGGCTGACCTGGGCCACCTGCACCCACGATCCGTTCGGGCCGCCGGGTTCGAGACCGAGCGCCTGGAACTGCTGCGACAACCATTCAATAGTGCGGTCTTCGCCGGGCGTGACCGGGGCGCGACCTTCGAACTCATCGGACGCCAGCACGCGGGTGGCTTCGTTCAGTCGGGCCGGGTCGATGCGACCGGTCTGGGCGAGCGCAGAGGTCGAACACATCAGGGCGGCGATCAGGCCGACGGCGGCGGAACGGGCGAGGGTCATGGGCAAGCTCGGCGTTTGGACGATTTGCGCCACGCTGCCCCCTGAGACCGCGGCTGTCGACCCCGAAAGGCCTCAGCGCCCGTCCAGCCAGACGCGTACGCCCTCAGCCGCGACGACGCCCGAGGCGAAGGCGGCCTGCAGCAGATAGCCGCCGGTCGGCGCCTCCCAGTCCAGCATTTCGCCTGCTGCAAAGACGCCGGGCCGCGCCTTCAGCATCAGATGTTCGTCCACGGCGTCCAGCGCCACGCCACCGGCCGAGGAGATGGCGCGGCTCAGGCCCTGCACGCCAGTCAGGGTCAGGGCGACGCCCTTGATCCGGGCGGCCAGTTCGGCGGGTTCTGCGGACAGGGGGCCGCCTTCGCGCAACAGGGCCACGGCGGCGGCGTCCAGTCGCGCCGCCTTGCGCAGCCCGTTCGATAGACTGTCCTTGCCGCGTGGTTTCGACAGGCGCTGGGTCAGGGCCTCGACGCTCAGGTCGGGCCGCAGGTCGAGCGTCAGCGCGGTCGATTCGTTGTGCTCCACCGCTTCGCGCAGATCGGCAGACAGGGCGTAGATTCCGCCGCCCTCGATCCCATAGGCGGCGATCATGGCTTCGCCGCGCACGGTGCGGTCGCCGTGCGTCAGGGAGACCCCTTTCAGCGGCGTTCCGGCGAAACGGTCGCGGAAGATCGGCGACCACGCGACATCAAAGCCGACATTAGAGGGGCGGAAGGGGGCGACGGCGGCGCCCGCCTCTTCTAGCGCCGGAACCCATGCGGCGTCCGAGCCCAGCTTGGCCCAGCTGGCGCCGCCGAGGGCCAGGATCACGGCGTCCGGGCGCTCGATCCGCTGGCCGTCGGGCGTATCGAACGTCAGGTCGCCGTCACGCCAGCCGGTCCAGCGCGAGCGGGTGCGAATCTCGACGCCCAGCCTTTCCAGCCGCGCCAGCCAGGCGCGCAGCAGGGGCGAGGCCTTCATCGCCTTGGGGAACACCCGTCCGGATGAACCGACGAAGGTCGGCTGGCCCAGCCTCTCGACCCATGCGATCAGATCGGCGGACGAAAAGGCGTCCAGCCATCCCTTGATGCGCGCCTGAGCGGCGGCGTCATAGCGGTTCAGGAACGGCTGGAACGGCTCCGAATGGGTCAGGTTCAGCCCGCCGCGCCCGGCCATCAGGAATTTACGCGCGACCGAGGGCATCCGCTCATGCACGACGACGCGCAGGCCCGCCTGAGCCAGACGTTCGGCGGCCATCAGCCCGGCGGGACCGGCGCCGATTACGGCGACTGTGGAGGGGGAGCGCGTCATCGACGCCTTCCTAGCCGGAATGACCGCCGCGGCCTATGCTGGCGGACATGAGCGTCGCCTTTACACGGGAAGAAGATCTGGAAGCCACGGCGGCGGACCTGCCGGACCGGCCGATCTCGCCCCATCCCAACCTCGTCACGCCGCAGGGCCTGGCCCAGATCGAGGCCGAGCTGGCGGCTGCGCGCGCGGCCTATACGGCGGCTCAGGCGGCGGGCTCCATCGAGGCTGACCGCACCGCCATGGCGCGGGCGACGCGCGACCTGCGCTACTGGTCGGCGCGGCGGGGCACGGCCCAGCTGGTCGAGGCGCCGCCGGACGGCAAGGTGCGCTTCGGCGACACGGTGACGATCGAGCGCGAGGACGGGCGCACTCAGTCCTGGCGCATCGTCGGCGAGGACGAGGCCGACCCGACCCAAGGCAGCGTCAGCCACGTCTCGCCCCTGGCCCGCGCCCTGATGGGCAGGCGCGAGGGGGATGAGGCGACGGTCGCGGGCCAGTCGGTCGAGATCGTCGCCATCAAGGAAGGCTGAGAAGCGTGAAGGCTGGGGGGCGGCTTCAGTAGCCGCCCGCGCCCTTCTCCTTCGCCACCGGCTGGAAGTCGCGCACGAAGCGCTCCAGCAGGCGCACGCTGTAGCCCGCCGAACCGGCCGGCTTGACGTCGTTGGCGGCGCCGAAGGCCATATTGGCGATGTCCAGGTGCGCCCAGGGCGTCTCCGGCCGCGCGAAATAGCCGATGAAGTGAGCGCCGGTGCCCGCGCCGGCGCCGCCCTCGCCCGAGTTCTTGATGTCGGCGATGGTCGAAGAGGTCGCCCGCACATAGTTGGGATGCAACGGCAGACGCCACAGGGTTTCGCCGGTGGCGTCTCCAGCGGCCTTCAACTGATCGGACAGGGCGTCGTGGCGGCTGAACAGGCCCGCATAGTCGCCGCCCAACGCGCCGCCGACCGCGCCGGTCAGGGTCGCCACGTCGACGATGGCGGCCGGGTTCAGCGTCGTGTCGGCCCAGACCACGGCGTCGGCAAGAACCAGACGGCCTTCGGCGTCGGTCGAGATGATCTCGATGGTCTTGCCGTTCATGGCGGTCAGGACGTCGGCCGGGCGGATGCCGCCGCCGTCGGGCATGTTCTCGGCCAGGGCGGCGACGGCGACCACGTCCACCGGCGCGCCGCCCTTGGCCAGGGCCAGGACCGCGCCGACGACGCTGGCGGCGCCGGACATGTCCATCTTCATATTGCCCATGCCCGAGCCGGGCTTCAGCGAGAGGCCGCCCGAATCGAAGGTGATGCCCTTGCCCAGCAGGGCGATCGGACCGTCGGTCGCAGCGCCCTGTCCGCGATAACGCACGACCAGAAGGCGCGGCGGGCGGCTGGAGCCTTGGCCGACGCCCAGCAGGGCGCCCATGCCCAGGCGCTGCATGGCTGGCACGTCCAGTTCGGTGATCTCGACCCCCGGCACGCCGGCGAAGGCGGCGCGGGCGCGCTCGACGAAGCTTTCGGGATAGACGACGTTGGCCGGCTCGTTGGACACGTCGCGGGTCCAGGCCATGGCTTCGACCAGGGCCGCGCCGCGACGATAGTGCGCCTGGGCGTTCGCGGCGTCATCGGCCACAACGGTCAGGGCGCCGGGCGCCGCGCGGTCGCGACCGGTGGTGACATACAGGTCCGAGCGGTAGTGGCCGATGCCCAAGCCAGTCGCCAGTTCAGAGGCCATATCCGCCGACAGGCCCGAGGTCAGGGCGGTCAGGGTGCCCGGCTGGCTGTTCAGCACGCGGCCCGCGACGATCCCGGCGGTCTGGACGTCTGCGGCCTTGGGCGCTTCGCCCAGACCGACGATCAGGATGCGGTCCCAGCCGCCGACGCCGTGCAGGCTCAGGGTCTGGCGCGCCTTGTAGTCGAAACGTGCGGCGCTCAGGGCTGCGGCGATCGCCTGACGCGTTCCGGCGTCCAGAGCTGCGCCGCGCGCGGCCAGATCAGCTTCCGAGCCCAGCGGCAAGACGAGGGAGCCCGATGGCGAAGCGGCGGCGGCGAAGGTCACGGCGCGCGCCTGTGCGGGCGCAGCGCGCGCGGGCCAGTCGGCGTGCTCGGCGGTCGGCGCCGCGCGGCGCGCTTGGGCCTCAGCCGGAACGGCGACGCTCAGACCGGCGGCGGCGATCAACGCGGCGGCGGCGAAGGACGGAATACGGGTGGTGCGGCGCATCGATCAGGGCCCCCTCTGTGACGATGAAGGCGCCTTTATGGGCGGTCGTATCGCGCCGGGGCAACTGTTCCGCCGGCTGAAGGGAACCGGGCGCGACGCCTTGTCGCGCTTGTCGCGCGCTTGGGGTCGCGCCCGGCGGAACGGCGGCCGTCAGCAGGCCGCCCGACGCGGGGGCGCCGGGCAGGGTCGGGCCCTGAGGCGGACTTCGCCGGTCTCTCGGCGTGAAAGGCGGCGCGCGTCGAGCAGGGCGCCGATCCAGCCCCACGCGGGTTCCTTATGAGTGCGGTAGATGTGGTCCATGACTTCGTCCTCCTTTCTGAGAAGGTCAGGATGGCGCATGGTGCGCCGGGTCACAAACGAGACGATGACGCCGATTCATAAGGCTGACTTATGTCCGATCCCCTTTCCCGTATTCCGGTCGACGCCCTTCGCGTGTTCGAGGCGGCGGCGCGCCTGCTCAGCTTCACTCGCGCAGCTGAGGCTCTCGGCATGAGCCAGGCGGCGGTCAGCTGGCGCATCCGCGACCTGGAGCAACGGCTCGAGCGGCCCCTGTTCACGCGCGGCACGCGGCAGGTGGCCCTGACGCCCGAGGGCGAGCGACTGGCTACGGCCGCGACCGAGGCGATGACCTTGCTGAGGCGGGCGGTGGCCGAGGTGGTTGAGGCGGACCAGGGCGTATTGGCCGTCACGACGCTGCAGACCATGGCGACCCAATGGCTGGCGACGCGGCTGGGCGCGTTCCAGTTGGCCAATCCCGACCTGGCCGTGCGGGTCGACACCAGTTCCATACTGTCCAATCTGGGCGCGGACGGGCTGGACGTGGCCTTGCGCTTCGGCTCGGGCCGGTGGCCGGGGCTGGAAAGCCGCTTTCTGATGCCGGCCGTCTTCACGCCGGTCTGCACTCCGGCCCTGAGCGACCGGCTGGAGCTGAAGTCGCCTGCCGATCTGAAGCGCGCCCATCTGATCGGAGAGCCCCGCGAATGGGCCGCTTGGTTCGCCGCCGCCGCCGTGGCGCCCGCTGACGCCGGAGCGCCGCCCAGGCTGACCGCCGACAATCAGGCGATGGAGGTGGCGGCGGCTTTGGGCGATCAGGGCGTGGCCCTGGGCTCGCCCATCCTTTACGGCCGCGAGCTGGAGCGCGGCTTGCTGGTCCGGCCGTTCCATCAGACCGTCGCCCTGGCCGAGGGTTATTGGCTCTGTTACCCGTCGGGCCGACGCCTGGTCCCCAAGATCGCCCGCTTCCGTGACTGGATTCTGGACACGGCCCGCGCCGACCCGGCGGTGGTCGAAGGCGCGCGGCTGGCGGGACGCGAGGTGGGTGAGGCGGGAACCTAGCGCCAAAAAGAAAGGGCGGGACCTTTCGATCCCGCCCCTCCGTCGTCTGAGCTTTGAGTTGCCGGACTTCCTTAGAAGTCCATGCCGCCCATACCGCCCATGCCGCCCATGTCGGGCGCGCCGCCGGCCGAAGCCTTCTTCGGCGCGTCGGCGATGGCGGCTTCGGTCGTGATCATGATGCCCGCGACCGAACCGGCCGAGGCCAGAGCCGAACGGACGACCTTGGCCGGGTCGATGACGCCCATTTCCACCAGGTCGCCATACTGTTCCGTCTGGGCGTTGAAGCCGAACTCGGCCTTGGCCGACTCCAGCACCTTGCCGACCACGATCGAGCCTTCGACGCCCGAGTTTTCCGAGATCTGACGGATCGGAGCCTGCAGGGCGCGGCGGACGATGTTGACGCCGGCGTTCTGATCGGCGTTGTCGCCTTTCAGACCGTCCAGCACCTTGGAGGCCTTCAGCAGGGCCACGCCGCCGCCCGGGACGATGCCTTCATCGGCAGCGGCGCGGGTTGCGTTCAGGGCGTCGTCGACGCGGTCCTTCTTTTCCTTCACTTCGACTTCGGTCGAGCCGCCGACGCGCAGGACGGCGACGCCGCCGGCCAGCTTGGCCAGACGTTCCTGCAGCTTCTCGCGGTCGTAGTCCGAGGTGGTGTCCTCGATCTGGCGCTTGATCTGGCCGACGCGGGCCTCGATGCCGTCCTTCTCGCCCGAACCTTCGACGATGGTGGTGTCGTCCTTGGTGATCTGGACCTTCTTGGCCTTGCCCAGCATGTCGAGCGTGACCGTTTCCAGCTTGATGCCGAGGTCTTCAGAGATGACCTGGCCGCCGGTCAGGATGGCGATGTCTTCCAGCATGGCCTTGCGGCGATCGCCGAAGCCCGGAGCCTTGACGGCGGCGACGCGCAGGCCGCCGCGCAGCTTGTTGACGACCAGGGTCGCCAGGGCTTCGCCTTCGATGTCCTCGGCGATGATCAGCAGGGGACGGCCCGACTGAACCACGGCTTCCAGCACCGGCAGCATGGGCTGGAGCGAGGTCAGCTTCTTCTCGTGGAGCAGGATGAGCGGTTCTTCGAGGGAGACCTCCATCTTGTCCGGGTTGGTGATGAAGTAGGGCGACAGGTAGCCGCGGTCGAACTGCATCCCTTCGACGATGTCGACGGTGGTTTCGGCGGTCTTGGCTTCTTCGACGGTGATGACGCCTTCGTTGCCGACCTTGGCCATGGCCTGGGCGATCAGGTCGCCGATTTCAGCGTCGCCGTTGGCCGAGATGGTGCCGACCTGGGCGATTTCCGAGTTGTTGGAGACCGGCTTGGAGTTCGACTTGATCTCTTCCAGCACCGCTTCGACAGCCTTGTCGATGCCGCGCTTCAGGTCCATCGGGTTCATGCCGGCGGCCACGGCCTTCAGGCCTTCCTGAACGATGGCCTGGGCCAGGACGGTGGCGGTGGTGGTGCCGTCGCCCGCCTTGTCGTTCGCCTTGGAAGCGACTTCGCGGATCATCTGGGCGCCCATGTTCTCGAAGGCGTCTTCCAGCTCGATTTCCTTGGCCACCGAGACGCCGTCCTTGGTCGAGCGCGGGGCGCCGAAGGACTTCTGGATCACGACGTTGCGGCCCTTCGGACCCAGGGTCACCTTGACGGCGTCAGCCAGGACGTTGACGCCCTTCAGCATCTTGTCGCGAGCGTCGGTGTTGAACTTTACGATTTTAGCGGCCATGCGGGCTGCTCCTATCTATAAGATTTTACGTTAGAATTCCGGAAACCCAGGACGCGTCTTACGACAGCACGCCCAGGACGTCGGATTCCTTCATGATGATCAGGTCTTCACCGTCGATCTTCACTTCGCTGCCCGACCACTTGCCGAACAGGACGCGGTCGCCGGCCTTCAGTTCCAGGGCGACGAACTTGCCGTCTTCGTCACGGACGCCGGGGCCCACGGCGACGACTTCGCCTTCCTGGGGCTTTTCCTTGGCCGTATCGGGGATGATGATCCCGCCCTTGGTCTTGGATTCTTCTTCAACGCGCTTGACCAGCACGCGGTCGCCGAGCGGACGAAACGCCATCTGAGTAACTCCCGTTAGGATGTTGGTTCCAGCCCTCGGAGCCCACGACTTTGGCAGTCGCCCTCCCCGAGTGCTAACGACCGGGGAGTTAGGCAGGGGGGCGGGGGGCGTCAAGGGCGAGGCGGACTGAAATTCGGCGCCTTGATGAAGCGAAAATGAACGGGCGCCCCCGGGGTCGTTCAGACAGGCTTCGCTAAAGAGGGGACAACGGATCAACCGGCTTTCGAAAGGAGCCCGCCATGAAGACCCTGTTCAAGATCGGCGCGGGCGCTATCGCCCCTGCTCTGGTTGTGACGATGCTGGCCACGACTCCGGCCGCGGCCCAGAACTATCGCGACCGCGATCGCGACAATACCGGCCGTGACGCCGTCCTTGGCGCTGTTGTCGGCGGCGTGGCCGGCGCCCTGATCGGCCAGGGCGACGGACGTTATGTCGCGGGCGGCGCCCTGGCGGGTGCGGCCCTCGGCGCGGCCTCGTCCTCGAGCAACGACGACTGCAGCTATTACCGCGGCGGTCGCTGCTACCGGAACCAGGGCCACTGGGAGCGCGAACACGGCATCAACAGCCGCGACGGCTATTACAACGGCCGTTACGAGCGCAACAACGGCCGCTATTACCGCGACGGTCGTTACTGGCGGAACCACGGCGAGTGGCGCAGCTATCAGAACCGCCGCGATCGCGACTACCGCTATGACCGTCGCTGGTAGGCGAACGGCGAGATGAAGAAAGGCCCGGTTTCGCGACCGGGCCTTTTTCATGGAGGATTCAGTCGGATTGAGCTTTGCGCGCCTTGCCGATGAGGCCCAGGTGAGTGACCTCGAAGGCTTGCGGAGACTTCAGGCCATAGCCGAGCGCACGATCGAAGCCGATATGCGCCAGCCAGATCAGGCTGAGCGCGATCGCCGACGGCGCGGAGATCAGCAAGCCCGCGCCGGCCAGCAGCAGCGGACCGATCAGGCTGTGCGCCAGATTATAGCTCCAGGCCCCGACGCGCGGCCCGGCCAGGTAGCCGGCGAAGGATAGGTCCGGCGCCAGGAAGAGAATGGCGAACAACCCCCAACCTCCGCCCTCCTGGCCGAAACGCCCATAGGCCAGGGCGGAGAGGGCGAGCAGGGCCAGACCCTCGAGCCTCTGCCAGGCGGGGGCGACGACGGTCACGCCGTCAATCGTCGCAGCAGGTCGGCTGTCGAAGGGTCGAGGTTAGAGGAAGGCGCGCCGGCTTGGGCGTCCTTGAGCACGGCCTTGGCCAGGGCCTTGCCGAGCTCCACCCCCCATTGATCGAAACTGTTGATGTCCCACAGGGCGCCTTCGACGAAGGTCTTGTGCTCATAAAGGGCGATCAGGGCCCCGAGGGAACGGGGCGTCAGCGCTTCCATCAGGATGGCCGTCGACGGGCGGTCGCCGGGGAAGGTCTTGTGCGGCGCCAGACGGTCGGCCTCGGCCTCGGATGCGCCCGAGGCGAGCAGTTCGGCGCGAGCCTGGCCCTCGGTCTTGCCCTGCATCAGGGCCTGGGCCTGGGCCAGGGCGTTGGCCCAAAGCGGCGTCGAAGACGCGTCCTCGCAGGTGCGGCCGACGATGACGAAGTCGAGGGGAACGACCTGCGGTCCCTGATGCAACTGCTGGAAGAAGGCGTGCTGGCCGTTGGAGCCGGGTTCGCCGAAAACGACGGGACAGGTCTGGCGACCGACGGGCGAGCCGTCGCGGCGCACCCGCTTGCCGTTCGACTCCATCTCCAACTGCTGCAGGAAGGCGGGCAGGCGACGCAGGGCGTGGGCGTAGGGCGCGACGCTGCGCGCCGGGCGGTTCAGGCCGTCCACATTGTAGATGTCGGCCAGCGCCATGAGCACCGGCCCGTTCCTCTCCAGCGGCGCCTCGAGGAAATGCCGGTCCAGTGCGGCGGCGCCGCCGAGGAATTCCTGGAACGCCTCCCAGCCCAGGCCGATGACGCAGGACAGGCTGACCGCCGACCACAGGGAATAGCGGCCGCCGACCCAGTCCCTGAAGGCGAAGGTGCGGCCGCATCCGAAGGCCGTCGCCTTGTCCGGCGCGGCGGTCACGCCGATGAAATGTCTGGCCATCCCCTCGGCGGGCAGGGCGGCGGCCAGCCACGCCTTGGCGGCCTCGGCGTTGGTCAGGGTTTCCTGGGTGGTGAAGGTCTTGGAGACGACGACGATCAGGGTCGTCTCGGGCTCCAGTCCGATCAGGGCCTCGGCCATGTCGCGCGGATCGATGTTGGCGACGAAGCGCAGGTCGATGGCCGGATCAAGCGGGCGCAGGGCGTCCCAGATCAGTCGAGGACCCAGATCGGAGCCGCCGATGCCGATATGGAGCACCGTCCGGATGGCGCGCCCGGTCGCGCCTGTCTCATTTCCGGACCGCACCGCTTCGGCATAGGTCTTCATTTCGGCGCGAACGGCCTCGACCTCGGCCGAGACCGGCTCGCCCAGGGCTTGGAAGTCCGCGCCGTTCGCCGCGCGCAAGGCCGGGTGCAGCACTGCACGGCCCTCGGTCAGATTGACGGCCTCGCCGTTGAACAGGGCCGTGCGGCGGCCCTCCACGTCGCAGGCGCGCGCCAGGGCCAGGGCTGCGTCCAGGCCGGCGCGGGTCCAGCTTTGCTTCGACAGGTCGATATGCAGGCCGGCCGCCTCCAGCGTCAGCCGCGCCAGACGATCCGGGTCGGCGGCGAACTGATCCTGGATGCGGGCGCCGGCGTCCCGGCGGGCGGCGGCTTCGAGTTCGGCCCAGGCGGCGGCGTGCGGCATCATCGTCTCCCCATGGCGGTTCGGTGCGGTTGGCCCGACGCTTGCAGGCTCTGGTGTACGGCTCAGGCCGAGAAGAGTTCAATCCAGGATCGGGTCAACAAGGGTTTCCTTTGGAAGCGCCGCGGCCCGCTCCCTTGTGAAAGGCACGCCATGTCCTGCGGAATAGCCCTCGCTGTCGCCCTGATGCTGGCCGATCCCGCCGTCGCCGAAGCGGCGGCCCTGCCGCCGGTGGCGCCCGCCGCGCCGGTCTCGGTGGCCCAGGAGCCCCTGTTCGCCGATCTGGTCGCCCGGTCGGGCGCCCTGAAGTCGATCGTCGACGGCTGGATGGCCTCGGGCGAGGCGGACCGGGCCGGCTTCTTCACCGGCGCGGCCTATGCGGCGTTCAAGACCCAGGCGACGGATCTGGCCCAGCGCGACATGCAGGGGCATCTGATCCTCAAGGAACGCGGCACGGATAACGACCTGAAGTGCATCCTGCGCGGCATTTCTGAAGACATCCCGGTCAAGGTCGCGGCGGTGGAGACGGCGCCCGATGCGGCTGCACGCAAGCTGGCGCTCGACGAGCTGTCCTATCTGCTGAACGACAACGTCGAGGTCATCACCTCGCCCCCTCAGCCCGCGGCGTAGCCGCCGGCTGAGGCCTGATTCTGTTCTTGGGCCTGCCGCGCTTTGCGCGACTTGGGGCCCGATTAGGGGAGGTTGGTTTCCGCGAGGAATCCTCAGCCCTCCACGGTCTCGGGGTATTTGATGGCGCAGCCGTAGGGCGCGGCGTAGGCGGTCTGGACCGCGCGGCCGGCCTTGGCGTCGGCCAGGGCGGCGCGAACGAAGTTGTTGGCGCCGTCCAGATCTTCCACCTTGTTGGTCGGCCGATCGTCGATGCCGCCGACATAGATCAGCCGCCCCTCGGGGTCGATGATCCGCATGTCGGGCGTGGTCTTGGCGTCGTAGCGCTTGCCCACCTCGCCGGTCGGATCCAGCAACAGATGGGTGAAGGCGGCCTGGTGCTTGGCCTTCCAGGCTTGCGCTTCCTCCCCCTCGACGAAGCCCTGGGTTCCGGGCGACGAGGAGATGATGGTCAGCCAGACCACGCCGTCGGCGGTCGCCTCGCGCTGCAGGGCCTGCATGGCTCCGCTGTAGTGCTTCTTCACGAAGGGACAGCCTTCGTTGGTCCATTCCAGAACGACCGTCTTGCCGCGGAAGTCGGCCAGCGATCGCTGATGTCCCTCGGCGTCGACCAGGGTGAAGGCGGGGGCCGTTTCGCCGGGGGCTGGCGCTTCGATCGCCTCGGGGGCGACAGCGGCGGTCTCGGACCGCTCCGGCGATGCGGCGGGTTGCTGCTGGCAGGCGGCGAGCAGCAGAAGAGAGGCGGAGGCGGCGGTCAGCAGGCGGAACATGGCGGTCTCCTTGGGATGAAAAGTCAGCGGTCGGCGGCGTCCTTCAGGGCGTCGACGGCGACGCCCTCGGTCAGCAATTGCGGCAGGATGCGCGGCTCGGCCCGGCCCGGCGCATAAACGAGGTAGAGGGGCACGCCCGAGCGGCCGTGGCGTTGCAGCTCGGCGGTGATGGCGTCGTCGCGGCGCGTCCAGTCGCCGACCAGATAGACGGCGTTCGCCTGCTCCAGCGCCTCAGTCGTGCGGGTCGAGGACAGGGCGGCGCCCTCGTTGAGCTTGCAGGTCACGCACCAGTCGGCGGTGAAGTTGACCAGGACGGGCCGTCCCTCGGCCAGGGCGGCCTTCACCGCCTGTTCGGACCAGGGCTGGGAGGGCAGGCGGGTCGAGGCGCTGTCGCCGTCCGACGCGGCGGGCGCGGCCTTTCCGGCCAGGACGCCGAAGCCCAGGGCCGCGATCAGGGCCAGGAGGGCGGCGATCCCCGCAGCCCGCCCCTTGCCCGGCGCGGCGGCCTGGAAGCGGCCGTAGAGCCATAGCGCCAGGGCCAGCATCAGTCCGGCGCCGAACAGTAGAGCCAGGGCGTCGGCGGTCTGGCGGCCATAGACCCAGGCCAGCCACAGGGCGGCGCCGTACATGGGGAAGGCCAGCAGATTGCGCAGCGTCTCCATCCACGGGCCGGGCTTGGGCAAGCGGGCCAGCAGGCGCGGATTGAGGCTGATCAGCACATAGGGCAGGGCCAGGCCCAGCCCCAGCATCAGGAAGACCGACAGGGCCATGGGCCAGGGCATGAACAGGGCCGCGCCGAGCGCAAAGGCCATGAAGGGGGCGGTGCACGGCGCGGCGACGACCACGGCCAGCACGCCGGTGAAGAAGGCGCCCGCTGCGCCGGGCAGGCGCGCCAGCGGGCCGTGTCCGGCGCCTTGCAGGCCTGCGCCGACGTGGAAGACGCCCGACAGATTCAGCGCCACCGCCAGCATCAGCAGGGCCAGGGCGGCCACAACGCCCGGCGACTGCAGCTGGAAGCCCCATCCCAGGGCCTGACCGCCCGCCCGCAGGGCCAGCAGCGCCCCGGCCAGGACGAGGAAGGTCGCCAGCACCCCGGCCAGGAAGGCCAGACCGTCGCGGCGGGCTTCGACCGGTTCATGGGCGGCGCGGCTGAGCGAGGCGGCCTTCATCGCCAGTATGGGGAAGACGCAGGGCATCAGATTCAGGATCAGCCCGCCCAGCAGGGCGAACAACGCCGCCTTGCCGAAGTCGGCGAACCCGGTCGGCGCGGTCGCTGCGGCCTGAACGCCCTCGCCGTCGCCGATGGCGCCCTCGCCCGCGACGCCGGCCAGGGCCGCGCCGGGTTCGGCCGTGATCTCCCAGGCGCCCAGATCGGTCGACAGGACGCCGCCGATCGGCCCGTTCAGCCCGTTGGTCGTCAGGCCGCGCCCCGCGGGGACGCTGACGGTCAGGCCTTGCGGGCCGCGTTCGCCGGATTGGGCGGCCGCGTGGTCGATCACGCCGCCTTCGAACGGATAGAAATAGGCCCATTTCGGCGCGGCGCCGGTCAGCGGGCCGCCGACGGCCGTCAGGGTCAGCCTGCCGTCGACCAGGGCGGCGCGGGCCTCGATCCCGGCGGGGCGCGGGGCGTCGGCGACGACGTCCTGGATCGCCTGGCCGAAGCGGGCGTCCAGCGGCGCGGCGCCGTCGCGCACCGGCAGATCGAGCGCCAGGTCGAGGTCTTCGGGCACGCACATCTCGTCGCTGCAGACGTAGAAATGGGCGGTGACGCGCAGAGGCAGGCTCCGGCCGGGCTGGGCGTCGGCGGGAATCTTGATCGGCACGGGCAGGAAGACCGTGCCCGAATAGCCGTAGTTCATCAGGCTCTGCAGCCGCTGGCGCTCGGGCAGGGGCCACAGGATGTCGCCTGGCTTCAGGCCGGTCGGCAGGGCCCAGGTCAGGGTCGTCGGGCCGCCGGAATCGCCCTGGTTGCGCCAATAGGTGTGCCAGCCGGGCTCAATCTTCTGGCGGATGGCGACGACAGCGGTCGAGCCCGGGGTCGCCCAGGCTCCCATGGGGACGAGTTCGGCCTCGATCCTTTCGGTGCGCTGGGGACCAGGCGCGACGGCCTCCCCTCTGGCGGGCGCGGCGCCGGCGGCCAGGGCCTCGCGCAGGGCGGCCTCGGACGGGGACGGGGACGCGGACGCCGTCGCCGGCAGGGCGAGGACGAACCAGGTCAGGAGAAGAAGCAGGATGCGCAAGGGCGACGCCGGAAGCAGAACCAGGGGAAAGGCGCGACCTTAGACCCTCAGGCCCCGCCTAGCCACGCCCCGCGACGGCGGGCCGCAGCCGGCTGTCTGGCGGGGTCAGCGCGGGGCGGCGACCTCGATCAGCACCTCGGTGCGGCGACGCAGAGGGTCGTTGACGCCGCCGACGAGCGCGCCCTCGGCGCCGGCCGCTTCGATGTCGAACGCCGGGGCGGGCAGGCCGGCGCCCGCCAGCGCTTCGGCGACGGCGCGGGCCCGTTGTTCGGAAATGGTCAGGTTGGCGGCGGCCGTGCCGCTGCGGGCGTCGGCCAGGCCGGTGACCTTGACGTGCTTGATCTGGCAGCCCTGAAGCTGGGTCGCGGTCATGCCGATGGCCTGGCGGGCGGCGTCGGTCAGGGTGGCGCGGTCGGGCGTGAAATAGACTTCGAACCGCTTGTCGGCGCAGGCGGCCGGGTCGCTGACCAGGTCGCTGCGCTTCTTGTAGCCGCCGGTGGCGGCGCACCCGGCTACGGTCAGGCCGGCGGTCAGCAGAACGACAGCGGAAATGAGCTTCATGTCAGGCCCCTCGCGCGCGCCGTGCGGCTCGCGCGCCCTCCAGCAAAAAGGGCGACCCGCGCCATGCGGATCGCCCTTTCAGATTGTCCCGAAAACGCTTCGGGCGCCAGAGGCTAGACGCCGGGATCAGTAACGGCGTTGGCCGTTCTCCCAGTAGCACTCGGTCTGGCGGTTATCGTAGCAGTAGTAGTAGCGCCCCTGGTTGTCGCGGTAGCGCTGCTGGTTGTTGCGGTCCTGGTTCGAGCCGCGGATGGCGCCGGCCGCACCGCCCGCCAGGGCGCCGATGGCCGCGCCCGTGGCTGCGTTGCCGCCGCCGACGTTGTTGCCGATGATGGCGCCGGCCACGGCGCCCAGGCCCGCGCCGACGGCGCCTTGACGGACGGTTTCGTTCGAGCCGTAGCCGCCGCCGTAGTACGGGTCGCTGGCGCAGGCGGTCACCAGAAGTCCGGCGCCGGCGATGGCGATGATCGCCTTGTTCATGGTTCTGTCCTTCATCCCTTAGGGGGCACCCCTGAAGCTTCGATAACGCAGCCCGAAGAGGGCGGTTCCGAGGCAAAACGCTCGAAGCTTCACTTTAAATTCCAGCGCGTGGCCGCGAGCGCGGAACTGGCCGACCGCGCAGACGTTCGCCGCCCATGACAGCCGACACGCAAAACGACGCTCCGAATTTCCTGAACCTCCTGGACCCCGCCGCCGCCTCTCAGGATGAGACGCCGCGACCGTTGACGCAGGCGGTCCGACTGGAACGGGTCATCATCCTGGTCAATCCGCTGTCGGGCGGCGTGGGGGCGCAGGCGGCCGACGAGGCCGCCGCCCTTCTGGCCGTCTATCCGCTTCAGGCCGAAGTGGTCGTGCTGGAGGGGGCGCGGATCCCGGATCAGATCGGCGAGGCGCTGGAGGCGCGTCCGGACGTCCTGTTCATCCTGGCGGGCGACGGGACGGCGCGATCGGTGGCCGCCCGCGCCGGGTCCGACGGGCCGCTGATCGCACCCCTGCCCGGCGGCACCATGAACATGCTGCCCAAGGCGCTTTACGGCACGGGGGATTGGAAGAAGGCGCTGCGCCTCGCGCTGGAGGAGGGCGCCCCCCTGGCCGTGGCCGGCGGCGAGGTCGAGGGCGAGGCCTTCTACTGCGCGGCGATCCTGGGCTCGCCCGCCTTGTGGGCTCCGGCGCGCGAGGCCATCCGCGAAGGCAAGTTGAAGATGGCCTGGACCTACGCCCGCCGCGCGCTGAAGAAGGCCTTTTCCGGCCGGGTGCGCTATGCGCTGGACGGTAGCGAGCGGGAGAGGGCTGAGGCCCTGGTGCTGATCAGCCCGTTGATCTCCAAGGCGATGGACAAGTGCGACGGGCTGGAGGCGGCGGCCATGAACACCGCCGACGCGGCCCAGGCCTTCCGCCTGGCTGCGCACGCCCTGTTCGACGACTGGCGCCAGGATCCGACCGTCACCACCCGAGGCGCCCGCAGGATCGAGGTGGAGGCCCGGTCGCGCATTCCCGCCGTGATCGACGGCGAGCCGATGCTGCTGGGTCGCGAGGCGGCGGTGCGGTTTCTACCGCGCGCCTTCATGGCCCTGGCGCCCAAGCCTCCGGCCGGCGAGGACAGCGTCTAGTGGGTCTGGTCCTCCAGTTTTCGGACGTTCATTTCGGATGCGAGCATGAACATGCGGTGGCCGCCGCAGCCGACTACGCCCACGCCGCCGGGGCCGATCTGATCCTGATCACCGGCGACATCACCCAGAGAGGCTATCCGCGCGAATTTGCGGCGGCCGGCGACTGGATCCGCGGCCTTCCCGAGCCGGTCTTCGTCACCGTGGGCAATCATGACGTGCCCTATTGGGACGTGATGGCGCGGCTGTTCTGGCCGTGGCGGGCCTTCGAACAGGCGACCGGCCATCCGGCCCATGATCACGAGTTCCGCCACGACGCCCTGATGGTGCGGGGCGTCACGACGGCGCGCGGCTGGCAGGCCCGTCCCAACTGGTCCAAGGGCGTCATCGACCTGGATCAGACGCGCCGCGCGGCGGAGGCTCTGCGTCAGGCGCCCGACGGCGCGCTTCGCATACTGGCCTGCCACCATCCCCTGGTCGAGATGATCGGCGCGCCCATGACGGGCGAGGTCAAGCGCGGCGAGCGCGCGGCGCGCATCTTCGCTGAGGCGGGCGTCGACCTGGTCGTCACCGGTCATGTCCATGTGCCCTTCGCCCTGCCGATCGGGGTCGGAGACGAATGCTCCTATGCCGTCGGCTGCGGAACCCTGTCGCATCGCGAGCGGGGGGCGCCCCCAAGCTTCAACCGCATCGAATGGGACGCCGAGACGGTGACGGTGTCGGCCGTGGCCTGGGACGGACATCGGTTCGCCGATCACCAGACCTGGCGGCTGCCGCGTCGCCGCGCCTGAGGGTTTCAGACCATGAAAAAGGGCCGCGACGGCTTGGTCGCGGCCCTGATTTCAATGCGTCCGGCTCGGCTAGATGCGCGGCCCGCCGCGCCCTCTCAGGCCGCCCACCAGCAGGGAGACGACGAACAGGATGACGGCGATGATGGCGATGAATTTGGCTATCTCAAACGACATGCCCGAGATGCCGCCGAAGCCGAGAACGGCCGCGACCAAGGCTATGATAAAGAAAATGATGGCCCAGCGAAGCATAGGCGATACCCTCCGTAAGGTGTTGACAGGAGCGGGCTTTCGACCCCTCCCGTCGACAACGCCGCTTGCCTGAACCAACGCGTCGGAGACTTGGCCGTTCCTTTAGCGCCGACGGCGTCCTCTGCTTTTTTCAGTAAAGGCGGCCGCGACCATGGTGGCCAGGGCCGGATTGCGCAGGAAGATGAAGCCGCCGGCCAGAGCCGCTGCGGCGCCCAGGATCGGACGCTGCTGGAACAGGTGCAGGGCGCGGGCGCCCAGGCCTTCCGGCTCCTCGTCTTCTTCATCCTCATCGTCGCCGCGCGCGCGGCGCACGAAGACCAGGGCGACGACGGCCGCGATCAGGGCGAACAACAGGGCGGTCAGGGCGGCCGCGATCACGGGCGGCACGACCAGCAGCAGCAGGTAATAGACCGTCGCCCCCAGGGCGACCATGGCCACGAAGGCCGCGCCGGCGGCGACGAAGGTCGCCACCGCGCGGTTGATGAGCCCCCGCCCGAGCATCAGCGCCGACGCCCGGCCAGCAGCAGACCCAGGACGACGCCGACGCCGAGTGCAATGGCGGTCGACTGGATCGGGCGTTCCTGCACCCGCTCGACGACATAGCGCTGCGCCTCGTCGAATTTCTCGGCGGCGTCATCGTAATATTCACGGCCACGCACCTTGGCGGTGTCGTAATAGCCGCGCGCCTTCTCGCGCAGTTCGTCGCCCTGTTCGCGCAGGCGGGCTTCGGCCTCGGAGGCCTTTTCCTTCAGACGCTGGGTTTCCTCGCGGGCGCCGGCCTTGAGGTCCTCCTTCAGGGTCTTGAGGTCGTTCTTGATGTCTTCACGAGCCTTGGACGTGGCCATGATGCGCGCTCCGCTCCTTGTGTAAGCTTGACGATTAAATAGAGAAGCCCTGTCCGAAACGCCACACCGACGATCAAGGTTCCTGCAATGCAGCATGGGGCGCCGTGCGGCGAAAATCCGATCTGGCGCGCCGTTCACGGCGCTTCTAGAACAGCGTCATGACCCAATGGCTGTTCCCGCCCGCCCAGACGCCGTCCCTGTCGATCGACGGAGATTCTCGCCGTCTGCCTGTGCGCCGCATCCTGTGCGTGGGCCAGAATTACGCCGCCCATGCCCGGGAGATGGGCGCCGATCCCGACAAGCCCGCGCCCTTCTTCTTCGCCAAGCCGGCCGACGCCCTGGTCGTCGATGGGAGCGACCCGGCCTATCCCTCGGCGACGCAGAACCTGCATTACGAGGTCGAACTGGTCGTAGCCCTGGGCGCAGACGCCAGGCCGGTCGGCTGGGCCGTCGGCGTCGATCTGACGCGGCGCGATCTTCAGGCCGAGGCGAAGGCCAAGGGCCGGCCGTGGGAGGCTGGCAAGGCGTTCGATCAGTCCGCGCCCTGCGGCGCGCTCAGTCTGACGCCGCCCGCCGCCGGCGCCGCCATCGAGCTGAGCGTCAACGGGGACGTCCGCCAGTCGGGCCGCTTGTCGGACATGATCTGGGACGTCGACGGCGTCCTGTCCAAGGCGGCGGAGCTGTGGGCGCTCCAGCCCGGCGACCTGATCTTCACCGGCACGCCCGAGGGCGTCGGCCCGCTGAATCCCGGCGATCGGGTCGAGGCGGTCATCGCGGGCCTGCCGCCGCTCAGCTTCACGGTGCGCTCATGATCCTGCACGGCTACTGGCGCTCGGGCACCAGCTATCGCACCCGCATCGCCCTCAATCTGAAGGGGGTCGAGTATCGACAGGCGGCGCTGGACCTGCGCACGGGCGCCCAGAAATCCGGAGCCTACCTCCGGCTCAATTTGCAGGGCCTGGTCCCGGCGCTGGAGACGGACGACGGCGTGGTGCTGACCCAGAGCCCCGCCATTCTGGAGTGGCTGGAGGAGACCCGTCCCGAGCCGCCCCTGCTGCCGCGCGACGCGGCGGGCCGCGCCCAGGTGCGGGCCATGGCGGCGCTGATCGGCTGCGACATCCATCCGCTCAACAATCTGCGGGTGCTGAAGGCCGTGCGCGGTCTGGGCGCCGATCAGGCGGGCGTCGACGCCTGGGCCGGTCAATGGATCATCGACGGCTTCACGGCGCTGGAGGCTCTGGTCGTACGTCACGGCGAGGGCTGGTGCTTCGGCGCGACGCCGACCCTGGCGGACTGTTACCTGATGCCGCAGCTCTATTCGGCGCGGCGGTTCAACGTCGATCTGGCGGCCTTCCCGCGCCTGCTGGAGATCGAGGCGCGGGCAGAGGCTCACCCGGCCTTCATCGCCGCCGTGCCGGAAAACCAGCCGGATGCGGATTAAGCGTCTTCGTTCACCAACGACCTTGATTTCGGTCAATCTCCCTTAAGCTTTGACGGCGAAAGTGGCGGCGTGAGATTCGCCGTTCCGCCCTCTCCGGCCGACAAACTCGCCATCGCCCTGGTGGTCGAGCCTGATCGGTCCCGTCCGCTGCCGCCCGGCCAGCGGGAGGAGGCGACGCGTCACCTGCTGCAGACTGCGGGCGACGCCGGGGTCGGTCTGGTCGCCACCCGGCCTGAGGGCGACGTCGAGCGGATGCTGGGTCAGGCCTGGCCCTTCCCTTCGCCCTTCCGGGTCACCGTCCGCACCGTGCCCCTGGCCGACGGTCTGGACCGGGTCGAGGCGCGCGCCCGCCGCTCGCTGGAGCGCATGGGCCTGCCGCGCGGCGACGCCGTCCTGGTGCAGAACGCCGCCGATCTGGCGGGCGCCGAGGGCCGCGCCCTGTGGGATCGCCTCCAGGCGCTGAAGGATCGCGGGATTTTCCGCAAGGTCGGCTTCATCGCCACGGTCGAGGACGGCCCCGGCCTGCTGGCCCGCCGGTTCCAGCCGGACGTGGTGCAGCTGACCTGCAACATCCTGGATCAGCGCGCGGCGCGCGCGGGCGTCATCGCCGATCTGGCGAGCGAGGGCGTCGAGGTTCATCTGGCCTCGGTCTTCGCCCAGGGGCTGCTGTTCGCCAACCGCGACAGCCTGCCGCCCGAACTGGCGGCTCACGGCATGGCCCTGTCGCGCACGCGTCGCCGTCTGGCCGAGGCGCGCGTCGATCCGATGCAGGCGGCCCTGGCCTACGCCCTGACCCTGCCGGGCGTCGCTTCGGTCATCGCCAGCGTGGCTTCGTCGGCCGAACTGCGCGCCATCATCGCCGCCTCCCACGCCCCGCGCCCCGACATCGACTGGGACGCCTTGGCGCTGGACGAGACGCCCGCCGCCCTGGCCTCGCGCCCGCGTCTGCGGCTGGTCAGCGCGGCCTGATCCACAAAGCTGTCCACAGGTCGCCTTTCGCCTGTGCATGAGGAACGCCGCCCGCGCTTGAGGCCGCCGCCCCGATCCGCCACCCTGCGGGCCAGATGAACGCGCCGCTTTCCCACCCGCCCAAAACCGACCTCAAGCCGGACGCCGGAACCACGCCGGTCATGGCCCAGTATCTGTCGGTCAAGGCCGGCCAGCCGGACGCCATGCTGTTCTTCCGCATGGGCGAC
This sequence comes from Brevundimonas sp. NPDC055812, assembly GCF_053616535.1. Classification (NCBI taxonomy): domain Bacteria; kingdom Pseudomonadati; phylum Pseudomonadota; class Alphaproteobacteria; order Caulobacterales; family Caulobacteraceae; genus Brevundimonas; species Brevundimonas sp. NPDC055812. The sequence continues at coordinate 35,486 of NZ_JBSHDX010000005.1, read as the reverse complement.
TTCTACGAGCTGTTCTTCGAGGACGCCCAGAAGGCGGCGGCGGCGCTGGGCATCGCCCTGACCAAACGGGGCAAGCATCAGGGCGAGGACATCCCCATGGCCGGGGTGCCGGTCCACGCCATGGACGGCTATCTGGCGCGGCTGATCCGCCAGGGCTTCAAGGTCGCCGTCTGCGAACAGCTGGAAGACCCGGCAGAGGCCAAGAAGCGCGGCTCCAAGGCCGTGGTCCACCGCGACATCGTGCGGGTGGTGACGCCCGGCACCCTGACCGAGGACACGCTGCTGGACGCGCGCGGCGCCAACCGGCTGGCGGCCGTGGCGATCCGTAAAGGAAGGGCCGCCGTGGCGGTGGTCGAGCTGTCGGCGGGCGTGGTGGATTCGGTCGCCTGCGACCTGTCTGATCTGGGCGCGGCGCTGGCGGCGTTCCGTCCGTCCGAAGTGCTGGTCCCCGACCGCCTGTTCTCCGACGAGACGATGAAGGGCGCGCTGGACGGCTCGGGCGGCGTGGTTCAGGCCATGCCCCAGGCCCTGGCCGAGCCGGTCGGAGCGAAGGATCGGGTCCAGCGGCTTTACGGCGTCTCGGCGCTGGACGGCTTCGGCGCCTTTGAAGAGGCTGAGATTTCCGCTCTGGGCCTGATCGCCGCCTATCTGGAGACGACGCAGGCGGGCAAGATCCCCGCCCTGACGCCGCCGCGCCGTTCGGGCGAGAGCGGCTTTCTGGCCATCGACCCGGCGACGCGTCTGAGCCTCGAAATCGACCGCACCCAGCGGGGCGAGCGCGACGGCTCCCTGCTGCACGCCATCGACCGCACCGTGACCTCGGGCGGGGCGCGGGCGCTGGCCGAGCGCATATCGCGGCCCTTGCGCGATCCGGCTGCGATCAACGCCGGACTGGATGCGGTCGAGTGGCTGCTGGAGCGGCGTGATCTGCGACGGAACTTGCGGGACGCCTTGCGCGCCTCGGCCGATGTGGCGCGGGCGACCTCGCGTCTGGCGCTGGGGCGCGGCGGGCCGCGCGATCTGGCGGCGATCCGCTCGGGCTTGAAGACGGCAGAGGGGCTGAGCGCCCTGTTCGCCGCCTCGGCCAATGATCCGCTGGCCGGGCCGCCCGCGCGGGTGAGCGCCTGTCTGGACCAGCTGGCGCTTGAGGGCGACCTGTCGCATCTGCTGGCCGAACTGACCGACGGTCTGATGGACGAGCCGCCGCATCTGGCGCGCGACGGCGGCTATGTGAACCCCGGCCACCGGCCCGAACTGGACGCCGCCCGTACTCTGCGCGACGACAGCCGCAAGGTCATCGCCGAACTGGAAGCCAAGGCGGTCGCCGATAGCGGCGTCGCCTTCAAGGTGCGCCACAACGCCGTCCTCGGCTACTTCCTTGAAGCCAGCGCCAAGGCGGCCGAGCCCCTGCTGCGGGCGGGACCGGACAGCCCCTTCATCCACCGCCAGACCCTGGCCAATCAGGTGCGGTTCACCACCGTCGAGCTGTCGGAGCTGGACGCGAAAATCAGCCAGGCCGGGCACCGCGCTCTCGCTATCGAGGCCGAGACCTTCGAGGGCTGGCGCCGCGAGACAGCGCGTCTGGCCGGGCCGTTGCAGGGCGTGGCCGAGGCGCTTGCCGAACTGGATGCTCACGCCGCCTTGGCCGAATGGGCCGAAGAGGTCGGGGCCGTGCGCCCCAGCGTCGATGATTCCTTGAGTTTCGCCGTCGAGGCGGGCCGCCACCCGGTGGTCGAGGCGGCGGTGAAGGCGCAGGGCCTACCTTATACCCCCAACAACTGCCAACTGGCGGGCGACGGCGTCGGGGCCTCGCGCTTGTCGATCGTCACCGGCCCGAACATGGCGGGTAAGTCGACCTTCCTGCGCCAGAACGCGCTTCTGGTGGTGCTGGCGCAGGCCGGGGCCTTCGTCCCGGCGCGGTCGATGCGGCTGGGGGTGGTCGACCGTCTGTTCAGTCGCGTCGGCGCGGGCGACGATCTGGCGCGCGGCCGCTCCACCTTCATGATGGAGATGGTCGAGACGGCCGCCATCCTGACCCAGGCGACCGGGCGCAGCTTCGTCGTTCTGGACGAGATCGGGCGCGGCACCGCCACCTATGACGGCCTGGCCATCGCCTGGGCCACGGCCGAGGCCCTGCACGAAACCAACCGCGCCCGGACCCTGTTCGCCACCCACTATCATGAGCTGGCCCAGCTCGAGGAACGGCTCGACCACGTCTGCAACCTGTCGATGAAGGCGCGCGAGTGGAACGGCGAACTGGTCTTCCTGCACGAGGCGGCGCCCGGCGCGGCGGATCGGTCCTACGGCGTGCAGGTGGCGCGTCTGGCCGGAGTGCCGACGGCGGTCGTCGGCCGCGCCCGCGAGGTGCTGGAGCGGCTGGAGAATGAGAAGGCGGCGACTGCGCGTCTGGACGACCTGCCGCTGTTCGCGGCGGCCGAACCGCCCCCGCCGCCGATGAAGTCCATGCTGGACGAAGCCGTCGCCGCCATCGATCCCGACGACCTGACCCCGCGCGAGGCGCTGGAGGCGCTGTATAGGCTGAAGGGTTTGGCGAAGGGCTAAAGACGCCGGGATGAGCGGGAAGAAAAGGGCGTGCTATGCTCGCCATCGTGATCGTCCCGCCTCCGCTCCCGTCCGCCGTTCTTGAGGCCGCCTCGACGCCGGACCCGCGCGCCGCTGTCACCGCCGCCTTGCGCGAAAGCTTCGACGCCGACCGCGCCCGCGCCGCACGCCGGGCCGAGAGCGCCACCGACGGGGCCGAGGCCGCGCGTCTCTACGCCGAGGTGGCCGACGACCTGCTGTCGACCTTGTGGCGGTTCGCGACCGAACAGATTCATCCGGCTCCGGACGAGCGGCTGACCCTGCTGGCGGTCGGCGGCTATGGGCGCGGGGTGCTGGCGCCGTTTTCGGACCTCGACCTGTTGTTCCTGCGGCCGGGGCGGGCGATCAGCCCGCGCGCACAGGCGGTGGTCGAGTTCGTCCACTATGTCCTGTGGGATCTGGGGCTGAAGGTCGGTTCGGCCTTTCGCTCCATCGGCGAGACGCTGGCGTTGGTGCGCGACGACATGACCGTGCGCACCACCCTGCTGGAGGCACGAGTCCTGGCGGGGGACGTCGGGCTCGGCGAAAGCCTGCTGAAGCGGTTCCGCAGCGCGGTCAACCGCGCCGATCCGCGCCCCTTCATCGCCGCCAAGATGGCTGAGCGCGACGTGCGCCTGCAGAAGACCGGCGCCGTCCGTTATCGCGTCGAGCCCAACATCAAGGACGGCAAGGGCGGGCTTCGCGACCTCAACACCCTGTTCTGGATCGCTCGCTCCCTGGCGCCGGACAGCGACCGGGGACAGGCGGCGCTCGAGGGCCTGCTGACCGCGCGCGAGCTGCGCAGCTTCCGCGAGGCGATCGGCTTCCTGTGGCGGGTCCGCATCCTGCTGCACCTCAGCGCCGGTCGGGCCGAGGAGAAGCTGACCTTTGACTTCCAGCCCGAGATCGCCCGGCGCATGGGATGGCGCGGGCGCGGCGACGAACTGGCGGTCGAGCGTTTCATGCGTCGCTATTTCCAGGTGGCGCGCGAGGTCGGCGCCCTGACCCGCGCCGTCTCGGCCCAGCTGGAGGCCCGCCAGCAGAAGAAGGCGGAAGGGCTGGCGCGCGGCCTGTCGCGGTTGATCCGGCGCCGTCGCATCAAGCTGGCTTTCGACGGTCTGGCGGTGGAGGAGGGGCGGCTGACGGTCACTGGGCCGAACGTGTTCGCCCGCGATCCGGTGCGGCTGCTGCTGCTGTTCGTCGAGGCGGATCGGCTGGATCTGGACCTACACCCCGACGCCTTCGCTGCCGTGATCCGCTCGCTGACGCTGGTGACGCCCGCCCTGCGCCGCGATCCGCGCGCGGCCGAGGCCTTCCTGACGGTGCTGGCGCATGGCCAACGGCCCTATCGCGTCCTGTCGATCATGAACGAGACGGGCTTTCTCGGCCGTTTCCTGCCCGAGTGGGGGCGGATCGTCGGCCAGACCCAGTTCAACATGTATCACGCCTATACGGTGGACGAGCACACCCTGCAGGCGGTCGGGATCATCAACGACATCGCGCGCGGCAAGCTGGAGGGGGACCATCCGGCCTCGACGGGCGTCATCCATCGTATCGCCGATATCGAAGCCCTGATGCTGGCCATGCTGCTGCACGACGTGGGCAAGGGCGGCGACCGGGGCCAGTTGGAGGACGGCGCCATCGCCGCGCGCCGGGCCTGCGAGCGGCTGGGCGTCGACCCGCGCCGCATCGAGCTGGTGGTCTGGCTGGTGCGCCATCACCTGCTGATGAGCGACTACGCCCAGAAGCGCGACGTGTCCGACCCCTCGACCGTGCGCGCCTTCGCCGAGGCCGTGGGCGACCCGGAGCGCTTAAGGATGCTGATGGTGCTGACCGTGGCCGACATCCGCGCCGTGGGGCCGGGGGTGTGGAACGGCTGGAAGGGACAGCTGATGCGCGCCCTGTTCGAGGCGACCGAGGCCCTGTTCCGGGGCGACGCTGTGACGCGCGAAGACCCCCTGGCCGATCACCCGGCGTTGGTCGAGCGAGCGCGACGCGAAGGGGCGGCGGTCGAGGCCCTGCCCGCCGAGGGGCCGCTGGAATCGACCGCCCGCGTGGCCGTGGCGGCGCGCGACCGTCCCGGCCTGTTCGCCGATCTGGCGGCGACGCTGTCGATGGCGGGCGCCGATGTGGTGGGCGCGCGGCTGGCTACGGCTGACGACGGCATGGCGCTGGACGTGTTCGAGATTCAGGATGGAGCGGGCGAGCCCTATGGCGGGCGCGAGCCGCGCCGACTGGCCATTCTGGTCAAGGCGATGGAGCGGGCGGTGCTGAAGGGCGCCCGGACCTCGGCTCTGGAGGCGCCGCGCGTCAGCGCCCGCCGCGCCGTGTTCGAGGTGCGGCCCGTGGTGCGGATCGACGCCGATACGGGGACCAGCGCCGTGGTGATCGAGGTGTCGGGCGCCGACCGGCCGGGCCTGCTGGCCGATCTGGCGCGGACGATTTCCGCGCATGGCTATTCCACCCGCTCGGCCCATGTCGCCAGCTTCGGTGAGCGGGCGGTGGACGGCTTCTACATCACCGACGCCGACGGCCGGAAACCGAAGAGCAAGTCGAAGCTGGAGGCGCTAAAGGCCGACCTGCTGGAGGTGCTGGACCGTGCGCCTCAGGGTCCGGCGGGGCGGCGCATCATCCCGGTGCGCGCCAGCGTGCGCGATGTGTCGGATCTGGAAGGCGCGCTGGGCCGCTCGCCCGTATCCAGCGGCCCGCAGGCGCGCTAAGGCGTTTCGGGACCGAGCGCAGGAACAGCCGTGAACGACAAGACCGATCCTATCGAACCGTCCGCGCCGATCTCGGCCGCTAACGCTACGGTCGAGCCGGTGGTCCAGCCGCCCGCCTCCGCCGCAACGGGCAAGGCGAAATCGGGGGGGGTGGCGCGATCCTCGGCCATCTTCAGCGCCATGACCCTGCTCAGCCGTCTGGCCGGGTTCGCGCGCGATCTGGTCATCACGGCGGCGCTGGGCGCCTCGGCGGGACCGGCGGCGGACGCCTATTACACGGCGCTGAACTTCCCCAATCTGTTCCGGCGCATCTTCGCCGAAGGCGCCTTCGCCGCCGCCTTCGTGCCCGCTTACGCCAAGACGCTGAAAAGCGAAGGCGAGGCGGCGGCCGACAAGGTCGCGACCGACGCCCTGGCCGCCGTGGCCGCCGTCACCGTGGCCCTGACCCTCGTCGCCCAACTGGCCATGCCGTGGCTGATGACCGTCATCAACATCGGCTTCCTGGACGATCCGGCGCGCTTCAAGCTGGCGGTGATCCTGACCCAGATCACCATGCCCTATCTGCCCTGTATGGCGATCGCCTCCCTGCTCAGCGGCGTGCTGAACGCGAGGGGGCGCTTCATCGTCTCCGGCGCCTATCCGATCCTGTTGAACCTGATCATGCTGGCCGCCGTCATCCCGGTGAAGGGCGACCAGATCGAGGCCGCCTACGCCGCCTCCTGGGCCGTGCTGGTCGCGGGCGTGGCCCAGGCGGGCCTGTGCTGGTGGGCGGCGCGCAAGGCGGGGGCGAACATCCGCCTCAGCCTGCCAAGGATGACCCCGGCGGTGAAGGCCATCATCATCACCGCCATCCCGGCCGCCATCGGCAACAGCGCGACCCAGATCAACGTCTTCATCTCCGGCAACCTGTCCAGCTTCGTCGACGGCGGCCGCACCTGGCTGGCGACGGCGGACCGGCTGTATCAACTGCCGCTGGGCCTGGTCGGGGTGGCGATCGGCATCGCCCTTCTGCCCAAGCTGTCGTCGGCTGTGGCGTCCGAGGACAAGGGCCAGCAGCAGGCCTCGATGGACGAGGCGCTGATCCTGTCCATGGCCCTGACCCTGCCGGCGGCGGCGGCCTTGATGGCCATGCCCTACTTCCTGATCGACGCCCTGTTCACGCGCGGCGCCTTCCTGCAGGTGGACGCCGTCAACACGGCCCAGGCCCTGCTGCATTTCGGCTGGGGCGTGCCCGCCTTCGTCCTGATCCGCATCCTGGCGCCCGCCTTCTTTGCGCGGGGCGATACGCGGCGGCCCATGGTGTTCGCCCTGATCTCGGTGGCGGTGAACGCCGTCCTGGCCATCGGCCTGTTCAGCGCCGGCATGGGGGTGTCGGGCATTGCGGCGGCGGTCAGCGCCTCGGCCTGGACCAATGTGCTGCTACTGGGCGCGACCCTGTGGCGGCGCGATTACTATCGACCGAGCCCGCGCGCGGTCTGGCGCCTTGGCCGCATCGCCCTGGCCAGCGCGGGCCTGGCAATGGTGGTCGGCGTCGCGTCGTGGGCGCGGCCGATGCTGCAGGCGCCGGTCGCGGACGTTCTGGCCCTGGCGGGTTCGACCCACGGCGCCAAGGAGATCACCCTGTTGCTGGTCGTGGCCTCGGGCGGTCTGGCCTATGTCGTCCTGGCCTTCCTGACCCGGGCCGTGACCGTGGCTGAGGTCAAGGGCCTGGTCCGGCGGGCGCGGTGAGCTTGCCCTTCGCGCTGCGAACCGATAAGCGCGAGGGCATGGCGCTTTCGGGACGATTTCTCGCTCATGGACGATGGCGCGGCTGACCCGCCGCTCCGCGCTTCCGCACGTCCCCCTTTCGCACGCGAAAACGTGCGCCGACACTCGCCTTTCGATTTCCGAGATCCGCTATCATGACTGACCAGACTCCGGCTCAATACACCGGTCCGCGCCGCATCCTGTCCGGCATCCAGGCTTCCGGCGCCCTGCACCTGGGCAACTACCTGGGCGCGCTCAAGCGTTTCACCGAACTGCAGGACACGGGCGCGCCCCTGTTCGTCTTCGTTGCCGACCTGCACGCCATCACCGTCTGGCAGGAGCCCGAGAAGCTGGCGGCCCAGACGCGCGAGATCGCGGCGGCCTACCTGGCCTCGGGCCTGGACCCCAAGAAGGCGGTCATCTTCCCGCAGTCGGCGGTGCCGGCCCACGCCGAACTGGCCTGGATCTTCAACTGCGTCGGCCGCCTGGGCTGGCTGGACCGGATGACCCAGTTCAAGGAGAAGTCGGGCAAGCACAAGGAACGCTCCAGCGTCGGCCTCTACACCTATCCGGTGCTGCAGGCGGCGGACATCCTGCTCTACAAGGCGACCGAGGTGCCGGTGGGCGAGGACCAGAAGCAGCACCTGGAGCTGACCCGCGACATCGCCCAGAAGTTCAACAACGACTTCAACGCGCCGGGCTATTTCCCCCTGCCCGAGCCGCTGATCCAGGGTCCGGCGACGCGGGTGATGTCCTTGCGCGACGGCTCGGCCAAGATGTCCAAGTCCGATCCCTCGGACCTGTCGCGCATCAATCTGACCGACGACGCCGACGCCATCGCCAACAAGATCAAGAAGGCCAAGACCGATCCCGAGCCGTTGCCGGAGACGGTCGAGGGACTGGAAGGCCGCGCAGAGGCCAAGAACCTGGTCGCCATCTACGCCGCCCTGGCCGACACCACGCGCGAGGCGGTGCTGGCCGAGTTCGCGGGTCAGGGTTTCGGCGCCTTCAAGCCGAAGCTGGCGGAGCTGGCTGTGTCCTCGATGGCGAACGTCACCGCCGAGATGCGCCGTCTGATGAACGACCCGGCCGAGATCGACCGCGCCCTGGCCGCCGGCGCCGAAAAGGCTCGTGAAGTCGCCGAGCCGACTATCGCCGAGGTCAAGAAGATCGTCGGCTTCTGGCAGGGTTGAGCCGAATGGCGCACCCGCTGGATCGTCCGATCTGGAACGCCCTGACGTCCGCGCGTCAGGCGTCCCTGGCCGTGGGAGCGGGCGGGGCGCTGCGGCTGGCGCCGGGTTACGGCGTCTTCGTCGCCAGCGTCGATCAGTCGCCGGAAAGCCTGGCGGCCGTCGCGGCGCTGGAGCAGCCCGAGGGGCTGCTGGCCACGGTCGAGGCGGAGCGCACGCCCGTCCCGCCTGGCCTGACGGTGCTGAAGGAGGCGGTGCTGACGCAGATGGTTCTGGTCGATCTGGCTCCGGCCAAGGCGCGCGACATCGCTGTCGAGCCCCTGACCGAGGCCGACGCGCCCGCCATGCTGGCTCTGGCGACCCTGACCGAGCCGGGGCCCTTCTTCGACAAGACGCACCGGCTAGGCGACTTCTTCGGGGTCAAGCAGGACGGGCGGCTGCTGGCTATGGCCGGTGAGCGGCTGAAGCCGGACGGCTTCACCGAGGTTTCGGGCGTCTGCGCCCATCCCGATGCGCGCGGGCGCGGCTACGCCGGGGCGCTGATGCGGGCGGTGATCGAGCGCGTCCTGGCGCGCGGCGAGACGGCCTTCCTGCATTCCTATGCGGACAACGCCGGAGCCATCGCCCTGTATCATTCGTTGGGCTTCACCATCCGGGCGCAGATGCAGATGCGGATGCTGACCCAAGGCGATCTGGTTAAGGGCGATCTGGCGGAACCCGCTGAGGGCGCCTAGCTTAGCTTCGACCCTTTGTTTCGGAGCCTGTCATGAGCCAGCACGTCGCCGTCGTCGAATGGAACCGGGGCGATCAGCCCTTCAGCGACAACAAATACGGACGCGGCCATGACTGGCGCTTCGACGGCGGCGCGGTGGTACGGGGATCGTCTGCGCCCTCGCCCATGATCCCGCCGCCCCTGTCGGAAGAGGCGGCGGTGGACCCGGAAGAGGCCCTGGTCGCCGCCCTGTCCAGCTGCCACATGCTGTTCTTCCTGGCCTACGCCCGCAAGGACGGTTTCGTGGTCGATTCCTATCGCGACGATGCGGAAGGGACGCTGGGCAAGGACGAGCGCGGCAAGATGTCGATCACCGAGGTGGTGCTGCGCCCGGCCGTGACCTGGTCGGGCGACAAGCAGCCGGACGCGGCGGCGATCGCCGATCTGCACCATCGCGCCCACGACGCCTGCTACATCGCCAACTCGGTTCGCGCCGAGGTGAAGATCGAGCCGCGCTGAAATCTTCAGGCCGTCTCCTCTTCGATTAGGGAGCGGAAGGCGGCGTGGGCGGCGGTCATGCCGTCCGTCGTCGCCAGTGTGATGTTGCCCGCCGGCCGCGCCAGGTCGCCGGCGGCGAAGACCCCCGGCTGGCTGGTCTGCTGCTGGGCGTCGACCTTGACGATGCGGCCCATGGGGGTGTCGGTCATCTCGCAGCCCAGATTCTCGGCGAAGCCGCCGGACTGCCGCACATGGGCGCCGACGAAGACGGCCTTCAGCGGGATGAAGCGGCCGTCCGTCAGCCGCGCCCCGGTCAGGGTCGGCGCCTCGCCTTCCAGGCGTTCGACGGGCGTCGGCTCGATGGTCACGCCGCGCCGTGCCAGTACGCGTGCGTCGTCTTCGCTCAGCCGCGCCGGATCTATGAACAGCACGGCCTGGCCCCATTCGGCGACGACGCTGGCATACTGGACCGCATGGTCGCCGCGCCCCAGGACGCCGATCGGCCCGACGCCGACCTCATAGCCGTGACACCACGGGCAGTGCAGGGCGGTGCGGCCCCAACGCTCCTTCACGCCGGGCAGATCGGGCAGGACGTCCTCGACCCCGTGGGCCAGGATCAGACGACGACCCATGGTGCGGCTGCCGTCGGCGAAGGCGACCGAGAAGCCGCCGTCGATGCGCGTCGCGTCCACCGCCTCGGCTATGCGGAAGGCGGCGGTGGGATAGGCTGCGACCTGGGCGCGGGCGGCGGCGGCGATCTCCGACCCCGGACGGCCGTCATTGCTCAGCACGCCGTGCGCGCGGGCGGCGAAGCGGTTCCGGGGGCGGCCGTCGTCGATGACCAGGACGCGGCGGCGCGCCCGCACCAGTTGCAGGGCGGCGGACAGGCCCGCGTAGGAGCCGCCGATGACGACGGCGTCATGGGGCATCGGATTTTCGCTGGTGCGCATGGAGCAGGTCTCGCTTGGGATGGGCGGCCAGCCGGCGCGAGAAGTCCGCCGCCAGATCGGCCAGGGTGATGGAGTCCAGCCGCGCGGCCAGCAGGGCGCGGGCGGCGGCGTAGGTGTCGGACAGGGCGTCGTTGACGGCGGCTTCGATCAGGCAGCCCTCCGCCTCGACCGGGGGCGCCTCGGGCAGCAGGCCGGGCTCGCCCAGGGCGGCGTGGACCTGGCCCAGGGTGACGGCCTCCAGCGGGCGCGCCAGCCGCCAGCCGCCGCCGTGGCCCTTCTCGGACACGACCAGCCCCTGTTCGCGCAGGCCCGCCATGGTGCGGCGGACCACGACCGGATTGGTCGACAGACAGGCCGCCAGCATGTCCGAGGTCATTGGTCGGCCGCAGCGCTGTTCATGCTCGGCCATGTGCAGCAGGGCGTGCAGGATGTTGGAGAGGCGGGAGTCTCTTTTCATGTAACTTCAATTGTTACGTGATAGCCCGCGCGTCAAGGCGCGGTCCAGAGATTATTTTCAGACGTGAGGCGCGCTGTCCTTCAGGAAGGCGCTGAAGCGACGCAGCGCTTCTTCGGTCAGTTCGGGATGGTGGCGCATGGGGCCGTTGTTGGTCGGCTCGTCAAAGGCGTGGGTGCCGTCGGCGACCCAGCTTTCGACCTCCGAACCGCAGTCGCGGATCATGGCGTTGACCCGTTCGGCGTTGCGGACGGTGGTCAGGTGATCGCGTTTGGCCGTCAGCGCCAGGACGCGCGGGCAATGGCGCCAGGGCTTCATTCGATTGAAGGCCCAGGGGCCGATGTAGGGATAGGCCAGCCAGACGGCCTTGACGCCGGACAGGTCGACGGCTGCGGGATCGGCCACGCCCATGCGGCCCGGCTCGGGCGTCTCGCTCATCATCTCCATGATGGCCCAGCCGCCGTGGCTCCAGCCGCCTAGCGCCAGTTGCGAGGCGTCGACGTCCGGGCGTTGCGAGACGCCATGGATGGCCGCCAGCACGTCGCCCGCGCGCTCATAGCCGCGAAAGGCCAGGCCGGTGCAGACGGCGATCAGGGTGAAGTTCCGGCCCCATCCGCGCGGCGCATAGGAATCGACGATGAAGGCGCGCCAGCCCGCCGCCTTCGCCGCCTCGGCGTAGCGCGGCAGATGGGCCCGCAGACCGCCGCAGCCGTGGAACAGAAGGACCGCCGGACGGGCCTTGTCGTCGTCCGGTCCGACGACGTGAACATGGGGCTCTAGCTGGGCCCAGCGGGCGGCGACGGTGTCCATCGGCGCAGCTTAATCCGTCTCTCCGCCGAAGAAAGAGGTCTTGCGCTTTCGATATATCGATATATCTGTTTGCGAGTTCGATATATCTAAGTGAGAGAGAAAGAGACGCAGATGAGAGGATTCAAGGGAATCGGAATGCGCGGCTGCGGCATGGGCCACGGCTTTGCGCGCGGGCACGGCGGCCCTTTTCGGTCGATGCGGCCGGAAGGGCGACGCATGGGCGAGGGTCGGATGCGCGGCGAAGGCCACGGCCGTCGCGGCGGCGGCCGCATGTTCGAGCACGGCGCCCTGCGCTGGGTGCTGTTGTCGCTGATCGCGGACAAGCCCAGTCACGGCTATGAACTGATCAAGGCCATCGAGGCCCGAATGGGCGGAACCTACACGCCCAGCCCCGGCGTCATCTACCCCAGCCTGACCCTCCTGGAGGACATGGGCGCCCTGAGCGTCGTCGCCGAGGGCGGCAAGAAGCGTTACGCCGTCACCGATGAAGGCCGTCGCCTGCTGGGCGAGAACGCCGAGGCCCTGGCTCACGCAGAGCGTAAGATGAAGGTCTTGCGCGGCCGCGCCGATCGTCCGGCCCGCATCGCCCAGGCCATCGAGGCCTTCCGCGCGGCGACCCATGAGCGTCTGAGCCAGGAACCGCCGCTCAGCGAGGCTCAGGTCGAGACCATCGCCGACCTGATCGAGGCCGCGGCCGACAAGGTGAGACAGGCATGAATGACGCCCTGCTGAGACAACCGCGCCGCGTGCGGCACGAGCTGAAGTTCCGCCGCGCGCGCGTGGAGGCGGTGGAGCAGCTGACCCCCGTGCTGAAACGGATCGTCCTGATGGGCGAGGAGTTGGAGGGCTTCTTCAGCCCCGGCTTCGACGACCACGTGAAGATCTTCCCCGCGCCGCGCGGCGAGCCCCTGGTGCTGCCGACGCTGGGTCCGGACGGGCCGGTGTTTCCCGAGCCCCGGCCCGTGGCGCGCGACTACACGCCGCGTGTTTTCGACGCCGCCAATCGTCGGTTGACCATCGACTTCGCGGTCGGCCACGGCGGCCCGGCGACGGCCTGGGCCGAAGATGCGCGACCGGGCGACGAACTGGGTCTGGGCGGGCCGCGCGGCTCCTTCCTGATCCCGACCAGCTTCGCCGAGCATCTGCTGGTCGGCGACGAGGCGGCGATCCCCGCCATCGCGCGCCGTCTGGAGGAGCTGCCCGCGACCGCGCGCGCCATCGCCTGCATCGAGGTGAACGACGCAGGCGGAGAGCTGGATCTGCCCAGTCCGGCGAACGTCGAGATCGTCTGGGTGCATCGCAACGGCGGCCCGCGCGGCCGCGCCGAGGCCCTGACGGCGGCGGCGGTGGCGGCGGCGAAACGGATCGACCCGGCCGACGCCTATGTCTGGGTCGCCTGCGAATCCTCGGTCGCCCGCTCGATGCGCGCCGCCCTGCTGGCCGCCCGGCCGTTCAACCCGAAATGGATGAAGGTCGCCGGCTACTGGCGCCTGGGCCGCGCCGGCTCGCACGAGGTGATCGAGGACTGAGGCCCGACCGGGCCTTGGCCAAAAGAAAGGGCGCTGCCGATGACCGGCAGCGCCCTCTTCTTTGCGCTCAAGCAGCGAGCCGCCGCGCGGCTCGCGTTGGCGCTCCTATGCCTAGTGCCGGAAGACGCGAACGCCCGTGAAGGCCATGGCCACGCCGCGCTCGTCGGCGGCGGCGATGACCTCCTCGTCGCGGATCGAACCGCCCGGCTGGATCACCGCCGTGGCCCCGGCGGCGACCGCTTCCAGCAGGCCGTCGGCGAAGGGGAAGAAGGCTTCGGAGGCGCAGGCCGAACCCTCGGCCAGCGAATGGGCCAGACCCTTGGCCTCGCCCGCTTCCTTGGCGCGGATGGCGGCGATGCGGGCGCTGTCGCGGCGGTTCATCTGGCCGGCGCCGATGCCCGCCGTCTGGCCGTCCTTGGCGTAGACGATGGCGTTGGACTTGACGTGCTTGGCCACGGTGAAGGCGAACAGCATGTCCTGGATCTCGGTCGGCGTCGGCTGGCGGCGCGTGACGATCTTCAGGTCCGACGGCTTGATCAGCGAGCGGTCGCGCGACTGCACCAGGAAGCCGCCGGCCACCGAGCGGAAGACTTCGCCCGGACCGTGCGGATCGGGCAGGCCGTCGGTGATCAGCAGGCGCAGGTTCTTCTTGGCGGCGAAGACGGCCTTGGCCTCTTCATCCGCGCCGGGGGCGATGACCACCTCGGTGAAGATGCCGGTGATGGCGCGGGCGTCGTCGCCGTTCAGCGGGCGGTTGACGGCGATGACGCCGCCGAAGGCCGACACGGCGTCGCATTCCAGCGCGCGGGCGTAGGCTTTCGACAGATCCTTGCCGACGGCCACGCCGCAGGGGTTGGCGTGCTTGACAATGACGCAGGCCGGGGCCTCGAACTCGGCCACCAGTTCATAGGCGGCGTCGGCGTCGGCGATGTTGTTGTAGCCCAGTTCCTTGCCCTGGATCTGGGTGGCGTAGGCCACGCCCGGGCGACGCTCGCCGGTGCGGTAGAAGGTGCCGGTCTGGTGCGGGTTCTCGCCGTAGCGCAGGGTCTGGGCCAGCGAACCGGCGATCGACTTGCGGGCCGGAGCGGCGTCGTTCAGCTGAGCGGCGAACCAGCCGGAAACGGCGGCGTCATAGGCGGCGGTGCGGGCGAAGGCGCGGGCGGCCAACTGCTTGCGCAGGGCCAGGGTGGTCGAGCCGTCGGCCTTCAGCGCTTCGACAATCAGGCCGATGCTGATCGAGTCGACGGCGACGGCGACGTGGCCGTGGTTCTTCGAGCCCGAACGGATCATGGCCGGGCCGCCGATGTCGATGTTCTCGATAGCCGCTTCAAAACCGCCGCCGTCCTCGACCGTCTTCTCGAAGGGGTAGAGGTCGATCCATACGATATCGATGGCGCCGATATTGTGCTCGGTCATGGCGGCGGCGTGGGCCGGGGCGTTGCGAACGCCCAGCAGGCCGCCGTGCACCACGGGGTGCAGGGTCTTGACCCGGCCGTCCATCATTTCCGGGAAGCCGGTCAGATCGGCCACGTCCTTGACCGGCAGGCCGAAGCCCGCGATCGCCGCCTTGGTGCCGCCGGTGGAGACCAGCTCGACGCCCAGCCCCGCCAGGGTGCGCGCGGCGTCTTCCAGCCCCGCCTTGTCCGACAGGGAGATCAGGGCGCGGACGGGTTTGATCGCGTCCGGGGCGGGCGGAAAGTCGGGAGCGGCGGGCATGGGCGGCGTCCGTTTACGGCTGGGGCGGGGAGATGGCGGGGCCTCTAGCACCAACGGGGCGCGGCGTCAGCCCTTGGGGCGCTCTTGCTCTCTCCACTCGCCGTCATCCTCGGGCTTGACCCGCGGATCGAGTTGTCCGCCACTCGACCTTCCATGAACGAGCGCCGTCCCTTCATAGCGACCTGTATTCTGGCCAGCCGCCCGCTCGGCGTCCTCTACGTCGGCATGACGTCGAACCTGTATGAGCGCATTCGCCAGACCGAGAGGACGGCGTCGAAGGCTTCGCTCACCGCTACGGTTGGAAGACCCTGGTCTGGTATGAGATGCACGGCTTCGTCACGGAGGCGATCCGGCGCCCGATCCTCGGGTCAAGCCCGAGGATGACGGAGGGGGAGGCGGAAGCGTCGCGGCCTTCCTCCGCCGCCTCGACGGCGCTTAGCTCGGATCGCCGCTCGCGCCGGCGGGGCTCAGCTTCCAGCGGACCTTGGTCTCGGCGTCGGTGCGGGCCGAGCCGCGCACGACGATCTGCAAGGAACGGCGGGTCAGGCCTTCGTCGATGTGGACGGCGGGCTCGATGGCCACGTCGGGGCCGTCGCTGCGGAACCACCAGCCGCGCCCGGACGGGCCGCGCAGCAGGATGGAGCGGCGGTCGCGGGCCAGCGAGGCCTGAACGCCCGGCTCGAGCTGGAAGCGCAGGGCGTAGGGGGCGGCGATGGCGCGGGTCGCTTCGGGACGGCCTTCGGGCGGATGCAGCCGCTCCTCGGCGCGCAGTTCGTCCAGCCTCTGATCGATGTAGAGACGACGCTGGTGCATCAGGCCGTACAGCGGCATCCAGCCGTCGTGTTCGACCTCCAGCCAGACGGCGCCGTCGCCTTCCTGGTGCTGGCGCGTGACATGAAGGGCGGGGCCGACGAGACGCGGGCCCAGCAACTCGCCCTTCCAGCCCGACAGGGGTTCGCCCAGCGGCTGTTCGCCCAGGGTCAGGGTCGAGGCGCCGGGCGTCAGGCGCAGGGCCTGGCGGTCCAGGGCGCGCGGGGTCCATCCGGCCGAGGTGAACAGGCGATCGCGGCCGCAGACGACTTCCAGCGCGGCGGGCTGGCCGCAGGCGGCGGCCGACCAGGCGTTGCGGGCCGGGGCCTCGACATCGATCATGACGGTCAGCAGCGGGCTGGAGACGCGCAGCAGGCCGCCGACGAGGCCGCCGGCCGGGGCGGCGGGCGCATCGTCATGGGCGCGGGCGGCGGCGATGCGTTCCGGCGTCGAGGGGCCGCCGCCCTGGAACACGGCCAGGCGCCGGTCGGGCAGGGTCTGGACGCGCAGGGCCAAGGTCAGGCGCGAGATGGCCTCGGCCACCGGCTCGGGCGTCACCTCCGACAGCTGGGCCAGGGCGTCGTCCAGCGTCAGCAGGTCGAGCAGCAGCTCCAGCCCCATCTCCGGCGCGCGCGTGGCGTGGGCGCCGTCGGGGGCGACTGTGGCGGCCAGGGCGCCGGGCAGACGTTTCAGCGCCTTGTTGCGGATGGCGGCGCCGGCCTTGCCGGTCAGGGCGCAGCCAGCGACGGCGGCGGCGGTCAGGCGCTCGGCGCGGCCCATGATCCCGCCGGGCGGACGCAGCAGCTGGCGCGCCTGGTGGGCCAGGATATCCGTCAGTTGCAGGCGCTCGATCTCTGTCGCTGCGCCCGCCAGTCGCCGTCCGGCGCAGGCCAGGTGATAGACCCGGCGGGCCAGGATGTCGGGATCCCAGGAGAAGGGCGACCAGCGGCTGAACACCTCGCGCCAGGCCAGGGTCATGGCCAGGGCCTCGCGCGCGCCGCGATCGCCCTGGGCCATCATGGCGGGCAGCCAGGCGAAGCCGTGCAGCTCGACCGCGAAGGCGCGGCTGGGGGTGGGGCTGTTCCACAGCTCCAGCGGGGTCTCGGCGTCCAGGCTGAGGCCGGCCAGCGTCAGCTTGCCCGACAGCAGGGGGCGCGGCGCTTCTTCGGGCAGGGGGCGGAAGTCACGCGGACTGACGGCGAAGCCCTCGGCCGTGGGACCGCCTAAGGTCAGGCCGTAGCCGGGCAGGCCGTAAAGCTCGATCCACGCCTGGCGCGCGGCCAGTCCCTTGGCGACCGAGGCCCAAAGGCGCGGGTCGGGCCGGGCGCCCGAGGCGGCGCGCACGGGGGTCCGCAGGGGCGCGCCCTTCAGACCGGGGATGTGCCCCTCGGCCAGGGGGACGTCGCTGTCGCGCGGGGCGAAGGGGCCGAGAGGACTCACGCGGCGGCGGCCTTCAGGGCCTGGATGTTGGCGGCGTAGGCGTCCGGTCCGCCCTTGAAGACGAAGGAGCCGGCGACCAGGGCGTCGGCTCCGGCGGCGACGCAGGCCCCGGCGTTGGCGGCGACCACGCCGCCGTCGACCTGGAGATGGGCCTTGGACCCGGCGCGGTCGAGGATGGCGCGGGCGCGCTCGATCTTCCTCAGCGAGGTCTCGATGAATTTCTGACCACCGAAGCCGGGATTGACCGACATGATCAGCACCAGGTCCACCATCTCCACGGTCTCCTCCAGCACGCTCAGCGGCGTGCCCGGGTTGAAGACGAGGCCGGCCTTGGCGCCCAGTTGACGAATCTGGCCCAGCGTGCGGTGGACGTGCGGGCCGCTTTCGGGGTGGACGCTCATGATGTCGGCGCCCGCCGCGCGATAGGCCTCCAGCCAGTTGTCGACCGGAGCGACCATCAGGTGCACGTCGAACGGCAGGCTGGTGTGCGGGCGCAGGGCCTTCACCACGTCCGGGCCGATGGTCAGGTTGGGCACGAAATGGCCGTCCATGACGTCGACGTGAATCCAGTCGGCGCCGGCCGTCTCCAGCGCGCGGATCTCCTCGCCCAGCTTGGAGAAGTCGCTGGCCAGGATGGAGGGGCAGATCAGCGGGGCGGTCGCGGTCGTCTGGGTCATGACTGTGCGACTTACGGCCCTCGGCGGCGAGGGGCAAGCCGGGCCGCTGACGCAGTTGCCGAGGGAGGCGTCCATTCGCGCTTCGCGAACGGTCGGCGGTGGTCGTTGGCGAAGGCGCCGCGGTCGAGGGCGCAAGGGCGCTGGCGAGGCGCAGCCGGTCGACGCAAGGACGGCGGCGAACCGCTTCACCCGTCCCCGAAAGGACCTCGTCATGATCCGCCTGCTCGCCGTCGCCGCCGTCCTCGCCTTCGCCGTTCCGGCGTCCGCCCAGCCTTCGGGCCATCGCTTGACCTTCACCTTCGAGACCGGGGCGGAGACCGGGGCGGTCATGGTCGCCCTCTATGCCGATGAGGCCGCCTATGAAACCGGGGCGCCCAGCCGCGTGGCCCGGGTCGATGTGGCGGCGGGCGACCGCGCCGCCGTGTTCGAGAACCTGCCCGCCGGCGCCTACGGGATGAAGGCGTTCCACGACGTCAACGCCAACGGAAAGATGGACGTGAATCCCTTCGGCATGCCGACCGAGCCCTTCGCCTTCTCCAACAACGCGGTCGGCAACATGGGCCCGGCCAGGTGGGAGCGCGCCCGTTTCGATGTCTCGGGCGCCACGGCCCAGACCATCCGCATCCGCTAGGTCCAGAACGCCAGGAGACATTGTCATGATCCCGACCCGCCGCACCCTGTTCATGGGCGCCGCCGCGCTCGCCGCCGCACGCGTCCTGGCCCCTGATCGGGCCTATGCTCTGCAAGCCTTGGCGGCGACCGCCGACTGGTCCCTGGCCACCGCCGACGTCGAGAGCGACATCGCCCCGCGCGCCCTGCGCCTCGTCCACGGCCGGGCGCCGCAGGGGCTGTCGGGCAGCCTCTATCGCAACGGACCGGCCAAGTTCCGACGGCCGGGCCGCTCGTCCCAGCACTGGTTCGACGGGGACGGCCTGATCCGCCGCTGGCGCATTCAGGATGGTCAGGCCAGCCTGGCCGCCCGCTTCGCCGACACCCGCAAGCGGCGTCAGGAGACCGAGGCCGACGCCATGCTGATGCCCGGCTTCGGCACCGTCGGCGACCCACGCGCCCGCATCGGCTCGGCCGACGACGCCAGCCCGGCCAACACCTCGGTGCACAAGGTCGGCGGCAGGCTTTGGGCCCTGTGGGAGGCCGGCTCGCCGCTGGCCATGGATCCCGAGACCCTGGCGACAGAAGACTTCGTCACCCTGCGTCCCGACCTGAAGAACATGCCCTTCCTGGCCCATCCGCGCATCGAACCGGACGGCCGCATCTGGAACCTGGGCGTGAACGGCGAACAGGCCATGGTGTGGCGCCTGGCGGCGGACGGGTCGCTGGAGGACGCCGAGGTGATCGCCCTGCCGCGCGCCAGCTACATCCACGACTTCAGCGCCACGGCCCGCCATCTGGTCATCGTGCTGCAGCCCTGGGTCCATGTCCGCAACGTCGCGCCGATGTCGGCGGGCTTCGACTGGACGCCCGAGGCGGGAACCCAGGTGCTGGTGGTCGACAAGGCCGACCTGTCGCAGCGACGCCTCTACGACCTGCCGCCCTTCGGCTTCTTCCACGTCGGCGACGCCTGGGACGAGACGGACGGCACGATCCGCTTCGACCTGTGCGCGCACAGGGACATGGACTTCGCCGCGCGCGGCGCCCAGGAGGTGCTGAACGGCGTGCCACTGGGCGGAGAACCGGCCGAACTGGCCATGGTCGTGCTGTCGCCGAACGGGCGCGGGCGGCTGGAGCGGACCGGCGTGGTCGGCGAGTTCCCGCGCAGCGACCCGCGCCGCGCCGGCCTGGCGCGCCGCTTCAGCCTGCACACCACGGGCGAGCGCGCCGACCGGCCCCTGGCCTCGGCGGTCGCCGTCACCGACTGGTCGTCGGGGCGCACCCGGTCCTTCGACTTCGGCCCCGATCATGTGACGGACGAGATGGTCTACGTCCCCAAGCCCGGCGGGACGCACGAGGCCGACGCCTGGCTGGTCGGCCCGACCATCAATCTGAAGGCGGGGGTCAGCGAACTGCACGTCCTGGACCTGATGCGCGTCGAGGACGGCCCGGTCGCCACCTGGCGCGCCGATGTGGCCCTGCCGGCGGCCTTCCACGGAAACTGGGCGTGAAAGCCACATCCCGCCTTGTCCTCATCGCCGTTCGTCGACGGGCGGTTGACCCCCGCCGTCGAACGGGCCAAGACCCCTGCGCCGCCCAGATGCCTATCGTGGGGCGGCGTCTTTTTGGAAACCCTCAGATGAACCCCGAAGACCGAAGTCCGTCTTCAACTTCTTCGACGCTCTGAGGACGCTCCGCTTCCGCGCGAGGGTGTCCTCGCGAAAGGAAGCGACTTATGCTGAACGCCTATGACTGGCGCGCTGATCGGCTCGTGCGCCTGGATACGGCCGTGGATCACGGCCCCGCCTGCTGGATCGACCTGGTCTCTCCGTCCGCCGATGAGGTGGCCGCGCTGGAGGCCCTGACCGGCATCGACATCCCCAGCCGGGACGAGATGGACGACGTCGAGCCGTCCGCCCGCCTCTACGCCGAAGACAACGGCGTCTTTATGATCGCCGCCGTGGCCACGGATCTGGAGACCCACGATCCGGTCAAGACGCCGGTGAGCTTCATTCTCAAGGGCGGGCGGCTGGTGACGGTGCGCTATGGTCAGCCGCGCGCCTTTCCCGTCTTCATCGCCCACGCCACCAACAAGCCGGGCGAGAGGCTGGCGACCGGCGAGAGCATCATGCTGGGGCTGATCGAAGCCATCATCGATCGCTACGCCGACGCCCTGGAGGCCAAGGGGGTCGAGCTGGAGGGCATTTCGCGGCTGATCTTCCGCAAGCGCGATCCTCGCGCCATGGAAAGCCACAACCTGCAGTCGGTGATCCAGGACATCGGTCGGGCCGGGGACTTCCTGGCCCTGATCCGCGAGAGCCTGTCCAGCCTGCAACGCCTGCTGGCCTATCACGCGGCGCTGTCGGCCTCCCGCGCGCCTGGCAAGGCCGACCGCGAAGCGCGCCAGACCCTGCGTCTGATGCAGCGTGATGCGGCGGCGCTGAGCGAGCTCAGCATCTCGATGTCGTCCAAGGTGACCTTCCTGATGGACGCCACCCTGGGGCTGATCAACCTGGAGCAGAACCAGATCATCAAGATCTTCTCGGTCGCCGCCGTGGCCCTGCTGCCACCGACGCTGATCGCCTCCATCTACGGCATGAACTTCGATGTCATGCCGGAGCTGCACTGGCGTTACGGCTATCCGGCGGCGGTCGGCGCCATGGTGCTGTCGGCGGCCCTGCCGTATTTCTACTTCCGCAAGAAGCGCTGGCTGTAGGGGCTCACCACCAGCCCGCGTCGCGCAGGGCCTTGGCGTAGCGGCGGCTGACGGGGACGACCAGTCCCCCGTCCAGCGTCAGGGCGGCGCGGCCGTCGCCGCGCGCGACCGAGGCCACGGCGTCACGGGCCGCCCACCAGCTGCGATGGGTCTGGGCGCCCTCCAGCCCTTCCAGTTCGCCCAGGGCGTCCGACAGGCGCATCAGGATCAGGTCCGAGCCCCTGTCCGTGTGCAGGCGCAGATAGTGATCCTCGGCCTGGACGGCGATCAGGCGCCCGCCGCGCAGTTTCGAGGGCAGGCGGTCCAGGAAGCGGGCGGGCGCGTCGCCCGGCGCTGCGGCGTGGGTCTCAACGGGCTGCCTGCGGCCCAGAAAGACGTTGAGGGCGCTCAGTACGGCGGTGATCAGGGCCACGGGCGGGAAGAAGTGGGCCAGGTCGTCGGCGTGGCGCAGTCGCCCCTCGAACATCAGGCCGGTCAGGGCCCAGACCATGAGGGTCAACGGCCCCGTGATGACCAGGGTCAGGGCGGCGACGCCCAGCCACGGGCGCGCGTCCACGTCGATGAAGCGCTCGACCAGCAGGCTGCACAGGTGTCCCCACAGGCCGCCGACGACGAGCACGGGCATCCAATAGGCCAGACGCTGCGCCAGCGGCGCGCCGTTGGAGCCGAAGGCGCCGCCGAGCGCCAGGAAGGCGCCCGCCCCTACAGCGACCGCCAGGCCGCGCAGGAAGTCGCGCGCCTTGGAGCCCGGCGAGAAATCCAGTCGAGCCGTCACGCGCGCGTCGGACCGCAGACGGCGCGGAAGCCGGCGGCGGCGAACCGCACCATGTAGTCGCAGGCGCTGTCCAGATCGCCCGAGCGGCACAGACCTCCCGACAGGCGGTCCAGACGCCCCGTCTCGCCCAGGGTCAGGGTCAGGGCCCCCGACAGATTGTGATAGGCCCAATAGAGGTCGGCCTCGTCCGCCTCGGGCATGATGCGCTTGACCAACTCCAGCAGGCGACGGATCGCCGGGTCGAAATAGCGGGCCATGGTCTCGCCGCCGAAGGCCGGGTTGGCGTTGGTCTGGGCCACCAGGGCGGCGTAGTGCTTCCACCCCGGCCCGCCCTTCAGCGACCATTGGAACGGCGGGCGCAGGAAGGCCTCGAACAGCCCCTCCAGCGTCATGGCCTCGCCCGCCGCCTCTGCGTAGCGGTCGACCGCGGCCACGCGCTCGGCGTTCCACACCTCGGCGCGGCGGTTGAAGACGGCGTCGAACAGCTCCTTCTTGGCCCCGAAATAATAGTGGACCAGGGCCGTATCCACGCCCGCTTCGCGCGCTACCTCGCGGATGGTGACGCCATAGAAGCCATGCTTGGAGAACAGGTCCTCGGCCGCGTTCAGGATGGCCTCGCGCGTCTCCCCGGCGACGGCCGCCTTGGACTTCTTGGGACGCCCGCGTCGCGCCGGGGCGGCGGGCGGGGCTGGAATTTGGGGCGGCGGCAGGTCGCTCTTCGTCATGGCCGGAAGCTAGTCGCGCTTCGGGGGTTAGTGCAACGGCGCCACAGGGCGGGCTCTTCCGTGACGGAAATCAGGCTTGGCCGTTTGACAGCCGGCCGAAACCCGGTCACCTATGCTGAAAATCATTGAACGCTGAATAAAAAGCGTCATCGGGCCGGAAACAAGATTGGGATGCACATGAACAGACTCGTGAAGACCGCCCTGCTGGCGGGCGCCGCATTCGGCGCAATGACCTCGGCCGCTCAGGCGCAGGACGTGACGACGCAGGAGGCTGCGGCCCAGGTCGAAGACATCATCGTCACCGCCCGCCGCACCGAGGAGTCGGCCCAGAAGACGCCCCTGGCCCTGACCGCCTTCAGCGGCGAGACGCTGGAGCGCACAGGCGCTCAACAGGTCACCGATTTGCAGGGCGCGGTGCCGAACCTGAACCTGGTCCAGGGCCGGGGCTCGTCGAACGCGACCAACATCTACATCCGCGGCGTGGGCCAGCCCGACGCGCTGCAGACCTTTGATCCGGCGGTCGGGGTCTATGTCGACGACGTCTATTATTCGCGTATTCGCGGCACCCAGTTCGACCTGCTGGATCTGGAGCGCGTCGAGATTCTGCGCGGCCCGCAGGGTACGCTGTACGGCAAGAACACCATCGGCGGCGCCATGAAGCTGGTGTCGCGCCGCCCGGACCAGGAGTTCCGCGCCCGCGCCTCGGCCGCCTATGGCGACTATGACCTGGTTGAAGTCCAGGGCGCCGTGTCCGGCCCCGTGACCGACAACCTGGCCCTGGGCCTGTCGGCTCTGCATTCGGAGCGCGGCGGCTATGTCACCGATCCGGCCACCGGCGCCGAATACAACGACAAGAACTCGACCGCCGTGCGCGCCAGCCTGGCCTGGGATCCGGCGTCGAACTTCCGCATCGACCTGAACGCCGACTACGCCAAGGACGATGCGGGCATGACGGTCGGTCAGGCCCAGAACGATTTGACGGACCTGTTGAAAACCACGGTGTTGCGCCCCGTGCCGAACCCGGTTCCGGAATATAATTTCAAGACCCGTACGACGCCGGGCCTGCCGAACGAGACGCGGCTGGAGACCTGGGGCACGGCGCTGCGCGCGACCTGGGATCTGTCCGACGCGCTGTCGCTGAAGTCGATCACCGCCTATCGCGGCCTGAACACCGACGACTACATCGACTTCGACGCCACGGAACTGGAGATCGCCGACGCCCTGGTGGCCGTGGATCAGACCCAGTTCAGCCAGGAGCTGCAGCTGACTTATACCGGCGATCGTCTGAACGCGGTCGCGGGCCTGTACTACCTGAAGGAAGACGTCGACTCCCATCAGGAGAGCTATAACGACGCTCTGCTGGGACCGGCGTTCGGCAACTCCGGCTTCCTGCGTACCATCGACGACACTCTGGAGACGACCTCCAAGGCCGTCTACGGCAACCTCAGCTATGACGTGACCGACAAGCTGCGCCTGTCGGCGGGCGTCCGCTATACTGAGGAAGAGAAGGACTACTGGCGCACGACGTCGACCTTCTACAGCCTGCTGCCGGCATTCAACGCGACCTATGTCTTCGCTCCGGACGTGGGCAAGTACGACGACACTTCGATCATGCTGTCGGCCGATTATCTGTTGTCCGACGACGCCATGGTTTATGCCCGCTATTCGCAGGGCTTCAAGTCGGGCGGCTTCAACGGCCGCGCCAACTCCCCGACCGAGGCGACCGAGTACCAGCCGGAAACGGCGGACTCGTTCGAAGTCGGCGCCAAGACCTCGTTCTGGGATCGTCGCGCCCGCCTGAACCTGGCGGCCTTCATGACCAAGTATGAAGACTTCCAGGCTCGCGTCGCCGGTCTCGACACGGACCCGGTGACGGGTCTGCCCGCCCCGGTTCTGTCGGTGCTGAACGCCGGTCAGCTGGACATCTTCGGCTTCGAGCTGGAAGGCGTTCTGGTCCCGATCCGCGGTCTGACGCTGGACGCCCAGGTCGGCTTCCTCGAAGCCGACTACAAGGAGTTCAAGGACGACCGCTTCACCAACTTCGGCGGCAGCCGCGCCTTCCAGGACCCGGCCTTCTCGCCCAAGTGGACCCTGCGGTTCGGCGGCCAGTACGAATGGTTCCTGTCGGGCGGCTCCTCGGTGACCGTCGGCGGCGCGGCCAAGTTCCGCTCCAGGATGGCTCTGGCGGTGGACAACACCTACGAGAACACGGCCATCGAGATCCCGGGAATGTATCAGGACGACTACTGGCTGTACGATGCTCGCGTCGTCTGGTCGGACGCGTCGGATCGTTATTCGGTCGGCCTGTATGGCCAGAACCTGTCGGACGAGGTCTACAAGACCGACGCTCAGGAGTTCTCGTCCATCGGCAACATCCGCACCGCCTATTACGGCGCGCCGCGGACCTGGATGATCAAGGTTTCGGCCAAGTATTGATGCTGCAGGCCTGAGCGCAGCGTACTGGGCGGCGGTTCGTTGGAGCCGCCGCCCTTCTTTTTTCGTGGCGCGCGGCCGTCGGGCCGCTACCGTCGCCGCAGCAGCCAGTCGGGGAAGGCCCATGAATCAGATCGAGGCCGCAAAGGTCCAGGCGGGAACGGTCGAGGCGCAAACCGCCTCGCCGGGCTATCGCTACTATGTGCTGGGGATCCTGATCCTCATCTACATGCTGAACTTCCTGGATCGGCAGATCATCGGCATTCTGGCCGCGCCGCTGAAGGCCGAGTTCAACCTCAGCGACAGCCAGTTCGGCCTGCTGGGCGGGCTGGCCTTCGCCCTGCTCTATTCCACCCTGGCCATCCCGATCGCCTGGCTGGCCGACCGGTTCAGCCGGGTGTGGATCATGACCGGCGCCCTGACGCTGTGGTCGGGCTTCACCGCCCTGTGCGGCCTGGCGGGCGGGTTCGGCTCCCTGTTCCTGTGCCGCATGGGCGTCGGCATCGGCGAGGCGGGCGGCGTGGCCCCGGCCTATTCCCTGATCGCCGACTACTTCCCCAAGTCACAGCGGGCGCGGGCCCTGGCGGCCTACGCCTTCGGCATTCCGCTGGGCATGGCGGCGGGCACCCTGGTCGGCGGCTTGCTGGCGGCGACCTACGGTTGGCGCACGGCCTTCATCGTGGTCGGCGTCCTGGGTGTGCTGGTCGCGCCTGTCCTGCGCCTGACGGTCAAGGATCCCAAGCGCGGAGGGTTGGACATCGAGCCGGCCGCTGCCGCAGCCGCTCCCGTCGAAACGCCGAAAGCCCCGCCCTTCAAGGCGGTGGTGCGCACCCTGGCCCCCAAGCCCAGTTTCTGGCTGCTGGCGTTCGGCGCGGCGTCGTCCTCTGTGTGCGGCTACGGCGTGGCCGCCTGGCTGCCCAGCTTCTTCATGCGCAGCTTTGGCCTGACCCTGTCGCAGACGGCCTGGTACTACTCCGCCATCGTCCTGGTCGGCGGGGTGGCGGGCATCTGGCTGGGCGGCGCCATGGCCGACCGGCTGGGCAGGAAATCCAAGGGGGCCTATCCGCTGACGCCGGCGATCGCCTTCCTGATTTCGGTGCCGTGCTTCATCCTGGCGATGAATTCAGGCGCGGTGGTGGGCGCGGTCATGCCGGGCTCGGACCCCAACGGCTTTGCGGCTCTGGCCCTGGCCTTCCTGATCTTCCTGATCCCGACGGGCCTGAACCTGACCTGGCTGGGGCCGATCACGGCGGCGGTGCAGCATCTGGCCAGCCCGACCATGCGGACCACGGCCTCGGCCCTGTTCCTGCTGATCAACAACCTGCTGGGGATCGCCGTCGGCATCTATTACTTCGGCTGGATGAGCGACATGCTGCGTCCGACCTTCGGCGAGGAAAGCCTGCGTTGGGCCATCTATACGGGCATGGGCTTCTACCTGCTGTCCTCGGCCCTGCTGTTCGGCGCCTCGCGCACGCTCCAGAAGGACTGGGTCGACTAACGGCCCCCAGACAGCCCTGGGCGGCGGTCCGGCGAGGCCCGCCGCCCGGCATAAGAAAATCCTCATGAGGCCATAAGACGACAGGCGGTTGCGCTGGCGAAGGCGCGACGCCTATAAGCGCGGCCAAAGTTTCCACAAACCTCCCTAAACGGCGCGGATCAGACATGAACATTCACGAGTATCAGGCCAAGCAGGTCCTCAAGGGCTACGGCGCCCCGGTCGCGGACGGCGTCGCCATCACCTCGGCCGACCAGGCCGAAGCCGCCGCCAAGCAGCTGCCTGGCCCGCTCTATGTCGTGAAGTCGCAGATCCACGCCGGCGGCCGCGGCAAGGGCAAGTTCAAGGAACTGGGCGCCGACGCCAAGGGCGGCGTGCGTCTGGCCTTCTCGATCGAGGAAGCCGTCGCCCACGCCAAGGAAATGCTGGGCAACACCCTGGTGACCGCCCAGACGGGCGAGGCCGGCAAGCAGGTCAACCGCCTGTACATCGAAGACGGCGCCGACATCGCCCGTGAGCTGTACTGCTCGCTGCTGGTCGACCGTTCGGTCGGTCAGACGGCCTTCGTCGTCTCGACCGAAGGCGGCATGGACATCGAGGAAGTGGCCCACGCCACCCCCGAAAAGATCCACACCATCGCCATCAACCCGGAAGCCGGCGTCACCGCCGAGAACGTCGCCGCCATCAATGCGGCGCTGGAGCTGACCGGTTCGGCCGCCGAAGACGGCAAGTCGCTGTTCCCGATCCTGTACAAGGCCTTCGTCGAGAAGGACATGGACATGCTCGAGATCAACCCGCTGATCGTCATGGAGAACGGCCACCTGCGCGTTCTGGACGCCAAGGTCAGCTTCGACGGCAACGCCCTGTACCGCCACGAAGACATCCGCGCCCTGCGCGATGAGACTGAAGAGGACGCCAAGGAGATCGAGGCCTCGAAGTGGGACCTCGCCTATGTGGCCCTCGACGGCAACATCGGCTGCATGGTCAACGGCGCCGGCCTGGCCATGGCGACGATGGACATCATCAAGCTGTACGGCAAGGAGCCGGCCAACTTCTGCGACGTCGGCGGCGGCGCCGGCAAGGACAAGGTCGCGGCGGCCTTCAAGATCATCACCGCCGACCCGAAGGTCGAGGGCATCCTCGTCAACATCTTCGGCGGCATCATGAAGTGCGATGTCATCGCCGAGGGCGTCGTGGCCGCGGTGAAGGAAGTGGGCCTGAAGGTGCCGCTGGTCGTGCGTCTGGAAGGCACGAACGCCGAGCTGGGCAAGAAGATCCTGAACGAGTCGGGCCTGACCATCCAGGCCGCCGACGACCTGGACGACGCCGCCCAGAAGATCGTCGCGGCGGTCGCCTAAGCGCCGCTACCGCCCAGCAGACACACAGAATTCAGAGCACAGACACATGTCCATCCTCGTCAACAAAGACACCAAGATCCTGGTTCAGGGCCTGACCGGCAAGACCGGCGGCTTCCACACCGAACAGGCGCTGGCCTATTACAACACCAAGATGGTCGGCGGCGTGCACCCGACCAAGGGCGGCCAGACCTGGACCGGCTCGCACGGTGAAACCCTGCCGATCTTCGCCTCGGTCGCCGAAGGCAAGGAGCGCACCGGCGCCGACGCCACGGTGATCTACGTTCCGCCGGCAGGCGCGGCCGACGCCATCATCGAGGCCATCGACGCCGAGATCCCCTTCATCACCTGCATCACCGAAGGCATCCCGGTGCAGGACATGGTCCGCGTCAAGGCGCGTCTGGACCGCTCGAACTCGCGCCTCCTGGGCCCGAACTGCCCCGGCGTCCTGACCCCCGAAGAGTGCAAGATCGGCATCATGCCGGGCAATATCTTCAAGAAGGGCAACGTCGGCATCGTCTCGCGTTCGGGCACCCTGACCTATGAGGCCGTGTTCCAGACCACCAACGAAGGCCTGGGCCAGACCACGGCCGTCGGCATCGGCGGCGACCCGGTCAAGGGCACCGAGTTCATCGACGTGCTGGAGATGTTCCTGGCCGACGACGCCACCGAGTCCATCATCATGATCGGCGAAATCGGCGGCGCGGCTGAAGAAGACGCCGCCCAGTTCCTGATCGACGAAGCCAAGAAGGGCCGCAAGAAGCCGATGGCCGGCTTCATCGCGGGCCGTACGGCGCCGAAGGGCCGCACCATGGGCCATGCCGGCGCCGTCGTCTCGGGCGGCAAGGGCGATGCGGAATCCAAGATCGCCGCCATGGAGGCCGCGGGCATCCGCGTGTCGCCGTCGCCGGCGCGCCTGGGCACGACTCTGGTGGAAGTGCTGAAGGGCTAAATCCTTCAGCGCACGCTGCGCGTGCGGGCGCTATCGCTCGCCGCGCGGCGGCTCGCTGCTTCAGCGCCTTTTTGAGGGGCGCGGCGAATGCTCGCGACGCGGTCGCTCGCGGCTTGAGCGCCGGATTCACCGAAGGGCGGGTGCGGCGTCGGCGGGGCGGCGGATTAGACCAAAGTCTAACCTATCCGCGTTCCGGGGACGTTTTTCGCGCCGTGTGACCTTTTGTAACGCCTCCGGAATCGTCCGGGGGCGTTTTTTCTTGCTGATTCGACCAAATTCCACCCGCTCCGCCTCCCTTCGGTCATGACCAGTAAGGAAACAGGGCCTATATGAACGGCGCTGCTCTCCGCGCGGCTGTGCGCGGGCGGTTGTAAAGGGACGATTGAAAGAAAAATGGCGGACGATGCGGGTCGGCTGAACCAGGTCTTTGCCGAGACCTCCTTCCTCTATGGCGCGAACGCCGCCTTCATTGAGGACCTGCACGAAAAATGGGCTTCGGACCCCGGCTCGGTGTCGGGGGAGTGGCGCGCCTTCTTCGATCAGCTGAAGGACAACGCCGACCTGGTGAAGCAGTCGGCCGCCGCCGGCTCCTGGGGCCGTTCGGGCGCGACCGAGCCGACCGAGGAAACCGCCGTGTTCGACGGCCGCTGGCCGGCCCCCAAGGTCGATCCCAAGGCCGCCGGCAAGCCCGGCCCGCGTCCGGCCGCTCCGGTCGCTGACGCCTCGGGCGCCGTTTCAGCCGCCGACGTGCGCGCCGCCGCCCACGATTCCATCCGCGCCCTGATGCTGATCCGCGCCTATCGCGTGCGCGGCCACCTGCAGGCCAACCTCGACCCGCTGGGCATCGAGCCGCCGATCCAGAACCCGGAGCTGACGCCGGAGTTCTACGGCTTCACCGCCGCCGACATGGATCGCCCGATCTTCCTGGACGGCGTCCTGGGTCTGGAGACCGGCTCGGTCCGCCAGGTGCTGGAGATCCTCAAGCGCACCTACTGCGGCAACATCGGCGTGCAGTTCATGCACATCGCCGAGCCTGAAGAGAAGGCCTGGCTGCAGCAGCGTTTCGAAGGCCCGGACAAGTTCGAGCAGAACGCCTTCACCAAGGAAGGCAAGCTGGCCATCTTCAAGAAGCTGGCCGAGGCGGAAGGCTTCGAGCGCTTCCTGCACAAGCGCTTCCCCGGCACCAAGCGCTTCGGCCTGGACGGCGGCGAGGCCATGGTTCCTGCGCTGGAGCAGGTCATCAAGCGCGGCGGCGCCCTGGGCGTCGACGAAATCGTTCTGGGCATGGCGCACCGCGGCCGCCTGAACGTCCTCGCGGCCGTCATGGGCAAGCCCTACAAGGCCATCTTCCACGAGTTCCAGGGCGGATCTTCCGTCCCTTCGGACATCGAGGGCTCGGGCGACGTCAAATACCACATGGGCGCCTCGTCGGACCGTGAGTTCGACGGCCACAGCGTCCACCTGTCGCTGACCGCCAACCCGTCGCACCTCGAGATCGTCAACCCGGTTGTCCTCGGCAAGTCGCGCGCCAAACAGGCCTTCGACATCCGCGAGGCCGAGGTCAACGTCGGCAAGCCGGACGTCGAATGGGTGCTGGACCGCTCCAAGGTCGCCCCCCTGCTGATCCACGGCGACGCGGCCTTCGCCGGCCAGGGCGTCGTGGCCGAGTGCTTCGCCCTGATGGGGCTGAAGGGCTACCGCACCGGCGGCACCCTGCACTTCGTCATCAACAACCAGATCGGCTTCACCACCAGCCCGCGCAACTCGCGTTCGTCGCCCTATCCGTCGGATGTGGCCCTGATGGTCCAGGCGCCGATCTTCCACGTCAACGGCGACGATCCCGAAGCGGTCGTCTTCGCCGCCAAGGTGGCCACCGAATACCGCCAGAAGTTCCACAAGGACGTGGTGGTGGACATGTTCTGCTACCGCCGCTTCGGCCACAACGAAGGCGACGACCCGACCTTCACCCAGCCGCTGATGTACGCGAAGATCAAGAGCCAGCCTTCGACGCTGGAGATCTACGCCAAGCGCCTGATCGGCGAGGGCGTCATCACCCAGGCCGAGGTCGACGCCGAGATCGCCCGCTTCGAGGCCTATCTCGACGCCGAGTTCGAGGCCGGAAAGACCTTTGAAGCCAAGAAGGCCGACTGGCTGGACGGCGAGTGGAAGGGCCTGGGCGCCGAAAACACCGATGACGCCGCGCAGCGCGGCGACACCGCCGTCCCGGCCGACAAGCTCAAGGACTTCGGCCACCGTCTGACGACCATCCCGAACAGCGTCGACGTGCACAAGACGCTGAAGCGCGTCATCGACGGCCGTCGCGAGGCGGTGTCGAGCGGCCAGAACATCGACTGGGCCACGGCCGAGAGCCTGGCCTTCGCCAGCCTGCTGGACGAGGGCTACAACGTGCGTCTGTCGGGGCAGGACTCGGTGCGCGGCACCTTCTCGCAGCGTCACTCGGGCGTCACCGATCAGACGACCGAACAGCGCTACTTCCCGCTGAACAACCTGCGTGAAGGCCAGGCCCATTTCGAGGTCATCGACTCGGCCCTGTCGGAAGAGGCGGTGCTGGGCTTCGAGTACGGCTATTCGCTGGCCGACCCGAACACCCTGACCATGTGGGAAGGCCAGTTCGGCGACTTCGTGAACGGCGCCCAGGTGGTGATCGACCAGTTCATCTCCTCGGGCGAGCGCAAGTGGCTGCGGATGAGCGGCCTCGTGATGCTTCTGCCGCACGGCTATGAAGGCCAGGGCCCCGAGCACTCCTCGGCGCGTCTTGAGCGCTTCCTGCAGCAGTGCGCCGAGAACAACATGCAGGTCGCCAACTGCACGACGCCGGCCAACTACTTCCACATCCTGCGTCGCCAGCTGCACCGCTCGTTCCGCAAGCCGCTGATCCTGATGACGCCCAAGTCGCTGCTGCGTCACAAGAAGGCCGTCTCGACCCTGGCCGACATGGCCGAGGGTTCGTCCTTCCACCGCGTGCTGCGCGACGACGCCCAGCTGCGTCCGGACGTGGCGGGCGTCACGCTCAAGGCCGACAAGGACATCCGCAAGGTCATCGTCTGCTCGGGCAAGGTCTATTACGACCTGCTGGACGCGCGCGAGAAGGCGGGCGTCAACGACATCTACATCCTGCGTCTGGAACAGTTCTATCCGTGGCCGATCAAGTCGATCTCGGCGGAACTGGCGCGCTTCCCCAACGCTGACCTGGTGTGGTGCCAGGAAGAGCCGAAGAACATGGGCGGCTGGACCTTCGTTGATCCGTGGATCGAGCTGACGCTCGAGAAGATGGACGTGAAGGCCAAGCGCGCGCGCTACGTCGGTCGTCCGGCTTCGGCCTCGACCGCTGCGGGCCTGATGAGCCGACACCTGAAGGAACTCGAGACCTTCCTCGCCGAGGCCATGGCCTGACCGCCGCGCCTGACCTAAAAGACAAGCAAAGTTCAGACACGAAAAGACACTGAAGATGGCCGATATCCTGACCCCCGCCCTCGGTGAATCCGTCGCCGAAGCCTCCATCGCCAAGTGGACCAAGAAGGTTGGCGACGCCGTGAAGAAGGACGAAGTCCTGGTCGAGCTGGAAACCGACAAGGTCTCGCTCGAGGTCGTCGCTCCCGCCGACGGCGTGCTGTCGGCGATCAACGCCGGTGAAGGCGACACGGTCGTTCCCGGCACGGTGCTGGGCGCCGTGACCGAAGGCGGCGCGGCCGCCGCCTCGGCTCCGGCTCCGGCGGCTGCGGCTCCCGCCGCCGCTCCGGCCGCTTCGGGCGGCGCCGCGGTCGACATCGCCGTGCCGACCATGGGCGAAAGCGTCGCCGAAGGCTCGATCGGAACCTGGCTGAAGAAGTCGGGCGACACCGTCGCCAAGGACGAACTGCTGGTCGAGATCGAGACCGACAAGGTGGCCGTGGAAGTCTCGGCCCCAGCCGCCGGCGTCCTGACCATCACGGCTGCTGATGGCGCTACCGTGACCCCCGGTCAGGTGATCGGTTCGGTCGCCGCCTCGGGCGCCGCCGCTGCGGCTGCTCCGGCCCCGGCCGCCGCTCCGGCCAACACGGGCTCTGCCCAGGCTCCGGCTTCTGCTCACCTGTCGCCCGCCGTTCAGCGCGTCGTTTCGGAAAACAACCTGAACCCGGCTTCGCTGTCGGCTTCGGGTCCGAAGGGCAACATCACCAAGGCCGACGCCATCGCCGCCATCGGCGCCGCCGCCCCGGCTACGCCCGCCGCTGCTGCTCCGGCCGCCCCGCGCGCCGACCAGCCGCGCGAAGAGCGGGTGAAGATGACGCGCCTGCGTCAGACCATCGCCCGCCGCCTGAAGGAATCCCAGAACACGGCCGCCCAGCTGACCACCTTCAACGAGGTGGACATGACCAACGTCATGGCCCTGCGCGCCCAGTACAAGGAAGTCTTCGAGAAGCGCCACGGCGTGAAGCTGGGCTTCATGTCCTTCTTCACCAAGGCCGTGGTCCAGGCCCTGCATGAAATCCCGGCCGTCAACGCCGAGATCGACGGCACGGACATCATCTACAAGAACCACTACGACATCGGCATCGCCGTCGGCACCGACAAGGGCCTGGTGGTTCCGGTGCTGCGCGACGCCGACGTCCTGTCGCTGGCTGGCATCGAGAAGGGCATCGGCGCCCTGGGCAAGGCCGCCCGTGACGGCGCCCTGACCATGGACCAGATGCAGGGCGGCACCTTCACCATCACCAACGGCGGCACCTACGGCTCGCTGATGTCGACGCCGATCCTGAACGCGCCGCAGTCGGGCATCCTGGGCATGCACAACATCGTGCAGCGCCCGATGGCCATCAACGGCGAGGTCAAGATCCGTCCGATGATGTACCTGGCCCTCAGCTACGATCACCGTATCGTCGACGGCAAGGAAGCCGTGACCTTCCTGGTCCGCATCAAGGAACTGCTGGAAGACCCCGCGCGCGCCTTGCTGGACTTGTAAGGTCCGCGCACTGCGAACGATTGACGACGGCGGGATCTTCGGATCTCGCCGTTTTCAATTGCGCGTCCCGCAGGCGTGCTAGGCTGGCGACATGAGCCTGGTCGAGATCGCCCGCTATCAAGACGTCTATGAGGCCGATCTGGCGGCCGCCTTCCTGGCGTCGCACGACATCGAGGTGTCCGTGACCGAGCGGTTCCAGACCACGGTCGATCCCCTGATGCAGCGCGCCCTCGGCATCCGTCTGATGGGGCGGGCGGATCAGGCGGCGCAGGCACGCGACCTGCTGGCGCGCGCCGGGACCGGCGAGTTCGCGACCGATGAAGGCGATGATCTGGACGGACCGGATTCGACGGTTCGCGCGGCGTCGCGAGGGCTGGCCCTGTTCGCCTTCGCGACCGGCGCGGGCTTTGTCGGTACAAGCATGCCGCGTCGCTTCGGCGCCTTTCAGTGGGCGGGCCTGGCGATCCTGGGCGTGGTGGTGCTGCTGTCGCCGGTCCTGTGGCTGGTCGGGGTGTTCAGCGCCTAGAGGCCGACGTCCCAGACGCCCGCGTCGCGCATCCGGCACTCGCGGGCCTCAGCGGCGCGCCCGCCCATGTCCTGGGCCATGCCGCGAATGGCGTCGGACACCGTGGTCTTGTGCAGGCCCGGCGCGACGGCGTGGATGAAGGCGCAGCCCGCCAGACGCAGCAGCTTGAAGCCGAAGCGCGACGAGGCGGCCAGATGCTCGACATAGGTCTCGTCGACCTCGCGCGGGTGGTCGCGGAACAGGCGGTTGAAAGCGTTCGACATGACGACAGCCTAGCGTGCTCGCGCCGGTCCCTCTACCCGGCGGTCGCATTCTGGCTTAAACCCGCCGCAGCAACAGGGGACGCTTCGTCACGCCGCTTCAATCCCGCGTGAGCCCCTTACTCAGACGCACAAGGACGACCGATGGCCGACGGCAAGATCCCTTCCGCCCAAACCTTCCGCTGGGATGACCCGTTCGACCTGACGGGGCGGCTGACCGATGAAGAGCGGATGGTTCAGGATGCGGCGCGGTCCTATGCGCGCGAGGCCCTGCTGCCGCGCGTGGTCGCCGCCTTCCGCGACGAGGTCTTCGACCGCGCCATCATGACCGAGATGGGCGAGATGGGCTTCCTCGGCGCCATGCTGCCCGAGCAGTACGGCGGCTCCGAAGCGTCGCACGTCGCCTACGGCCTGATCGCCCGCGAGGTCGAGGCGGTCGACAGCGGCTATCGCTCGGCCATGTCGGTGCAGTCGTCGCTGGCCATGTACCCGATCTACGCCTTCGGTTCCGAAGAGCAGAAGACGAAATTCCTGCCGAAGATGGCGGCTGGCGAGCTGGTCGGCTGCTTCGGCCTGACCGAGGCGGACGGCGGGTCGGACCCGGCCTCGATGAAGACCACGGCGGTCGCGGTCGACGGCGGCTATCGCCTGAACGGCGGCAAATACTGGATCACCAACTCGCCCATCGCCGACCTGGCCATCGTCTGGGCCAAGCTGGACGGCAAGATCCGCGGCTTCATCGTCGAGCGCGACTTCGACGGCTTCACCACGGGCAAGATCGGCGACAAGCTCAGCTTGCGCGCCTCGGTGACGGGCGACATCGGCCTGAACGACGTCTTCGTGCCGGA
>NZ_JBSHDX010000004.1:0-343792 GCF_053616535.1 Brevundimonas sp. NPDC055812 | reverse complement strand
ATCGCCGCCGTCAGCGTCGTCTTGCCGTGGTCAACGTGACCGATCGTGCCGATGTTCACGTGCGGCTTCGTGCGTTCGAACTTTTCCTTGGCCATGGCCAAACTCCTGTGGCCCGGGTCCGGAACGGAGGGGCGCTGTGCTCAGTTCATAAAACCTGGAGCGGGTAGCGGGAATCGAACCCGCGTATTCAGCTTGGAAGGCTGCTGCACTACCATTGTGCTATACCCGCACGAAGAATGCAGTTGCACCGCCCTTCGTTTGAAGAGCGACGGTCCCGCACCCGATTCCTATCTGGACTCCCGGCCCGTCGGGCATTGAAGGCGCGTGGTGGGGGAAGCAGGACTCGAACCTGCGAAGCTTACGCAGCGGATTTACAGTCCGCCCCCTTTGCCGCTCGGGACATTCCCCCAGCGCGCCTATGTCAATGCCGGTCTGGAAACGCCGTGAACAATCTTTCGATCATTCGCGACGAAAGCCTTCGCTGTCGGGCGACGCCTGCAGTAGAGGAAGCGCCTGAACCGAAAGCCCTGGGGCCCAAATCGGAGGCCGTCTTATAGTGTCGTCATTTCGAGAACGCAACGACCGGAAAACCGGTAAAAAACAATCTTTCCACAAGAGGGACGAAGCACGCCCAAATCGGGCTCAAACACCCGCCCCGCAAGGACGCGGCGCAGGCGATGCAGAGCGGCGGCCGGCCCGTTCGCGCCCGGACGCCGATAATTTTCTTTGGGGACGTCATCCGGTTCTGGCCGCTTTGGCGAATCCCGCGCGCCGTGGAACCGGCCGTCTGATGGTCACGGAAGACCGTGCCGAGGAGATCCAGCGCGAGAATCTGGCCAACGGCCACCGAATCGAGGTGGTCGATTCGCTCGCCCTGGGCCGGATGCTTCCGGCCGGCGCCGTGCACCAGGGCATGGCCTTCAAGGTCCAGCCGCTGGAAGGCGTCGCCCTGGAAGACCTGGCCGAACCGGCGCAAGGCGTCATCGTCATGCTGGATCAGCTGACCGACCCTCAGAACGTCGGCGCCATCTTCCGGTCGGCCCTGGCCTTCGGCGCGCGCGGCATCGTGGTGCAGGACCGGCACTCCCCCGCCCTGGCCGGCGCCCTGGCCAAGGCCTCCGCGGGCGCGACCGAGCGCCTGCCGTGCGCCCGCGTGACGAATCTCAGCCGCGCCCTTGAGAAGCTGGCCGACCACGGCTGGCGCGCCATCGGCATGGACGGCGGTTCGGACCTGACGCTGGAGCAGGCGCTGGACGCCCGCCCGACCGTCATCGTCATGGGCTCCGAAGGCGACGGGGTGCGCCGCCTGGTGGCCGAGCACTGCGAAGCGATGGCCCGAATCCCCATGCCCGGCGGCTTCGAGAGCCTGAACGTCTCCAACGCCGCCGCCATCGCCCTGTATGAAGCGGCCCGCGCCCAGGGACGCGCAGCCTAGGAATCGGGCCCCCGCGTCAACTCGCCCTGCGGCGACTTGGCGCGGGTCCGGTCGGGCCTTATGAGTCCGGCATGGACTTCCTCTCCAATCCCGAACTGATCAGTCAGGCCTCCGCCCTCGGCAAGGTGCTGATGATCGACCTCGTCCTGGCGGGCGACAACGCCGTGGCCGTGGGCCTGGCCGCCGCCGCCCTGCCCCAGGAACAACGCCGCAAGGCCATCCTGGTCGGCCTGGCCGTCGCCGTCGTCCTGCGCATCGGCCTGGCGCTGATCACCGTTCAGCTTCTGGCCATCGTCGGTCTGCTTCTGGCGGGCGGCTTCCTGCTTCTGTGGGTGTGCTGGAAGATGTGGCGCGAACTGCGTGAGCAGGCCACGCACGACCAGGCCGAGGCCGAAGCCGAAATCGAGCGCGCCATGGCCATGGAGAATGGCGGCGGCCCCTCTCCCGAAGAGCTGGGCCTGAAGCGCAAGACCTTCGGCGCCGCCCTGATACAGATCATGATCGCCGACCTGACCATGAGCCTGGACAATGTCCTGGCCGTGGCCGGCGCCAGTCACGAACACCCGTGGATCATGGTGTTTGGCTTGATCCTGTCCATCGCCCTGATGGGCCTGGCCGCCACCTTCATCGCCAAGCTGCTGAACCGCTACCGCTGGATCGCCTATGTGGGTCTGGCCATCGTCCTGTACGTCGCCCTGCACATGATCTGGGACGGCGGGCGCTCGGTCATCGTGCGCACCGGCCATGCCGACGCCTTCAACGCCTCGGCCCCCGCCTTCCTCGCCATCAGCGCCGAAGAACAGGCCAAGCATATGAAGCATACCGGCAAGGGCGCCGATTCCCACACGCCCCACGCCTTGCCCGGCGGTCGCGAGCGACGCGATCCGCCGCCGCAAACGGTCGAACCCTCGAAATCCGCCTCCTAGAAACACGAAAGGCCCGGATCACTCCGGGCCTTCTCCACTTCTACGCCTGGCGCGACCCTAGCTTTCGGCGCCGCCGAAGCGCTCGGTCCATTCGGCGACCTGGGCGTCCTCGATCTTGGCGAACAGCACCTGGGCCGAAGCCACGGCCTGGCCGACCGGCAGCGTGTTCAGCAGATCGCCTTCCACGTCCGGCCAGGACAGGTCGGTCGCGCCGACTGTGGCCGCGATACGTCCGGCCGCTTCAGGCATGAAGGGCGCCGTGACGCGGGCGAACAGAGCCACCAGGCCGAGGGCCGTGCGCACCACGACGGCGGCGCGTTCCCGGTCCGTCTTCAGCGCCGTCCAGGGGGCGGCTTCCTGCAGATACTCATTGCCCAGCACCCACAGGGCGCGGGCCGCCTGGGCCGCCTTGCGGAACTCCATGGCCTCGAACTCATAGGTCAGGGTCGCCAGCGCGGCCTTGACGTCGGCCGCCAGTTTTTCTTCCAGCGCGCCCGGTTCGCCGCCCTCGGGCACGACGCCGTCGAACTTGGACTCCGTGAACTTGACGATGCGGTTGACGAAGTTGCCCAGCACGTCGGCCAGATCCTTGTTCGTCGTCGACTGGAACTGCTCCCAGGTGAAGGCCGCGTCGGAATGTTCCGGACCATAGGCCGTCAGGTGCCAGCGCCAGTAATCGGCGGGCAGCAACTCCAGCGCCTGGTCCATGAAGACGCCTCGGCCCATGCTGGTCGAGAACTTGCCGCCGTACCAGTTCAGCCAGTTGAAGGCTTTCAGCTGATCGACCGTCTTCCACGGCTCGCCCGAGCCCAGGAGGGTCGAGGGGAAGCTGACCGTGTGGAAGGCGACGTTGTCCTTGCCCATGAACTGGACGTAGCGAACATCGTCCGCCCCCTCGTCTAGACGCCACCAGGAACGCCAGTTCCCGCCCGTCTTCTCGGCCCATTCCTCGGTCGCGCCGATGTATTCGATGGGGGCGTCGAACCAGACGTAGAAGACCTTGCCCTCCATGCCCGGACGCGGGCCGCCGTCGGGACCGACGACCGGCACGCCCCATTTCAGGTCGCGGGTGATGCCGCGATCGATCAGGCCCTCGTCCAGATGCTTGTAGGCGATGGAGCGGGCCAGCGGCTGCCACTGGGGCGAGCGGGCGTCGACCCAACCCCGCACTTCATCGGCGATCTTGGTCTGCAGCAGATAGAGGTGACGCGTGTCGCGGACCTCAAGGTTGCGGCTGCCCGACACCGCCGAATAGGGATTGATCAGATCGGTCGGGTCCAGCAGGCGGCCGCAGTTGTCGCACTGGTCGCCCCGCGCCTTCTCATAGCCGCAGTGGGGGCAGGCGCCCTCGACGTAGCGGTCGGGCAGGAAGCGGGCGTCGTCGATCGAATAGATCATCCGGTCGACGCGCTCCTCGATCAGGCCGCGTTCCTCCAGCACCTTGGCGAAGTGCTGGGTCAGGCGGGTGTTCGGGGCGTTGGAGCTGCGGCCGAAGATGTCGAACGACAGGCTGAAGGCGTCGGCGGCCTTCTTCTGGACCTCATGCTGTTCGTCGCAATAGGTGCGGACGTCCTGACCGGCGGCGGCGGCGGCCAGTTCCGCCGGGGTGCCGTGCTCGTCGGTGGCGCAGACATAGAGGACGTCATGGCCCCTCGCCCGCATGAAGCGCGCCCACACATCGGCGGGCAGCATCGACCCGGCCAGATTCCCAAGGTGCTTGATGCCGTTGATATAGGGCAGCGCCGAGGTGATGAGGATGCGGGCCATGGTCTTCCAACGTCTGACAGGGAGGCGTCGGATATAGAGGGCGCAGACCCGAACGTCACCTTTTATGGGCCAAGTGTCTTATAAGACAGGCGTCGCCTTTGCCGGGGGCAATCGCCGCGCGATCCGCACGAACCGCCCGGTCAGAAGAGCGCCCGAGATCAGGCTGGCGACGATCACGGCCCAGACCAGGCCGTCCACGCCGATCCTGTGCGCCAGGAACCAGCCCAGCGGGATCATGATCAGGCCATAGGACAGCAGGTGCATCAGCGTCGGCCACACCACGTCTCCCGCCGCGCGATTGGCCTGGGCCGCGACCACCTGCTGGGCGTCCGCGACGAAGAACAGGGTCGCCAGCACCAGCGCCGGCGCCGCGATGGCCAGAATCGCCGGGTCGGTCGTATAGGCGCTGACCACCATCGGCGCGGTCAGCCACAGACCGACGGCGATGATGAAGGCCAGCACCGTCACCACGCCGACGCCCGCCAGCCCGCCTCTCATGACCCCCGCCTTGTCGCCGCCGCCGTAGCTGCGGCCGACCAGCACCGCCGTCGCGGACGACAGGCCCATAGGCACCATGAAGACGATGGCGGAAACGTTGATGACCACGGCCCAACTGGCCGTTTCCGCCGCGCCCAGCTGACCGGCGAACAGGGTCATGGCCGCGAAGGCGCCGACCTCGATGAAGTTGGACGCGCCCGCCCCCAGGCCGACGCGCATCTGCTGTCTCTCGACCGCCTTGTCGCGCCTGGGCTTGTTGAACACGCCCCAGGCCCGCGCCTCGGGCAGGCGCAGGATGAAGATCACCAGAAAGAGCGCCAGCGCCGTGCGCGCGCCGAACGTCGCCCAGGCCGAGGCCACGGCGCCGTGCAGACCGATGCCCAGCAGGTCCGGCACCAGCAGGAGGTTCAGCGCCAGATTGACCGCATTGGCCACCCACATGGCGACCATGCCCGCCTTGGGCCGGTGCAGGCCTTCAAGGAAGAACTGGGCGCACACCGAGATCAGATAGGCCGGCATCGACAGGGCGAAGACCATCAGGGCGGGCGTCGCGCCCTCGCCCAGGCCGTCCTCCAGCCCCATGTGCACTAGGCCGAAGGGCCCCAGCAACAACAGACCGATCATGGCGATGAAGCCGATCTGCAGGGCGTAGGTCATGCCGCGCCGCAGCACCGCCCCCACCTCGTCGCCTCGTCCCTCGCCCAGCAGCCGGGCGGTCATGACCTGCACCCCCATCATCAGACCGACCGCAGTCGTCAGCATGACCGAAGACGGCGCCCAGGCCAGGGAGTGATAGGCCAGCTCGCGGCTGGCGTAGTGGCCGACCACGATGGCGTCGGTCAGCCCCATGGTCATGATGCCCAGACGCGCCAGCACGACCGGCCATGCCAGCTTCAGCAGCTCGGACAGGGTGGCGCGATTATGGAAGCTGAACAGGGACTGGACCATCGAAGGCCGCAACAGCCACGCGCGCGGGCGCGGGTCAAATGATTTTCCGGCCGTTTCAGGCGCCTACCAGGCGCCCAGCTCGCGCAGTTCGCGCGCCAGGTCCGGCGGCAGATCCGTCGGCTCGGCGATCGACAGGTCCGGCGGCACGTCCTTCTCGAAATAACGCCAGCCCTGGAAGGGGCGCCGGGCCAGAGGCGCCGTGCGGATGACCTGGCTGTCCAGCTTGATCTCGCAGCGACTGGCCTTGCCCTCGCCGATGGTGGTGATGTCGAGGATGCGCTGACGACAAGTCACCACGCCCTTCATCACCCAATACAGCGAACCGCCGTCCTCGATCTCGGCCGCGCGCTTGGGCGTCATGCGAGTGTGGACGATGCGCCAGTCGGACCGGGCGGCGTTCGCTTCCAGCGTCTCGACTTCCGACACGCCGACGCAGAGCTTGATCATGTGCAGGGACATGAGGGGCCTCTAGCATCAGATTACCGGCGACGTCATGGCGGACATTCCGCTCGAACGGCGCCATGCTGCGCGTCATGAGCCTCGATCGCCGTCAAATCATCGCCGCAGGCCTGGGCCTCGCCGCCATGACGGCGGCCCAGCCAACATTTGGAGAGCCCCCAATGTACGGACTCATCGGCGAGATAAAGGCCCAGCCCGGCCAGCGCGACGCCCTGGCCGCCATTCTTCTGGAAGGGACCGCCGAAATGCCGGGCTGCTTAAACTATGTGGTCGCGCGCGATTCGACGGACGCCGACGCCCTGTGGATCACCGAAGTGTGGGACAGTCGGGACAGCCACAGCGCCTCGTTGCAACTGCCCGCCGTGCAGGCCGCCATCGCCAAGGGCCGCCCGCTGATCGCCGGTTTCGGCAGCCGGACCGAAACAGAGCCGCTGGGCGGAGCGGGCCTCCCTCGTTGACCCGTGCGGCCCCCTCAGTTCCATGGATGAGTGCGTTCAGGCAGCCTCCGCCGCCTTGACCACGGCCAGAACCGCGCCGTCCGTGACCTGATCGCCGACGGCGACGTTGAACTCGGCCACCACGCCGTCGAAGGGCGCGGTAAGGGCGTGCTCCATCTTCATGGCTTCCAGCACGACGATGGGCTGACCCTTGGCTACCTTGTCCCCCGCCTTGGCGGGCGCGGCGACGATCTTGCCCGGCATCGGCGCGCGCAGGCCGCCGTCGGAGGCGGAGCCGCCCGCCGGTCCGCTGGATTTGCGGCGGTGGAACTCGACCACGTCGCCGCCGTCGAACACCAGAACCCGCCCAGCGTCAGGCGACAGGGTGCTGACCACCTCGCCGTCAACCACAACCACGCCCGGCTCGCCATAGATCTGGGCCGAACCGAATTCGCCGCTCACGGTGAAGCTGGACGAACGGCCATACCAGCCCGGCTCGCCCGTCAGGG
Source organism: Brevundimonas sp. NPDC055812 (assembly GCF_053616535.1). Taxonomy (NCBI): domain Bacteria; kingdom Pseudomonadati; phylum Pseudomonadota; class Alphaproteobacteria; order Caulobacterales; family Caulobacteraceae; genus Brevundimonas; species Brevundimonas sp. NPDC055812. The sequence goes on along the minus strand of NZ_JBSHDX010000004.1, from coordinate 336,813 downwards.
TCAGGGCGTGGGCCGCGCCGTCATGATGAACCGCCGTATGCGCCTGGGGCGCCGCGTTCAGGCGGAAGCCGAACAGCCCCGCGCGGGCCGGGGCCAGAACATTATCCGGCGCGTCAAAGGCGGCGGCGTCCGCCTCCAGCCCGATCTGTCCGGCCGCAGCGGCCAGGGCGCGGGCGGAAACCTGAGCCGGGGCGATCAGCGTCCCCTCTTCGGCCGCGATGAAGCCGGTGTCCACATCGCCTTCGACAAAGCGCGGGTGATCCAGACAGCGCGCCATGAAGCCCGCATTGGTCTTCACCGGCCAGACCTCGACCTCGCGGCAGGCGTCGGCCAAGCGGGCGGCGGCGGCTTCCCGGCTGTCTTCGTGGACGATCAGCTTGGCGATCATCGGGTCGTAGAACTGGCTGACCTCGCCGCCCTGCATCACGCCGGTGTCGACGCGGATGTCGTCGGGCATGACGAAGTGATCCAGCCGCCCGATGGACGGCAGGAAGCCGTTAGCCGGATCTTCAGCATAGAGGCGGGCCTCCATCGCCCAGCCCTTCATCGGGATGTCCTCCTGCGCCAGCGGGATCGGCTGCCCCGCCGCGACGCGCAGTTGCCATTCAACCAGATCGACGCCGGTGATGGCCTCGGTCACAGGGTGTTCGACCTGCAGTCGGGTGTTCATCTCCATGAACCAGATGCGGTCGGCCTTCAGCCCGTCGGAGGCGTCGGCGATGAACTCGATGGTGCCTGCGCCCTGATAGTCCACGGCCCTGGCGGCGCGCACGGCGGCGGCGGTGACGGCGTCGCGCGTGGCCTGATCCATGCCCGGCGCCGGGGCTTCCTCGATCACCTTCTGGTGGCGGCGCTGCAGCGAGCAGTCGCGTTCATGCAGGTGGACGACCTCGCCGTGGCTGTCGCCGAAGACCTGCACCTCGATGTGGCGCGGGCGGGTGATGTAGCTCTCGATCAGGACGCGCGGATCGCCGAAGGACGACTGGCCCTCGCGCTGCGCCGAAGCCAGATTTTCAGCGAAGTCCTCGGGGCGATCGACCTTGCGCATCCCCTTGCCGCCTCCGCCGGCGACCGCCTTGATCAGGACCGGGAAGCCGATGCGGTTCGCCTCGGCGCTCAGGGTCTCCAGGGACTGGTCCTCGCCCTGATAGCCGGGGGTGACGGGCACGCCCGCCTCGATCATCAGCTTTTTCGCCGCGTCCTTCAGGCCCATTGCGCGGATCGAGGACGGCTTGGGGCCGATCCAGACGATGCCCGCCGCCGCCACCGCCTCGGCGAAGTCGGCGTTCTCGGACAGGAAGCCGTAACCGGGGTGGATGGCTTCCGCCCCCGTCGCCTTGGCCGCCGCCAGCACCTTGGCCGCATCCAGATAGGAGTCGCGCGCCGCCGCCGGACCGATCAGCACCGCCTCGTCCGCCTCGCGAACGTGCAGGGCGGCGGCGTCAGCCTCGGAATAGACGGCGATGGTGCGCAGGCCCATGCGGCGGGCGGTGCGGAAGACGCGGCAGGCGATCTCGCCGCGATTGGCGACCAGGACGGACTTGAACATCAGACTACCTTATTGCGCCCAGCTTGGCGCGCGCTTGTCGAGGAAGGCGCGGACGCCTTCCTGGCCCTCGGCCGAGACGCGGGCGCGAGCGATGCGCTTGGCGGTCTCTTCCAGCAGGCGGTTGTCGATCTCTTCACCCGCCACGTCGTTCACCAGGCGCTTGGCGTCGCCCATGGCGCCCGGCGCATTGGCCGACAGGCTGTCGGTCAGCATGGAGATGAACTCGTCCACCGAACCTTCGGGCAGGACCATGTCGATCAGCCCCGCATGGGCGGCATAGTCGGCGTCGAAGATGTTGGCCGTCAGGAACAGCTGACGCGCGCGGCGCGCGCCGACCGCCTCGATGACATAGGGCGCGATCGTCGCCGGGATCAGGCCCAGCTTGACCTCGGAGAAGGCGAAGCGCGCGCCCTCGACCGCCACGGCCATGTCGCAGGCGGCGACGATGCCCGCACCGCCGCCCATGGCCGCGCCCTCGACCAGAGCCACCGTCAGCGCCGGCACGTCGTGCAGGGCCTTCAGCATCTTGGCCAGCCCCATGGCGTCGTCGCGGTTGTCGCTTTCGGACCAGTCGGCGGCGTCGCGCATCCAGTTCAGGTCGGCGCCCGCGCTGAACGTCCCGCCCGCGCCGCGGATGAAGACTACGCGCACCTTGTCGGCGCCGTGCAGGGTCTCGAACGCCTCATACAGGGCGGCGATGGTGGCCGCGTCGAAGGCGTTCTTCTTCTGCGGCCGATTGATGGTGACGAAGACCACCCCGTCGGCCGTGGCGTCGATCTGCACCAGGTCGTCGTTCGCATCCGGCGCCGGGTCGGCGACGAAGGGATGGGCGATGGCGTTCATCTCCGCCGCCTCTGCGTCGGTGATGTCCAGAGCGTTCAGCTCTTGTTCGGTCGGCTTCTGGTCAGTCATGAGGGGCTCCTTCAAGCTCTGAACGCCTGAAACGTCTTCCTTCTCCCCCTGTGGGAGAAGGTGACCCGCGCAGCGGGTCGGATGAGGGGTCTCGCAACACTGAAATCGCGGGCTCCGGGAGCGTGACGGACAGGGCGGTCACCCCCTCATCCGTCATGCTTCGCATGACACCTTCTCCCACAGGGGGAAAAGGAAAAACTACATCCTGAACACGCCGAAGGTGGTCTCGGGGGTCGGAGCGTTCAGGCTGGCGCTGATGGCCAAGCCCAGCACGTCGCGGGTCTGGGCCGGGTCGATGACGCCGTCGTCCCACAGACGGGCCGTGGCGTAATAGGGGTTGCCCTCGTCTTCGTACTTCTGACGGATCGGCGCCTTGAAGGCCTCGGCCTCTTCCGGCGTCCACGTATCCGCGTCGCGGTGGACGGTGGCCAGGACGCTGGCCGCCTGCTCGCCGCCCATCACGCTGATGCGGCTGTTGGGCCAGGTGAAGAGGAAGCGCGGGCTGTAGGCGCGTCCGCACATGCCGTAGTTGCCAGCCCCGAAACTGCCGCCGATCAGGACGGTGAACTTGGGAACCTCAGCCGAGGCGACCGCCGTGACCAGCTTGGCGCCATGTTTGGCGATGCCCTCGGCTTCGTATTTGCCGCCGACCATGAAGCCCGAGATGTTCTGCAGGAACAGCAGCGGGATCTTGCGCTTGCAGGCCAGTTCGACGAAGTGCGCGCCCTTCTGGGCGCTCTCGGAGAACAGCACGCCGTTGTTGGCCAGGATGGCGACCGGCATCCCCCAGATGCGAGCGAAGCCGCACACCAGCGACGTGCCGTACAGCGCCTTGAACTCGTCCATCTCCGAGCCGTCGACGATGCGGGCGATGACCTCGCGCACGTCATAGGGGGCCCGGACATCCTCGGGGATGATGCCGTAGAGCTCGGCCGGATCGTAGGCCGGGGCGCGCGGCTCGCGCACGTCCAGCGGCTGAGACTTTGTGGTGTTCAGATGGGCGACGATGGAGCGCACGATCTCCAGAGCGTGCTCGTCGTTCTCGGCCACATGGTCGACCACGCCGGACTTGCGGCCGTGGGTCTCGGCCCCGCCCAGCTCCTCGGCTGAGATGACCTCGCCGGTTGCAGCCTTCACCAGCGGCGGCCCGGCCAGGAAGATGGTGCCCTGATTGCGCACGATCACCGTCTCGTCCGACATGGCCGGCACATAGGCGCCGCCCGCCGTGCAACTGCCCATGACGCAGGCGATCTGCGGGATGGCCTTGGCGCTCATCCGCGCCTGGTTGAAGAAGATGCGGCCGAAATGGTCGCGATCCGGAAAGACCTCGGCCTGGTGCGGCAGGTTGGCCCCGCCGGAATCGACCAGATAGACGCACGGCAGATTGTTCTGCTCGGCGATCTCCTGCGCCCGCAGGTGCTTCTTCACCGTCATCGGGAAGTAGGCGCCGCCCTTCACCGTCGGGTCGTTGGCGACGATCATGACCTCGCGGCCCGACACTCGGCCGACGCCGCAGATCATGCCCGCGCCCGGCGCCTCGTCCCGATACATGCCGTTAGCGGCCAGTTGGCCGACCTCCAGGAAGGGCGAACCGGGGTCCAGCAGGCGCTCGACCCGCTCGCGCGGCAACAGCTTTCCGCGCGCCACATGGCGCTCGCGGCTGGCGTCCGAGCCGCCTCGCGCCGCCTTGGCGACCTTTTCATAAAGCGCGTCCCGCAGGGCGCGATTGTGCGCATCCAGCGTTTTGAAAGCAGGACTGTTGCGATCGACGGCGGAAATCAGCTTGGGCATGCCCAAGGTTTAGGAGGCTTCCGCGCCGGGGGGAAGCCGGTTCGGTTCCCCCGCGACGAAATCGGCTATATCTGCCTGTCATGGCCCCGCTTCGACCGGACACGCTCGCCGTCGCCCTGTCCCGCGCCTTCGAGGACGCGCGCGACAGCCGCGCCAGTTGGTTCGCCCTGACGCGGGGCGAGCGGCTGTTCTCGGCCGGGGATCGGGCCGACACCCTGTATCTGCTGCGCGCCGGGCGTCTGGGCGTCTTCCGTCGAGACGACGGCCGCGTTCCCCAGATGACCGCCGTCATCAAGCCGGGCGAGCCGGTCGGCGAACTGGCCATGCTGGCCGGCACTTCGCACATGTCGGACGTCGTCGCCCTGCGCGACAGCGACGTCCTGGCCCTGCCGCGCGACGCCTTCTTCGACGCCGCACGCAACGATCCCCTGCTGATGTCCGAACTGGGCCAGATCATGCTGACCCGCGCCCGCGAGCGCGGCGGCGGGACCGAGCCGAACGTCTTCGGCTTCGTTTCCGCGCGCGAAAAGCCCATCCGCGCCTTCGTCGAACGCGTCGCGCGCGCGGTCGAGGCCCAGGGCGCCACCTGCCACGTCATCGACAGCTCGGCCCTGGCGTCCGCCGCCGAATGGTTCTCGCGGGTCGAGGACGCCCACGACTACGTCCTCTATGTCGCCGAGGCGGACGAGCCGAACTGGGCCGCCCTGTGCGCGCGCCAGGTGGATCGGCTGTTCCTGGTCGGCGCCGCCGACCATTCGCCGCTCCCTGCCCCGCCCGTCGCCGACGACTGGGACGACGCCGGGCAACGCACCGACCTCATCCTGCTGCGCGATCCGCGGATGCCGCGGCCCAGCAACACCCGCGCCTGGCTGGACGTGCTGAAGCCCGGTCGCTGGTTCCACGCGGTCGAGGGCCTGTTCGACGATACGGCGCGGATCGCCCGCCTGATCACCGGCTCCTCCGTCGGGGTGGTGTTGTCGGGCGGCGGTGCGCGCGCCTACGCCCACATCGGGGCGCTGAAGGCCCTGCGCGAGGCGGGCACGCCCATAGACTTCATCGGCGGCGCCTCCATGGGGGCCGTCATCGGCGCGGGCCCGGCGCTAGGCTGGTCCGACGAGGAGCTGGAGCACCACATCCGCCAGGCCTTCGTCCTGTCCGACCCCTTGGCCGACATCGCTCCGCCCATCATCGCCATGACCCACGCCCGCAAGGTCAAGATGCTGATGAAGGAGGCCTTCGGCGACGTGCAGATGGAGGACATGCTGCTGCCCTTCTTCGCCGTCTCGACCAATCTGACCTCGGGCAAGCTGGAGGTGCATCGCGAGGGCACGCTGCGTCACGCCCTGCGCGCCTCCATCTCCATTCCCGGCGTCATGCCGCCCGTGGTGATGAACGGCCAGGTGCTGGTCGACGGCGCCGTGCTGCGCAACTTCCCCAGCGACGTCATGCGGCGGCTGAACAGCGGTCCGGTCGTCGGCGTCGACGTGTCCACGACGCGCGGGGTCGATCCCGAGACGCTGGAGAATCCCCCCTCCTGGTGGCGCTGGATTCTGTCCGGAGCCTGGAAGCACGGCCCGCCGATCGTCTCCATCCTGATGCGCTCGGCCACCCTGTCCAGCGAGGCCGAGCGGATGCAGGCTCGCGCTGAGACGGACCTGCTGATCCTGCCCACGCCCGACGGCGTCGATATCCGCGACTGGAAGGCCTATGCGCCCGCCGTCGCCGCCGGCTACGAGGCCGCCCAGGCGGCTCTGGACAGCCTCAACGGCCCGGTCGAGACCCTGCACCGGCGGCGCCGCTCCGGCGCGCCAGGAGAAACAGTCGAGGAAATGGCAGAAGAGTCCTTCCCTCAGGACATCGTGGAAACGCCTCTTCAAGACCCTGGCCCAGGCGCGCCAGGAAGGCGTCGCGGTTGGCTGGGTCTTCGGAAAGCGCGGTCAGATAAGGCCTGAGGGCTGTGCCCTTCATCCATTCCAGCACGGCGTTCTCGCCATCCAGAACATGCAGATAGGTCGTCGACCAGATGTCGACCTCCTCGCACCGATCCGCCACCGCGTCATAATAGGCCTCCGCCGCCAGCAACGGTTGAATGGTGTCGACGCCCTTCAACCTCGCGCTCCACGGCCCGTCCGCCGCCGTCTGGCGCATCAGGGTATGATGCCGCGTCTCCCAGGCCATGGGCATCTGCACCGCCAGCACGCCGCCCGGCGCCAGGGCCCCAACCAGACGCCGGAACAGATTCTCATGGTCGGGCGCCCACTGCAGGGACGCGTTGGCCAGGATCAGATCGACGGGCGCGTCCGGCGTCCAGGTCTTGAGATCGCCCAGCACCCAATCCACGTCATCCGGCAGGCCGCGCGCCAGCTCCAGCATGGCCGCGCTGGAATCCAGCCCGTGGACCCGCGCCTCAGGCCAGCGCCGCTTCAGCAGAGCCGCGTGTTGCCCCGCGCCGCAACCGATGTCCCAGACCTCTCGAGGCGTCAGGTCATCCGGCAGATGCGACAGCAGGTCGATGGCCGCGCGATCGCGCTGGCGCTCGAAGCGATTGTATTGCTGGGGGTCCCACGCCGGCGACGTCATCGTCGATATTCTCCCTGTCTGATCGCCGAAGCGATTCGAGGGAGAATGGTACAGCCTCTCAGGATCGAACTGAGGACCTCCGGCTCCACAAACCGGCGCTCTAACCAGCTGAGCTAAGGCTGCACATCTCTGCGCGAGGGCGGTTCTCTAGCGGGCCTCGCCGCCGGGGGCAAGCGGCCTTTTCGCCCTCGCGCAGGATTTTGCGTTTTATCCCCGTCAGTTCCAGCCGCGGCTGGCGATGTACTGCTGCAACTGGGCGATCCGGGTCTGATCCGAGGGGTGGGTCGAGGCGAACTCCGGCGTTCCCGACTGTCGACCCGCCGCCATGGCGCGCCACAGGGCCAGCGACTCGGACGGCTTGTAGCCGGCCGCCGCCATGTAATCGACGCCCAGCCGATCCGCCTCGAGCTCATGGCTGCGCGAGAAGGGCAACAGCACGCCCAGTTGCGCGCCGAGGCCGCCGAACGCCTGCACGGCCTGGCCGTAGTCGCCCGCCTGGCTCTGCACCGCGCCCAGCACGAGGCCCGCCGTCTGCGTGGTCGATGCGCGCTCGGCCGCGTGTCTTGCGACGACGTGACCGACCTCATGGCCGATCACGGCGGCCAGTTGGTCATCGTTACTGGCCACGCCAAGCAGGCCCGTCGTCACCCCGATGTGGCCCGACGGCAGAACGAAGGCGTTGGGCGTCGAATCCTCGAACACCGCATAATCCCAGGGGCGATTGGTCAGATTGGCCGCCTGAACGATGCGGTCGCCGACGCGGCGCACTCGCGCGTTCTGCGTCGCATTGTTCGACACCTTCTGCGTCCGCAGCGTCTCGGCCCAGGCGGCCTGCGATTGCTGGATCAGCGCACTGTCGTCGACGAAGACGAACTGGCTTCGGCCCAGGGCCTCATTATAGGCGCAGGCCCCGACGCCCGCGCCAAGAACGGTGGTGGTGATCGCGAGGGCGAGCAAGAGCGGTTTACGAGACATCGGACCTCCGGAAATGACTTCACCGCCATAATGCACGGCTGGCTCGACTGGCTCCATGCCTCAGTGAGCAAAGGGTTGTGCCTGGTCGCTGGTCGGATCCTTCACGAAGGGAACCCTCACCGTAAATCGTGCGCCCGGCTGCGCGTCCGCCACCGTGGCTCTGGAAAGCCGCCCCTTCTGCACAATGGCAAGCGCCTGATCTCCCCATCCCTCGTTGGCGGGTTGCTCATCCACAACGACGCAATTCTCGGGCTTGCCCGAAGATGTGATGTCGCACCGGACCGAGGCCCAGGCGTCCGGCGCACGCGGCGTGGTTGCGCAGGCGCCGAGCCCGCCAAGCATGACAGACAATAGGGGCATCACCCTTATCAACCCCAACCCCATTCCCTAGCCCTCCCCCCTTGCTTCTAATGAACCTTAGCCAGGGCCACGAAAAAAGCGCCCCGAGGTGAAACCTCGAGGCGCTTCTTTTCGTTCAGTGCGATCGCTCGCTTAGTCCAGGTTAAAGGGCAACCGGACGATGAACTTCGCGTCAGTCGCCGCCCCGTCAACCGTACGTGGCGAAAGCTGTCCACGTTGGATGATCCGGATAGCGGCGGCCCCGAAGCCCATGCCCGCCGGCTCTTCCGAGACGACACGGCAGTTCTCCGGCTTTCCGCTCGGCGTCACCGAACATTCGATCGTAGCAGAGCCATTCACGCCACGATCCATAGCGCGTTGCGGATAGTCACGTTCCGTCGTGCGCGGCGGGCGAGACCACTGCGGGTTGGTGATCACCGAAGGACGCGGCGGCGCGGGCGGGGCCGGCGGAGGCGGAGGACCTGGGACGATCACGGGCGGGCCCGTGTATTCGACGCGGTCTTCCTTCTTCGTCGGCTCGATCGGCAAGGTCACCGGCGGCGGAGGCGCCGAGGTGTTGACGACCGGCTCGCGCACCTGAAGCTTCGGCGGCGGAGGCGTGTCCGGCGGAGGCGGCGGAGGCGGCGGAGGAGGCGGAGGCGGAGGCGGAGCCATCAGCTCCACATCCACGGCCTCATCCACATAGTCGAACTCTTTGAGTTCAAACTTGCTCTTGTACAGGTAGACACCCGCCAGGACGTGGACGATCACCGAGATGGCGATCCCGACCATTGCACCCGTAGAAAGTTTCTTCTTCCTGGGCGCATCGAGCAGAGGGTCGCGGTGCTCGTGAGGTTCAGCAGTCATGCTTTTGAGTCACGCCCCCTTACGAATGATCTTCGCCAACCAGGGCGACACTGTAGAAACCATTATCCTGCAAGGCGTTCATGACCTGCATGAAGTCCCCGTAACGCGTCTGCTGGTCAGCGCGGATGAAGATCCGCTCCTGCTCAGGGTCACGCGTTCCGATCTGGATCTTCAGATCATCGCCTAACGAGCCCACGGAGCTCCTGAAGTCGCCAATCCAAACTTCGCCGCCATTCTGGATGGAGATGAAGACAGGCTTGGGCGGATTAGGAGCCGGCGGAGCGACGGCGCGTGGAAGTGTCACCGGCACCGACACGGTGGCGAGCGGAGCCGCCACCATGAAGATGATGAGGAGAACAAGCATAATGTCCACGAAAGGCGTGACATTGATATCGCTGTTCGCCTCGACGGTGTACTTGCCGCCGCCGGAACCGGAAAGTTTGGCGGCCATCCGTCTTACGCTCCCTTGTCGAGTTGACGCGAGATCGAGTTCATCAGCTCGGCGTTGAAGCCGTCAGCGCGAGCGCCGTACGAAGCGATGCGGGTGTTGAAGTAGTTATAGAAGATAACCGCCGGGATAGCCGCGAACAGACCGATGCCGGTAGCCAGCAGGGCTTCAGCGATACCCGGAGCCACGACGGCCAGGTTGGTGGTGTTCGACTCGGCGATGCCGATGAACGAGTTCATGATGCCGTACACGGTGCCGAACAGACCGATGAACGGACCCGACGAACCGACCGAAGCCAGGAACTGCTGACCGCCCGAGAGGCGGATGCCCAGGCCGCCTTGGACGGCGCCGATGGCGTTGCCCGCGCGGGCGACGGTGGAGTCGCGGTGAACGCCGGTGACGTCCAGGCCGGCTTGACGCGACAGTTCGATTTCGCCGGTCGCCGCAGCAGCCATGTCGGCCAGCGGGTTGCCGTCGAACTCTTCCGAGGTGGCCAGGCGACGGATGTCAGCCAGGTTGCGAGCGCCGCGGTACTCTTCCAGGAAGCGGTTGGTCTTCTTGTTCAGCGAGCTGAACTCAACCAGTTTGATGAGCAGCAGCGTCCAGGAGAAGATCGAGGCGAGGACCAGACCGGCCATCACGACCTTAACCACCGGGTGCGCCATCATGAACATGGCGATCGGGGTGAGGCCCGCGCCGCCGTGGCCGGCAGCGGCCTCTTCAGCGGGAGCGGCTTCTTCAGCAGCGGCGTCAGCCGCCGGTGCAGCAGCGTCGGCGGCCGGAGCGGCGGCGTCAGCAGCGGGGGCCGAAGCGGCGGCCGGGGCGGCCGGTGCGGCCGCGTCCTGCGCCAGAACCGGCGAGCTCGCCATCAGGACGGCGGCGCCGGCCATTGCGAGGAGGATATTCGTCTTCTTGCTATCGAGCATGTTTCGCCAGTTCCTGCTTTGGTCTGACTCGTGGAACCCAAGTCCCAACCGCGTCAGTCGGCTGGGCCTTTACCGTGAAATTTTCCTCCCGCCGGAATTTCTCCCCCGCCGGTCGGCGCCTCATTCTTGCGAAACATCCGGGGATGCCTTGCAGACTGGAGCGATGGAACCATACCCCCCCGTCCACAGCCTGCAAGCAAGAATGCGGTTAAGTCCCTTTGACGAACGCCTATCGGAGCGTCAAGGGCGGAAAATAGCTTTTCACCCCCGGACTCGCGCCTCGACGTCATGCGCGCACAAATATTGCATGAGTACGCCATAAAACGGCAACATCAGTGCCGCGCGCCAGAACGTTAAGGAAAGTTTAGGCCCGTGACAATTTTTCGGCTTTTTCAAGGCCGAGGCGAATAATCATCATTCAAGGGGAAAGTGGTGCCTGGAGGCGGATTCGAACCACCGACACGCGGATTTTCAATCCGCTGCTCTACCAACTGAGCTATCCAGGCGTCGCTTTGCGTCGCGAGAGGCGGCTCTATAGGCGAGCCCGGACGGGCTGTCCAGACGCCAATTCACTCAATTCCACGATCTTTTTCATCATCGTGCGCCTCTTCAGCCGGAATGGCGTAGCCGCCGCTGAACCAGCGCTGCAGATCGACGTCGGCGCAACGCTTGGAGCAGAAGGGCTTGTAGGCGGCGACCGCTTCGGCGCGACGGCAAATGGGGCACTGGGCCATGCGTCAGCCCTCCTCGATCTCGAACACGCCCGGCGCGGCGTCGGGGATGATGTGGGCGCGCGGACCCAGGTCCGCCACCCACGGCGACAGGATCGCCGCTGACGTCGGACTGCAACGCAAGGCCAGACGCGGCGTCGCCCGATCCGTCAGCAGGGCGAGACGCAGGCGACGCAGAACGCCGAGCTCCCGCGCTCCCGGCGCAGCGAGTCGTTCATCTGCGGGCGTACGCTTCCAAGGCAAGGACAGCTGCAGCAGGCCGAACCGGCTGAGAGGCCCGATCGCCGCGCCGTGACGGTGCGCGAACGCCAGACGCGCCATGGACAAGGTGGTCTCCGGGTGCAGGCCGACGCCGACCAGATCGATCGCGATCAAGCCGCCCCACCCTTTCAGCGCCAGCAGCCGCGCCGCCTGACGCAGCCCCTCGCGATTGACCGCCTCTCGCCCCTTGCGGGAGTCACGGCCGGCGACCGGGGCGTAATCGATATCGACCGCGATCAGGGCGCGGGTCCGCTCCACCGCCAGGTCCAGGCCGAGTTCGGGCACGGTCATTCCGGCGGCCAGAGCCTCTTCTTCGGCCTGCAGCGCCGCCCGGATGGCCTCGGCGCCCGTCACGGGCGTCACGCCCGGCGCCAGCATGTTGAGGACGGCGGCGACGTCGGGACCAGCCTCCAGCAGGCGCGGCTCGCCGCTCGCCTCGCCCAGGCGGCGCAGAACCGGCCCCTTGCGCTCGCGCGGCTCGGCTGTGACCTCAAGCTCGAGCTTGGCGCCTTCGGACAGGCGATCCGCCTTGCCCAGCGGCAGGAAGCCGAACGGCTCGCCGCCGCCCAGGTCGATGAAGGCGCCGCGCAGCCCCGGCGCCAGACGCGCCGCCCGGCCGACGACGCGCGCGCCCAGGCGATGTTCGGGCCGGTCGTCGTCTCTATGTATAATGAGGGCGCAGGCGCGCCCATCGCGGAAGACCATGCCCCGGGTCTCGCCCGGAGCCGCGTCCAGGAAGACCTCGACATCGGCCATCAGGCCGCCTCGGCCCGCCAGCCGGCGCCGCGCAGAAGATTCGCCGCCTCATAGAGCGGCAGGCCCATGACCGCGGGATGGCTGCCGACGATTCGGCTGACAAAGGCGGCGGCCCGCCCCTGAATGCCATAGCCCCCGGCCTTGCCCCGCCATTCGCCCGAGGCGACATAGGCGGCGATCTCGTCCCGGGAGAGGGGCTTGAAGCTGACGCGGGTCTCGACCACGCGCCAGGAGACGCGTCCGCTGCGGATCACGGCCACGCCGGTGAAGACGCGATGATTGCGCCCGGACAGCAGTTCCAGAAAGCGGATCGCCTCGGCCTCATCGGCCGGCTTCTCCAACAGGCGACGGCCCACGGCCACCACCGTATCGGCGGCCAGGACGACATCATCGGGATGGCGCTCGGCCACGACCGCAGCCTTGGAACAGGCCAGGCGCTGGGCCAGGCGCGCGGGCGCCTCGGCCTTCAGCGGCGTTTCGTCGATATCGGCGGGATCCACCAGATCGGGCGCAATGCCGATCTGCGCCAGCAATGCGATGCGGCGCGGGCTCGACGAGGCCAGAATCAGCCTCGGAGCCGAAGCGTCAGGACGCGACACGCGCGTCCTTACTTGAAGCGGTAGGTGATGCGACCCTTGGTCAGGTCATAGGGCGTCATCTCGACCAGCACCTTGTCGCCGGCCAGCACCCGGATGCGGTTCTTGCGCATCTTGCCCGCAGTGTGGGCGATGATCTCGTGATCGTTTTCCAGCGTCACGCGGAACGTCGCGTTCGGCAGCAATTCGCTGACCACGCCGGGGAACTCCAGCAGTTCTTCCTTAGCCATGCGGCCTCTCTCGCCCGTGTGAATACGACTGCGGGCCCGCGCCGGGCGTGAGCGCGAGCCGTGAAAGTGAGGGCGCCTAATGCACCAAAACGCTTAGATAGTCGAGTTCAGCCCCGACGGTAGAGGGCGCATACCAGCGTAAAGAGGCGACGGGCCGTTTCCTGGTCCACCTCCACCTTGCCTTCCAGCCTGGCTTTCAGCAGGGCGGCGCCTTCATTGTGAAGGCCCCGGCGCCCCATATCGACCGACTCGATCTGACTGGGCGAGGAGCCGCGCAGGGCCTCATAATAGCTTTCGCAGATCAGGCCGTAGTCGCGGATCACCGTCTTCATCGGCGTCAGCGACAGGACGTGGGTGCGGCTGAAATCCGGTCCGGCGATATCGAAGGCCAGGCGATTATCCTGCGACGACAGCGTCAGGGTGTAGGGTCCGCCTTCGGCCCCGTCCGGGATGAAGCTGTTCTGCTCGACCAGGTCGAAGACGGCCACCCGGCGCTGATGCTCGACCTCGGCCGTGGCCGCCGGCAGGGAGGCGTTGTCGATCTCGATCGACTTCAGTTGATGAGGGCCGCTCATGCGCTCGCCTCGTCCAGATGAGTCGGCGCGATGCGCGCAGGCCAACGTTCCGACAGATCGGTCAGCACCGCGTCCAGACACTCCACGTCGATCCGCAGGTCTCCGCCGCCGGCGAACATCATCAGCACCTTGCCGCCCGGCGCCTCGGTCGGATGAAAGTCCATCGCCAGAAGCTCCAGCGCCTGATCCGGCAGGCGAGGCAGGCGACGGCTCTTGACCGCCTGAACGTCGCCGAACTGCATGGCGGCCATGACGCGCGTACCGCCGCATTCCCAGCAGAATCGCGACAGGACGACCGTCAAGCGACGCGCCTCCTTCTCCCAGCGGATGTCGACCGGGCGCATGATGGCGTCCTGAAGCGCGGCCGAGATGATCTGCAGATCGTCCGCATCCTCGGCCAGCAGGCGCAGGGGCGCGATCGGCGCCAGGCTTTCGCCCTCGGCCTCGTTCAGAGCCGCCTGTTCGGGGGCCGAGATCGGTTCGCCGTCAGTGCTCATCGCCCTCCCCCTTTATCCTGCGGACGTCGGCGCCGCAGGCGCCCAGCTTCTCTTCCATCCGCTCGAAGCCGCGATCCAGGTGATAGACGCGGCCGACCGTCGTCTCACCTTCGGCCACAAGTCCGGCGATGACCAGAGACATGGAGGCGCGAAGATCCGTCGCCATGACCGGCGCCCCCTTCAGCCCGTCGACGCCCCGCACCACGGCCTCGCCCGCATGAACCGTGATATCGGCGCCCAGACGCGCCAGTTCCGGCGCATGCATGAAGCGGTTCTCGAAAATGTTCTCGCGGATGACGCTTTCGCCCTCGGCCGTCGTCATCAGGGCCATGAACTGCGCCTGCAGGTCGGTGGCGAAGCCCGGATAGATTTCGGTCGTGACGTCCACCGCCTTCAGCCGCTGGGTCGGGTCGCGGCGGACGATCAGCCCGTCCTCGGTCGGTTCGATCTCGACGCCGGCCTCGATCATCTTGTCGGTCAGGGCGGTGATCAGATCGGCGCGCCCCTTGGTCAGGCGCACCTCGCCACCGGCCATCGCCGCAGCCAGTGCATAGGAGCCCATCTCGATTCGATCGGGAATCACCGACCAGGTCGCGCCCGACAGGGACGAGACGCCGGTGATGATCAGCACATCCGTGTCCAGGCCTTCGATCTTCGCGCCCATGGCGATCAGGCAGCGGGCCAGGTCGCCGATCTCCGGCTCGCGCGCGGCGCGCTTCAGCACCGTCGTCCCGTTCGCCAGCACGGCGGCCAGAAGGGCGTGCTCGGTCGCGCCTACGGAGACGAAGGGAAACTCGATCTCGGCCCCCCGCAGCCCTCCGGGCGCCGTGGCGGTGACATAGCCCTCTTCCAGTTCGATCGCCGCGCCCATGGCCGTCAGGGCCTGAAGGTGCAGATCGACCGGCCGCGCCCCGATGGTGCAGCCGCCCGGCAAGGAGACCTTGGCGTTCCCCGTGCGCGCCAGCAACGGCCCCAGCACGTTGAAGGAGGCCCGCATCTGACGCACCAGATCATAGGGGGCGAAGGTCGAGGTCAACTCGGGCGCGTGGAACAGCGTCTCCTGCCCGTCCGCCCCCTCGCGTTCGGTCACCTCCACGCCGAACTGGCGCAGCAGTTGGCCGAGGAAGCGCGTGTCCGCCAGACGCGGCATGTTGGTCAGCAGCAGGGGCTGATCGGTCAGGATCGACGCCGCCATCAGCTTGATCGCCGAGTTCTTGGCTCCGCTGACCGGAATGGAACCGTTGAGGCGATGGCCGCCGTGGATGACGATGCTGTCCATGGGTGTCGGGATGATCCTGGGGCTCGGACCCCTACGGCCCGGCGAACCGGTTATCTAGCAAGGCTGACGGCGGCTGCGAAAGGCCGGAACGTGGCAGGACGGATGACTTTCAGTTGCTTTCCTTGGGCGACCTCGCCCCGCCCGCGCCCGGCGCCTTGCGACGGCGCAGATTGGCCCTCAAGGCGGCGGCCAGACGCGCCGCGCGTTCGGCCTTGGCCGAGGCGGCCGGAGCGGCGTTTACGCTGGCGGAAGGAGACAAGTCGGCGTCGAGGCGCGTCTCGTCTGCGTCTTTGGTCGGCTTGTTCATGAACACAGCAGACCGCGCCCAAAGATTTTGATCAAGCATGCATTTTGGGCTTGGCCCGGCCGAAGCCTTTGGCTATACGGCCGCTTCCTCAGTGACCCGCCGCCGTAGCTCAGTGGTAGAGCGCATCCTTGGTAAGGCTGAGGTCGGCAGTTCAATCCTGCCCGGCGGCACCATCGAGGCCCAAACCTGAACGGTTTGGGCCTCGACCATTTCAGGCCCCTCCCGACAGAACAATGCGTCTTCATCGCCTTGGGCGAAGGCGACAGCACGGCCGATCGGCCTATCCGCGTACCACCTCAGGAATGCCCGCCGGTTCGCCGAAGATTATTCGGGCCGCAGCGCCTTATCCCGACTAGCCAAGTCCCAGCCCTCACCGCTAGCTTCGACGTATCTGTATACGTTCGAGAGCCGAGGGGGCTTCCATGAAGCGCGTTCTATTGACTACGGCTGCGGTTCTGACCGTAGCCTTTCCGGCGTTCGCCCAGGACACGACCTCGGCCGCCACGCCGAAATGGGATGTGCAGAACCCGACGGGCAGCGCCCAGCGCGACGTGAACATCAACGTCGACGAAGGCACCTGGATGGCGGTGGACGTCAGCCCTGACGGCCGCGAGATCGTCTTCGACCTGCTGGGCGACATCTATGTGATGCCGATCACCGGCGGCGAGGCGCGCCCCATCGCCTCAGGCGTCGCCTGGGACATGCAGCCGCGCTATTCGCCGGACGGCCGCTTCATCGCCTTCACCTCGGACCGCGCGGGCGGCGACAACCTGTGGGTCATGGACCGCGACGGCTCTAACCCGCGTCAGGTGTCGAACGAGACCTTCCGCCTGCTGAACTCCCCGACCTGGACGCCCGACAGCCAGTTCGTCGTCGGCCGCAAGCACTTCACCTCCTCGCGCTCGCTGGGCGCAGGCGAAATGTGGATGTACCACCGCGCGGGCGGCGGCAGCGGCGTGCAGCTGACCGAGCGCCGCACCCAGCAGAAGGACACGGGCGAGCCCGCCTTCTCGCCAGACGGCCGCTATATGTACTTCAGCGACGACGCCACGCCGGGCGGCGTCTTCGACTACTCCAAGGACCCGAACACCCAGCTCTATGTGATCCGTCGCCTGGATCGCGAGACGGGCGAGATCAAGCCCTTCGTCACCGGTCCGGGCGGTTCGGTGCGCCCCACCCCCTCGCCGGACGGCAAGTCCCTGGCCTTCGTGCGCCGCGATCGCTACCAGTCGACGCTCTACGTCATGGACCTGGAGTCCGGGCGCGAGACGCCGATCTACGACGCCCTGGACCGCGACATGCAGGAGACCTGGGCCATTCACGGCGTCTATCCGGGCTTCAGCTGGACCCCGGACAACGGCTCCATCGTCATCTGGGCCGGCGGGAAGATCCGCCGCATCGACGTGGCGTCCAAGGCCGTCAGCGACATCCCCTTCCGCGTCACCGACACCCGCCGAGTGCAGGAGACCGCCCGATTCCCCGTCGAGGTGGCGCCGGACCAGTTCGAAGTGAAGATGGTCCGCTGGGCCCAGACCTCGCCCGACGGCTCCAAGGTGGTGTTCGAGGCCTTGGGCAATCTGTGGATCCGCGACCTGCGCGACGGCGCCGCCGGCGCGCCCCGCCGCCTGACGCGCCAGAGCGACCACTTCGAACTCTATCCGTCCTGGTCGCGCGACGGCCGGTCCATCGTCTACACGACCTGGAGCGACGACAAGCTGGGCTCCATCCGCGTCGTTCCGGTCGCGGGCGGCGAAGGCCGGACCATCACGACCAACCCCGGCCACTATCTGGAGCCGCGCTTCTCGCCGGACGGCCAGACCATCGTCTACCGCACCTCCAGCGACGGTTATCTGCGCTCGGCCCTGTGGAGCCGCGAGCCGGGCGTCTACCGCATCTCCGCGCGCGGCGGCGAGCCGGTGAAGATCACCGATTCCGGCGCCAACCCGCAGTTCGGCGCGCGCAACGACCGCATCTTCGTCAGCGCCCGTGACGGCGACAAGCGCGTTCTGCGCTCGATGAACCTGTCGGGCGAGGATGTCCGCGACCACATCAGCAGCGAATGGGCGGCCGAGTTCTCGGTCTCCCCTGATGAACAGTGGATCGCCTGGACCGAGCGCTTCAACGCCTATATCGCGCCCTTCGCCTCGACGGGCCGCGCCATCACGGTCGGCGCCGACAGCAAGGCCCTGCCGCAGACGCGCGTCACCCGTGACGCGGGCGAATGGCTGCACTGGTCGGGCGACTCCAGCCGCCTGCAGTGGTCGATGGGTCCGGAGCTGTTCTCGCGTCCGCTGAGCGAAAGCTTCGCCTTCATGGACGGCGCCCCGGCCGACCTGCCCAGGCCGGCCGAGCATGGGATCAAGATCGGCTTCACCGCCGACTACGCCCGCCCCAGCGGCGTGACGGTTCTGTCCGGCGCCCGCCTGATCACCATGAAGGGCGAGGAAGTCATCGAGGACGGCGTGGTGGTCGTCAACGGCAACCGCATCGAGGCCATCGGCCCGCGCGGCTCGGTCACGATTCCGGCCGGCGCCCGCGTCATGGACATGGCCGGCAAGACCATCATCCCCGGCCTGGTGGACGCCCACTGGCACGGCCGCATGGGCTCGGACGAAATCATCCCGCAGCAGAGCTGGATGAACTACGCCGCCCTGGCCTTCGGGGTGACGACGCTGCACGATCCGTCCAACGACAACAGCGAGATCTTCGCCCACAGCGAACTGGCCAAGGCCGGACGCGTCGTCGCGCCGCGCATCTTCTCGACCGGCACGGTCCTGTATGGCGCGGCCACGCCGACCACGGCGGTCATCAACGACCTGGATGACGCCCGCTCGCATCTGCGCCGCATGCAGGCGATCGGCGCCTGGAGCGTGAAGAGCTACAACCAGCCCCGCCGCGAGCAGCGTCAGCAGATCATGCAGGCCGCCCGCGAACTGGGCATGATGGTCGTGCCGGAAGGCGGCTCGCTCTACCACCAGAACATGAGCATGCTGGTCGACGGCCACACCACCATCGAACACTCGGTGCCGGTGGAGCGCATGTACGACGATGCGGTGCAGCTGTGGTCGCAGACGGGCACGGCCTATACGCCGACCCTGATCGTCGGCTTCGGCGGCGCCTGGGGCGAGAATCACTGGTACGAGGTCACGGACGTCTGGAAGGACCCGATCCTGAGCCAGTACGTCCCGCGCCGCATCCTCGATTCGCGCTCGCGCCGTCCGGTGAAGACCCCGCCGGAGGAGTTGAACCACATCTCCATCGCCCGCGAATCCAAGCGGCTGATGGATGAGGGCGTCTCGGTCCAGATCGGCGCCCACGGCCAGCGTGAAGGCCTCGGCGCCCACTGGGAGCTGTGGATGTTCGAACAGGGCGGCATGAGCGCCCACGAATCCCTGCGCGTCGGCACGATCAACGGCGCCCGCGCCCTGGGCATGGACAAGGACATCGGCTCGCTGGAAGTCGGCAAGCTGGCCGATCTGGTCGTGCTGGACGCCAATCCGCTCGAGAACCTGCGGGACTCGACCAAGATCGGCTACACCATGATCAACGGCCGCCTGTTCGATAACCACATGAACGAGGTCGGCGGACCTGAGCGCAAGCCGTTCTGGTTCGAGAGCGAAGACGGTCAGGCCTGGAGCGCCTCGGGCACGGTCACGACCGCCGAGTCGCACAGCCACACGCACAACTGATCCCGCCGCAAGGCAGGAACGCGAAAGGGCCCGGCATCCGCCGGGCCCTTTTTCGTGGTGATCCAGTTGGCCCTAAGTGTTGGTGGTTGCCTTTCATTCCCGCTCATCCCGGCGGACGCCGGGGTGAGCGGAGGCAGGCAGCGTGAAGTGCTCGAGACAAGCCCGAGAGTGACGGAGGTTGGGAATCTCCCGCTTGCGCCTTGAAACGCGAACGGAGGTGAGGAGGTTACTCCCCCAGCCCGCGCACCGAGGCTTCCAGCAGGGCGTTCCGCCGCGCCGCGCGACCCTTGAGCCAACGCATGGCGACGACCAGCGCCACCACCACCGCGCCGAAGGCCAGCAGCCACAGGGTCGGGTTGTGGGCCTCGCTCATCATCTCCAGCCTGGCCAGGCCCTTGGCCGCCAGATAGCCCGGCGCCAACATGGCCAGAACCCAGACGAAGGCCGAGCTGACGTTGGCGATCTGGAAGACGCGCTGTCGCATCTGCAGCACCCCGACCATCACCGGCACGAAGGCGCGCAAGGGGCCGAAGAAGCGGCCGATGAAGATGGAGGCCACGCCATAACGGCGGCAGTAGAGGCGCGTCCACGCCAGCTTGCGGCGATGCGGGACCAGCATATGGTGGCGCAGCACCCGCGTGCCCAGACGGCGTCCGATCCAGTAGGAGATGGCGTCGCCCATGACGGCGCCGATGACGCAGCCGCCGATGACGGTGAAGGGATCCAGCACGCCTGCCGCCACCAGACCGCCCGCCGCGACCAGAAGCCCCGTCGCCGGCACGAAGGCGCCGATGACGACCAGGGACTCGAAAAAGGTCACGACGCCGAGGATCACGCCGGCCCACATGGCGTTGCGGGCGATGAAGTCGGCGGCCGAGGTAAGCAAACTGTCCATACTGATCCTTTGCCCGAGGGCATATGGGATCAGACCATGGAAAGGGAATGCGGCGATGCGACGCCTGGAGGGAAAAAGCGCACGGCGTGACCCTCAGGCCGCACTTCAGCGGCTCTCCATCCTACCGCGAGGCGTCGTCGGGCGTGTCGCGGCGCTCATCGTCGAGGTCAAACGGACGGATCCGACTGGAACGCTCGCGCGGACTACGCACGCCCAAGGGGCCCGGCACGGCGCCGTAGGCGTCACGCCAGCCATAGCCGCCCAGTCCATAACGGCCCGCCCCGAAGCCATAGGGATCGAACCCGTAGGGGCCGTAACCGTAGCCGTAGCTCCAGGGGGCGTTCTTGGTCTGACTGAAGCTGAGGTTCAGCGTGCCGTTCTCGCCCAGGGGCAGGGACACCGCCGCGCCGAAGTCCTTGTAGCCGCCCGTGCCGATTCCCGCGCTGACCACGCCGTGCATCTTGCGGGGAGCGGCTTCCTCCCAGGCGTCGGCCCAGGTTTCCACGGGCGGCGCATCCGCCTTGCGCTCGCCGATCCAGCGGGAAATCTGCTCTTCGGTCGTCAGGCCGTGAGGCGCCGCAGTCTGCAGGGTCACGGCCGGCGAGGCGTCGCTGACCGTCTCGGCCAGGGCGGCGGCGCTCGCCGTCGGCACGGCGCCCGAACCCGCGCGCGGCGCGGTCGAAACCACGCCCTCGGGGTCGCTGCTCGCCAGCAAGAGGGAGGCGGCCATGAGTTCGATCAACATACGCATCTACTCCCGTTCACGATCACCCTACCCTCAAATGCGGCCAAGGTCAGGCCGTCCCTTCGTCGCGCCCTCCATCCCCGCGTCCCAGGGGGTCAGGCAAGGGTTCGCCGTCGGCCACGAAACTGAGCGCGACCGAGTTGATGCAGTAACGCAGGCCCGTCGGCGGGGGGCCGTCGGGGAAGACGTGGCCCTGATGGCTGTCGCAACGGGCGCAGCGGGTCTCGACCCGCACCATGCCATGGCTGTCGTCGCGCACGGCGCGGACGTGAGCCAGGTCGACGGGCTCGGTGAAGCTGGGCCAGCCCGTGCCGCTCTCGAACTTGGTCACCGACCGGAACAGCGGCAGGCCGCACTCGCGGCAGCAAAAGACCCCTGCCCGCTTTTCTCCCAGAAGGGTCCCGCAGAAGGGCGCCTCGGTGCCGTGGGCCAGAAGCACGCGCTTCTCCTCCGGCGACAGGTCGGCTTCCAGCACCGCACGCTGGCTGTCGGTCGGCGGCGTCAGGTCATAGCCGGAGGCGGAACGCATGGCGGCGGGAGAT
Source organism: Brevundimonas sp. NPDC055812 (assembly GCF_053616535.1). NCBI lineage: Bacteria > Pseudomonadati > Pseudomonadota > Alphaproteobacteria > Caulobacterales > Caulobacteraceae > Brevundimonas > Brevundimonas sp. NPDC055812. The sequence goes on along the minus strand of NZ_JBSHDX010000004.1, from coordinate 315,323 downwards.
TCGGTCTGGGTCATGGTTCTCAAATAGGAAGGGCCGGACGGTCGTTCCACCGTCCGGCCCTCAATAGCCCGAGATGATCGTTGGGATTAGGCGCCGAACAGCCCGTTCACCCACGTCCGCACGGCCGCTTCGTCCGTCGCGTCGCCGGTGTAGGCCAGCGCGCCCGAGGGGGCGTAGGGCGCATTATTGCCGCGCTGGCGCGTCGTCCAGGCCTTATGGCCATAGCTCAGGTCGGCGTAGTTGGACGGCAGGCGAAGGACGGTCTGCTCGATGAAGATGGTGTCCTCGGCCGTGGTCGACCCGGCGATGCGCACGTTGGGCAGGCGGCTCAGCAGATCCAGGGTGTCCAGGCAGCCGCCCGAGCAGCCGGCGTCGACCAGGACGACCACCTGGCCCTGCACCGGGTTGGCCGCGCCGGTGTCCGGGGTCGCCGGACGGCCGGGCATGACGAAGGTCGGCTGACCGGCGGCGATGGCGCTGTCGAAGGCGGCGACGATGGCCTGGGTCTGTTCGATCACCGCGCCCGATTCCTGGACGAAGCGCGGGTCGGACACCATCCGGTTCAGGGTGTCGGCGAACCACTGGCGGTTGGCGGCGGTGGCGCGATAGGTGATCTGGCCGGCTTCAGGCTGGCGGCTGACGGTGAATTCCGGCGACCAGATGCGGTTGGCCAGGCCATAGCCGCGCGTGGTGGCGTTGATCGACGCCCCGTTGGCGCCGCGCAGGTCGAGCACGAAGCCCTGCGGTCCGCGGATGGCGGCGGACTGGGCTTCGATCTGGGCGAAGAAGGCGTCCCACCCCGCATCGTCAGCCAGAGAGTGGACGTTGACCCACGGACGACCGTTCACCGTCTCGACCGACAGAGGCGCGCCCGACGGGACATAGACCGAGGCGCGATAGGCGGCCTCCAGGTTCTGGGCCGTCGCCGGCTGGGGCGACAAGGTGTAATCGCGGGTGCGGCGACCGACCTGGAACTCGCAGGTTCCCGGCACGCCCGTGGTCATGGGGTTATTGCGGTTCCACAGCAGATAGGGGGCGCTGCGGACACGGCCGGCCTCGGTCGTCAGATCCCCTTCGAACTGATCCAGCTTGGCCTTGGCCAGATCCTCAATCGGCTCGGCATTGCAGCTCTTGAGGACAGCGCCCAGCGGCGGCGCGCCGCGCACGCCGTCCTGAACATAGGAGACGACATACTGGCCGTTGCGCCAGGCCGTGGCCACGCCCGGCCAGCTGGTGGCGAAATACGGACCCAGACCCTCGTAGGTCGGGCGGGCGGCGATGTTGGAGTCGCGGAAACCGTTGGCGTACCAGCGCAGCAAATAGGCGTGGCTGTCGCCGCTGTTGACCTGACCGGCCTTGGCCTGGGCCTGCTCCAGACCCGAGTCCAGCCAGGCGCGGAACGGCGCGCTGGCCTCGCCGGGCACCACGGCGGCCGGGTGATTGTCGCGCAGCGCCGCGTGCATGGCCTGAAGATCCTGACGGGCCAGATCGCTGAAGTTCTGGGCCGAGGCGGCCGAGGCGGCGAAAGTCAGGGCCAGTACGGCCGCCGAAGCGGAAAGCAGGCTTTTCATGGGGGTTCTCCCAGTCCGTCAGAGTGCGGGTTGGGCGTGTTTTAGACTCAATAACGGCGCCGTCGCCACCCCTGTGACGAAATTGCACCGCTTTCCCGGTCGCGACGTTTACGCGCGCCTGTTTCCCGACTAGGCCATGAGTTCTGCAGGCGCAAAATGCGCCGGAACGCCGCGTGCTTGCGAAATGACCGCCCTGGTTGATCTTTTTCTGAACTCCACGGGGCGCGTCGGCCGGTTCCGCTTTGTGCTGAGCGCAGCGTGCCTGATCGGCGCCTGGACCGTGACTGATCTTCTTCTGCCGATCCCCGGCTGGCTTCACGCCCTCGTCGCCGCCGCCCTGGCCTATTGCGGGTTCTGCGTCCTGTCGCAGCGTCTGCATGATCGGGGGCGTTCAGGCTGGTGGAGCGGGCTGATCCTGGCGGCCTTCGCCCTGGCATGGCCCCCGTTGCTGACGCCCCTGCCGTTGACGCCGCTGGCGGGGGTCGCGACCGCCGCCCTTGCGCTCATCGCGTTCGACCTGGCCGTCCTGCCCGGCCAGAAAGCCTTCAATCGCTATGGGGCCGCGCCGGGCGTTCGGCGTCAGAGCGGCGCGACGCCCGGCTGAACCGGGCCGAACACCCGCTGGAAGGACGACTTCAGCGCGTCGTCCGTCTCATCCATCGTCGCCAGCACGCCCAGATCGACCAGGCTGGTCACGCCATGTTCGGTGATGCCGCAGGGCACGATGCCGCCGAAATGGTCCAGGTCCGGCTCCACGTTCAGGCTGATGCCGTGGAAGCTGACCCATTTGCGGACCTTGACGCCGATGGCGGCGATCTTGTCCTCGCGGCTCCAACCCGCGCCCTTGCGCTCGACCCAGACGCCGACGCGGCCCTCGCGCATTCCGGCCTCGACGCCGAAACGGTCCAGGGCGCCGATGATCCAGTCCTCCAGGCCGTGGACGAAGCCTCGCACGTCCTTGCCGCGCCGGTTCAGGTCCAGCATCACATAGGCCACGCGCTGGCCCGGCCCGTGATAGGTGAACTGCCCGCCCCGCCCCGTCCGGTGAACCGGAAAGCGGTCGGGCGCCAGCAGGTCGTCGTCCTTGGCCGAGACGCCTGCGGTATAGAGCGGCGGATGCTCCAGCAGCCAGACCAGTTCCTCGGCTTCTCCGGCGGCGATGGCGGCGACGCGCGCCTCCATGGCGGCCTCGGCGGCGGGGTAGTCGACATAGCCGGACGACAGGGCCCATTCGACGGGACGGCCGTCCTCGCGAAGCAGGCTGCGTTGGGAAGAGTTTAACGGGTCGGCAAGCATGATGCCCTCAATGTGGGGCCGAACGCGGCGGCGCAAGGGCCGCCCGTTGATTTGCGAGTATCCTCTTTGAGCCAGATCGAAGCCGTCGATGTCGAGATTTCGGTCGTGCTGGGCCGTTCGGTCCTGCCGATGCAGCAACTGCTGCGCATGGGCCGCGGCGCGGTGATCCCGCTGGACGCCTCGGAAAAGGACGAGGTCTGGATCCTGGCCAACAACCACCCGGTCGCGCGCGGCGAGATCGAGATTCGCGACGACCGCATCGCCATCACGGTGACTCGGCCGGCGGATGTGTATGATTTCATGGCGGGCGCGGCTTGATGCTGGGCCACGGTCAGAAGGCCCCGCCTACTCGACCCGACGCGGCCTGAAGATCGGTTTGAAGGAAAATCGCTCGGCGGCGACGGATTTCGCAAAACGCTCTTTTCTTTCCGGCGGCTCTCCGCTATTGCCCGCCCTCCGATGCGAGCGGTCGTGGCGGAATTGGTAGACGCGCAGCGTTGAGGTCGCTGTGGGGCAACCCGTGGAAGTTCGAGTCTTCTCGACCGCACCATCTGATCTGACAGGGCGAATCTCGGCTAGATACGGCTGACATCAATCTCCAGAGGAGGCAGATACGTGACCCACACGGACTTTGCCCCTCTGCGCCCCGAAGACTCCCCTCTCGAGAACGATGATCACGCCGCCCTCGGCGAAGACTACGCCCTGACGGCGGCCTTCGTCGAAAAGGTGGTGGACGCGGCCGATGACGGCGACGGCATGCGGCTGCGCGGCCTGCTGGAAGACCTGCACCCCGCCGACGTCGCCGACCTGATGGGCTTCCTGACCGCCGAGCACCGCTCGGTCGTGGTCCAGTGGCTGCCGCCGGACCTGCTGGCCGAAGCCCTGCCGGAAATGGACGACGGCATCCGTGAAAAGGTGCTGGAGCGCGTCCCCTCCGCCACCCTGGCCGAAGCGCTTCAGGAACTGGATTCGGACGATGCCGCCTCGGTCGTCGAGGACCTGGAGGAGGACCAGCGCGAACGCGTCCTGGCCGCCATGCCCGAGGTCGAACGCGCCGCCATCGAATCCTCGCTCGGCTATGAAGAGGATTCGGCCGGCCGCCTGATGCAGCGCGAATTCATGGCCGCGCCGCAGTTCTGGAACGTCGGCGACACCATCGACCACGTTCGCGCCCAGGGCGATCACCTGCCCGAGCTCTTCTTCGACATCTATGTGGTCGATCCCATGAACCGGCCGGTCGGCGGGGTCGCCATCAGCCGGATGCTGCGCAGTCCGCGCGCCACGCCGCTGACCGAGCTGATGGAGCCGGTGAACCCCATCGAGGTGGACGTCGACCAGGAAGAGGTCGCCTACATCTTCGAGAAATACCACCTGATCTCGGCCCCTGTGGTCGACGTCGGCGGGCGACTGGTCGGCCAGCTGACCGTCGATGACGTGGTCAACATCATCCAGGAAGAGAACCGCGAGGACATCCTGCGTCTGGCCGGGGTCGCCGACGAGGACCGCTCGTCCAGCGTGATGGAGATCGTGCGCGGCCGCGTGCCCTGGCTGGGCATCAACCTGTTCACCGCCGTCCTGGGCGCCAGCGTCATCGCCCTGTTCGAGGGCACCATCCAGCAGATCGTGGCGCTTGCCGTGCTGATGCCCATCGTCTCGGCCATCGGCGGCAATGCGGGGACGCAGGCCCTGACCGTCACCGTGCGGGCCCTGGCGACGCGCGAACTGAACGCCTCCAACGCCCTGCGGACCTTCTGGCGCGAGATGGCGGTCGGCCTGGCCAACGGCTTCGTCCTGGCGCCGCTGATCGGCCTGGCGGCGGGCTTCTGGTTCCACGACTGGCGCATCGGCGCAGTCATCGCTGCGGCCATGATCCTGAACCTGCTTGTGGCGGCCAGCGTGGGCGTGCTGACGCCGCTGACCCTGTCCAAGCTCAAGTTCGACCCGGCCGTGTCTTCAGCCGTGTTCGTCACGGCGACGACCGACTTCTTCGGTTTCCTGATCTTTCTCGGCCTGGCGACCATCGTCCTGCTCTAAACCTGACCTGAAACGGCCTCGCCTGTTTCGGAATGAGGCTTGCTCCGCCCCCGTCGGGGCGAGAACGCCCGTTTCGAATTGGGTCAATCCGTGTCCGCAGCCGCGCCGCAACGCCGCAAGGTCTCTCGAGAAGGCCTTCTGCTGATCAAGAGCTTCGAGGGCTTTCGCCCGCGCACCGTGCTGCGCCGCGACGGGACGCCCGTCATCGGCTACGGCCACGCCCGCTCGGCCCGCCCCGACGCCGTGGTCAGCGAGACCGAGGCCGAACTGCTGCTGCAGTACGACCTGATGCCCATCGTCGCCCTGTTGAACGACCGGGTGCGCCTGCCCCTGAACCAGCATCAGTTCGACGCCCTGGCCAGCTTCATCTTCTCCATCGGCCTGGAGCGGTTCCAGGGATCGGACGTCCAGGCCAGTCTGGACGCCGGCGCTCCGTCCGAAGCCGCCGCCGCCCTGTCCGCATGGCCAGAGCGCGCCTCGCCGCCCGTCGACGCCCTTTATCGCCGCCGCTCGGCCGAGCGCGCCCTGTTCGACACGGCCCCCGATCAGCCTGCCTCGCTGGACGCCTTGCTGACCGCCCCGGTGCGCGGTCCGGGCGCCGCCGAGCCGCCCGCCGCCGCCCCGCCGCCCACGGCGCCCGTCCTGCGCCACGAAGCGCGCACAGCCCCCGACGCGACGCCGGGCGACAAGGGCGCCGTCCTGTTCATCGGCGGCGTCGGCGTCCTCGCCTTCCTCGCCGGAATCGCCGCCTTCCAGCGCGCCTGGCGCGCCCCGGAGACGAGCGACGCGACCGTCCTGATCGGCGCCGGCCTGGCGATCGCCGGCCTCGTCTTCATCGGCATGGCGGCTTGGAGCGCCCTGCGCGCCAAGGCGCCGACGGCGACCGACCCACAGCACAAACAGTCCCGCTAACAGGCGTCTTTGCGAAGCCCGCGCGCAATGCTACGCCTTTGGGCATGAGCATACCCTTCGCGCCCCAATCCATGGAATTCGGCCTCGGCGAGACCGCTGACGCCATCCGCGACACGACCGCCCGCTGGGCCGCCGAACGGCTGACCCCCCGCGCCGCCGAAATCGACGAGAAGAATGAGTTCGCCCGCGACCTGTGGCCCGAAATGGGCGAGTTGGGCTTGCACGGCATTACGGTCGAGGAAGAGTTCGGCGGCCTCGGCCTCGGCTACCTCGAACACGTGGTGGCGATGGAGGAGGTGTCGCGCGCCTCGGCCTCGATCGGCCTGAGCTACGGCGCCCACTCCAACCTGTGCGTCAACCAGATCCGCCGCTGGGGCACGCCCGAACAGAAGACGAAATACCTGCCCAGGCTGATCTCGGGCGAACATGTCGGCTCCCTGGCCATGTCCGAGGCCGGTTCGGGTTCGGACGTCATGTCCATGCGCACCCGCGCCGAAAAGAAGGGCGACCGCTACGTCCTGAACGGGACCAAGTTCTGGATCACCAACGCCCCGCACGCCGAGACCCTGGTGGTCTACGCCCGCACCGGCGACGGCAACGGCGGCGTCACCGCCTTCCTGATCGAAAAGGGCATGAAGGGTTTCAGCGTCTCCAAGAAGCTGGACAAGATGGGCATGCGCGGCTCGGACACGGCCGAACTGGTGTTCGAGGACTGCGAAGTCCCCGAAGAGAACATCATGGGCGGCGAAGGGCGCGGCGCCGCCGTGCTGATGAGCGGCCTAGACTATGAGCGCGCCGTCCTGTCCGCCGGTCCGCTGGGCATCATGCAGGCGGCGCTGGACGTCGTCCTGCCTTACGTCCGCGACCGCAAGCAGTTCGGCAAGGCCATCGGCTCCTTCCAGCTGATGCAGGGCAAGGTGGCCGACATGTACGTCGCCCTGAATAGCGCCCGCGCCTATGTCTATTCGGTTGCCCGCGCCTGCGATCAGGGCCTGACCACCCGCTATGACGCCGCCGGCGCCATCCTGCTGGCCTCGGAGAACGCGGTGAAGGTCACGCTGGAAGCCGTCCAGGCCCTGGGCGGCGCCGGCTACACCAAGGAATGGCCGGTCGAACGCCTGGTCCGCGACGCCAAGCTCTACGACATCGGCGCCGGCACCAATGAAATCCGCCGCTTCCTCATCGGCCGCGAGCTTCTGGGAAGCTGACGGAACCCTAAGGCGGGCGGACGGTTGCCTTTCACTCGGAAGGAGATCGTCATGCCCGCCAAGTCCGCCGCCCAGCAGAAAGCCGCCGGAGCCGCCCTGTCGGCCAAGCGCGGCGACACGCCCAAATCCAAGCTGAAGGGCGCGTCGAAATCCATGATGGAATCGATGAGCGAAAAGCAGCTTGAAGAGTTCGCCCACACCAAGCGCAAGGGCAAACCCGAGCACGTCTCAAAACACTAGACGCCTATTTCGTCGCAACCCTCGCGGCGGGGATGGCGCAAGTCGCGGCGCGCCCCTAACGTCGCGCATGATATCGCTCTGAGTCTCGCTTGATGACGCTCGTTTCCACGCCGCCGCCCGATGAGGGGCGGACCTTCTCCGACGTGCTGGAGCGCCTGGGCCAGGACCGGCTGGATCAGGGCGAGTCCGACAAACTGTCCCTTCGCGAAATGGTCGAGGCCTTCGGCGAGCGCGGCTTCGGCGCCGTCATCCTGATGCTGGCCCTGATGGCGCTCTTCCCTTGGCCGCCGGGCGGCAAGGCGGTCTTTTCCGTGCCGATCATCCTGATCGCCGCCGAGCTGGCGCTGCAGCGAGAGAAGGTGTGGTTGCCGCGCTGGCTGCTGAACCTGTCGGTAAGCCGCGCCTCCTATCGGACGGCGGCGGAGAAGATTCTGCCCCGCCTGCGCCGGGTCGAGCGGCTGACCAAGCCGCGCTGGCCCGTTCTGACCGGCGAAGCCGCGGATGTGGCGATCGGCGTGATCTGCATCCTGCTGGCCATGATGATGGCCCTGCCGGTGCCCTTCGGCGACGCCCTGCCCGGCCTGACCCTGGCCCTGTTCGGCCTGGGCATCATCCAGCGGGACGGCGCCTTCATCCTGGCCGGTTTCTTCGGCACGGCCGTGTGCGGCGTCTATCTGGCCCTGGTTTGGACCACAGTGGTCGCGGTCGTCGGCAACATCGCCAGCTGGGCCGCAAACCTCTTCTAGGAGATCCGGAGCCGCGTCAGCCCGCGTCGGTCTGGCCGCTGAGTCCCTGCATGATCATGCGGTTGATGTCGATCAGGGTCGAGAAGTCGTCCTCGCCCCTCATGACCTCGGACGTGTTGCGGTTGACGAACAGGCTCAGCGAGATGAACTGCGCCCGCATCGCCTGAGGCATGGCGTTGGTCGAATCCGAGCAAGCGGTCGCCAGCGTGGACCACAGGCGGCGGTTCCAGTCCAGGGCGTCCATCCGCCCGGCGACATCCGACTTGTCCAGGGTGGCGGCGTGCATCAGGGCGCGCGTCACCTGGCCGAACAGCCGGTACTCCATCTCACGCGGGGATTCAGCCCGCGTCGCCGCCGTCTTGTACGCCTGAAGCGACATTGCCGAGCCTTTGGTCTTCGTAATCGACGATTTTGCGAGCGCCCATCAGGGCCTTGTAATACTGACGCGCCAGCACGTGCTTGGAGCAGGCGACGCATTCCGTCAGGACGGCCGGATTGCGGACCGCCCCCATGAATTCGGTCAGGCGCAGGGCGAATTCATCATAGAATTTCGGCGCCTCCGCCTCGTCCAGATACATCATCATGACAGGGAAGTAGATGCGGCGCGCGGGCGTGGTCACGTCCTCGGGCTGCATGATGTCCTTCTCGCGCAGGACGCTGGCCTTGTTCTGCAGGACCAGGACGCCGCGACGGTCGCCGTTCTGCACGACGGCCCCGTTCAGCACGAATTTTTCGCCGGGCTTCAGCGACAGTTTCAGAGGCAAGGGAAGGTCTCCGTGGCGCCGCCCTCACCGTGACGGCCGGCCGCTGAAGAACTGTAAAGCGACGTGGTTAACCATCTCTTCATTTGGCGCGTCGCGTTCCGGCTGATGGGAACGCCCTGACGAGCCGAGCCGTTGAGCTTTTCGAAGGGAGACGATGATGCCAGCCCCCGACTTTGACGCCGACGGCCAGGACCAGGCCGAGGTCTATGACGAGACCCATCTGGACGATGAAGGCGACGGCGACCTGTCGTTCGACGAAGCCGACGACGTTCTGGACGTCACCCAGTTGGACGGCGACGCCGACCCCGAACCCTTTGATGAAGACGACGCCGATCTGGACGGCGACCTGGCCCTGGACGGGATGGAAGCCGAGGCTGACGCCCTGCTGGGCGTCGACAGCGTGCGCCTGAGCGAAACCGACGGCGACGGCGCCCCGGCGTCGGGCGCCGACGAGGTCGAGCTGGTCTATGCCGGCTTGATGCGCAATCAGCGCGGCGCCCAGGCCAGCGCCGCCCACTGGGAGGCCAGGCGTCTCTCCGACGACGACATAGAGGACCTGGGCTACGGCCCTGAACAGTGAGGGAATTCATGACCGACCATCATCCGACCAAGGCCCAGGAAGACGCCGACCCGAACACCCCTCCGGCCAAGCGCGCACCGCACGAAAGCGGCAAGCCCGACCAGCTGAAGGACAAGGAGAAGGACGCCGAGAACCGTCAGGAAGCCCTGATCGACGAGGGCGTCGAGGAGACCTTCCCCGCCAGCGACCCGGTGTCGGCCAAGCGCATCACCTGACCCTGCCGCCTGTTCACACGGATTTCTTTAAGCTACCTGCTCCCTTCCCCCGGAATGGAGCAGGTTTCGCATGAGCCGGTTCGAAGGCACGTCCAACTACATCGCCACCGACGACCTGAAGGTCGCCGTCAACGCCGCCGTGGCGCTGGAACGGCCGCTGCTGATCAAGGGCGAGCCGGGCACCGGCAAGACGGTCCTGGCCTATGAACTGGCGCGTGCGCTGAACGCCCCGCTGATCACCTGGCACGTCAAGTCGACGACCAAGGCGCACAACGGCCTGTATGAATACGACGCCGTCAGCCGTCTGCGCGACAGCCAGCTGGGCGACGAACGCGTCCACGACGTCCGCAACTACCTCAAGAAGGGCAAGCTGTGGGAGGCTTTCACCGCCCCGGCCCGCCCCGTCCTTTTGATCGACGAGATCGACAAGGCCGACATCGAGTTCCCGAACGACCTGTTGCAGGAGCTCGACCGCATGGAGTTCTACGTTCAGGAGACGGACGAGACGATCCGCGCCGAGGTCCGCCCCGTGGTCGTCATCACCTCGAACAACGAGAAGGAACTGCCGGACGCCTTCCTTCGCCGCTGCTTCTTCCACTACATCCGCTTCCCCGACGCCGAGACGATGCAGGACATCGTCGAGGTCCACTTCCCCGGCATCAAGCCGCGCCTGGTCGCCGAAGCGCTGAAGACCTTCTATGAAATCCGCGACACGCCGGGCCTGAAGAAGAAGCCTTCGACCTCGGAGCTTCTGGACTGGCTGAAGCTGCTGCTGGTCGACGACGTCTCGCCGGAGACCTTGCGCGAAAAGACGCCGGGAAAGCTGATCCCGCCGCTGCACGGCGCCCTGCTGAAGAACGAGCAGGACGTGCATCTGTTCGAGCGCCTGGCCTTCATGAGCCGTCGCGAAGGCGCCCGCCCCGGCGGCTGATTTCAGCCGCTTTCCCGTCGTCTTTCGATTACCGCGATTTCACTGGCCCTGCCGCGCTTATGGCGCACAATCGGGGCCTGGAGTGGAGCCGACCATGCAACACATCACCTGGCCCGTTATCGCCCTGGCGCTGATGACCGCCGCCTGCGACAACGGCGGCTCGGTGCGCATCACCACCTCCACGACCTCGGATTCATCCGGCGTGCTGAAGGTGGTCGACGCCCTGCAATGCCCCCAGACCCAGGGCGTGCTGACACGCAAGGGGTCGGCCCGGGCCGACGGGTCCTGCGTCTACGGCGGCCCGCGCGGATCGGAAGTCATCCTGCAACTGGTCCAGTTGGACGGCCGCTCGGCCCAGACGGCGCTGAAACCCTTCGAGACCCGTCTGACCGCCGACCTGCCCGAAGCCATGGCCCAGGTGGAGGCCGAGAACGCTCGAGCGGAGGCCGCCGCCGCCAAGGCCGAAGCGGACGCCGCCCGCGCCGAGGCTGACGCCGACCGAGCCGCCGCCGAGGCGTCCAGGGTCGCCGATGAGGTCGCAGGCGATTCCGCCCAGGTCAGAATGCCGGGCCTGCGCGTCGACGCCCAGGGCGACAAGGCCACCGTCCGCCTGCCCGGCATGAAGATCGAGGCTGACGGCGACCGCGCCAACATCCGCATCGGCGGCCTGACCATCCGCGCCGACGACAAGAGCGGCCGCGTCAACGTCTCGTCCGGAGACGACGCCGTGAACATCGACGCGACCGACAGCGCCGCACGCATCCGCACCAGCGCCTCGGGCGAATCCGTGCGTTCGACCTTCCTGATGGCCGCGAACGAGCCGTCCGCCAGCGGCTGGCGCACCGTGGGCTATGAAGCGCGCGGCCCGGTCGGCGGCCCCATCGTCGTCGCCACCGTCCGCAGCAAGGACCGCGACCCGGACCGCCTGTTCGACGCCGCCAAGGCCCTGGTGACGCTCAACGTCGGCGATTAACCCCCATCTATCGCAACGGCCGCCCTTGATCGCGCGTTCGGTCTGAGTCACCAGCCTGAGCATGCGCAGCATCAAGACCTTGGCCGAAGAAATCGAAGACGCCGGCCCCGCGCCCCGAGTCCGCAAACCCAAGCCGCCGCGCGCCTGGCAACGCATGTTATCCGGCCGCCGCCTGGACCTGCTGGACCCCTCGCCGTTCGACATCGAGATCGAGGACATCGCCCACGGCCTGGCCCGCGTCGCCCGCTGGAACGGCCAGACGATCGGCGAGCACGCCTTCTCGGTGGCCCAGCACTCGCTGGTGGTCGAGGAGATCGCCGCCCACATTCGCCCGGGGCTTGAGCCGAAATGGCGCCTGGCCGCCCTGCTTCACGACGCCTCCGAATACGTCATCGGCGACATGATCTCGCCGTTCAAATCGGCCCTGGGCGCCAGCTACAAGGACTTCGAGGCCCGACTGGAGGCGGCGATCCACGTCCGCTTCCAATTGCCGCCCAAGACCCCGCAGACGATCAAGTCGCTGATCAAGAAGGCCGACAAGGCCTGCGCCTTCTATGAGGCGACGCAACTGGCCGGATTCACCCGCCGCGAATCCCTGCAGATCTTCGGCGCTCCGCCCCCCGGCTATGATCTGGTGATCGAACCCCTGCCCGCCGCCGTGGCCCAGGAGCGCTATCTGGACCGCTATCGCGTTCTGGCCGAAGCTGTCGGAATCCTGCCCGGCGCCGACGCCTGGCACACGGAATAGAAAGCGGGCGCAAGGGAGACGCATGGACCAGGGGCGGACGGAGGCGTCATCCTCCCACACCGGCATAAGGATCGGCCTGTCGGCGGTGATCATCGCCCTGCGGGACCGCGAGGCCGTCGTCCTGACCACCCACGCTCCCGACGGCGCCCCCGCCCTGCCCTTCGGCCCCTTCGATCCGGCGCGCGACCGAACCTTCGAGCTGGCGCTCCGCGACTTCGTGGCGGCTCAGACAGGCTTCCCCCTGGGCTTCGTCGAACAGCTCTACACCTTCGGCGACCTGGGCCGCGACGCCCCGCGCGCCACGCCCGGCCCGGATCGCGCGCGCGAGATCTCGGTCGGCTACCTCGCCCTGACCGCCGACGCCGCCGAAGGCGCCAATTTCGGCGCTTCCGCCAGCTTCAACGCTTCGGGCCGCGACGCGGCATGGACGCCCATCTTCCACGTCTTCCCCTGGGAGGACTGGCGTCGGGGCCGCCCGCCCGTCATGGAACGCCTGATCCCCGCCCTGAGCGCCTGGGCCGTCGACGACGCCGCGCGCAAGGGCCGCATCGACGCCCTGTTCGCCCTCACGCCCGGCGCCCGCTGGAACGAGGAGCGCGTGCTGGATCGCTATGAACTCCTCTATGAGGCGGGTCTGGTCGAGGAATCCGCCCGCGACAACGGTCGCCCAGCCCCCGCTCCGCTCGGCGACCTGTCCATGACGTCCGACCACCGCCGTATCCTGGCGACCGGCGTCGCCCGCCTGCGCAGCAAGCTGAAGTACCGGCCCGTCCTGTTCGACCTCACGCCCGCGACCTTCACCCTGTCCGCACTGCAGGCGGCGGCCGAGGCCGTGGCGGGCCTGTCGCTGCACAAGCAGAACTTCCGCCGCGGCGTCGAGCGCACCGGCCTGGTCCAGCCCACGGGCGTCTTCACCAGCGACACCGGCGGCCGTCCCGCCGAACTGTTCCGCCATGTCCGACCCGAACCCGGCGATGGCGGCGCCTTCGGCCTGTCGCTTCCCGGACAGCGTTGAACCGCCGTTCAAATTTCTTCGCCGTCATGGCTTGCAGCCATCGCAGCCTTTGATTAGAGAAGCCGCTCGCTCAGCCCCATTAGGGACTACCGACCCGCGGAGAGGTGGCAGAGTGGTTGAATGTACCGCACTCGAAATGCGGCGTACGTGGAAGCGTACCGGGGGTTCGAATCCCCCCCTCTCCGCCACCGTCCTGAGCTGGTTCTGCTTGCTCAGCAGGCCGGTCAGCAAACCCCTATAACTCAGCGCATTTCCCGCCATGGCTGAACCGCGCATCCGCGTGTTCGGCCGCTTGGGCGGCTTTTTCCGCCTGTCCGCGATGCCAGTCTCTGCGCGTCTCGGCCCATAGGAACGCATTTGCGAAGCCACGTACATGACCGTTCCTCGCCAGCTCTGACAGGGTCTCCAGCATAGCGCCCGCCGGGTTCAATGATCGCACGTCCAAGCGCTGCGCGACGTGCCCGAGCAGGACAGCTTTCCCCACGCGATCGACTGGCCCGTCCTGGATCCCGCCCTGCTGGCCACCGGGTCATAGCTCTTGTTGTCAGAACCCCTCTGACAACAGCGGGCGCGCGATAAGCCGCAAGGGCTGCGCCATCGTCCGCCGCGATGACCGCCCGCGCCACGAACAACGAAACCCTGCGCCAGCTCGCCCAAGTCGTGCACGAGGGCGTCATCGACTCCGTCGATCTGGATGCTGGCCTTGCCCGCGTCCGGATCGGCGAGACCCTCACGCCGCCGCTCGACTGGATCATGGCTGTGGGCGACACGACCGTCTGGTCGCCGCCTACGCCGGGCGCATCCGCCGTCATCATCTGCCCCGAAGGCGACATCGAGCGCGGGTTCATCATCAACGGCTTGCCCTCGCGCGCCTTCGCAGCCCTTTTCCTCGGGCTGAAGAATGCGGTCCGTTTCAAGGACGGCGCTCTGGTCTCCTATGACCCGGAAGCCAGCGACCTGGCCTTCGCCCTACCCGGCTCCATGACCATTACCGCGCCGGGCGGCCTCAAGATCGCCGCCGACGTCGACCTGACCGGCGACCTCCAGTCCAGCGGCACGATCGCGGCCGACGTCGACGTCGTCGCCGCTGGCGTCTCCGGCAAGGGTCACTTCCACACCAAGGTCACGGCTGGCCAGGCTCTTTCGGGAGCGCCCCAGCAATGATCGGCGCATCGATCGGCCTGTCGCGCACCTCGGGTCGTGGCATAGCGGCGAACAGCCTGGAGCATCTGCGCCAGTCGATCGCCCACATCCTCTCGACGCCGATCGGCTCGCGCGTCATGCGCCGCGACTACGGGTCCGAACTGCCGCGCCTCATCGACCAGCCGCTCAACGGCTCCCTGCCCCTACGGATCTACGCCGCCACCGCGATCGCGCTCCAGCGCTGGGAAAGCCGTGTCCGCCTGCGCCGCATCCAACTGACCGCGTCGGAAGACGGTCGCGCCGTCCTCCAGTTGGAGCTGCAGCGGCTCGATCTGCCGCGCCGGGCGGACGTCACCCTCTCCTATCCCCTTCATTCATTCGGATCTTGAACATGGCCGCCATCACGCCCCTGGATCACGGCGTCACCGTCATCGAACTGGTCGAAGGACCGCGCGTCCTTCGCACCGTGGCGACCAGCATCATCGGCATGGTCGCCGTGGCCGACGATGCGGACGAGACCATTTTTCCGCTCAACACTCCGGCGCGTCTGACGGACCTGCCCGCCGCGATCACTAAGGCGGGCAACGGCGGCACCTTGGCCAAGGCGCTCTCGGCGATCGACAAACAGGCCAATACGATCGTCGTGGTGGTCCGCGTCGCCGAAGGCCTGGGCGAAACGCCGGAAGAGATCGAGCTCGAGACCCGCGCCAACGTCATCGCTGGCGTCGACAAGCTTCTGTTGGCCGAACAGATCTGCAAGGTGTGGACGAGACCTGTCACACCGGCGCGCCCGATCGCCTGACCATTCGCGCCAAGTCGGCCGACCTGACGCGCGCCTTCAGGACCAGGCGGGAAACCAGCTGGTCGAACGTCACCTTGGGCGCCGTCCTGTCGGAGCTGGCCGGGCGGAACGGCCTGCAGCTGGCCCTTGCGCCCGCCTTGGCCGCCGTCGGCCTTCAGCACCTCGCCCAGGGGCGCGAAAGCGACGCCGCCCTGGTGACCCGCCTGGGCCGCGAGCATGACGCCGTGGCGACGGTGAAGGCCGGTCGCCTGGTCTTCAACCCGATCGGCGCTGGGACGACGCCGGGCGGCTTCGAAATCCCGCCCGCCACGATCACGCGGCGCAGCGGCGACGGCCATTCCTGGAAGACGGCTGAGCGCGGATCCTATTCCGGCGTCACGGCCGAATGGCAGGACCGCCAGGGCGGTCGGCGGCGCGAAGTCGTGGCCGGGTCGAGGGAGAACGCGCGCCGCCTCGGTCGCATCTACGCGACCGAGAAGTCAGCGCAGAAGGCTGTCGACGCCGAGTTCGCCCGGCTTGAGCGCGGCAAGGCCGAGTTCAGCATCAACCTGGCCGTCGGACGCCCCGACCTCTACCCGGAGCGCACGGTCACGGCGTCGGGTTTCAAGGCCGAGATCGACAGCACGGCCTGGCTGATCAGCGAGGTTCGCCACAGCCTGGACAACGGCCTGCGGACCTCGCTCCAGATGGAGCTGGCCGACAGCTGACGCTATGCAGATTCTTCGCCCTCGAACGGCGTCATATGTTAAGACCTCAGCGGGGGCTCCTTCGGGGTCATTTCAGTGAAAGAACAACGTCTCGGCGGCCGCGCGCCCTGCCCGCATTGCTGCTCGCCGACCACCTTCCGCACGTCGCGGCAGATCTCGCCGACCTTCCGCGAAACCCGCCTGGCCTGTTCGAATGACGACTGCGGCTGGAAGGGCGTCGCCTCTCTCATCATCGAGCGGACGACGGTTCAGAGCGCCATGCCCAACCCTGCGATCCAGCTGGCGGTGGCGCCGCCCCGCATGGTCCGCCGCGATCGCGCGGGCCGTCCCCTGCCCGCCAACGACGACGCCCCGCCCGCGCCGCCCGCCGTCGCTGTTCCCTAGCCCTCGATCTCGCTTCAGCGCAGCGACAGCCAGAACGAACTATTCGAACGGGCTGTCGCCGCGCTGAAGCGAGGTTGAATAGCGGCTGCTGCCAAAGCGCGGTTTCGACCCGTTGCGGACCTTCGCGGCGTACGTCTGCGCGTCCGTAGGATCACAGACAGCTAGTCTACAACGGGTGAAGGGAAATAGGTGAAGCGAGCCGATTGTCCTGATGCGGTCGCAAAGCTGACCTCGTAGGTCTCGGGATCCACCCCAATCGTGACCCCTTCGTGGGTCATGCGACGCAAGGCGTCCAGACGGGGCGCGTCCGCAGCTTGGCATTGATCCTGCGGCACTTCGCCTGCGTACGTGGCGTTGCTGACTAGGAGTTGCTGTTTCGAATCCCATCGCCCCGCATCCGCGCAGCCAAGGCGTAGTTCGTAAGTGGTGGGCATGAGATCGGTTGTCTGGATGTCGTCGAGCCAAAGTTCAACGCTAGACCCGGTTACGTCCTGGCCGTTGATCTCCGTGGGGAACCAGTGACCGGGCAATCCGCGGCCGCCCTCGTCTGCGCAACCCAATAAGGCCAGCATGGCTAGCGCGCACCCAGCCCTGAGTGACGCCCGACTGCGAGAGAGAGTTGCGTTGGCCATGCCTAAACTGAGCATTGTCCGTGTCTGCTTTCCACCCTTAAGCGAACTTCGCTTCACGACCCGTTGCGGACATTAGTCCGCGCGCCGAGCCTGTTCGGCTTCGATGGCGTGACGCTTCTTCAGGATGAGCTTCAATACGAGCGGAGATAGGGGCGTCGTTAAACGGCTTTTCACCCGAGCATATTCCCTCTCAAGCTCGCCGTCCGACAACCCAGACAGGCTTGCCACGGATGGCACTCCACTACGATTTCGGGTCGAACGAGCCATGCCCTATCTTGTCAGCTACGCTGTATGCTCGCCACCCTTAGCGAACTTCGCTTCACGACCCATTGCGGACCCATCTCAGGCGTTTTTTGAGGTTGCTGCAGCTCCGGGGGCATGTATCACGTACCCGCCCCCTAAATCGGTTTCAACACCAAGATGTAATGGAATGCTTTTTCTGAATATAATTGGGTTTAGCTTGAGCTTGATCGCAGCGGTCTACGGCTTTTGGCAACTAGACAAGATACTGCGCAGAAGAAACAAGAATGGTCTTTGGCTAATTATATTTTTCGGCCCTCTGTCATTATTCGCAATATTTGGAGAGAGGTTTTTGGATTTGTCAAATAACGCGCTTGTAGTTCTTTATATTTGCGCCGCATCCTTTATTAGTCTGCCAACAGCTATTTGGGGATTTCTGGAGATTTCCGCTGGCATGAAAGAGGAATAAGCCATGGGGCGACAACGCTCGGTCAGCAAGTCGCGCCGTGAGTTCGGTTGTGACTCCCCCCTAGGCGAACTTCGCTTCGCGGACCGTTGCCGACGTCATAGATCAGCGTAGCTTGGATGACATGAACCGCCACGAAGTGCGCGAGAAAGAGTTCGCTCTAAAGAGAGATTGGGCGAGAAAGCAGGCCTCGGACAAGCTCCGCGAGGGACTGAAGGCAGGAACGCTACGAGGCGGCTTCGCCACGGCAGCTCGTGAGGTCCTCGTCGAACGCGGTGACTAAATCTGCGCCCCGCCCTTCGCGGTAATTCCAGCCCATCTCATAGCCGTCACTTCGCATGCACGGCCCGCTTCAGCGCCTCATCGATGCGCGTCTGCCAGCCCGGGCCGCCCGACTTGAAGTGTTCAAGCACCTCGGCCGACAGGCGGATGTTCACGGCGACCTTGGTGCGGGCCTTCTGCGGCCCCCGCCCCTTGGCTCGCCCGAAAGCGGCCATGACGTCGGCGGGCAGCACCTCCGACGCTGGACGGGCGCGCGCGAAGTCGGCCTCGGTCCATTCGGGGTTCTCTGGATCGTTCAGCTTGGGATCACGGGCCATAGCGTTTCATCTCCTTCTGGTGTGCGCGACGCAGACTGATCGCGCGGACGGCCGTTTCGCGAACGGTGAAGACGAAGCAGTAGGCCAGCCCGTCGATATGGCCGAACGCCCTAAAGCGGCGCTCGCCATACTCATGACGGTCATCCTCAACGACCACAGCCGTCTCCATGTCCATCTCCGCCCCCAGCGCCAGCGACACGCCGTGCTTGGCGATGTTCGCTTCGTTCTTCGCGCTGTCGAACTCGATGTCCATGAGCATTTTGTATCTACGTTCCAGCACGGACGCAAGCTAAATCGTAGATACAAAATAATACCCGGAAGCCCTGAACCTAGCAGGCGCCCGCCGCCTGCGCGCCATACCGCGCCTGGCTCTCAGTGTATTTCTCTCCGGCCCTGGAGGACAGCTGCTCAACAAGACCTCTACACGAGAAACCGGTCATGCTGAGATATTGCCTCGCCGATCGCGCCGCGTTCTCATTCCAGTCGACGTCGAGGCTGTCGACGGCCGCCGTGGCGTCGGCAACCTCATAGCCCTCACCGAAGTCGGATGAGAGCTGCTCAATAAGCCCATCGCGCGAGAAGCCGGTCATGCTCAGATACTGGCGGGCCGATCTGACCGCGTTCCTTTGCGGACCCGTCAGCTTCGGCGCCGCTTCGGCTGCAGCGGTCGGCGCGCCGGCGGGCGCACCCCCCTCGGCGACGTCGACCGGCTCGCCGCTGGACGCCGCCTCAGCCGTCACCGCCGTGTTCGCGGCCGACGGCGGCAGCATCAGGCCGCCCGCGACACAGCCGCCCATCGAGCCCAGAACCATGAACGCGCCGACCAGGCGCTTGCGCACCTTCATCCAGGCCTGCGGCCTGATGACGTTCACCACGCCGAGGATAAACGCGGCCAGGCTCGCGAAAATGATGAAACCAGCGATTGCTTCCATGAAAGCCCCCAATCCAAAGTCGTGGCCGGGGGCATGCCCTGAATTCGCCATTCGCGCAACGTTGATATTTCGCGCCGCCCTCCCGCCCGGCCCCCACACGCGCCCTCCCCTTTCCTGCCTGGACGCCCAGCGGCGTCATCTGCGCCGCTTCCGTTGCGCCGAACCCTGAAACCGTTGCGCGATCGGCCGAAACCGTTGCCCTGGCGCCGTGTCCGCGATCGCTGCGGCCGCCCCCACGCGCGCGAAAATCGGGACCCCTCGCCTTTCGCAGAGCCAACGGCGCTGACCACAGTCACCGCCATGGCCTCGCCACGCTGCGGCAGCCGGGCACCACAAAGGGCGCGCGAGAGCGCGCCCGCCCCTCGGCTGACTGATCTCGCTGTCGCTGACAGCCCCTCATCCCTGAATCTGGATCATGTTGTCGCCCGACTAGGGCGACGCCTCATATCTTCTTCCTTCTAGAAATATGAACCGGGGAAGACTCCCTAGGAACTAGACTCGGCTTGTTCGACCGCCGCACCCAGGCGCGCCAGCACGCTGCCTAGGGTCTTCTGGCCCGTTTCCTCGGCGATGTGCTGATCGTTTTCTATGAACGCCGTTTGGTCGCGTTGCAGCTGATCATCCGGGAGCGGTGGCGGCGGCGGCAACTTCAGCCACCGGCGAACCCGCTCTGGAAGGTGGACACGATAGGCGTTGTTGGTTTGCCGGACCTCGATCGTGCCGTCGTCCAGTTGAACACGACGCGACCGCCGCATCCGGTCAATGAAGCCGAGCTTTTCCAGGCGATCCAGGGCGCGGGCGATGGTTTGACGCGCGTGGCCCGTGCCCTTCTGGATTTGGCTGTAGGCGGGATCCAGTTTCCCGGTGCGCTTATCCCAGCACTCCCAGATCATGAACTTCAGAATGTTGTAGTCGGCCAGGGTCAGCGCCCCGCGCCGGGCGCCCTTCTTGCGGCCTGCGAACGTGTCCATCATCAGACGACGTGCGGCCTGCAGGATCTGTCGTCCTGTGTGCCCCGCACGTTCCTTCAGATAGAAGCCCTTGGCCTCTTCCTCTGGCACCGAATTCCTGCGGACAGGCTGATAGGTGCGCCCGTCCAGCTTCTGCGGCCACGGCAGCGCCGATGTCATCATCCGCTCGCCGATCCTGGGCATCGCGACGGCGCTCATGCCTGGTCCGTCCCGTGGATGACGGCGCGTAGCTCGGCCGTCTCGCGATCGACGCGCTGAAGCAGGCGCTCAGCCTCTCGGCGTTGGGATTCGGTCAGCGGGCCTTGTTCGGCCGCCCGGCGCAGGAAACGCCACACGTCATTCCCGGCCTCATCGACGTCGGCCGCCTCCTGGACCAGGCAGGCGGTCTGCGGTTCGGCCTTCACCTGGCTGAACAGGAACGATGAATAGACCGGATTCCCGCAGCGGGTTTCCAGAGCGTCGATCACGTCGGCGGGCATAAAGACGCCGGAGTCGAACTGGCGATAGGCGTAGAGCTGCGAGCGCTCGACGCGCGTAACAGGCGAGCAGCAGGCGTCGACGCCGCCATTGGCGTCGATGAGCGCCCGCGCCAGCAAGGTGTGCTGGGTCGCGTTCATGGGGTGGATTCGTCCTTTGCGAATCCGCCTGACGAAGCCGGTTGCAGGACGCAGACATGCATTCGCTCCGGCGGTTCAGTGCCGGGCGTTGGCAAAAGGCGTCCCGATGACCGTTCGTAAGGCGGCCATGGTTGGCTTGGTTGAGGGCAAGGGGGCCGCGCGCGCCGCTGTTGGCGTCGTCGCTCCGCACCGCAGAATTCCGTCCCCGGCATTGCTCGGGCGGGGGGCGATGACGCCTTCAGGCGAGGCTCACGCTGGGCTTGCCGATGTGGTTGGGGCGCATCCCGCGCTTGGCGCCCTCCCCGCGCTCGCGGTCCAGGGCGAGGCGCGCCAGCAACTGGCGCAGCAACAGGGACAACCGACCCCGGGCGCAGAAG
Source organism: Brevundimonas sp. NPDC055812 (assembly GCF_053616535.1). NCBI lineage: Bacteria > Pseudomonadati > Pseudomonadota > Alphaproteobacteria > Caulobacterales > Caulobacteraceae > Brevundimonas > Brevundimonas sp. NPDC055812. The sequence continues at coordinate 294,220 of NZ_JBSHDX010000004.1, read as the reverse complement.
CGCACAACGGCGGACGGAGTCAGACTGTCAGCAACAGGGGCGAACAGCGGGCTCAGAACCAGGCCCCTGAGAACAAGAGCCCGTCGACGCGACGTGTCAGCAAGGAGGAGCCGCCGCGCCGACGGGAAACACCGACGCAGGTGCGGCGCGTCGGCGAACTGGACAGGGGGCGACTGTCCGACCTGTGGATAACTGGGCGGACGCGCGACGGCGCTGCTGGGGGCGGGATAGCCGCCGCGCGTCCTGGACTTCCGCCGCGCCGTGCAACGCGGGGAAGGGCCGAGAAGGGCGCGCTACTCATGCCGCGCCCCCTCGGATCGGTTGTCCTGGTTGTCGCTCGACATGAGCCTGACCAGGAAGAGCCGCTGAAACTCCTCAAGGGTCTCGGGGAAGGTGGGAAACGTCTTCAGCAACGGGAGCGCCAGCTCGCGGATCTCAGCGACCGGAACGCCGAAATCCACCCCGATCCACACTGGACCGGCGCTGGCCAGGTCGGACGCATCGACGCCCATCACCCGGGCCTGCGCGCTCAGGCAGACGCCGACCGTCAGGCACTCCTGATAGCCGCAGTCGTCACAGTCTCGGCAGTTGCTGGATCCCCCCGGAACCATGGCTACGCCGCCCTAGGGAAGTCGTTGACGGCCAGGCGCAACCCGCCGCTGCGACCAAGCTTGGCCGCAACGGCGGGCGCCTCTACCTTCGCTTCTGTCAAAAACCCGAAGGAGAGATTCGAATGTCTGATACAGCCCGCCTCATCGCGGTCGAGGCCAAGCTGGCCCTGCTCGAAGCCGAACATCGCGCCCTTCGAGACTTCACCCTGGATTTGCTCTCCATTACGGGCTTTCAACTTCCCGCTGGTGTTGGTCTTTTCCGGACGGCCGTGCGCAAAATCGGAGAAGATCGGATGCCTGCCCCGGGTAAAGACGATCCGTACGCTGACGCTCTGGCCAAGCTTCTGGGCGTTATGGAAAGCCGCATCACCCCGGTCGACTAGCCCGCTACTCATAAGCTCGGCCTTTATTCAGCCAGGCCTCGACCTCGGCCGGATCGGCGAGAAGCCCCTTGGCGACGTCATCCACAGACCAACCCGCGTCGAAGAGGTATTTGGCCGCGCGACGATTGCTGGCCTTGCGGGAAGCGTCAGCCGTTTCGGAAAGTTGCTCGCGCACGATCTGCGCCAGTTGGTCCGTCGTTGGGGCCTTTCGCTCGAGCTGGTTCAGCCGAGCGCGGACGCGGACGTTGATGCCGAACTGCAGGACGTTGCACACGCACAGCGCGATGACGGCGATCTGGAGATTGCTCACGGCCGCGCCTCCGGCTGGATGACGCGGACGTCGTGGAGGTCGGGGCGCAGTTCGGCGACTGAAACGGCGCCCTGCGTCAGACGATCAATGGCGATTGCGAGGTCTGTCGGGCACCGCTCGATGCCTCGCTCGATCCGGCTCATCCGGCCCTTGGACTGGATGCCCGCTTGCGCAGCAGTCTGCTCAAGGGTCAGTCCTCTCGATTTTCGCCATGTTGCCAGACTCATAGCTGGACTTGTTCCATTAATCGGAACAACGAGTCAAGCAGGCCTGTTCCGATTAGCGGGGCCGACAGCGTGAGCGCGTCGCACCATCATCCCGCCATGGATAGGGACTGGCACCTCAAATCATGGATGGCGCTCGCAAAGAAACGCCAGGCCGATCTGATCAAAGACCTTGGATGGAGTCGTCGGAAAGCCTCCGAGGTCTTCAACGGCGATCAATCGTACAAGCGGGAAATCGTGAACGAGGTCTCGGAGTGGCTTCAGATCGAGCCCTACGAACTACTCATGCCCCCTCAAGACGCCCTGCAGCTACGTCAGCTGCGCAGCGCCGCCATGGCTATCGCCGCAGCCCAGGATAATAAATCAGGCACCACGGACCTCTCCAAAGAGGCCGTCACTCCGGCCTGACACCTAACTCAACCCCAGCACCTGCTGAGCCCTAGCGGGCGACGGGGATACCCATCCAGGCCCATTCCACGCCCGCAGTAACGCCGTATTCTAGGCTCGCAGCGAGAATGTTCCGAAAGTCGGATAATTTCGATTGACTCGTTGTTCCGTTTTACGGAACACTCTCCCCCACATTGAAGGGGGAGCAAATGCCCGCATCCGAAACCAACACCCTGACGGACTGGTCGATCCGTCGTTCAGGCGGCGGCCTGGTCGTCACCGGCAAGGACGCCCAAGGCCAACAGCGTAAGTTCACCAACGTCAGCATGGTCCACGGCGGACGCACCGCCAGCTTCGGCGCGCGCCCCCTGCCCGGCTTCACCCTGGGCGACGGCGCGAAGTGGACGTTGGCCTCGTGAGTCGCGCATCCGCAAAAACGCCCGCCGAGTTGGCCGCGATCGCAGATCAAGTCGCCGAAGCCCTCAAGATCGCCGACCAGGCGATCGGCTCTCGCGAGCGGGCCGACTATTGGGAACGGCGCAACCATATCCACGTCGCTCTGATCGTGGAGCTTCAGGACCGCCTGCAGGCTCACATTGATCCGCGACATGACGCCTGCCGCGTCCGTATTGGCGGCCTGAGTTCCAGCAGCACCACGGGCGTCGAGGGTGCGCTGCGCAATTGGATCGCGGCCGCGCGCCGAAAGGCCGCGGCATGAAGGTCTTCGAACTGATCAACGCCATGGAGGCCCTGGCCTCTCCCCAGGCCGAAGTCTTCTTCTATGACGGCGACGGCCAGGCCGTCGCCATCGAGGGCGGCCTGCTGGACACCGAGGACGGAACCGGGCGCGTCGCCCTGCTCCTCAGCTCCGAACCCGTCGTCACGGAAGGCGGGTTCTGATGACCGACCATCACCACCTGCCGAACGACCTTGACCCGGACGTCCTGACCGCCAGCGCCCAAGGCCGCCTGCGCTCGCTGGTCGAGCGCATCGAGAACCTCGAGCGCGACAAGCAGGACGTCATGTCCGACATCAAGGAGGTCTTCGCCGAGGCCAAAGGCGAGGGCTACGACGTCAAGATCCTGCGCAAGGTCATCCGGATCCGGAAGCAGGACAAGGCGAAGCGCCAGGAAGAAGAGGCCATCCTGGACCTCTATCTCTCGGCGCTGGGGGAGGTCTGATGTCCGCCCTCGACCACGCCACGGCCACCCGCCTGGCCGACGCCGCGACGCTGCTGCTCGACACTGCCCGCGAAGTCGTCACGTCCAGCCCTACCTACCAGCCAGGGACCTCCTCCACGAAACAGGTTCTGGCGCTCGCCGTCCAAGCGATCATCGCCGGTGATCACTTCCCGTCGTCCGGCCCCGGCCCCCACGACCTGCCGGAAGGCTACGTCGATCGCTGGGAAGGCGCGGCCAGAGGTCTGGGCGCCGCCATCGGGCTGCTGGCCAATGAAGAAGCCCGCGTCCTGACCATCCTCTCTGCCTGCGAAGCCATCACCCTCGGCGCGGCCTATTCGGCCGCCACCGTGAAGAAGGCCCGACCATGAACGCCGCCTTCGCCCCCGTCCCTGCCGAAGCCACGCCACCCTCACATGGAGCGCGTCTTGTGACCCATCACAACATCGCCCGAAGCGAAGCATTCTCTACCCGCCCCGTCGTCCTGGTCCGCGAACTGCCGCGCCGCCCGCGACGCTTCTCGCCGCTTGCCCTCTATGTCGCCGCCCCGATCGCCGGCGTCGTCATCGGCCTGATCGACGCCGCCCTGAAGCAGCCGATCTGCGTGTCGATCGTCGTCCTCGCCTTTGTCGTCGCCTGGTTGCGCGGATGAGGCCCAGCCGACCCGTCCTGGCCCGCGCGCTTCTGCTGGCCCTCGTCGCCTACGCCCTCACCTACCTGATCGTCAGGGGACTGCCGTGAATCCCGCCCGCACCATCGAACAGGCCATTGGCCAGCGCCTCCGCGCTGCGCGCCTGAAGGCCGGTAAGACCCAGGCCGAAGTGGCGGCCGCCTTGGACGTCAGCCACCAGGCTTATCAGAAGTATGAGGACGGCGACGTCCGCATCACCATCGGCGCCTTCGTCCGCGCCTGCGCCGAGCTGCAGACCGACCCCGCCGAAATCCTGCCGCGCCTCATGTCTGATCGCGGACCTGCGCCCGACCCGTTCGCGGCCCTCGGGTCTTCGATCGGCGGCTACGAGCTGGCGGACTGCTACGCCCGCATGAGCGGCCCCCAGCGCCGATCCTTCCTCACCATCGCCAAAGCCATCCTCGCCGCCAGCGCCGTGCCCACGGCCGCTCGCGCCACAGCCTGAAGGTTTCCCCATGACCAAGCCCCTCAACAAGCGCAAGCACGCCAAGGCCGCCACCCGCCAGAAGGTGATCGACGGTGCCAAGGCGCTTTGGGCCGAACCCGGCTCCTACAAGGAAAAAGGCGGCGGTGGGATTCGCGAGATCGCCGCCCATATCAAGATGTCGACCGGCGCCGTCTTCGCCAATTTCGAGACGAAGGATGATCTGTGGCGCGCCGCCTTTGAATGCGAGCCGCCGATCGACAGTGTCCTGACCCGCGCCGCTCCCGAACTGTTCCAGGTCCTGCAGGACCTGGTCGATATCCGGCCTGAAGTCTCCAAGGGCGATGACGCCTTCGCAGCTCAGACCTGGCGCATCGCCGAGGCCCTGCTCGAGCGCTTGAAGGACCAGCTCCTGGAGGAACAGCGCAAGGCCGAGGCCAAAGCCGCCCCGCCGCTCGCCGCCACACCTGCAGCCGTCGAGCTCGCCGCCGCATGACCGGCCTGAACCCCACCCCCGGCCATCACGAACGCCTGATCGTGTGGGCGACCTGGTTCCGCGACGCTGGCTATCCTGCTCGCAAGATCGCCGCGCTGTTCAATGTCGAGCTGGGACTCCTGATCGAGGCGGGGCTGGAGCCGTGACGGCTTTTCTGATCGCTCTAGCCTGCGCGATCTTTCTGATCCGCACTCGAGTTCGCCCATGAAGCGGATCTCGGAAACCTCCCACAAGGTGCGTGCCGGTTGTCGAGCCTGCCACCGCGACCAGCCGCACTGGCTCGGCCGGAACGCCCTGGCCATGGCCGCTCAGCACCACGACCGGACCGGTCATCAGACCTGGTGCGAGCAGGAGCTCCGCACGGTCTACGGCGCGGCCGGGCCAGCCCATCCGGATCTGTTCCAGGAGTCGTCGTCGTGATCATCGACCTGCGCACGGCCATCGTGAACCGCGCTTGCGCCGCCCTCGCCGACCCGCGCGCCCTTGCCATTGGCCAGGCCTTCGGCTTGTCGGCCGGCGCGGCGTGGATCGTGACGCGGTTGGAAGAGGAGCCGACCGGCCTCAGCCGCGTCGCCATCCGTCGCCGCCTGCCTAAGTCGAAGCTGGCGATCTTGCGAAACATCCAGGCGATCGGGCCACTGGTCGACCAGATCCGCGACCGGGTCGGACCTGACGCCATCCTGACCGACACGGACGGCTATCGCCTGACGCCTCTCGGCCGCATCCAAATCCGCAAAGCCCTTAAGGAGCCAGTGCTGTGACCGCCGCCCTGTTCCCGCCCGGCCACCCCCGCCATATCCCTGAAGCTTGGCCCGCGCTGCTCAGCCGCGACCAGCTGCGCGCCTATGTCGGCGGCATGAGCGACGAGACCTTGTCGAAGGTCTGCCCCGTCGCGCCGGTCGAGTTGGGAGCCAACCTGCTTCGCTACCCCCGCGACCAGGTCGACCGCTGGGTCGCTGGCCTTCAGCCTCGTCCTGGCGGATTGCGCAAAACGCCGGTCGAGACGAAGATCGAGAAGGCCGCGCCCGAGGAACCGATCGGAGCCGGTGATCATGCAGCCCGCGCTTTGGAGCGCATCAGGGCGCGCGCCAAAGGGAGCCGCCGTTGTCGGACGACGGACTGATCAAGGTCAAATACGTCCAGCGCCAGAAGGCCGCGGACGGAAGCGACCTGCTGTATTTCCGCAAGGGCGGCTACCGTGAGGGACCGCTGAAGGCGGCGCTCGGCACGCAGGATCTCAAGGACGAGGTGCAGCTGATCCTGGACCGGATCGCGAAGATCGAGCTGGCCAACTCGACACCCCGGCCCGGCACGGTCGGCGGTATGCTGAAGGCTTACAGGAAATCCAGCGACTTCATCACCCTCGCCCAGATCACCCGATCGGGGTACGACGACTACATCGAGGAGCAGATCGCGGACATTGGCGACGTCCTCCTGGGCGAAGTCACCCGCTCCTGGATCATCGGCCTGCGCGACGCCTGGGCGCTGCGCGGCCACAACGCCGCGAACAAACGCATGCAGGTGCTGAAGAACGCGCTGGCGCCCGCCATCCTGGACGAAAAAGACACCCGCATCGAAGGCGACCCCTTTCACAAGGTGGCCAAGGTCAAGCGACCGCATGCAGCGGGCGAGGCGAACCCCGCGTGGCACGATTACGAAGTCACGGCGGCTATCGAGGACGCGATCGCGCGGGACACGCCCGGCCTGGCCCGCGCGATCGCCCTCGGCCGTTACGGCGGCTTCCGGCGCGGCACCATCTGCAACCTACCGCTTCACGCCCGCACGAAAGGTTATGACAAACATGGCGACCTCGAGCGTCGCCTCTATTGGCTGACCGAGAAACGGATCGTACTGGCCGATAAGCGGGAAGACGCTCGCCTGATGGACGTGATCGCCCGCACCCCCAACCGCGCCTTCACGGTGGCCTACAACGCCAGGGGGATGAAGTGGAAAGAGCGGCAACTGAACCAGGCCGTCGAGCGCCTCATGGACCGTCTCGCTCGCGCCGGGAAAGTCCGCGCCGCGACGGATGACGACGGCAAAGTCTACTGCCCGCTCACCATCCACGGCCTACGCCACGCGCGCGGCGTGGAGCTCGCCCTGGCGGGCGCCTCGGACAGCGAGATCATGTCTCAGCTGGAGCAAACCTCAGAAGCCGCCGCGAAGATCTACCGCCGCCAGGCCAACCGCCGGAAGCTGGCCGACGCCGCCCAGGACAAGATCGACAACGTCATCGAGATCCAGAAGCGCGGCAAGGCCAAGAACGCGGGGTGAACGCGAAGTGTATATGGCGCTGTATATGGACTGTATATGACTTCGCCTGTTTCAGCGGGACCACCCGCTAACCCTTTGAAAAGCGAGTGGTACGCCCCCTCGGGCTCGAACCGAGGACCCTCTGATTAAAAGTCAGATGCTCTAACCAACTGAGCTAGGGGCGCACATCGCGTCTGCGAAGAGGCGCGGAACATACGGATGAGCTTCGGGACGGGCAAGTGGAAATTTCAGGTAATTTTCCCACGCGCAAACAAGGCGCTGATGAAGCCCAGATCCCCTGAAAACGACCGCCGCCAGCGTCGATTCATTGCAGGTTCACGTGAACTCGCTAAGGCGCGGAGACGATCCGGCGAAGGAACCGGCTTCGCTTCTCCACGTTTTCAACCCTAGAAGGGGGACCCACGATGAATCGATCCATGTTGAATCGCCTGTTGATCGGGGCGGCGCTGGCCGCCTCCGGCTTCCTTGCCGCCTGTGAACAACCCTACAGCGAACCGACGCCCGTCGAAGCGCCCGCTCCGGTCGAAGCGCCCGCCGCCGAAGACGCCGCCGCGCCGACTGTCGCCGAAGCTCCCGCGCCCGCCGAAACGGCTGCGCCGGTCGAGGCTCTGCCGCCGGACCAACGGTCCTCAGAAGAGACAGTCCAACCCGAGAGCGATACGCTGTTTTACTGATTCTCCTGACGAACAGGGCTAAGCGCCCCTGATCGTCTCGCAACCAGGGTTCGGATTTGACGTCGAGGCTCCCCCTCCTTCTTGCTGGCGCCGCCTTATGCGCCCTTGCAAGCCAGGCCGCCGCCGAACCCCGGGCTCAGATTCGCGGTGAGATCGACGGCGACCTCAAGAGCCAGCTCGAACGCGCTATCGGGCAGGTCGACGGAGCGCCTTCCAATCGCTTCGAGGCGCGTCGTCGCGCTCGCGCGGCCCTGACCTCGGCCCAGGCCCTGCTCCGGTCAGAAGGCTATTATCAAGCCACCGTGGAAGATCAGGTGGAGGGCGAGGAAAATCCGGTCGCCATAGTGCAGGTCGTTCCGGGTCGCCGCTTCGTCCTGGGCGAGGCTTCGGTCAATTGGACGGCGCCCGAGCCCGATGCGGAAACCAGCGCGGCCGTCATTGAAGACATTCGACTGAAACCCGGCGCACCCGGCCGGGCGGCTGATATTCTGGAGGCGGAGGGCCGCGTGGTCGCCGACCTGACCCGCCGAGGATATGCGGACGCCACCGCCCTGCCCCGTCGCGTGGTGGTGGATCACGCCACCTTCCTGGTCCAGCCGGGCTTCAACATCAAATCCGGTGAATTGGTGCGCCTGGACGGCGTCCAGCTTCGGACCCGAGGGCCGACCAAGGAGAGTTGGCTCAACAGTCTCATCCCGTGGTCCGAGGGCGACCGCTACGATCCGGAAGACGTCGCCGAACTGGAGCGCCGACTGCTGGACACCGGAGTCTATGACGGTGTGGGCGTGGCCCTGTCCCCCCTGGACGATGTCCGCCCGGACGGCCTTCGCCCCGTCGTGGTCACATTGGCGGATCGCCCGGTCAGCCTGCTGGAGGCCGGCGCCAGCTATTCGACCTATGAAGGCGTCGGCGTCGACATCTTCCGCACCCGATACAACCGCTTCGGTCGGGCTGACACCCTGCGCTACGGCGCGCGCATCGCCAGCATCGACAGCCGCATCGGCGGTGAATGGTCCCAGCCGCACTGGCGCAGGGCCGGACGGACGCTGAAGCTGTCGTCCTTCATCGTCAACGAACAGACCGACGCCTACGACCGCAGCGCCATCACTGCGGCCGCCGACCTGTCACAACGACTCGGCAAGACGTCCTGGTTCAGCTACGGCCTGGGTGTCGACGCAGGCCGTTACACCGAATACCGCTTCGACCCGGTGACGCAGGAGCCGATCACCTTCGACCGCGATCTCGCCATCGTCACCCTGCGCGGCAGCGCCTTCATGGATCGCTCGAACGATCCTCTGAACCCGACGTCGGGCTATCGCCTGTCGCTGTCGTCGCAACCGACCGCGGTGGCGGGAGAGGATACGGTGCTGTTCCTGCGCACCGAGGGCCAGGCGACCGCCTATCTGCCGCTTCAGGACGGGGCCAAGACCGTGCTGGCCGGGCGGGCGCGCATCGGCTCCATCATAGGCGGCGAGGAACTGACCGTGCCGTCGGATCGTCTGTTCTATTCAGGCGGCGGCGGCTCGGTGCGCGGCTATTCCTATCAGAGCATCAACCCGCGCCTGCCCAACAACCGACCGCGCGGCGGCCTGTCGCTGTTCGAAACCTCCGTCGAGGTGCGCCGCGATATTGGCGAGAAGTTGCAGGCCGTGGCCTTCGTCGACGGCGGCGCCGTCGGCTTCCAGGAAACGCCCAACCTCAGCAACATGCGATACGGCGCCGGCGTCGGCGTCCGCTACAAGCTGCCTTTCGGCCCCGTCCGCGCCGACATCGCCTTCCCGCTGAACAAGCGCGAGGGCGACTCCGGGTTCCAGCTCTATCTCAGCATCGGCCAGGCGTTTTGACCGACACTCCTCCGCCTCACGAAACGGGCGCAGACGTCGCCGACACGCCGGCCAAGAAGGCCAAGCGCAAGCGTACGCGCCTGCAACTGGCGGCCTTCATCGCGGGCGCGACCTTCGCCGCTCTTCTGGCCTTGATCGTGGTCGCCCTGGTGGGAGGACGGATGTACCTCGTGTCCGACGCGGGGCGCGAACTGATCACCAGTTTCGTCGCGGGCAAGAAGATCAGCCGCTATGGCCGGATCAACGTCGAAGGGTTGCAGGGCGACCTGTTCAACGACTTCCGCCTGAAGCGCGTCACCGTGACCGACGAGAAGGGCGTCTGGCTGGAAGCGACTGATGTCCGTGTCGACTGGTCCTACTGGCCTCTGCTGGCTCGCCGCTTTCATGCGACCGAAATCAGCGCGGGCCAGATTCGTCTGTTGCGCCGCCCCGAGTTGGAGCCGCCGAGCGAACCAGGCGGGCCGCAGGCTCTGTCCATCGACATCGACCGCTTCAGCGCCAATGTCGAGCTGCTGGAAGGCTTCTCCAAGGAATACGGCCGCTGGACCCTCAGCGGCGACGCCGCCATTCCGCGCAACGGCGTCAAGAGCGCCAACGTCAACGCCTACAGCCTAAACCGCAAGGGCGACTATCTCCGTCTGGCCGCCGCCTTCGGCGACAAGCCCGAAGACCTGCGCGTCAACCTGCGCGCCAATGAAGCCCAGGGCGGCCCTATCGCCGGATCGCTGGGCTATTCGCCGGATCAGCCGTTCTCGGCCGTCGCCGTGGTCAACGGCGAGGTCGTCGACGTCGCCGTCCAGACCGGCCAGTTCCGTCCCCTGTTGGTCAAGGGAACCTATGGCGACAACGGCGCCAAGGTGTCGGGCTACGCCGACTTCTCCGGCTCGGACCTGTTGGAGCCCTTCGTCGAGCGTATCGGCCGCACCGCCCGCTTCGGCTTCGCCATGACGCCGGACGCCAAGCGCGACGGCTATCAGGGCGTGGCCTGGCGCCTGTACGCCGACAACATCGAATCCAGCGCGCGAGGCCTGATCCGCACCACGGACAACACCTCGCCCGACGGCATCAGCCTGGAGCTGAACACCTCCTCGCTCAGCCGCCTGGTGGGCAGCCCCGTCGCCGGTCCGGCGGCCTATACGGGCGTGTTCAAGGGCGACGCCCAGGTCTGGACCCTGCAAGGCTCGGCCAGCCTGCTGAACGCCGACATCGCCTCCTATCGCGCCACGCGCATCTCCGGCCCCGTCAACATCGCCGCCAACAAGGGCCGTATCGACGTGACGACCGACGTGCGCGCCGTCGGCGGCTCTGCGGCGGGCATCATCGGCGGACTGTTGGGCTCTTCGCCGCGCATCCAGATGGAAGGCGCGCGCATGGCCGACGGCGCCATGCTGCTGAAGAAGATCGACGCGCGCGGCCAGGGGCTGACCCTGACCGGCTCGGGCGGGCGCGGCCTGAACGGCGGCCTGAACTTCACCGGCCGGGCGGATCTGACCGACCTGTCGCGCATCCAGCCCGGCGCGCGCGGCGCGTTCGGCGGCCCGATCCGCGCCGCCTCAGCCAAGGCCGGCGCGCCCTGGACCCTCAGCTTCGACGGGCGCGGTTCGCGCATGGCCGTCGGCATGGAAGAACTGGACCGCCTGCTGGGCGCGACGCCGCGCCTGCAACTGGCCGGTTCGATGAACGGCGGCGTCATCTCCATCGATCGCGGCGAACTGACCGGCGCCGCCGGGCGCGCGGGGGCCAAGGGCCTGATCGAGGGGGCCAAGCTGCGGCTGGCGCTGGACTGGAACGCCCAGGGCCCGTTCGGCGTCGGCCCGGTCGCCATCGACGGCGCCATGTCGGGCGACGGCGCCCTGACCGGCACCCTGGCCCAGCCGCGCGCCGACCTGCGCGCCGCCTTCGACAAGGTGGCGGCGGGCGGACTGACCCTGACCAACGCCGATCTGGTGCTCAGCTTCCGCAAGGGCGCCGACGCCTCGGACGGGCGTGTCGTCCTGAACTCCGGCTCCAACTACGGACCGGCCCACGCCTCGGGCAACTTCTACCTGGGCGGACCGCGCCTTCGGCTGTCGGACGTCGATGTGAATGCAGGCGGCGTGGCGGCCCAGGGCGACGTCGCCCTGTCGAACAACTTCCCCTCCAGCGCCGATCTGACCTTCACCGCGCGTCAAGGCGCCTTCCTGGCTTCGGGCGAGGCCAACGGCCGCGTGCGTCTGACCGAAGGCGCCGGCGACCAGACCGCCGTGCTGGACGTCACGGGCCGCAACGTGCGCCTGACCGGCCAGGACTGGACCTTGCGCAACCTGTCGCTGAAGGGTCAGGGCACGCTGGACCGCCTGCCCTTCATCCTGGCGGCCGATGTGGGCGGCGCCAATCCCGTGCAGTTCAATGGTTCGGGCGAGTATTCCCGCCAGGACGCAGCCCAGAGCCTGACCCTGCGCGGCGGCGGCCGCGTGCGCGAGATCGCCTTCACCACCCGTGCGCCCGCCGTCTTCGCCATCAACGGCGACGGCCGCGTCGCACGCCTGGACCTGGGCGTCGGCGGCGGCGTCCTGACCGGCGAACTGAAGCAGGATAGCCAGGGCAGCGTCATCCAGGCCGACATGACCAATGTCGAAATGGGCTCTCTCGCGCCCGACCTGCGCGGGCAGGTGACGGGCCGCGTCTCGATGCAAGGCCAGGGCGACACGCTGCGCGGTTCCGCCAACATCGACCTGAAACAGCTTCGCAGCGTGGACGCCCCTCGAGGACTGGCCGTCGACGGCACGTTGAACGCCGACCTCAGCGACAACATTCTTAGGCTGCGCGCCCAGGCCAACGACGGCACGGCCGTTCAGGCGACCGCTGACGTCAGCCTGCCGGTCGAGGCTTCCGCCGCGCCTCTGCGCCTCGCCATCGCCCGCACCCGCGACATGTCGGGTCAGGTCGCCATTCGTGGTCAGATACAGCCGATCTGGGACCTGTTCCTCGGCGGCGCCCAGTCGCTGTCCGGCCAGGTGAACGGTCAGGCGACCCTGGCCGGCACGCTGAACGCCCCGCGCCTGAACGGTCGCCTGGATCTTGAACAGGGCGCATTCCGCGACAGCGCCACGGGGCTTCGCCTCGAAAGCGTGACCCTGGCCAGCCGCTTCAACGACAGTCAGGCCGTGATCGAACGCTTCCAGGCCACTGACGGACTGAAGGGCGAGGTGTCAGGCAGCGGCGATCTGGGCCTGCGCCAGGGATCGCCCTCGACCCTGCAGCTCGAGCTGACGCGCTTCCGCGTCATCGACAACGATATCGCCCAGGCCCGCGCAAACGGCCGCCTGACTGCAGTGCGCGGCGCCGACGGCAACATCCGCCTGACAGGCGCCGTGAATATCGACGAGGCCGAAATCTCGCCGGAGCTGCCTGGCTCCAACGGCATCGTCAAGATGGACGTGGTCGAGATCAATCGCCCCGGCGGCGATCCGGTCGAAACCGAGAAGAAGACGGCTGGCGGCCCTCAGATCGGCCTGGATCTGACCCTGACGGGGCGCGAAATTCATCTTCGCGGCCGCGGACTGAACGTCGAATTAGCCGCCAACGCCAGGGTGCGCGGCACCATCGCCCAGCCTCAGTTGACCGGCACGGCCAATGTGGTGCGCGGCGACTATGAGTTCGCAGGCAAGCGTTTCGTCTTCGATGATCGCGGCTCGGTCATCCTGTCTACCGATCCAGCGCGCATCCGGCTGAATCTTCAGGCCGTGCGCGAAGACCCGGCCCTGACCGCCGTGATCAAAGTCACCGGCAGCGCCGCCGAACCCAAGATCGAGCTGACCTCCACGCCCGCCCTGCCCCAGGACGAAATCCTGTCGCAGGTGCTGTTCGGCCGATCAGCGGCGCAGTTGTCGCCGTTCGAGGCGGCCCAACTGGCCTCGGCCGTGGCCTCCCTGGCGGGAGGCGGCGGGTTCGACGTGATCGGCAATCTGAGAGAACTGGCCGGTCTGGATCGCCTCTCCTTCAGCGGCGAAGCGTCCAGCCTGACCGTGGCTGGCGGCCGCTACATCACGGACGACGTCTACCTCGAAGTGATCGGCGGCGCCGAACGCGGAGCCGCAGTCAGCGTCGAGTGGCAGGTCCGGCGCAACCTCGCCATCACCTCGAAGTTCGGCGGCGAAGGCGACACCTCCCTATCCGTCCGGTGGCGGCGCGAAGGCCCTCGTCCCGGCGGCGATCGTCGAGATCGCCGCCCCAACGCCTCCGCGCGACGCTAGAATAGACAACCCGGCCTGACCTCCGGGTTGTTCTTCGACCAATTTGTTCTTGATTTGTTCCACACCGTTCCGCATCATGCGGCCATGAACAAGGCGATCAATGGACGCGGCGCACGTTCCAACGCCTCGGGTCGGTATGAAGCCGACCGACGCGAGGCCTGGAACGACGGCTGGACGGATCAGGACGAAGCGGGCCCGCCGCTCCGCACCACCCTGTCCCCGGAACACGCCCGGACCATCATCGCCCGTAATACGAGTCCCGACGTCGGCTTCGATCGATCCATCAACCCCTACAAGGGCTGCGAACATGGCTGCATCTACTGCTACGCCCGTCCGTCCCATGCCTGGATGGGCCTATCCCCGGGCCTGGATTTCGAGAGCCGGATCTTCTTCAAGCCGCACGCCGCGCATCTGCTGGAACAGGAACTCTCAAAGCCCCGATACGTCTGCCGGCGCATCCAAATAGGCGGCAATACGGACCCCTATCAGCCGGTTGAGCGCGAGACGAAATCGACCCGTTCGATCCTGGAGGTCATGCAACGGTTCAAACAGCCGTTCAGCATCATCACCAAGTCGGTGTTGATCGCGCGTGACGCAGACATTCTGGGCGACATGGGAAGACAAGGCCTGGCCTCGGCCTTCGTCTCCATCACCACCCTGGACCGCAAGCTGGCGCGGGCGATGGAGCCGCGCGCCTCCACGCCCGCCAAACGACTGGAGGCGATCAGCCGTCTGGCCGAAGCTGGATGCCCGGTCGGCGTCGGTTTCGCCCCGGTCATCCCCGGCCTGAACGATCATGAACTCGAAGCGGTGCTGGAGGCGGCGCAGAAGGCCGGGGCGACCTCAGCCATGTACGTGACCCTGCGCCTGCCGCTCGAAATCAAGGACCTGTTCCGCGAATGGCTGGCCGACGCCCGCCCCGACCGCGCGGCGCGCGTCATGTCGCTGATCCGCCAGACGCGAGGCGGCAAGGACTACGACCCGGACTGGTCGCAGCGAATGAAGGGAACGGGTCCCGTCGCCGAACTGATCGCCGCGCGCTTCAAGGCGGCGGTCAAACGCTACGGTCTGGACGGCCCTCGTCATACGCTGGACGTGACCCAGTTTCGCATTCCCGCCGACGCCCGTCCCCAACTGGACCTGTTCGACCTGGCGTCCTGATCAGCGCCGGAAGACGCCGACCAGTTCGATATGCGTCGACCAGATGAACTGGTCGATCGGCGTGACCTTCTCGAGCCGGAAACCGGCATCGACCAGAACGCGCGCGTCGCGAGCGAAGGTCTGGGGGTTGCAGGATACGCCGACGATGACCGAGGCCTTGGTCCCCGGAAGTTGCTGCGTCTGCTCCAGGGCGCCCGCGCGCGGCGGATCAAGGACGATGGCCTCGCACCCCTTCAGGTCGTAGGGCGATAGAGGACGACGGAACAGATCGCGCGCCTGGGCCTCGATTCCTTTCAGCCCCTGCGCCGTGCTCACACCCGCCTTGAGGGCGGCGATGGAGGCGGCGGCGGAATCGGCCGCCGTGACGCTGGCGACCTCGGCCAGCGGAAAGGTGAAGGTTCCCGCGCCGCAGAACAGGTCGGCGACCTTCCTGGCCCCCCTCACCGCCTCGACGGCGCGTTCGACCATGGCGGCCTCGGCGGCCGGCGACGCTTGCAGGAAGGCGCCTGGCGGCAAGGGCACGGACGCCCGTCCGAACCGAACGCGAGGCTGACGCGCCATCACCAGCGTATCGCCGTCCAGGCTGAGACGCGCCAGACCCGCTTCGGCCGCCGCCGCAATGGCGAGCGCCAGTTGGTCGCCGTTCAGGCCGCCGGAACGCTTCTCCACCCCCGTCACATCGACGTCCAGACCACTGTCGGTCAGGGTGACGTGCAGGGTCGGCGCCGACTTGGGATGGCCCAGGAAAGGCGCCGCGACCTTGGCGAGCGCCGGCAGAGCCGCCGTAAGGAGCGGGTCCGACAACGGGCAATCCGTAAGCTCCACCACCCGCCACGACTTGCGCGCCTTGAAACCCAGGATGACTCGCCCGTCCGGCCCCTGGCGCGCGTGCAACGCCAGGCGCCGACGACTGGCCAGCGGCGTGGCCACCGTCGCCTCCACCTCGGTCTCCAGCCCTTCGCGCGCCAGGGTCTGGAGCACCACCTCGCGCTTCCAGGCCAGGTAGGGCGCGTCGGCCCAGTGCTGCAACGGCGCGACGCCGCATTCGGCATAGGTTTGCGAGTGGATCGGACGCCGGTCGGGACTGGCCTCGATCAACTCGAATCGCTCGGCCCGCCCGCCCTTGACCTCGGCCGCGATCACCTCGTCCGGCAAGGCGCCCGGTACGAAGACCGGGCCGTCGGCGGTGTCGGCGATCCCGTCGCCCTGATGGCCCATGCGGGCGATGGTCAGCGTTTGCGTCATGCGGCGGCTTCTAACGGTTTCCGCGCGAAAATCGAAACATGAACGAAGATGAACGACGCGATCAAAAGCCGTTCAGCTTCGCGGCCCTATCAATGGCTGCAACAGACGGCGGCCTGACCCGTTCAGAGAACGTCCGTCGAAGGAACAGAAACGATGATCGCTCTCATCTCGAAAAAAGCCTCGGTCGCCGCCATCGCCGCCCTGGCCTGCGCCTCGGCCGTCGCCCTGCCCGGCGTCGCCTCGGCCCAGAGCTACGGCTATGACTATCCGCCCGCCTACGGCTATGGAAACAGCGGCTACGGCCAGGGGACCTATTACGATCCCTGTGTGCGTGATCAGCGCCAGCGCGCCACGACCGGCGGCCTGCTGGGCGCCGCCATCGGCGCCGTCGCCGGCTCCCAGATGGCGGCCCGCGGCCGCCGCACCGAAGGCAGCGCTCTGGGCGGTGTCCTGGGCGCCGCGATCGGCGCCGGCGTGGGAAACAGCTCGGCCGCCTGCGACAGCCGTTATCGCCGCGACGCCAACTATGGCTATCAGGGAACCTACGTCCCGCCTGCCTATGGTTACGACAACCGAGGCTATGACAATCGCGGCTATGACTACGATCGTCGCTACGACGACCGTCGCGATGCTTACGACTATTACCGGGACTATCCCGATACCTACGCCTCCACGCCCCGCGACGCCGATCAGTGCCGCCTGGCCGAGAGCAACATCCGTCTTCCCGACGGTCGCATGGAGACGCGCTACGTGCGCACCTGCATGGACCAATCGGGCCGCTATCGCGTCGTCGATTAAGTTTCAGCCCCCCTGTCAATCGACGATGTGAAGAGGGCCGCCGGATCACCGGCGGCCCTCAAATCGTTTGGGCTCAGGCCTTGCGCGCCCAGAGCAGGAACTCGACATTGCCGTCGCCGCCGGTGATGGGGCTGTCAGCGACCTCGCGCACGGTCCAACCATTCTCCTCCAGCCAGTCGCGCACCCCGGCCACGGCGGCGGCGTGCGCCTCCGGGTCCTTTACCACGCCCTTCTTGCCAACCGCCTTGGGACCGTCCGCCTCGAACTGAGGCTTGACCAGTGTGATCAGGTCCGCCTCCGGCTCCGCCAGAGCCAGCGCAGCGGGCAGAACCTTCGACAGGCTGATGAAGCTGGCGTCGCAGACGATCAGCGAAGGCGTATCGGTGATCAGAGCCGTGGTCAGGTGGCGGGCGTCAGTCTTCTCCAGATTCACGACACGCGGATCGGCGGCGACCGAGGGATGCAACTGCCCTGTGCCGACATCCACGGCGAAAACCTGCGCCGCGCCGCGATCCAGACAGACTTCGGTGAAGCCGCCGGTCGAGGCGCCGACATCCAGCACCACGCGCCCCTCAATCGCGACCGGCCACAGCTCCAGCGCGTGCGCCAGCTTCAAGGCGCCGCGACCGACCCAGGGATGGGCGGCCTCGGCCTCGATCTCGGTGTCTTCCGCGACCTTTTCGGAAGGCTTGGCGACGACGCGGCCGTCCGCCCTCACCCGCCCCGCCTCGATGGCGGCGCGGGCGCGGGCGCGACTGTCGAAGACGCCGCGCGCGACGAGAAGCTGGTCGATCCTCACGCCCTTACAGAGTTTCCAGCCGCTTCAGCGCGGCCTGCAGCCGGGCCTTGCCCTCTTCGGCTTCAGCCAGTTTTGCGCGCTGTTCCTCGACCACTTCGGCGGCGGCGCGGGCGACGAAGTTGGGGTTGCCCAGCTTCTTGTTCACATGGCCGATGTCAGCGTCGAAGACGGCGATCTCCTTCTCAAGGCGCGCGCGTTCGGCGTCCAGATCGATGATCCCGGCCAGCGACAGGGCGACCGTCGCACCGCCCGAGACGAAGGTCACGGCCCCGGCGGGCGCGGCCTCGGCCACGGCGACCTCGGACACGCGGCCCAGGGTCAGGATCAGGTCGCGGTGACGTGCGATGCGTTCAGCCGTGGCCGCGTCCGGGGCGACAAAGGTCAGCGGCGGCTTGGCCGAGGGCGGCACGTTCATCTCGGCCCGCAGGGCGCGGATCTCGCCGATCAGATCGACCAGCCAGCCGATCTCGGCCTCAGCGTCCCTATCCACGAAGGCGTCCGGCAGCACCGGCCAGGTCTCGCCCATCAGCAGACCGTCGCGCGCCGGGCCTTCCCTGCCCAGTTCGGCCCACAGCTCCTCGGTGATGTAGGGCATGACCGGGTGCAACAGCTTCAGCGTCTGATCGATGGTCCAGGCGGTCATGGCGCGGGTCTCGGCCTTGGCGGCTTCGTCCGAACCGTTGAACACCGGCTTGGCCAGTTCCAGATACCAGTCGCAGAAGACGTTCCAGATGAAGCGGTAAAGCGCGCCCGCCGCATCGTCGAAACGGCCGCCTTCGATAGCGTCCGACACCTGACGCTCGGCCTTGGTCAGTTCGCCGCGGATCCAGCGGTTGATCGTCTGCTGCACGTCTGCGGGGTCGAAGCCCTCGACGCGGCGCGCTTCGTTCATCTGGCTGAAGCGGGCGGCGTTCCACAGTTTGGTGCCGAAATTGCGATAACCTTCAATGCGCTGCTTCGAAAGTTTGATGTCGCGCGAGCCCGACAGGATCGCCATGGTGAAGCGCAGGGGGTCGGCGCCCAGCTCGTCGATGATGTTCAACGGGTCGATGACGTTGCCCTTGGACTTCGACATCTTCTGGCCCTTCTCGTCGCGGACCAGACCATTGATGATGACGCGCTTGAACGGGACTTCGCCGTCCATGAAGTGCAGGCCCATCATCATCATCCGGGCGACCCAGAAGAAGATGATGTCCGCCGCCGTGACCAGATCGCTGGTCGGATAGAAGCGCTCCAGATCCTCGGTCTTCTCCGGCCAGCCCATGGTCGAGAACGGCCACAGTGCGGAACTGAACCAGGTGTCCAGAACGTCCTCGTCCTGGGTCAGCACGACCTCGGAATCATAGTCCGACAATGCCTGTTCGCGGGCGTCCTCTTCCGTCTCGGCGACGTAGATCTCGCCGTTCGGCCCGTACCAGGCTGGGATGCGGTGCCCCCACCACAGCTGGCGCGAGATGCACCACGGCTCGATGTTGCGCAGCCATTCGAAGTAGATCTTCTCGTAGGACTTCGGCTCGAAAACGGTCGCGCCCTCCTCGACCGCCTTCAGGGCCGGCTGGGCCATGACCTTGGCGTCGACGTACCACTGGTCCGTCATCCACGGCTCGATGACGACGCCCGAGCGGTCGCCGTGCGGGACCATGTGCCTGGTCTTCTCGATCTCGCGCAGCCAGCCTTCTTCCTCGGCGCGGGCGACGATGGCCTTGCGCGCGGCGAAGCGGTCCATGCCTTCGTATTCGGCAGGCACGTCGGGCGTGTCGGCTGCGGTGATCCGGCCGAAGGCGTCCATGACGTTCAGCGCTTCAAGTCCCGCACGCTTTCCGACGCCAAAGTCGTTGAAATCATGGGCGGGCGTAATCTTCACCGCGCCCGAACCCTTGGTCGGGTCGGCGTAGTCGTCAGCGACGATCGGAATGCGGCGGCCAGTGATCGGCAGGGTCACGAACTTGCCGACGAGGCTTTGATAGCGTTCGTCCTCGGGGTGAACAGCCACGCCGGTGTCGCCCAGCATGGTCTCCGGCCGGGTCGTCGCCACGACGATGAAGTCGCGCGTCTCGAACTCGGTCGCCTTGCCGTCTTCGTCGAAGACGACCGGGTGCTGATAGGTCACGCCGTCCGACAGGCGATAGGCGAAGTGCCAATAAGCGCCGTCGACCTCTTTCTGCTCGACCTCAAGGTCCGAGATGGCGGTCTGGAAGTGCGGATCCCAGTTCACCAGTCGCTTGTCGCGATAGATCAGGCCGTCCTTGTGCAACTGGACGAAAACCTTGCGGACGGCGGCGTTCAGTCCCTCGTCCAGGGTGAAGCGTTCGCGCGACCAGTCGCAGGACGAGCCGAGACGGCGCAGCTGGCGCACGATGGTCCCGCCGGATTCGGCTTTCCACTCCCACACCTTCTCAATGAAGGCGTCACGGCCCAGGTCGCGACGACCAATGTTGCCCTCGGCGGCCAGCTTGCGCTCGACCACCATCTGGGTGGCGATGCCCGCGTGGTCAGTGCCGGGCAGCCACAGGACAGCCTTGCCCTTCATGCGGTGATAGCGGGCCAGAATGTCCTGAAGCGTGTTGTTCAGGGCGTGGCCGATGTGCAGGCTGCCCGTTACGTTCGGCGGCGGAATGACGATCGAATAGGCGTCTGCGGCGCCGTCAGTCGGCTTAGCCGCGCGCGGAGCGAACAGGCCGCTGTCCTCCCACTGGGCGTAAATGCGCGGCTCGGCGGCCTTGGGTTCGAACGTCTTCTCAAGCATGGTCATCTCGTTTCCCCGAGGCGTAGCGTGAATGCGCCGCCGATCGGGGCTGGAATTCTTCGGTAAAGCAAAGGGCGGTCCCGCCGGAACCGCCCTTATGTGACTTAATGATCGCCGCGCCCGGCGGCTAGGTCAAATCAGTGACGCCGCGGTGAGAACCAACCGTCGTCCGTCCGCTGAACCGACCCCGCCACAGCCAGGACGGCCAGCATTTCCTCCACCCGATCCGTCTCTAGAGCTCCGATCCGCCCGCCGAAACGGCGCGCCAGATCCAGCGATTGCAATGGGGCGCCTTCACGCCTCAGTTGCTCCAGCAGCGCTCCGGCCAGTTCATCCAGCGCCTCAGGCAAGGGTCGGAGATCGACGACTCGCGCCAGGGGCGCCTCGATCTGCACTGGAGCCCGCGTCAGCTTGACCCGCGTCCTCTGATAAGCCGGTCTCAGGAAGCGGACTGTGCCGCCCGCCTCCTGGCGCGCGCGCTCAAGATTGAGCGTCAACAGAGCCTGAAGCACCGCCGCATCCTCGACCTCTGCAGGCCAGCCATAGGCTCGCAGTACGGTCGCATCCAAACGCTGATGCAAATGATTCAGGACGTGCATCTTGCTTGAAATCGACCGGCCCTGCTTCGCCGCACGTTCACGCTCATTGTAGAGCGCCGTCATCGTCAGACTCTGATCGTCCGACAGCATCTGGCGACGCAGCGCCTCTATCTCCTCGGCGAGTTCGCCGATCTCGACCCCGACAGACCCATCAAGGTCAGGAAAGGGGAAGGCGTCAAAGCAGACCTTCTTGTTGTAGACGGGGCGGTCCTCAAGCCGGCCTCCGCGAGCCAAGGCCCAAAGGCCGTGCACACGGGACGACAGAACGCCCAACACGCTGGCATCGTCTGAAGCGATCGTCACCACCGTATTGTCCGGAAGAACGTCCCCTTCAAGGAAGCAAAACCAGCGATGCTTGGACTTCTCGACTGTCGCAATATAGCGCGGCAGTCCCTCGAGAGCCTCACGAAACGCACCGCGCGGCTCGCCGAAAATCCACCAGTTGTCTCGGTAAGTCCCGCGCGCGTTCCGGGTCCGTTCCGGCTTCACCGTTTCCGATAAGTGTCGAACGATCGCCGGCCAACGCTCACGCGCTTCCTCCTCGCTCCACCCGAACAGGTCGATCACCTTGACGCCTCTCGGCCGCGCCGCCAGATCGCGACCGTTGCGATAATCCCTGATCGGGGCCGGTTCGGTCGAGGCCGCCGCCAGAGCCTTCGCCTGATCGGCAGAAACGATGAAGCCCGCGCCGTGCAGTTTCACGCCTTGAGAGCATAGCAGGCCGTTGGCCTGGAGCGGGCATGCGTCGCCCAGGCCCCCGCCGATGCTCAGATCAGCGCCGATATCGCCTTGAGCCTCCTCAAATTTGATGTCCGGCTCTCCATCCACGCCGATCCCTTCGCTTAATACGGTCAGCAGGCGTCCCTGTCCTTCGGGTGCGCCGCGTTCCGCCACCGTCATGGCGATGCGAACCTCAGCGCGATCCGCGCCCTTGATCCATGGATGATCCGGTATGGCGAATGTCAGTCGCATCGCCGGCTCGCCATTCAGGTGATGTTCCAGAACGCGGCGAGAGAAGGTCTGAGTGATCGAGTTGGTGGTGATGAAACCGAAGCGCCTCAGCGGACTATTCTTCGTCGTCAGTAATTCGGCTGCACGGTCCCACCAGAGCATCACCAGGTCAGCCGAGCGGAAGCGCCCCTGCCTCACCTTCCACAGGGCGTCGACATAGCCGTCGCCCAGTTCGCGCCTCAGGTCCTTACCGCCCATGAAAGGCGGATTGCCGATGATGAACTGCGCCAGGGGCCATTGGGCTGGCCGGGGATCGAAGTATCGAACGACATTCCTTTCCTCGTGCTCGCCTTTTCTCAACAGACGGACCGGCCGTCCCTGCTCATCACGCTGAAAATCACTTCCGGCCCAAACCAGCAGAGCGTCGGCTCTCAGAATGCGCTCCGCGCGCGGCGGGCGCAGACAAAGAAGGTCCGCAGGCGCGTCTCCATTACGAAGACGCCATTGCAGATAACCAATCCACATGACCATTTCCGCGATCGAGGCGGCATGGGCGCTTTTCTCGATGCCCCAGAACTGGTTCGGCCCAACACAGCACCTGGATCTGGACGCAGCCACATCCCCGAAGTCCTTCATGAGGTCCAGAACGTTGCTTTCCAAGTCCTTCATCATAGCCATGGCGACATAGAGGAAGTTGCCGGTCCCGCACGCCGGATCGAGAACCTTGGTGGAGCAGAGCGTCCTGTGAAACGCCCGAACGGCCTTCCTTCCCTTCTCCACACGTCCATGAGCGAAGTCATAGACAGCCGAAGCACGCATCGCTTCAAAATCTGCCCGCAAGGGCTCCATGATCGTCGCTTCAACCAATCGCTGGACATAGACTCTGGGGGTGTAGTGGGCGCCCAGTTCCCTGCGATCATCCGGATCCAGAGCCTGCTCCAACAGGGTCCCGAAAGTCGCCGGTTCAACCGATTTCCAATCATGCCTCGCCGCGATGATCAGCACTTCCAGTTCATCCTCGGTCAAGGCGAGCGCCGCCTCTTCGCGAAACAGCCCTCCATCGAAGCGGGGCAGGTCCTGCCGCAATGCAGCGCAATGGCCGCCGCGCCTCATGTGTCGAAAAACGTCCGTCGCACTTATGTGAAAACGATCAGCCTTGCCGCGATAGCTCTGCAGCAGCTTGAGAAAGCCCCGGTTCCGGATCAGACCCACGCTGTCGGCGAACATCGCGAAGACGCATTGCAGCACGAACATAGAGATGCGCCGTTCCGATATCGGCTGGAGCAAGGGTTGCTGATCTTCCAACACTCGCTGGCGGATCAAGCGGATCAGCTTGCCGAGCGCGGCGGCGATTTCACTGGTCGCCTCTGCGATCGGCTTGGCGGGGTCCAGGCTCCCCGGATCGTTCCAAACCTTCCGCAAACGCTCTCGAACCTCCGGTTCTCGCAGGTCAGTCAGAGCGATCCGGCAACGCTCCAAATCCGGAAACGGCGCATACCCCTTTCCGCCTCTCTGCCATTCTGACCACAGGTAGATCGCTTCACCGACATCCACCAGCACGAGGAATGGCGGCCGCTCAGGCAAAGCCTGAGCATAGTTTTCCGCTTGCTGGCGGGCGCCGACCATCAAGCGTTTGATCGCCTCCTCTTCCCGAGCGGAGCGTCGACGTTTTCGCCGGTCCAAGAAAGCCATGAGTTGGCGAAGGTCGTACTCGCCTCCCGGAGCACGCTTCTTGGACTGCTTGACCTCCATCACGAAGGAAGCGCGCTTGAAGCAATCAATGGAACCCGAACATCCCTTACCCTCGCGGAACGGGAATTTCACGGCACGCTCGAAACAATAATCGCGATCGCCCGCACTCTCCTGGTCGGGCGCGGCTACACCCAGGACCGCGCAAAGCTGAATGATGAAGGTCTGGTAGTTCGACCGCTCGGTAAGCGTCGCGCCGCTCCAGCGCGTGATGAATTCTTCCACATCCATGGATTATTCCCCCTTCCGACAACACGGAAAGAGAGAACATCAAGAACAATACAACTTCGAGTTAACGCACGCTCGCATTACGCGAAACGCCTCGAGCCGCCAATCATCCGCATCGCCACGGCGCCCATTCCGCCTTTTTCAGAATCTCACATCGCGCGCCCCGCCAGATAGCGACGATTCAGCAGCGGCTTGCCTAGCCAATAGGCCAGCTCCGCCGGACGGCTGATGTCCCAGACGGCCAGGTCGGCGGCCTTGCCCGCCTCAAGCGTGCCGATCTCGTCCTGCAGGCCCAGCGCGCGGGCCGCGTTGCGCGTGGCGCCCGCCAGCGCCTCTTCCGGCGTCAGGCGGAACTGGACGCAGGCCAGGTTGATCGCCGCCGTCATCGACGCGACCGGCGAGGTGCCCGGGTTGCAGTCTGTCGCCACCGCCATGCGCGCGCCATGCTGGCGCAGCAGGGCGATCGGCGGCGCCTGGGTCTCTCGCAGCATCAGGAAGGCGCCGGGCAGCAGCACCGCCACCACGCCCGCCTCGGCCATCGCCTTCACACCCGCCTCGGTCGTGTGCTCGATATGGTCGGCCGATAGCGCCTGATAGCGGGCGGCCAGCGCCGCCCCGCCACCGTCCGACAATTGGTCGGCGTGCAACTTGACAGGCAGGCTCAGTTCCTCAGCCTTGTCGAACAGACGGCTGACCTCCTCGACCGAGAAGGCGATGGGCTCGCAATAGGCGTCCACCGCATCGACCAGCCCCTCAGAATGGGCGGCGGGCAAGATTTCGTCCACAGCCTTGTCCACATAGACGGCGCGGTCGGCCTTATGCTCCGGCGGCACCGCATGAAGGCCGAGATAGGAGGTGCGCACCCGCACCCCGGCCTCGCGCCCGATGCGGCGCGCGACACGCAGCATCTTCAACTCGCTGTCGTGGTCCAGACCATAGCCCGACTTGATCTCGACCGTGGTGACGCCGGTGGCCTTCAGCCCCTCAAGCCGCGCCAGAGCCGAGGCGTAGAGCTGATCCTCGCTCTCTTCGCGCGTGGCGCGCACGGACGAGACGATGCCGCCCCCGGCGCGTGCGATCTCTTCGTAGGTCGCGCCCTCCAGCCGCCGCTCGAACTCGCCCGAGCGGTCGCCGCCGAAGACCAGATGGGTATGGCAGTCCACCAGCCCAGGCGTGACCCAGCGGCCCTCCAGACGATCGATTTCCACAGCCTTGTGCACAGGCAGGTCCGCGCGCGGCCCGACCCAGGCGATGCGCCCATCCTTGATCAGGATGGCGGCGTTCTCGATGGCGCCATAGGGGGCGCCGCCCTCGGTCATGGTCGCGACGTGGCAGTCGGTGATGAGGCGGTCGTAGGTCATTGTCCCTGATCCGTTTTCAGCCTGACAGCGGCATCTTTCAAAGCTTCGACCACCTTCGGGTCGACTACCTCAACCGGGGCAAATTGGCCGATCACATACCAACTGCCCCACCGCCAAGGCTGCAAAGGGATGTCGCTGGCTCGAATGCGGCGCGCAAAAGCGATGACCACGCCTTCTGAAGGCGTCTCCCCGCAGTTCAAACTGACGTTGGCCACACTTCGTCGAGGCGGCGACCGGCCATAAAGGGGAACCACCGGAACAAGCTGGCTCTGAGCCTCCTCCACGGGTGTCGCCCTGGCCAGGAAGACAGCGTCTGAATCTCTCCAAAGGCTTTGCTGAAAGTACAGGTCCTCACGGTAGGTCGTCGCAAAATAGGTGCAAGGCCAGGCGGGCGCCGCCGCTAGAACGCCCAGCAGGAGAACAGCCGCCGCCATCCAGCGTCGTGTCATCGCGCAGCCACCCCGCTGAGGATTTCGCAGAACCAGCGCCCCGCCGTCAGGGAGCCGAGGTCACCGACTTCCAGAGAGGGATCGTATTCGGTCAGGTCGACTGCGCGGACCTTGGGATGGGCGCCGATGGCGCGGGCGGCGTCGAAGAAGTCGTGAACCGAGACTCCGCCGGGGCGCGCGCCGGGGCTGGCGGGCCACTGGCTGCGGTCGATGACGTCGATGTCGAAGTCGACATAGATGACCTCGCACAGGGACGACAGGCGCTCCAGTTCCTCGACCACGATACTGGCCAGACCGCGCTGGCGGCACTCGCGGGCGGTGCGGACGCTGATGCCTGAGCCTTCCGCCTTTTCATGGGCGCGGCGGGTGTTGGCGAAGGGGGCGAGGCCGACCTGGCTGATGCGATGACCGTCCATGCCGTCGTCCAGCAAAGCCTGGATCGGATTGCCGTTGGTCAGGCCCTGATCCGTGTCGCGCAGGTCGAAATGGGCGTCCAGCGTCAGAACCCCGACGCGGTCGAGGCCGAGGGCATGAACGCCCGGCCGGGTGATGGCGTTGTTGCCGCCGACCAGAATCGTGAGGTCGCGATGGGCCTGCGCCGCCACCGCGTCGCGCACCGGCTCGAAGGCGTCGAAAGGCGAGACGGCTTTCAGCGCCACATCGCCCGCGTCGTGGACCCTAATCTCGAGTTCCATGCCCGTCTCGACGTCATAGGTCGACAAACGCGGCAGCACGCCTCGCAGGGCCTTCGGTCCCAGATCGCAACGGCCCGGCGTCAGCGACCGCTCGTTCAGGGGCGCACCGATCAGGGCGACGCGCGCGTCGGGATGATGGCCCACCAGATCGCCGACAGATCGCCACCCCAGGGCTTCAGACGGTTCGCTCATGGGGGTCATCCTTTAGCAATTAACTTTTAGTGGGGGAAAAGCGCGCGACCAGATCATAGGCCGCGCCGGGGAAAATCTGTGAGGCCCAGGTCACGCCCTGACCGTCGCGCCAAGTGCGACGCTCAAGCCGCAGACAGGGCGCGCCGTCGGCCAGCCCCAGACCCGCCGCCGTCTCATGATCGGCGCCGACGGCAGAAATGCGGTGCTCGGCCTCGGTCCAAGGCATGTGAGCCAGCAGCCAGCCGCCCGGCGGCTGCGTGGTGAAATCGGCGGCCTCCGCCTCGGGCGCTGCGGACAAAGAGATCAGGCGGCGCTCGAACACGAAGGGCAGATCGTCGGCCAGATGCAGGGTTTCCAGCTCGATCACCCGATCGCCCAGTCCTTCATCGGGGCTCGCGGGGCGCACGATGCGGCCCAGCAGGCGATGGGAATAGGCCAGCCCCCGCCCCTCGACCTCGGACTGGATGTCAGGAATGGCGACCAGAGCCGAGGAATGCACCGGCGGATGGGCCACCACGGTTCCGGCGCGGCGACGGCGAACGACCAGCCCGCGAGACGCCAGATCAGACATCGCGCGCGACACCGTCATCCGCGCACAGCCGTATTCCGCCGTCAGTTCAGCCTCGGTCGGGATACGGAAACCCGGCCGCCACTCGCCCGAGGCGATGCGGCGCTCGATGTCGCCCGCGATCCGGCGATGAAGCGGCTCCTGATCCATCATGCGAAACTGCCCCTTGCGCGCACTAATGTCTAGACATAACACTGAGCCCAACATTCGACGGCCGAAGCCGCATGGAGGATTCGATGTCCACGCCCAACACTCGCCAGAATACCAGAGTGATCCGTAGCCCGCGCGGGTCGGAAAAGACCGCTAAAACCTGGGCGGCCGAGGCCGCGATGCGGATGCTGATGAACAACCTCGATCCCGAGGTGGCCGAGCGCCCCGAAGACCTGGTCGTCTATGGAGGCATCGGCAAGGCCGCCCGCAACTGGCAGGCGTTCGACACCATCGTCGACCAACTCAAGAAACTGGAAGCCGACGAGACGCTGATGGTCCAGTCGGGCAAGCCGGTCGGCGTCTTCCGCACCCATGTCGACGCGCCGCGCGTACTGATCGCCAACTCCAACCTGGTGCCCAAATGGGCGACCTGGGAGCATTTCAACGAGCTCGATAAGAAGGGCCTGGCCATGTACGGCCAGATGACCGCCGGGTCGTGGATCTACATCGGCACCCAGGGCATCGTTCAGGGCACCTATGAGACCTTCATGGAAGCCGGTCGCCAGCACTATGGCGGCGACTGGTCGGGCAAGTGGATCCTGACGGCGGGCCTGGGCGGCATGGGCGGCGCCCAGCCTCTGGCCGCCACCATGGCCGGCGCGTCCTGCATCACCATCGAGTGCCAGCGCAGCCGCATCGAGTTCCGCCTGCGCACCCGCTACGTCGACGTCATGGCCGAGACTCTGGACGAGGCGCTGGCCCTGTTGGAGCAATCATTCAAGGACAAAAAACCCTTGTCGATCGGCTTGTTGGGCAATGCGGCTGATCTTCTGCCTGAAATGGTCAAGCGCGGCGTCCGCCCCGACCTGGTGACCGATCAGACCAGCGCTCACGACCCGGTCAACGGCTACCTGCCCTCGGGCTGGACCGTCGCCGAGTGGGAGGAAAAGCGCGTCAGCGACCCCGCCGCCGTCGAAAAGGCCGCCCGCGCGTCGATGGCGACCCACGTCAGGGCCATGCTGGACTTCCAGAAGATGGGCGTCCCCACGACCGACTACGGCAACAACATCCGTCAGGTCGCCTTCGATGAGGGCGTCGAGAATGCCTTCGACTTCCCCGGCTTCGTCCCTGCCTATATCCGCCCGCTGTTCTGTCGCGGCATCGGGCCGTTCCGCTGGGCCGCCCTGTCGGGTGATCCCGAGGACATCCGCAAGACGGATGAGGCGATGAAGACGCTGTTCCCCGACAACGCGGGCCTGCACCGCTGGCTGGACATGGCGGGCGAGCGCATCGCCTTCCAGGGCCTGCCGGCGCGCATCTGCTGGATCGGCCTTGGCGACCGTCATCGCGCGGGCCTGATGTTCAACGAGATGGTGAAATCGGGCGAGCTGAGCGCGCCCATCGTCATCGGCCGCGACCACTTGGACAGCGGCTCCGTCGCCAGCCCGAACCGCGAGACCGAGGCCATGATGGACGGCTCGGACGCCGTGTCCGACTGGCCCCTGCTGAACGCCCTGCTGAACACGGCCTCGGGCGCGTCGTGGGTGTCGCTGCACCACGGCGGCGGGGTCGGCATGGGTTATAGCCAGCACTCGGGCGTCGTCATCGTAGCCGACGGCACGGAAGAAGCCGCCAGACGTCTGGAGCGCGTTCTGTGGAACGACCCGGCCACCGGCGTCATGCGCCACGCCGACGCCGGATATGACATCGCCAGGGACGCCGCGCGCGAACATGGCCTGAACCTGCCCTCGCTGGACCTGTAAGCTTATGACCACCACCATCGAAATCGGCGCCGCGCCGCTCACCCTCGCCCAGCTTCGCGCCACCCTGAGCGGCCCCGTCGCCGTCAGCCTGACCGACGCCGCCTGGGCCAATGTCGAGAAGGGCGCGGCGACCGTCGCCGCCATCCTGGACGAAGGCCGCACGGTCTATGGCATTAACACCGGCTTCGGCCTGCTGGCTAACACCAGCATCGCGGTGGAAGACCTTGAAACCCTTCAGAAGAACCTGGTGCTCAGCCATGCCTGCGGCGTCGGCGAGCCGCTGAGCGAAGACACCACCCGCCTGCTGATGGTGCTGAAGATCGCCAGCCTGTCGAAGGGCGCCTCGGGCATCCGTCGCCACACGCTGGAAACGCTGATCGGCATGGTCAATGCGGGCGTCCTGCCGCTGATCCCGTCCAAGGGTTCGGTCGGCGCCTCAGGCGATCTGGCGCCGTTGGCCCATATGTCGTGCGTCCTGATCGGCGTCGGCGAGGCCCGCTATCAGGGCCAGACAGTGGACGCTGTTTCAGCGCTGGCCAAAGCCGGACTGAAGCCGGTCGTTCTGGGCCCCAAGGAAGGTCTGGCCCTGCTGAACGGCACCCAATGTTCGACGGCGCTGGCCCTGACCGGCCTGTTCGCCGCTGAGGATGTCTTCGCCGCCGCCATCGCGGCGGGCGGCCTGTCGGTCGACGCTCTGCTGGGTTCGGACGCGCCGTTCGATCACCGCATCCACGCCCTGCGCGGCCAGCCGGGCCAGATCGACGTGGCCCGTCGCCTGCGTGAACTGCTGACTGGCAGCGCCATCCGCGACAGCCACCGCCACGACTGCGCCAAGGTGCAAGACCCCTACTCCCTGCGCTGCCAGCCGCAGGTCATGGGCGCGACGCTGGACGTGCTGCGCAACGCCGCCGCCATGCTGGAGCGTGAAGCCAACGCCGTGACCGACAATCCGCTGGTCTTCATCGAAGACGGCGATGTCATCTCGGGCGGCAACTTCCACGCCGAACCTGTTGCTTATGCAGCCGATCAGATCGCCATGGTCCTGTGCGAGATTGGCAATATCAGCGAGCGCCGCACCTCCATCCTGGTCGATCCGAAGATGACCGACCTGCCCGCCTTCCTGGTCAAGGACAGCGGCGTGAACTCGGGCTTCATGATCGCCCAGGTCACGGCGGCGGCCCTGGTGGCCGAGAACCGCATGGTGGCCCATCCCTGCGTCATCGACACCGTACCGACCAGCGCCAATCAGGAAGACCACGTCTCCATGGCCACCCACGGCGCGCGCCGCCTGCTGGACATGGCCGCCAACACGGCGACCGTAGTGGGCATCGAACTGCTTGCCGCCGCCCAAGGCATCGAGTTCCGTCGTCCACTGACCTCGTCGCCGGAACTGGAGCAGACCTACGCCATCGTACGCGAAGCCTGCGGCCCCTACACCGAAGACCGCTATTTCGCGCCGGACATCGCTCGTGCGACGGAAGGCGTGCGCGCGGGCCGTTATCGCGCCTTCGCAGGCGATCTCCTGCCTTCGGCTTGAACCGGACGGCGGTGGAGCGCTTTCATAGGCAACGTGAACGCGGACCGCCCCCGAGCATGAACAGGAATGCCGTCATTCTGGTCTCCGCCGCCCTGGTTCTAATGGGACTGGGGGCGGCCGGCTGGGCTGCGTGGAACTCGACTTCCGTAGCGCATGGCGGACGAGGATCAGGCCCGGCTGTCGTTATCGAAGTCGTTCCGCCCGTTGAACCTGACCTTCCGGTCGGCTCCATCATGGCTGTTGGAGAATTGCGGGATGGATACGACCATGATCCCGACCGGCTCGCCGGCGTCCCGGGGGATGACGAACCTTATGTCGAAAGCGCCTGGCTGGAGTTGACGCCCGACCCGCCGCCGCCGCCCGAACAGGAAACGCCGCCGCCCCTTATCCGCCTCTCGCCGCCGCAGCCTGCGCCACAGCTGGAAGGGGATGACTATGGCTTCGGCTTTGACGCCCCCCAGCCCGACTACGCCGCCGAACGCGAGGCGCGCCAGTCCGCGCTCAGGGAACCGTTAGAAACGCGGCGCGCATCGGACAGCGTCTTCTATTGAAAAAGGCCCCGGTTTCACCGGGGCCTTTCCGCGTCAGCGCATTGTCGTGACGGAGACCGTGTAGTCGCCTTCCTGCGCCGAGCTGAGGCTGTTGGCGCGGAAGGAATAGGAGCCGGGACGCAGGTTCTGGGTGACCATGGCGCTGGTGCCGCCGCCGCTGTCGTCGTCGGAGGCCAGGCTGTCGCCGTCGCACTGCGGCCCTTCGTGCAGCGAGAGGTAGGCGTCGAACTGCGCCGAATCCATGCGAACCGAGACATTCCCACCGCGACTGACACTCAGCGCGTAGCAGTCGTAGAAGGAGCCGTCATCCGCCTGGCGGTCGCTGAACTCGAGGCGGCCCTGGCGGCTTTCGCCGACCGAAATCGGCACGACCTGAGTGGTCGGGCGCAGGCGCTGACCTTCAGAGACGCTGAGACGGAAGGAACCGGTCTCGCCCTCGCTGAGCGTATTGGCGCGGATGATCCAGTTTCCGCCATTGGAAACAAAGCGCAACTGCGAGTCGGTGCCCATGTCCGGACCGTCGTCGTTCGTCACCGACGTTTCATCGCAATCTGCACCGGCGCCCGCCATCAGATAGGTATCGAAGTCCTCGGACTGCATCGTCACCGTGTAGGCCTGACCTGCCTGCGTCTGGACGACGTAGCAACGGTAATGGGACCCGTCGTCCATGCGCGCGTCCTTGCTGCTGAAATTGCCGGTCACCGTCTGGCCGGGGCGGATGGTGCTCTGGGCGGCGGCGGCGCCGGCCAGAAGCAGGGACGACGTCAGGATCGACGACATCAGCAGGGCGCGCATGGGAATCTCCTTGGGTGCGACGCAAAAACGTGCGGGCGGAAATGCCCGACTTATTTGACAGGAAGCAATGGAACTCGTTTCAACGCCGCTAAATTTGAAGCGTTTACGCAGAAACACACGGTGCGCAGTTGCCGAATGGTCAACTGGAAGCGCTCGATGACGGCCTCGGTCGAGACGGTGGCGGCCTGAATGACGCCCGAGGCCATGCCGACCACGTCCGCGCCCAACCGGATCGCCTTGGCCGCGTCGACGCCGTCGCGCACGCCTCCAGATCCGATCAGCAAGGCGTCCGGCAAGGCGTTGCGCGTCTCAGCCAGAGCGCGCGCGGTCGGCATGCCCCAATCGGCGAAGGCCAGGGCGTGCGCCTTGTCCGCCCCATCGGTCGCGCGCTCGCCTTCGATCAGGCCCCAGTTGGCGCCTCCGGCTCCGGCCACATCGACGCCCGCCGCACCCATGGCGATCAGACGCTGGGCCGTAACGGCGGAAATCCCGGCGCCCGTCTCCTTGACGATGACAGGCGCGTCCAGACCGCGGATCAGGGCCTGAAGCGCCGCGCCCACGCCCCACCAGTCGCGGTCCCCCTCCGGCTGACAGGCCTCCTGAAGCGGGTTCAGGTGAACGACCAGGGCGTCAGCGCCGATCATGTCCATCGCGCGACGCGCCTCATCCCGGCCGAATCCGCGCGTCAGCTGGGCCGCGCCGATATTGGCCAGGATCGGCGTGTCCGGCGCCTTCAGCCTCAGTGAGAAGTCCAGACCGCCTGCAGCCCCGCCTTCCAGCGCCGCCCTCTGCGACCCGACCGCCAGGGCGATGCCCAGATGCTGGGCCGCCTCGGCCAGACGGGCGTTGATCGCCTCGGCCCGCGCAGGGCCGCCGGTCATGGCGCTGATCAGGAAAGGCGCCTTCAGCCGCCGCCCCAGGAAGTCGACGCCCAGGTCGATTCGAGCATGGTCCAGGTCCGGCAGGGCCTCGTGCACGAAGCGCCAATCGTCGAACCCGGCCGACAGCGCATGACGACCGCCGCCGGCCAGCACCACGTCAAGGTGCTGGTCCTTCCGGCCCAGGATCAGGGCCGAAGCAGCGTCGTCGCCGGTTTCGCTCAGGGCTGCCGCTCCGTGATCAGGACATAGTCGCCGGTCGAGTTGGCGCCGAAGCTGCGGGCCCGCAGGACATAGGTCCCGTCGCGCGGCGCGGTCCAGTTCAGGCGGGCGTGGGTGTCGGACAGGCTGTCGTCGTCCTCCTCCAGCTTGAAGTAGTCGCCGTCCTTCTCTTCGCCGACCTCAATCACCGCGTCGAAGCTGCTGGCGATCAGGGTGAAGCGCAGCTTCTCATCCGCCTTGGCCTTGAAATGATAGGCGTCGTAGTAGATTCCGTCGTCAGTGATGCTGGCCCGCTCGGTCAGGCGGCCTCGCACGGTGGAGCCGATCAGCAAGCTGCCCGGCGAAGGCTCGCCGCCCAGATCCTGAAGCTCCAGCGCATAGAGCCCCTTGGCGTCGCGCGACCACGAACGTGCGCGCAGAACATAGTCGCCGGTCTCTGGCAGGGTGAAGATCAGGCGCGCGTCCGTTCCCTGGCCCAGACCGTCGTCATCGCTGGCGATCTCGCTGAAGTCCTCTTCGCCCTGCCCGAGTTGCAGATAGGCGTCGAAATCGCCGGACCGCATGACGGCCTGGACGCGCTGCCCCTCGGTCCCGCTGAAGATGAAGGCGTCATACAGCCGGCCGTCGTCGTCGGTGGCGTCGCTGCTGGTCAGTTCGCCCTCGACCGTCTGGCCGAAAGCAATGGCCGACGGCGGCGGCGGCGGCGCGATCTCTTCTATGTTCAGCGTATAGGGGCCCTCGCCGCTGGAGAAGGCGCGCGCCTCGATCAGATAATCCCCATCCTCGGTCAGGGTATGCGTCAGGCGGGAGTTCAGGTCGCCCGCGCTGTCGTCATCGGTCGCCAGACTGTTGTGGTTGGCGTCGAACAGCTCGAGGTAGGTATCGAAACCATCGGCCTTCATGGTGATGGCCACCCGCTGCCCGGCGCGCCCGCTGAAGCGATAGAGGTCCGCCGGCGCCCCGGAATCGCTGGTTGCGCTGTCTGGCGTCAGGCGTCCGCGCGTCTCCTCACCAACCGTCACCGACGTGGCAGTCGGCGCAGGCGGTCCCTGCTCCAGCGCCAGCCGATAATCGCCCTGGGCCGAGCTGTTATAGGACGTGGCGCGGATCAGATATTCCCCGGCCTGCGGCGCGGTGAACACCAGACGGGCGTTGAGGCCGGAGCCGCCGTCGTCGTTCTCGGCCATCTGGACAAAGGCGCCGTTGACGACGCGTCCGACGCGCAGGAAGGCGTCGAAATCGTCGGATTCCAGGTCGATCTTGACCCGTTCGCCCGCCGACGCGCGGAAGGCGTAGGCGTCATAACGGGCGCCGTCGTCATCCTCGGCGCTGTTCGATCCCAGGCTGCCCGTCGCGTCTCGGCCGACAGCGATCCGTCCTGGACGCGGCAGACGCGGCGCGGCTCGCTCCTTCAGCGACAACTGATAGTCGCCGGTCTCGATGCCCGAGAAGGTGCGAGCACGAACGATATACGCCCCCGCCTCCGGTGCGGTGAATCGCAGACGCGCGTTCAGCGCCCCTGCGCTGTCGTCGTCGCTGGCCAGGGAGTCCCGCAAGGAGCCCTCGGCGTAAATTTCCAGATAGGCGTCGAAATCGTCCGCCGTCATCTCGGCCTCGAGCCGCTGTCCGGCGCGCAGGTTCACGCGATAGTCGTCGTAGCGATAGCCGTCGCTTCCACGGGTGCGAGCGTCTCCCTCTTCCAGCCGCCCCCGGATGTCGTCGCCCAGCCGGGCGTCAGACGCCGTCTGGGCCCAGGCTGCGCCGGTGGACAGGATGGCGACGGCGCTGGCCGCCGCGAACAGGGAATAACGCATAAAAACCTCTTTGCTGGCGTCATCATAGACGCCGAACCGCAGCGCCTGTAAATCGCAGCCACGCTTTCCAGTTCCCGGCAGATGGAGCCAAATATGGCTGTCGAACCCGCCCGCGCCTCGCTGATCGACGGCAAGGCCTTCTCACAGACCCTGGTGGAGCGCGTCGCGGCCGCCGCCGCCCGGCTGGAATCCGCTCATGGCGTCAAGCCCGGCCTGGCTGTCGTCATCGTCGGCGAGGACCCCGCCAGCCAGTTGTATGTCCGCAACAAGGGCGAGACGACGCTGAAGGCCGGGATGCGGTCCGACACCCACCGCCTGCCCGCCGAAACGACCCAGGACGAATTGCTGGCCCTGATCGCCCAGTTGAACGCCGACGCGGGCATCCACGGCGTGCTGGTGCAGTTGCCCCTGCCCAAGCACATCGATTCGGCTGCTGTTCTGGACGCCATTTCGCCGGACAAGGATGTGGACGGCTTCCATGTCGTCAACGCCGGGCGCCTGGCCGTCGGCCTGCCGGGCATGATCCCCTGCACTCCCCTGGGCAGCCTGATGCTGCTGAAGGATCAGTTGGGCGACCTGTCAGGCCTGAACGCCGTCATCGTCGGCCGCTCCAACATCGTCGGCAAGCCGATGGCGCAACTGCTGCTGGGCGAAAGCTGCACAGTCACCATCGCCCACTCGCGCACCCGCGACCTGCCGGCCCTGTGCCGCACCGCCGATATTCTGGTCGCCGCCGTCGGCCGCCCGGAAATGATCAAGGGCGACTGGATCAAGCCCGGCGCCACCGTCATCGACGTGGGCATCAACCGCGTCCCCTCGCGCGATCCGGTCAAGGCCGCCGAAGGCAAGACCCGCGTGGTCGGCGACGTCGACTTCAACCAGGCGGTCGAGGTCGCCGGCCGCATCACCCCCGTTCCCGGCGGCGTCGGCCCCATGACCATCGCCTGCCTGCTGGCCAACACCTACACCGCCGCCTGCCGCACGGCGGGCGTGGAGCCGGAAGACCTGAACGGCTGAGACCTGCGTCAAAAATCCAGCCTTGAAGCGGAGCCTTTCGGCCCCGATAGTCTTTAGCGATCAGCGGTCCCGACCACCGCCCGCAGGAGCTTCTTCATGGCTGGTTTCTCGCCTCGCATCGCGGCCGTCGCCGCTGTCGTCGTCCTGGCCCCCGCCGTGGGCGCCTGCGGCTACAACACCATTCCGACCAAGCAGGAACGCGCCGAGGCCGCCTGGGCCGACGTTCAGAGCCAGTATCAGCGCCGCGCCGACCTGGTGCCGAACCTGGTCGCCACCGTGCAGGGCGCGGCCATTCAGGAGCGCACCACCCTGACCCAGGTGATCGAGGCGCGCGCCAAGGCCACCAGCGTCAACATCGACGCCTCGAACCTCGATGACGCCGCCGCCTTCCAGCAATACCAGCAGGCGCAAGGCGAGCTTTCCAGCGCCCTGTCGCGGCTGCTGGTGACGGTCGAGGCCTATCCTCAGCTCCAGGCCAACCAGAACTTTCTGACCCTGCAGTCGCAGTTGGAAGGGACCGAGAACCGCATCGCCGTGGCGCGCCGCGACTACAACGAAGCCGTGCGCGACTACAACACCACCCTGCGCACCTTCCCGAGCGTGATCTGGGCCAAGACGCTGCACGGCGGCTCCAAGCCCATGCAGTTGTTCACCGCCACGGCTGAGGCCCAGTCGGCGCCGACCGTGAACTTCGACCTGGGCGTCCAGCCCGGCGGCGGCGCGCCTGCGACGGCGCCCGGCGCCGCGCCCGGTTCGACGCCGCCTGCGGCTGCGCCCGCCCCGGCGGCGCAGTAAGCCTGAAATGAACCCTTCCGCCCTCGCCCTGAGGGAAGGCGCGGCGCGGGGCCTCCTCCCCGCGCTGATGCTGGGCCTCATCCTGTGGCTGGCCGCCCTGCCCGGCGCCGGCTTGGCCGCCGAAATCAGTTTTCCGGCGCTGACCGGCCGCGTGGTCGATGACGCCCAACTGCTGACGCCCGAACAGGAGCAGGCCCTGACCGGCAAACTGGCGACGCTGGAGCAGCAGACCGGCGACCAGTTGGTCGTCGTCACCTTGCCCTCGCTTCAGGATCAGGAGATCGAGGACTTCGGCTATCAGCTGGGACGTCACTGGGGCATCGGTCAGAAGGAAAACGACGGCGGCGCCCTGCTGATCGTCGCGCCGAACGAGCGAAAGGTGCGGATCGAGGTCGGCTATGGGCTGGAGGGCGTGCTGACCGACGCCTATTCGTCCCTGATCATCCGCAACGACATCCTGCCGCCCTTCCGCCAGGGCGACTACGCGGCCGGGATCATCGCCGGGACGGACGCCATCATCACCCAGTTGACCGCCGATCCGGCGGAGGCTCAGGCGCGGGCGGAAGAGGCCAAAAGCGCGGCGTCCCGGACGACCAAGCCGGTCCTGCCCGCCATTGTCATCCTGGCGGTCTTCGCCTTCATCTTCTTCGGCATGATCGGCGCCGCCGCAGGCGGTCGGAAACGACGCGGTCGCGGCGACGGCCTGTCGCCCATCCTGATCTGGGCCGCCAGCGAAGCCCTGCGTCACCGCGACGAAGATGATCGCGGCGGCTGGGGCGGCGGCGGAGGCTGGGGCGGCGGCGGCGGTTTCGGCGGCGGG
This sequence comes from Brevundimonas sp. NPDC055812, assembly GCF_053616535.1. Classification (NCBI taxonomy): domain Bacteria; kingdom Pseudomonadati; phylum Pseudomonadota; class Alphaproteobacteria; order Caulobacterales; family Caulobacteraceae; genus Brevundimonas; species Brevundimonas sp. NPDC055812. Next base: position 256,606 of record NZ_JBSHDX010000004.1, on the reverse strand, counting down.
GGTTTCGGCGGAGGCGGCGGCGGCTTCGGCGGCGGCGGCGCCTCGGGGGGATGGTGATGCAATTCACGAACGACGACCACGCCCGCGTGGCCCAGGCCATCGCTCAGGCCGAGGCGAACACCTCCGGCGAGATCTTCTGCGTCGTGGCGCGCCAGGTGTCCTCCTATCGCGACGTCAGCCTGGGCTGGGCGGCGGCTGCGGCCCTATTGCTGCCGCTGGGGCTGATCCCGTTCGGCTTCAACGGCGACTGGCTGACTTTCGGCGGCGGGTGGGAGATCGCCCACGCGCCCGCCGGATCGGCCGAGATCGGGCGCGCGCTGGCGGCTTATGGGCTGGTGCAGGCCGGGGTTTTCCTGGCCGTGTTCCTGCTGTCTCTGATCCCGATCGTGCGACGGCTGCTGACGCCTGCCGCCTTGCGTCGCACGCGGGTCCGCCGCGCCGCCATGCAGCAGTTCCTGGCCCACGGTCTGCACGTCACCGAAGCGCGCACCGGCGTCCTCATCTTCGCCGCCCTGGCCGATCATCAGGTCGAGGTGGTGGCCGATGAGGGCATCCATTCCTGCGTCAGTCCAGAGGTCTGGGCCGACGCGGTCGCCGCTCTCACCGGGGCCCTGCGTCGCGACCGACCGGTCGAAGGCTTCGAGAAGGCCGTCGCCCTGTGCGGTCAGGTGCTGGCGGAACGCTTTCCGCCCAAGCCCGCTGATGAAAATGAGATCCCCGACAAGCTGGTTGTCATCTAGTCCGGTTATCAGGGCCTCGCGACCGCCGCATTGAGGCGCGACAGTCGCTGCGATCGCGGGCAAGGAATTCATGCCGAGACTTCTGACCTACAACGTTCATCGCTGCGTCGGCGTCGATCGCAGACTGGATGTGCAGCGGATCGCCGACGTCATCGCCGAGCATGAACCCGACGTGGTCTGCCTGCAGGAGCTGGACGTCGGCCGCGCGCGCACCGGCTGGGTCGACCAGGCCGACGCCATCGCCCAACGCCTGGCGATGAGCGTGCAATTCCACCCCGCCATGAAGGTCGAGGCCGAGCTTTACGGCGACGCCATACTGACCCACCGTCCCGAACGACTGGTGCGCGCGGCCTCGCTGCCGACCCTGCCCGGCATCAAGGGGTTGGAGCCGCGCGGCGCCCTGTGGTCAGCCGTCGATTTCGACGGGGTGATCGTCAACATCATGAACACCCATCTGGGCCTGGTCCCGCGGGAGCAGCGGCTTCAGGCCGCCGCATTGATCGGCAATGAATGGCTGGGCGATCCCATGTGTCAGGGACCGACCATCCTGACCGGCGACTTCAACGCCACCTCGATCACCCGCCCTTATCAGGCTCTGACCCGGCGGCTGGACGACGCTCAGCGACGCCTGGGCCTGAAGCCCTCGATCAAGACCTTCCCGTCCAGCTTCCCGGCGATCCGCATCGACCACTGCTTCGTCAGCCGCGAGATTCGCGTGATCAGCGCCAGCGCCGCGTCATCGCCCCTGGCGCGAGCAGCGTCTGATCACCTGCCGCTCATCATCGATTTCGAAATCGATCAGCCCAAGAATCAGCCCGGCGCCTGACCGCCCTCGGACCTGGGCCGGGTGCGGTGCGAACGGTTGAGGCGCTTCCACGGCCGCCAGGCGTCGGTGGAGGAAACCGGATCGCCGAACTGCCACTCGGCGAACATCCGCTCCACCCGCGTCGGCTCGGCGGCGCCCAGCGGCTTCATCCGGCCCTGTCCAAAGGTCTGGATCGCCTGACCGACCGACCCCATCAACGTCTCGGCCTCGGCGAAGGCCTCGCCCGACACCCCGATGAAGTGACCCAGGGATCGGCGACGAAAACGCCGGATCACGTCGCGCTGTTCATCCGTCTCCGCCTCGACCGAGACGTCGCATTCCGTATCCAGCCCCATGGAGCGGTTGTTCAGATTGCTGGACCCGATCCGCAACAGTTTGTCGTCGATGATCGTCATCTTGGCGTGGACGATGATCCGCTCGCCTTCGTCCGTCACCGGATAGAAGGCGGTGAAGCGGTCGTGGCGGTCCGCCTGTTCCAACCGATACAGGACCTCGGCCCGCGCCGTATCCATGGTCAGGCCGTCGAACCAGCTGGGGCTTCGCCCGGTCGACACCAACACCACCTCCGGCCCGTCCGGCTCGGCCAGCCGTTCAGCCAGGGCCGCCGCCAGCAGGGGCGAGGTGAAATACTGGTTCTCCATATAGATCAGCGAACGCGCCCGCCGGATCGCCTCGAGATGCAGGGCCTCGTTCTCACGCACCTCGGGACGGCCGCGCACCTTGGGCTCGGTGCGCGATACGCCGATCTGCACCTGCGTCATCGAGGGCGACACGCCGTCTGGCCAGGAATCCCCGCATCTGGCCGTAACCGGGGAGAGCACCTCGCCCGTCCCCCTTCTCCACCGCTCGCGCGCCAGATCGCCAAGAGCCTGGGCGGCCGGCCCGTCCATTACGCACATGACCTCATGCCGGGGCGCGGGGATGACGCCGGTCGGCTCGCACCGGCGCGGATCGCCCGAGAAATGCTCGTCAGTGTCCCAGCGGTCGGTCGAGATATCGCCGCCGCCGCAAAAGGCGATCTGATTGTCGATCACCACCACCTTCTGATGGTGGCAGGCGCCCAGGATGCCGGGGCCGTCCAGTCGGAACTCGACGATGCGACGCCGGAACCAGCGCTGCGCCTTGTGCGGATAGAAGCCCTGCGAGGCTGCGATCAGCAACGGCGAACGCCAGATCAGCAGCCGAACGTCCAGCTCCGGCTTGTGGCGGACAAGGGCCTTCAGCTGATGGCCGATCTCGGCCCGACGATCGGTCAGCGGCCCTTCGGGATCCAGGCGCGTGCGCGGGTCGAACTGCCAGCCCAGAATCAGAATGGAGCGTTCGGCCTTGTGCAACGCCGACGCCAGGGCGTCGAAGTAGGCCTTATTCTCCATCAGGGGGGCGAACCGATGCGCCGTCGCAGACCGCCACACTCCGGTGGCCGTCTCCAGCAGGCTGCCCTCATAGAACTGGTCTGCTCCCATACCCCCTGCAATGGCTGATTCGCGTGACGACCCAATGGGCGTCCTGATCTCATCAGACGCCAGCGCGGCCGGATCGTTCCATTTTCGCATCAGTCGGATCAATGGCGACGCTTCGTCTGTTCGTCGCATTGTCGCCCGAAGATGTTTCTGGCATAGTCCAATTATGCAAGCTCTGATTGAGATGCTGGCCGGTTTGATCGCCCTGCTCGCCGCAGCGGCGTTGTCGCAATTCGGCGTCGACATGAATGCTCCGCGCAAGTCGGATCGTGAAATCCAACGGGTGCAGGATTGCGGCGACGCCAAGCCTGCGGCCGTGGTCCACGTGACCGCTCCGCCGTCCTGCTGATCCACAGATCACGCTGATCCCTGTCGGCTAAGGGCGATCTAATCCGCGCTCGAGCCTTTTCGCCTTACGATCCAGCCGTTAGGGTCCGTGCCCTGCGCCCCTTCGCCGCCTTCCTGGCGATCAGTGATCGAGACCGACGCCCATGAAATCCCGCCATCGGCCGCCGCTCAACCTGACCGAATCCGAACCTGTCTCGGAGACCGAGCCCCTGCCCGCGTCGGACACGGCTGAAGCCGCCGAGGCGGCGCCGGCAAAGCCCGACCCGACCCTTGAGCCCCTGCCCGAGGCGCCTCCGCGCCCCATGTCGGAACGCCAGCGCCGGCGTCTGGCCGAGCAACAGGCCCTGGCCGAGCAACGCGCCGCCGAGGCCGAGAAGGCTGCGCGCGCCCTGTCGCCCCTGGCCGAATCCGCCGACGCGCCGCCCGCCACGATAGCGCCCGCAGCCCCTCCCGCCCGAACGTCCGCCAAGCGACGCAAGGGCAAGGCCTCGAACGGCGCGGCCAACGCCTATCTGATCGCCGGCCTGGCTTCAGCCCTGTGGGTCGGCGGTCTGGCGTCGTGGTTCGCCTATGAGCTGGGCTCGGGAATGATGGAGCTCGATCCCCTGCGCCTGGCGGTCTACGCCCTGATCCTTCTGGCGCCGGTCGGCTTGTCCATCCTGCTGGCCCACGCCGTTCGCCAGGGCGCGGGACTGGCGCAGGAGACCAAGCGCGCGCGGGAGATGGCCGACGCCTTGGTGGGGCCGACCGCCCTGGCCGCCAATCAGGCGGGACAGGTGCTGAACACCCTGCGTGAGGATATCGACCGCGCCGCACAGTCGGCCGAGCGGGCTCGCGACGACCTGGCCTCCCTGCGCGAGGCCCTGGTCAAGGAATCCAACCTCCTGAACGAGGCGGCGGAGCTGGCGGGCGGCACGGCCCGTCGATTGGCCGAACAGCTGTCGCATGAGCGTGAGCAGATGGGGGTTCTGGGCGGCCAGCTGGAAAACCAGGCCTCGGCCGTGGTCGAGACGGTCGAGCGCCAGTCGCGCATGGTGGCGGACGCCTCCGACCTGGCCCAGACCCAGTTGCGTGAGGCCGAGGCCGCCCTGGCCGCCCGCGCTGCCGATCTGGCCGCTGCGGCCAACGAGGCCCAGGAAGCCGCCCGTTCCGCCTCCGACGATCTGGCGCGCCAGACCCTCCGTCTGGAAACGGCCGGCTCCGGAGTCGCAGAACAGATTCAGTCGGTCGAGGAAGGCCTGGGCCAGCAGCGCGCCGCCCTTGTCACAGCCGCCTACGCCCTGCGCACGGACCAGGAGGACTTCTCCGCCCAGATCGAGAGCCAGCGCGCCCAGCTTCTGGACCACCTGTCCCAGACCCGCACCGCCGCCGACGATCTGAACCAGCGAGGCGACGACGCCGCCGCCGCCATCAAGGCGCAGGTCGAGGCCGTGATCGACCAGTTCAAGGCCCTGGTGGAGATGTCGCAGCGCGAGGCCGACGGCTTCGACCACGCCACCAAGCTGTCGCTGGACCGCTTCGAGAGTCTGGCCGCCGAATCCCGCGACCTGCTGGTCGAGGAGACGCGACGTTCGCTGGAGGCGCTTCAGGCCACGGCCGAAGAGCAGCGCGCCGCGGCGCAGGCCGCGATCGAACAGGCTCAGATCCGCGCCGACCGCCTGGGCGAATCCCTGTTCGACGCCGCCCAGAAGGCCGACGAAGCGGCCGAGGCCCGCATCGACGGCGCCCGCCGCATCGTCGCCCAGACCGCCGACATGGTCGATCTGACCGGACAGAAGCTGGTCGACAGCCTCCAGGCGACCCTGGCTCAGGTCACCGACGCCCTGACGTCCGTCGAACAGGCGGTCGCCGAGATGGATCAGCGCGCCGCCCGCCTGCCCGACGAAGCGCGCGCCCGTGTCGAATCCGTGCGCCTCAGCGTCGAGGAAGGCCTGAGCGCCCTGACCGCCGCCTCGCGCAAGGCGGCCCAGGACACCGAGGCCCTGGACGCCGGCTTCCAGGACCGCGTGCGTCGCAATTATGAGATGCTGACCGAGGCCGTGCGTCTGATGGGCGCCGTGTCCGGCGAAGGCGGCGCCCGTCGTCGCCCGACGACGCCCGCAGCGCGCGAGGCCGCCCCGCCCCCCGCCTCCAGCCTGCGCGGCCGCCTGCGCCCCGAGCATCCGGCCGAAGCGGAAATCGAACCGATTCCTGCGGCCCCTGCCGTGCCGCCTGAAACGGCTCCAGCCGACCCCGCGCGCATCGGCGACGCCCTCAGCTGGCGCGATCTGGTCCAGCCGGAACAGGCGCCCGCCGCCCCGTCCGAGCCCAGCCCGCCGCTGGAGCTGAACGCCGCCATCGGCACGCCCGAAGAGATCGACGCCTTGGCGGCGCGCGTGACCTCGGCCATCCGTCGCATGGGGGTCGATCCCAACGCCCTGCTGCCGCGCTCCCGCGTGGAGGAAGCCGCCCAGGCCTTCTCCAGCCACGATCCGGCGCGCGCCCGTCAGATCGTCCGCCGCGTCGCGCCGGCCGCCGTCCGCAGCGTCTCGCGCCGTATTCTGGGCGACGACGCCCTGCGCGCCGACGCCGAGGCCTACGTCCGCGCCTTCGCCCAAGGGCTGAAGATTCAGGCAGAGCGCGGCAGCACCGACGACGTCCAGATGCGGCTGGCCACCGACGAGGGCCGCGCCTTCATGCTTCTGGACGCCGCCGTAGGCGACCTGAGCTGACCGTTTCGCCTTTTCATCTCGCCATCGCGGCGCCGGTCAGGCTTGACCTGACGCCGCATTTCAAAGCACCGTTCCGGCTGCGGCGCGCCATCGTGGCGCTAGAGGGGGTCTATTTCCTTTGACGGGTCTGGATTCCAACGGTCGTCCTGATCGGCGCCCCGCCATTTCCATCTGCGCCTGGTCGCCGTCGTATCGGGCCTGGGATCCTGTCGAGGATCTGTCCGGCGAGCCCTGGAACCCGCCTGGCGCCCGCACCTTGGCCACCCCCGGCGACGCCTCGGCCGAGACCTTGGCGGACACTCTGACGAACCTGCTGTCGGGGGGCGAATGCTCGGCCCTGCTCCTGGTCGGCCGCACGGTCCACGCCGGACCGGTGCGGATTCAGATGCGCGCGGAAAACCGCCGCCTGGGCGAGCCCGGTCGCCTGGGCAGCACCAACCCCAGCATTGCGCGTGTGACGGCGCCGGTCGCCGACATGCTTCGCGACCTTACGGCGGCGGGCGTTTCGGCCATCGCCGCCTCCGACGCCGAGGATGATGCGGGGAGCTACATTCTCTATCGCGTCCTGGCGGATCTTCCGGACAATCTGGAATCGCCGTCCATCGGCCTGCTGCGGATTCCCGACGGGACCAGCGAAACCATCGTCCGGACAGCGGTGAAGACAGCGGCCTCGGCCATGGCGCGGCGGCTGGCGCCCCTGCCCCGCTCAGTCGTGGCCTGACGCGGCTTCCTGCGCGCGAACCCACAGCCCGACCAGGGCGCCGATCAGCGCCAATCCGGCCATGGCCAGATAGGCCTTCAGCCCAACGATGTCGTACAGCGGCCCGCTGGCCAAGGTGGCCAGACCGATCAGCACCCCGGCCGACAGCGCCGAACTCAGCGTCTGGGCGGCGGTATGGCTGTCCGGCGGACACAGGCGTTCGACGATCTGCACCCCGGCCAGATAGGTCGCGGCGAAGGTCAGGGCGTGCAGCATCTGCAACGGGACGAGCATCCACAGCGGCGGGGCGAACGCCATCAGGCCCCAGCGCAGGATCGCCGCGCCCGCGCCGATGAACAACATGGTCCATGGACCGATCCCGATGCGGCGACGCCATGGCTCGATCCACCACATGAAACCGATCTCGACCACGACCGAGAAGCCCCACAACAGGCCCGTCACGCTCTCGGCCAGCCCCTGCGCGCGCCAGGCGATGGCCGAGAAGCCGTAATAGAAGGCGTGCGTCGCCTGCACCGCGCCGACGGAGAAGATGGCCGCCATGAACACCGGACGGCGCAACAACCGTCCCAGCCCCTGAAAGCGCTCCAACCGCGAAGCTGGACCGCCCTCGGCCACCGGCTCTACCGGAAGCACACGCCAGGCGGTGACCGCGATCAGCACCGCGGCGGTCACCGCCCAGAGGATGACGGCGTCGGATGAGACCTGCGTCAGCAGGGCTCCCATGGTCAGATTGGCGACGACGAAGGCCGCCGAACCGCAGCCGCGCGGCAGGGAGAAGGCGAACCCCTCGCGCCCCGCAACGCGCAGGGTCATCACATCGCTGAGCGGGATCAAGGCCGCCGCCGCCGTCGCCCCGACCAGCCAGAACAGGGCCCATGGAATGAAGCCCTCGACCAGTCCCGCCCCGCCATAGCCGACGGCCATGACCAGGCCCAGCAAGGCGATCGGGGTCCGGCGCAGGGCGAAACCATCAGCCCAGACCGCCAGCAGCGGACCGGTCAGGGCTCGCGCCAGCATGGGAATCGCCAGCAGGGCCCCGATCTGGGCGCCGCTCAGCCCCTGATCGCGGAACCACAGGCCGGCGAACGGCAGGGTCACGCCGCTGGCGCCGAACAGCAGGATATATTGCAGCGCCATGCGCGATGCGGCTTTCATCGGCGCGCGATAGCAGACTTCGCCGATTTTGTGGTCTAGACATTAGGCATGAGCCCTGACCGCAAACTGCTCGCCTTCGCCGGTTTCAACGGCGCCATGGCCGTAGCCCTGGGCGCCTTCGCGGCCCACGGCGCCGCTCCCGCCGTCAAGACCCTGCTGACCACAGGCGGCCATTATCAGATGGTGCACGCCGCCCTCGCCGTCGCCCTGGCCTTGTTCGGGTCAAGCCGCCGCCTGCGTCTGGCGGGCTGGCTGGCGAGCGCCGGCGGACTGGTTTTCTGTGTGGCCCTGGCCATGATCGGCCTGTTGAGCCTGCCCTTCATGGGCGCCGTGGCCCCCGTCGGCGGCGCCATGATGATCGCCGGCTGGCTCCTGATCCTCTTCGCCGCCTTCCAGTCCAATCTCGCCAAGACCTGAGACCATCCTTTCAAAGAGGCATCCCACGTGATCAACACCGAGCGCCGCGACCTCTATCCGGAAATCGAAGCCTACGCCTCGGGCTGGATGCCCACCGACAGCGTCCATGAGATCTATTACGAGGAAAGCGGCAATCCCCACGGCGTGCCGGTCATCGTCCTGCACGGCGGCCCCGGCGGGGCGGTCAACCCGGGCATGCGCCGCTACTTCGACCCGACCAGATACCGCATCGTCATGTTCGACCAGCGCGGCTGCGGCCTGTCGCGACCCAACGCCTCGCTGGAAGACAACACGACCTGGGACCTCGTCGCCGATATAGAGCGCCTGCGCGAGTTGCTCGGCATCGACAAATGGGTGGTCTTCGGCGGTTCCTGGGGTTCGACCCTGTCGATGACCTACGCGATCAAGCACCCCGATCGCTGTCTGGCCCTGGTCCTGCGCGGCATCTTCCTGCTGACGAAGAAGGAGTTGCACTGGTTCTATCAGGACGGCGCCTCGATGATCTTCCCCGACGCCTGGGAGCGTTTCCTGGCCCCCATCCCCGAGGCCGAGCGCGGCGACCTGATGGCCGCCTACTACAAGCGCCTGACCGGCGATGACGTCGAGGAGCGCAACCGCTGCGCCGTGGCCTGGGCGACCTGGGAAGGCGAGACCGTCAGCATCCAGGGCCCGTCAGGCAAGCCGGACAAGTTCGCCGACCCCGAGTTCGCCGTCGCCTTCGCCCGGATCGAGAACTGGTACTTCACCAACGGCGGCTTCTTCGACAGCGAGCACTGGATCCTCGAGAACATCGAGACCATCCGCGACATCCCCTGCTGGATCGCCCAAGGCCGCTTTGACGTGGTGACGCCGATCTCGGGCGCCTGGTCCCTGCACCGCGCCTGGCCCGAAGCCAAGCTTGAGCTCATCGGCGACGCCGGCCACGCCTCTTCCGAGCCCGGCATCATCGACAGCCTGGTCCGCGCCACCGACTGGGCTGCGACGCTTTAAGCGTCATCGCATCGGCTATTTCGGATTGGTCTTCTGGACCATCTCGCTGAGTTGGAAGCCGATGCGGCGCGCCTCGCGTTCCTCCGGCTTCTTTACAGCGCTGAGCACCACATTGATCTGGCTGTAGTGCTGGATCAGTCGGACCGGCTTGCCGTCGGCGTTCCGGCCGAAGAACATGATCAGGTCCGGTCCCCAGAAGCCGACGTCCATGATCTGCATCGTGCCGTCGCCCGGCAGGCCGACCACGCGCGCGCCGATCTCCTCATCCTTGTCGAGATTGGCTTCAAACTCCTCGATCAGCTTGGACAGGCGGACGAAGGCCCATTCCGCCGGGTTGTCGCGCATCCGCACGCCCTCGGCCTGCACCGCCGCCTCATTCCTGGGGTCGGCCATGACGGGCTGAGGACAGGGCGTGTCGCCGCAGTCCGAGAACATGGACGGATCGGCCTTGGGGATGTCGGCGGCTTCGGCGGCGGGCGTCTGAACGGTCATGGCGACAGCCTAACGCCCGCGCGGGTGATTAGAACAGCCCCTGCCCCTTCGGCAGTTCGACATAGCGATGCACCCGCGTCGACAGGACCAGGCCGAAGCCGACCATCACCGTCATCATCGACGAGCCGCCGTAGGACAGCATCGGCATGGGCACGCCGACGACCGGCGCCAGCCCCATCACCATGGCGCCGTTGATCAGGACGAACAGGGCGACGAAGGCCGTCATTCCCGCCGCGCTCAGACGGCCGAAGTGGCTGTGCGACAGCGCCGCGATCCGCAGCGAGATCAGGATCAGCGCGACATAGCAGGCCAGAACGGTGAAGGAGCCGAGAAAGCCGAACTCCTCCGACACGGTCGAGAAGATGAAGTCGGTGTGGCGCTCGGGCAGGAATTCCAGCTGGCTCTGACTGCCCAGGCCGTAGCCCTTGCCCATCAGGCCGCCTGAGCCCAGGGCGATCTTGGACTGGATGATGTTGTAGCCCGTGCCCGACGGGTCGGCTTCCGGGTTCAGGAAGGTCAGCACGCGATTGCGCTGATAGTCGTGCATCCCAAACATGACGAAGGGCGGAATGACCGCCACGGCGGCCGCCACGCCCGCGGCGATGACGCGCCAGCTCAACCCCGCCATGAACATCATCACCGCTCCGGTCAGGCCGATGATCATGGCCGAGCCCAGGTCCGGTTGCTTGGCGACAAGGATGAAGGGGACGCCGACAAGCCCTGCGGGAATCAGCAGCTTCCACGACCAGCGGGCGTCCTGGGCCGAATGGCTATGATACCAACGCGCCAGGGCCAGCACGAGGCCGATCTTCACGAACTCGGCGGGCTGAATGCGGATGAAGCCGAGGTGCAGCCAGTTCTTGGCCCCGCCAGCCGTGTAGCCCAGCGGCGTGAACTCAACCAGCATGACCATGAACAGCAGCACGCCGTACAACGGATAGGCCGCATGGAACCACCACTTCGGATGGATCATGGCCATGCCGATCATGGCCGCCAGCAGGACGCCGAAGCGGATCAGATGCTTGACCGCCCACGGCTGCCAGTGACCGCCCGCGATGGAATACAGCATGGCCGTGCCGATCCCGGCCAGGATGCACAACAGGCCGATGATGCGCCAATCCAGCTCGGCGAACTTGCTGGACAGGCGGTCGCGCTCGCCGGGACGGGTCAGGGCGGATGCGGTCATTGTCCGGGCTCCGTCAGGGGGGGCGGGACGGCGGCGCCGACATCCGCGCTGTCGATCGGCTCGCCCCGGGCCTCGGCCTCACGGACGCCGGCGTCTTCCTGGGCCTCGAAGCCGGCCGATTCAATGCGGGCGCGGATTTCGGGGTCCTTCAGCAGGGCGACCTTCATCACCTCGCGCGCGCGCGGCGCCCCGGCCGTACCGCCGCCCAGGCCGCCGTGCTGGACGATGACCGAGACCGCGTAGCGCGGATTGTCGGTCGGCGCATAGGCGACGAACAGGTTGTGGTCCTTCTGGTCCCAGGGGCGCCCGGCCCCCTTGCGCGACCCGGAGCCGTAGTTACGCGCTTGAGCGGTGCCGGTCTTGCCCGCCATCTTGACCGTGCCCAGCCCCAACTGGCTGTTTCGGAAGCCCGTCCCCCCGGCGGCGGTCACCGCCTCCATCCCGTCGCGGAGGACCTGCAGCATCTGGGGATCGTAAGGCAGGTCGGCGAAGGCGCTGCCGCCCTGCTCTACTCCGCCGACGGACTTGATGAGACGCGGCGACACCGCCTTGGCGCCATTGGCGATCCGCGCCGTGTAGACCGCCAACTGCAAGGCGTTCACGGTCAGGGCTCCCTGTCCGATGCCATAGCTGGGGTTTTCGCCCGGATACCATTTGCCGTCGCCGCGCACCGGATTCTTCCGGCGCCATTCCCGGTCGGGGACCAACCCCGCCTTCTGTCCGGGAATGCCGATATCGAAGGTCTGGCCGAAGCCCATGTCGCGCGCGGTCTCGGCGATGGCGTCCGGCCCCATCTCGCTCGCCAGGGTCATGAAGTAGACGTTGCAGGACGCCTTGATGGCGCCGCGCAGATCCAGCGCCCCATGCCGTCCCAGGCAGGCGAACCGCCGACCCAGATAGAAGCTGCCGTTGCAGACGATGCGGCGGCTGGGGTCCAGGCCCCGCTTCATCGCCGCCAGGCCGACGATCGGCTTGAAGGTCGAGCCCGGCGCGAAGGTGCCGCTCAGAGCCTTGTCCAACAGAGGCCGACGCTCATAATCGGCCAGGGCGCGATAGATCTTGGACGGCACGCCCGAGACGAACAGGTTGGGGTCGAACGACGGCGACGACACCATGGCCAGGATGTCGCCGTTGCGGACGTCCATGACGACGATGCTGCCCGCCTCTTCGCCGAAGACCTCCAGCGCGCGTTGCTGGACGTCGTTGTCCAGCGTCAGGACGACTTCGGAGCCTTGCACCGCCGGGCGTGATCCGGCGATGTCCTCGGCCACGACGCGACCGCGCGCATTGACCTCGACCCGCTTGCCGCCCTCCACGCCGCGCAGATCAAGATCCAGAGATCTTTCAATGCCCTGACGGCCGATGCGGAAGCCGGGGTTGAACAGGATGGCGGGCGGTTGCTCGCCCTTGTCGCGGATGGCCTGCACGTCGCGGTCCGACACCTTGGCCACATAGCCGACCACATGGGCGTAGGCGCCGCCGTGCGGATAGTAGCGGGCCTCGTTCATGTCGGCCATGACGCCCGGCAGCTCCGCCGCGTGCAGGTTGACCTTTGAGAACTCTTCCCACGTCAGGTCGCTCTTGACCGGAACAGGCGAGAAACGCGGCGCGGCGTTCACCTCGCGAATGATGGTGCGGCGACGGTCCAGAGTGTCGGGCAGAAGCTGACCCAGAAGATCCAGCGTCTGGTCCAGATCCTTGGTTTCGTCGCGCACGACCAGGACGCGGAAACTGGGCCGGTTCCCGGCGATGACCACGCCGTTGCGGTCCTTGATCAGACCGCGCGGCGGCGGCACCTGGCGGAAGTTGAACTGGTTGCGCGTCGCCAGGGTGGCGAACTCTTCCGACTTGAAGAGCTGCAGATGCGCCAGGCGTCCGACCAGGGCCAGCCCGCCCACGACCGTCGCCCCGCCCAGCAGCATGGTGCGCCGCAGGAAGGAGCCCTGCCGCTCGTTCACGTCGGAAAAGAAGATATGCGGTTCGCTGCTCATCGGAATCGCACGTCCGCGTCGTCAAAACGCTCGATCAGCCAGTCAGCCAGGGGGAAGAGCAGCAGCGTCGGGATCATCTGCCCCATAACAGCCAGTAGATTGGGAGCATTCCCAAGGCTGCCGCGCGTCACGAAATAGGCGACCGCGAACGCCAGGCCCGTCGACGCGACATAGAGGGCGAACAGGACGATGGTCGCCTGACCGGCCAGATATTTGGACGCCAGCAGCATCGCGCCGTAGATCAGCAGCAGGCTGAGCGCCCACATCCCGACCTGACCGCCCCAGAAGAAATCCAGGAAGACGCCCAGGCCGAACAACACCGCCGGCGCCAGCATGGACGGACGGATCAACGGCCAGGCGAAAGCCAGAACCATAGGCCAGACCGGCTCGGGCAGAGTCAGGCCGAACAGGCGCAGCGGAATGGCGAACAGGATGGTGGCGGCGACGGCGATCAGCGCCGGGTAGCCGATCCACTGCATCGGACCGACCATCCGCACCGTGATCGTCCGTCTCACTCGCGGCCTCCGTCGGGCGCGGGCGGCGCCGGCGTCGTGGGTTGAGGCGGCGACGCGACCGGCGCAGGCGGCGGAGCGGCGTTGGCGGCGCGGACGCGTTCAGCGGCGGCGCGGGCGGCGGCGGCGCGGCGAACAGCCACGTCCTGGATCGCAGCCGCCTGCGCGGCATTCGGCGGCGGCGCCGTGTTCAGGCTGGCCAGGGGCGCGGCGTTGAGGGCGTTCTGGTCGGCCAGCTGGCCAAAGTCCTGGAACAGCAGCACCCGCACATAGTCGATGGCCGTGCGGTCGCTGTAGAGCTTGACCCGCCAGGAGCCGTCGACCCCCTTCGCCACCACGCCGACCGGCAGGCCGCGCGGAAAGCCGCCGCCGTCGCCCGAAGTCAGGATGCGGTCGCCGTCCTGCACCGCCCCCTGGCCCCGCACATAGTCCAGGCGCGGGCTGCGGCTGCCGTCGCCGGTCAGCATGGCGCGGGCGTCCGTGCGCTCGACCATGACCGGGATGCGCGAGGCCACGTCGGTCAGCAACACCATGCGGCTATGCACGCCGGAAACGCCCGAGATGCGGCCGACGACGCCGTGCTCGCTCAGCACCGGATTGCCGACACGCACGCCCTTGCCGGCGCCGACGTTCAGCAGGCGCGACCGGGCGAACGGACCGCGCACGTCGGTGATGGCGCGGCCGGCCGTCATGGCGATGGGCGGCTCGGTCTGAAGGCCCAAAAGTTGTTCGTAGCGGGCGTTCAGATTCTTCAACGCCATGGCGTCGTCCCGCCAGGCGCTCATCTCCGCCAGTTCGCGACGCAGGCGACGGTTCTCCGACACGGCGAAGAAATAGCCTTTGACGTAATCGACGGCGTCGCCGGTCCAGCGCACCGGAGCGGCGAGGACGCCGCCCGTGGTTCCTGCGGCGGTGTCGAACGCGGCCTGCGCCGGCTGAAGGTCATCCGCGCCCGGCTGTGGTCGATCGGCGAGCAGAAGCATGATCGCAGCGACGATGCCGCCGACGACCATGACCGCGGCCGTCCAGGCCAGCGGCACCTTCAGATTCTCGAACGGTCCGTCGCGAAACGCCACGGCCAGCCTTCCTGCTAGAGCTTAGAAATCGGCGGACCGAGGCCCGCCGACGGTGCGGGCCTGTCGCTGAAACCGCCCCCTCTTCAGGATTGCGGCGCCGACGACAGGCCGATCAGCCTCAGAGCGACGACTCGAGCACGCCCTTCATCCACGACGGGTGCTCCAGCACCTTGCCGCAGCCGATGGCGACGCAGGACAGCGGGTCGTCCGCCACCTGCACCGGCAGGCCCGTGTGGTCGCGGATCTCGGCGTCCAGGCCGCGCAACAGCGCGCCGCCGCCCGTCAGCATGATGCCCTTGTCGGCGATGTCGGCGGCCAGTTCCGGCGGCGTGGCCTCCAGGGCGACCTTCACGGCCTCCACGATCTGCGAGACCGGCTCGGCCAGGGCTTCCGCCGCCTGACGTTCGCTCATCTTCACTTCGCGCGGCACGCCCTGCATCAGGTCGCGGCCCTTGACCTCGATCGACAGGCCTTCGCCATCGGCCGGGACGCGGGCGGTGCCGATGTCCTTCTTGATGCGCTCGGCGGTCGTCTCGCCGATCAGCAGGTTATGGTTGCGGCGCATATAGGCGATCAGGGCGTCGTCCATCATGTCGCCGCCGACGCGGACCGAACGCGAATAGACGATGCCGGACAGCGACAGCACGGCGACTTCGGTCGTGCCGCCGCCGATGTCGACGACCATCGAACCGGTCGGCTCATGGATCGGCAGGCCGGCGCCGATCGCGGCGGCCATCGGCTCGTCGATCAGGCCGACGCGGCGGGCCGAGGCGTTCAGGCAGGAATCGTTGATGGCGCGGCGTTCGACGGCCGTGGCGCCCGACGGGACGCAGACGATCATCTTCGGGTTCACGAAGCCCTTGCGGTTATGAACCTTGCGGATGAAGTGCTTGATCATCTCTTCGGCGACTTCGAAGTCGGCGATGACCCCGTCGCGCATCGGGCGGATGGCTTCCATGTGGCCGGGGGTGCGGCCCAGCATCTGCTTGGCTTCCAGGCCGACGGCGTGGACGATCTTGCGGCCGCCGACGTTGCGCAGGGCGACGACCGACGGCTCGTTCAGGACGATCCCCTTGCCGCGCATGTAGATCAGGGTGTTGGCCGTCCCCAGATCCATTGCGATGTCATTGGAAATCATGCCGAAGAGGGGTGAAAGCATGGGCGTCGGTTACCGCTTTAGTTCGGGCCTGCAAGGGCGTGAATTTCATTCGTCCGCTGTGGCGACGCCCTACCCCCGCTTCACGCTGACCGCAAAGCTGTCCTGACCGTCTTCGCCGAGCCGACTACAGGCCCGTTTGCCCTCATGCCGCAGGGATTGCAAGCGCCTATGACTTCTCGATCACAGGCTTGTCACGGCAAGGCTTGAAAGCCTTGCCGGTCAAGCTTTCCAGCCCCGCTTGCGGGGCGTTCGGATCAGACGGCCGGAATACCCTCGGCATGAAGCACGCGCTGCACGGCCGGGCGCGACTGAACAAGGTCCAGATGAGCGTTGAGCTTCGGGAAACGGGTCTTGTCCAACAGGCCCGCCTGGCGCGCCCAGCGGGTGAAAACCATCAGATAACCGTCCGCCATCGAATGATCTTCACCCATGACCCAGGGACCGGCCAGCAGATGATTCTCGGCCAGGTCGTACTTCTCCAACGCGACCTTGACGGCCTCGTCCTTGGCCTCGCCTTCGAGCGGCGGCTTGGAGAACAGCGCCTTGCCGATCGCCGGGTGCAGCGAGGACGCCAGCCAGCCGTTGAAAGCCTGCAGTCGCGCGAATTCGAACGGATTATCCAGGTCGGCCAGTTGAGCGTGCGGATGCGTCTGGGCGACATAGGCCAGGATGGCGGCGTTCTGGGTGATCACGCCCTCGGAGGTCTGGAGCGCCGGGGTCACGCCCGCCGGGTTGATCGCCAGATAC
This sequence comes from Brevundimonas sp. NPDC055812, assembly GCF_053616535.1. Taxonomy (NCBI): domain Bacteria; kingdom Pseudomonadati; phylum Pseudomonadota; class Alphaproteobacteria; order Caulobacterales; family Caulobacteraceae; genus Brevundimonas; species Brevundimonas sp. NPDC055812. Next base: position 240,075 of record NZ_JBSHDX010000004.1, on the reverse strand, counting down.
TCCGGCGTCCGCTGCTGGCCGGCGCGCAGGTCGATCTTCTCGATCGCATAATCCGCACCCGCCTCTTCCAGGCCGATATGCGAGGCGACAGCACAGGCGCCGGGGGAATAGTAGAGCTTCAGCATGGTCGTTCTCCGATCAATCGACTGACAGATTGCGTGCGGCCTCGCGGCGCTTCACCCACTCGCGCACCGCCAGCATCAATACAAGCCAAACGCCTGCGACGGCCGCCAGGATCACCGAGGTCCACACGCCGTCGCCGCTGACCGCCGCCATGAATGAGCCTCCGAAGAAGGCCACCAGCGCCGTCTTGGGCAGCACCCCCAGGGCGCATCCCGCCAGGTAGGCCGGGAATGAAGCGCGCACCGCCCCAAACGCCATGTTCACGACGATGAAGGGCGCCGAGGGCACGTTGCGGATGATGAAGCTGGCCGAAAAGGCGTTGCGGCCGACAAACCGGCGGATGCGCTCCACCGTCCCGCCGCCGTAGCGTTCCAGCGTGTGCGCGGTCGGTCCGCGCCCAAGCCAATAGGTCACGGCCGCCGAGGCGATAGTGGCGATCCAGCTATAGAGGAAGCCGAACCACGGCCCGAAAGCCACCACGCAGGCGGCGATCAGCAGGAACTGCGGCACGCCGATGAAAGCGGACAGGGTGAAGACCACCACCGCCGCGACCAGGCCCCACGGGCCGATGCGATAGCCCGCCAGCCAGTCTTCCAGCCGGTCCTCTGCGCCCAGCGCCAACTGGGTCTTGCCCAGGGCGAACAGAGCGATGATTCCCGCAAGCAGCAGCAGGGTGACGGCCAGGGTTCGCCACCGTCTGGCCTCCATGTTCAGCAGGAAATCGACGATGCGCCGCATAAATTTCGCCCAAATCGCCTTTTGATCGTCCGCGACGCGCACAAACGTTGTGCGGCCCTGCGGGGTTGCGTATCAAGCCTTCGCCTCCCCGGCACTCTCCACATCCTCCAGACAGGATAGCCATGTCCAGCCTTCAGTCCGCCTCCCTCGCCCGCGTCAAGCCTTCGGCTACCCTGGCCGTGACCGCTCAGGCGCGCGAGCTGAAACGTCAGGGCCGCGACGTCATCGGCCTGGGCGCCGGCGAGCCGGACTTCGACACCCCGGACAACGTCAAGGCGGCGGCCATCGAGGCCATCAACCGCGGCGAGACGAAGTACACCGACGCGGACGGCATGCCCGAGCTGAAGGCCGCCATCGTCGCCAAGTTCGCCCGTGAAAACGGCCTGACCTACGAAACCAACCAGATCCACGTCGCCTCGGGCGGCAAGCCGGTGATCTACAACGCGCTGGTGGCGACGCTGAACCCCGGCGACGAGGTAATCGTGCCCGCGCCCTACTGGGTCTCCTATCCCGACATGGTGCTGCTGGCCGGCGGCGAGCCCGTCACTGTGATCGGTCAGGAAGCCGACGGCTTCAAGCTGCGTCCCGAGGTTCTGGACGCCGCCATCACGCCGAAGACCAAGTGGATCATCCTCAACTCGCCGTCGAACCCGACCGGCGCCGCCTATACCCGCGCCGAACTCGAAGCCCTGGCCGAGATGCTGCGCAAGCATCCGCAGGTCTGGATCCTTACCGACGACATGTACGAGCACCTCGTCTACGGCGGCTTCGACTACGTCACCATCGCCCAGGTCGCGCCCGACCTCTACGACCGCACCCTGACGGTCAACGGCGTGTCCAAGGCCTATGCCATGACCGGCTGGCGCATCGGCTATGCGGGCGGCCCCAAGCCCCTGATCGATCTGATGCGCAAGGTGGCCAGCCAGACGACCTCCAACCCCTCGTCCATCAGCCAGTGGGCGGCGGTCGAGGCCCTGAACGGCCCGCAGGACTTCCTGCCCGTCCGCGCCGCGGCCTTTGAAAAGCGCCGCGACCTGGTCGTCTCCATGCTGAATCAGGCGGCGGGCATCCGTTGTCCGAAGCCGGAAGGCGCCTTCTACGTCTATCCGTCGATCGAGGGCCTGATCGGCAAGACGGCGCCGTCGGGCGTGGTCATCGCGGACGATGAGATCTTCACCGCCGAACTGCTGAACGCCGAGGGCGTGGCCGTGGTCCAGGGCGCGGCCTTCGGCCTGAGCCCCTACTTCCGCATCAGCTACGCGACCTCGGACGCGGTGCTGGAAGAGGCCTGCACCCGCATCCAGCGCTTCTGCGCCAGCCTGAAGTAAGAGGCCCTGAAAGCCCTCCCCTTTCGATGGGGAGGGTCACAGGCCGTCAATGGCCCCTAATGAATCGGCGCCGGCGGCAACACCAGGGTCGGCGCCAGCTTCAGCACGAACCCGAGGCACCATTCCGTCGCCTCGGCGGAGTTGTCTATCTCGGCGTCCAGGCGGCGGGTCAGGCGGCAGGCGGCGTCGGGAGCGTGATCCGCATCGGGGCCCGCATAGAGGACCACCGGCCCGACCGGCAGCGAACCCTGGCGATAGGCCATGTTCAGCAAACCGGAAGACTGGATCATGATCTCGTCGAGGGGTGGACGCGGCTGGTCCGGATCGGCTTCATCCGCCTCCGCATCCGCGGCGGAACCCAACAAGGCCTTCACCTGCGCCTCGACCGCATCCGGGTTCAGGCGAAACACCTCGGCGGTCAGGGCGTCGCCGGGCGAGGCGGGCATGGTGAAACGCGGCGCATCCTGCATGGCGAGGATCGCTCCGACCAGCAGGACGCCCGCCAGCATCAGGTCGCCCGGCTGACGGCGAAGTCGGCCAGGGCCTCGAGCGCCGCGCGCCACGGCCCGGCGGGCAGGACCTGCAAGGCCGCCTTGGCTCGGTCGGCGTAGTCGCCGGCCGTGTCCAGCGTGGCGGCGACGGCGCCGCTGCCGATGATCAGTTCGCGGGCGCGGTCGAAATCCTCGGGCTTGCGGTCGCCCTTGGTGATGACGCGATCCCAGAACAGATCTTCTGTCCCTTTGGTGCGCTGAACGGCCAGCAGCAGCGGCAGGGTGGCCTTGCCCTCGTTGAAGTCGTCTCCGGCGTTCTTGCCCAGGGTCTCGGTCGCGCCGCCATAGTCCAGCGCGTCGTCCGCCAGTTGGAAGGCGATGCCCAGGGCCATGCCGTAGTCACGCAAGGCCGCAACCTGTTCGTCCGTCGCGCCCGCCCCGACCGCGCCCGATTCGGCGGCCGCGGCGAACAGCTCCGCCGTCTTGGCCCGGATGATCTGCAGATAGGTGTCCAGGTCCAGGTTCAGATCGTGGGCGCGCGTCAGTTGCAGCACCTCGCCCTCGGCGATCACGGCCGACGCTGTGGCCAGAATGCCCAGCGCGCGCAGGGAATCCGTCTCGACCATCAGTTCGAAAGCGCGCGCGAACAGGAAGTCGCCGACCAGCACCGACGAGGCCGCGCCCCAGATCAGGTGCGCCGCGACCTTGCCCCGGCGCATTTCCGAGCCGTCGACGATGTCGTCGTGCAGCAGGGTGGCGGTGTGGATGAACTCGACCGAGGCGGCCAGCTTCTTGGGGCCTTCGATGGCGCCCGTCTGGCCCACCGCGCGCGCGGCGGCGACGGTCAGCAGGGGGCGCAGACGCTTGCCGCCCGCCGACACCAGATGCTCCGCCAGCAAGGGGATCACCGGCACGTCGGACTGCATCCGCGCGATGATCAGGGCGTCGACCGCCGCCATGTCGTCCTTGGCCAGACGAACCAGGGCGTCCACATCGCCCTTGGGACGGGAGGCGACGGCGAGAGCTGCGTCCACGAAAATCTCTTTCAGCACAGGGGCGAAGGGGGAGATTCGCCCGAAATTCACACGCATCCGCTTGCCCGGACGCGATGCGGCGCACAATGGTGGCGGCGCCATGACGGGTCAAGCCGAGTCATCCCTTACTGTCGCCGCAGAGGTGACCGAATCCGCTCTTCTGGGCGGCCGCGTCCGCTTGCGCCAACCCGCCAAGGGATATCGCGCGGGCATGGACGCCGCCTTGCTGGCCGCAGCGATCGAAGCCCGGCCCGGCGAACGACTGATCGAGGCCGGCTGCGGCGCGGGCGCCGTGCTGATGCAGGTCGCCGCCCGGCGCGCCGATGTCCAACTGACGGGGCTGGAGCGCGACGCGGCCGCGGCCGCGCTGGCGCGGGAGAACGCCGGGCTGAACGGCGCCGAGGCGCGTACGACCATCGTGAACGGCGACGTGGCGCGCGGCTTTCGCGCCCTGGGCCTGCCGCCGTTCGACTGGGCGATCAGCAACCCGCCCTTTTTCGACGATCCCGCCGCCCTGCGCGCGCCCGCCGAAGGCAAACTCGGCGCCTGGATGGCCGACGACGGCCTGACCGCCTGGGCCGGCTTCCTGCTGAAGGCTGTTCGCGAGGGAGGCCGCATCGTCATCATCCACCGCGCCGACCGCCTGGCCGACATATTGAGCCTGCTGTCGCCCAAGGCGGGATCGTTCGCCATCCGCCCGATCCAGCCCTACGCCGATCAGCCGGCCAAGCGCGTGCTGGTCCAGGCGATCAAGACCGGCAAGGCGCCGCTGCGCCTGCTGCCGCCCCTGATCCTGCATGACCGCGCCGGGGCCAAGCATAGTCAGCAGGCGGAGGCGATCCTGCGCGGCGAGGCTGATCTCGGCTTCTAGAACCGGCTTTCTCACCCTTCTCCCCTTGTGGGAGAAGGGCTATTGCACCCGCCATGTCCTTGCGATCCCTTTTCGCCACCCAGGTCTATGACGCCTCCCTCGCCTCTTCGCGCGGCTGGGCGGAACTGCATGAGGAATTGCTCGACCTCTGCCTGGTCATGGCCGAGGAGGACGAGGCCGGGATCGAATGGTGCCGGGCCAATCACTATCCGGGCTATACGTCCTACGGCTCGATCAACGACCTGCCGCAGCGGTTTCCAGAGTTCGCGACGCTGAAACGCCTGCTGGACAAGCAGGCGGCGGCCTTCGCCAAGGCCCTGAATTTCGACCTGGCCAAGAAGCTTCAGCTCGACAATCTGTGGGTCAACGTCCTGATGCCCGGCGGCGGCCACACCGGCCACATCCACCCGCACGCGATCCTGTCCGGCACGATCTATATTCACGTGCCCGACGGCGCCTCTTCCCTGAAGATCGAAGACCCGCGCCTCGCCATGATGATGGCCCGCCCCGGCCTGACCGCCGACGCCGGCGAGGCCGAACAGCCCTTCGTCTATCTGAAGCCCGCGCCCGGCACGGTGCTGATGTGGGAAAGCTGGCTGCGCCACGAGGTGCCCGCCAATCGCGCCGAGGAACAGCGCATCTCCATCAGTTTCAACTACGCCTGACGTCCTCGCCCTTCCCTCGCCGCATTTGCCCCGAAACCTGCGCCAACGGCACAGCTTGGAGGGAATGGATGCGGGTTTTCAGCGCGGCGGCGGCGATCGCCATGTTCACGACAGGCGCCCTTCTTCTCGGCGCCTGCAGCGAAAAGGCCGACGCCGGGACACCGCTCTCCGAGCCAGGCGCCGCCGCCGAAGGCGCCCCCTATGTGCTGACCGGCACCCAGGTCTGGAGCGTGCCCGACCCCGTGTCCGGCCGGAACTATCAGGTCTTCGTCAGCCTGCCCGCCGGTTATGAAGCCAACCCCGGCCGCCGCTACCCGACCCTCTACGTCACCGACGCGGACTACGCCTTCCCCATCATCCGCCAGATCGCCCGTCGTGTGAATCTGGATGGACCGGTCGTGCAGGAGTTCATCCTGGTCGGCCTGTCGTACGCCGAGGGCGACAAGGGCGCCGACAGCCGCCGCCGCGACTACACCCCGACTCCCAACGGCCCGCGCAGCTCCGGCGCCGCCGTGCACGGCGGCGGCGCAGCCTATCAGACCTATCTGAAGACCCAGGCCCTGCCTTTCATCGAGAAGACGTTCCGCGCCGATCCGTCGCGCCGCGTGCTGCTGGGCCATTCCTACGGCGGGTTGCTGGGCGCGCAGATCCTGTTCAGCGACCCGGCGATGTTCCAGTCCTACGTCCTGGGCAGTCCGTCGCTCTGGTACGACAAGGGCTACATGATGGGGGTCGAGGCCGACTACGCCCGCAACCATCGCGATCTTCAGGGCCAGGTCTTCATGTATGTGGGCGGTCACGAGAAACCTGGCCCCACCCGCCGCAACAGCGAGGCCGACATGGTCGGCGACATGCAGACGTTGCAGCGGAATCTGGAATCGCGCGGCTATCCCGGCCTGAAGATCAGTTCCGTCGTCCTGGAGGACGAGGACCACCTGACCGTCGCCCCGGTCGGCTTCACCCGCGCCCTGGAAGCCGTTCTTCCCGCTCGCTGAAGACCGCCATCGAAAAGCCGCGTCGGCGTCCGAAGATTTGCCCAAAGCCCTCGGGATCGCTACATCCCCCGGCAACTTCCCCATCCGCACTGAATCAAGGGCGCGACGCGACGCATGGCGCAGCAATATATCTTCCAGATGCAGGGCCTGACCAAGGCCTATCCCGGCGGCAAGAAGGTCTTCGAGAACATCTGGCTCAGCTTCTACAACGACGCCAAGATCGGCGTCGTCGGGGTCAACGGCTCGGGTAAGTCGACCCTGCTGAAGATCATGGCCGGCCTGGACCACGAGTTTCAGGGCGAGGCCCGCGCCGCCGACGGCGTCAAGCGCGGCTATCTGGAGCAGGAGCCGCAGCTCGACCCGAACCTGAACGTTCGCCAGAACGTCGAGGCCTGGTGCGAAGAGAAGCAGTGGGTCAACCGCTTCAACGAAGTCGCCAATGAGCTGGGTGAAAACTACACCGACGAGCTGATGGAGGAGATGACCGCCCTCCAGGAGAAGATCGACGCCGGCGACGTCTGGGACATCGACAGCCGCATCGATCAGGCCATGGGCGCACTGCGCTGCCCGCCCGACGATTGGGAAGTCACCAACCTGTCCGGCGGTGAAAAGCGCCGCGTGGCGCTGGCCCGCCTGCTGCTGTCGAAGCCCGACATGCTGCTGATGGACGAACCGACCAACCACCTGGACGCCGAGTCGGTGGCCTGGCTGCAGCACCACCTCGAGAACTTCCCCGGCTGCGTCATCCTGGTGACCCACGACCGTTACTTCCTGGATCAGGTGACCAAGTGGACGCTGGAGCTGGACCGCGGCAAGGGCCACCCGCACGAGGGCAACTACTCCTCGTGGCTGGAAGCCAAGACCAAGCGCGTCGTTCAAGAACAGTCTGAATCCGAAGCCCGCCAGCGCGCCCTTACCCGCGAATTGGAATGGGTCCGCTCGGGCGCCAAGGCCCGTCAGGCCAAGTCCAAGGCCCGTCTGGCCGCCTATGAGAAGATGGTCGCCGAGCAGGAGAACTCCGCCAAGGCCCAGACCTTCGCCGCCATCCAGATCCCGCCCGGCCCCCGTCTGGGCAATGTCGTTCTGGAAGTCAGCGGCCTGAAGAAGTCCTATGGCGACAAGGTTCTGTTCGACGATCTGAACTTCAAGCTGCCGCCCAACGGCATCGTCGGCGTCATCGGCCCCAACGGCGCCGGCAAGTCGACCATGTTCAAGCTGATCACCGGTCAGGAAGAGCCCGACGGCGGCACGATCAAGGTCGGCGAGACCGTCAAGCTGGCCTATGTCGACCAGTCGCGCGACGACCTGAAGCCGGACGACACCATCTGGCAGGCCATCTCGGGCGGCACCGACGTCATGATGGTCGGCAAGCGCGAGATCAACACGCGTGCTTACGTCGGCTCGTTCAACTTCAAGGGCGGCGACCAGCAGAAGAAGGTCGGCCAACTGTCGGGCGGTGAGCGCAACCGCGTCCACCTGGCCAAGACCCTGGCCACCGGCGGCAACCTGATCCTGCTCGACGAACCGACCAACGACCTGGACATCGAAACCCTGCAGAACCTCGAAGAGGCTCTGGAAGAGTTCGCCGGCTGCGCCGTGGTCATCAGCCACGACCGCTGGTTCCTGGACCGTCTGGCCACCCACATCCTGGCCTTCGAAGGCGACGGCCACGTGGAATGGTTCGAGGGCAACTTCGAAGCCTATGAACAGGACAAGATGCGCCGCCTGGGCGCGGACAGCATCATTCCCAAGCGCATCCAGCACCAGAAGTTCGGTCGCTGATCCGATTGATCGACTGACAATGAGCGGCCTCCCTTCATGGGAGGCCGTTCTGCTTTGGGCTGGCGCTCCGGCGAAAGCGGGATAGTCTGCGTTCATGACCCAGCGCCCCGCCGTCCTGATCATGCAGCGGCATCTGGCCCCGCTGAGCGCTTTCCTGGAAGGCGCCTACGATGTCTATCGCTTCTGGGAAGGCCCGCCGGTCGAGGCGGCTGGAGACATCCGCGCCCTGATCGTCGCGGGCGAGTTCGAACTGGACAAGGCGCTGATCGAGCGCCTGCCCAATCTGTCGCTGATCGCCTGCTTCACGGCTGGATACGACGGCATCGACGTCGAGTGGTGCCGCGCGCGCGGCCTGCCCGTCACCCATGCGCCCGGCGTGAACCACGAAGACGTGGCCGACCACGCCATCGGCCTGATCCTGGCCGCGCGCCGCCAGATCGCCGAGGGCGACCGCACCATCCGCGCGGGCGAATGGAAGCTGTCGACGCGCAGCATCACCACCTCGCTGGGCGGTCAGCGACTGGGGATCGTCGGCCTGGGCCACATCGGCGAAGCTGTGGCGCGTCGCGCCGAGGTCATGCGCATGGATATCCGCTGGTGGGCGCCGCGAGAGAAGGAGACGGCCTGGCCTCGCGCCGACAGCCTGATCGATCTGGCGCGCGGCTCCGACGTCCTCGTCGTCGCCTGCCGGGCGGACGAGAGCAACCGGGGCCTGATTTCGGCCGAAGTGATCGAGGCGCTCGGGCCATCCGGCCTGTTGGTCAACGTCGCGCGCGGACAACTGGTGGACGAGGACGCCGTCATCGCGGCCCTGAAGGACGGCCGTCTGGGCGGCGCGGCCTTGGATGTCTTCGCCCAGGAACCGACCGAGGCCGCACGCTGGTCGGGGGTGCCCAACACCGTCCTGACGCCCCACACCGGCGGCGCCACGACCGAAGCGGTGCAGGGAATGCTGATGCTGCTTCTGCAGAATCTCTCCGCCCACTTCGCGGACGAGCCGCTGAAGACGCCTGTCGCAGACTGAAAATCTGCTCCTCGGGGCGGTCTAGTCCCCTATTCCAGACGCAGAACGAACGATCCGTGCCTGCATTACGCGGATAGAAGACGCGCGCGACCAGATTTTGCTTGCATAAGCGTATAAGGATATCTTTATACGACCTATGACGCTGACCGCCGACCAGACTGTTGAAGCCCTGCGCGCCGCCGGCGAACCGACCCGCCTGCGCGTCCTGTCCCTACTGGCAGCGGAAGAGCTGTCGGTGATGGAGCTGTCGCGCGTTCTGGACCAGAGCCAGCCGCGTGTCTCGCGCCATCTAAAGCTGATGGCGGACGCCGGGCTGATCGAGCGATTCCCCGATGGCGCGCGTGTCTTCTACCGCCTGTCGCACGACGCCCTGTCGCGGCGTCTGATCGACACCGTGCTGGACCTGCTGGACGACGGCGAGGGCGAGGCCGACCATCGCCGTCTGGACGAGGTGCGCAAGGAGCGCGCCATCGACGCCGCCCGCTACTTCGAACAGATCGCGCCTCAGTGGGACCAGATGCGCAGCCTCTATGTCTGCGAAAGCGCCGTCGAGGCGGCGGTTGAGCGCGCCGCCGGCTCCGGTCCGTTCGAGCGCGTGGTCGATCTAGGCACCGGCTCGGGCCGGATGCTGACCCTGTTCGGCAAGAAGGCGAAGATGTCGGTCGGCCTCGACCTGTCGCAGAACATGCTGAACATCGCCCGCGCCAATGTCTCCAAGGCGGGGCTGGACAAGGTCGAACTTCGCCACGGCGACATCTTCTCGACCCGCCTGCCTCACGAAAGCGCCGATCTGGTGATCGTCCATCAGGTGCTGCACTACCTCGCTGATCCCGCCGCGGCCGTGGCTGAAGCCGCGCGTCTGGTCATGCCGGGCGGCAAGCTGCTGATCGTCGACTTCGCGCCCCATAATTTCGAGCACCTGCGCGAGGCGCATCAGCACCGCCGTCTGGGCTTCCCGGACGCCGAGATCCGCGAATGGCTGACCGAGGCGGGCCTGACGCCCTCGGCGCCCATCGCCCTGCCCCCCGACACCGAAGGGCTGACCGTTCACATCTGGACCGGCGAACGCGCCGCCCAGACCGCCCGAAAGACCGCCTGATGGCCCCCTCCTCCGCATCCTCGCTGAATTTGGCCGAAGCCCGCGCCCTGCTGTTGTCGCCGCTGGGCCCGGTCGCGCGCGCCGGTTCCAACCGCAGCAGCGTCAACGTCTCCTTCGAGTTCTTCCCGCCCAAGACGGACGCGGCCGAGGCCAATCTGTGGTCGGCGATCCGGCGACTGGAGCCGCTGAACCCCGCTTTCGTCTCCGTCACCTACGGCGCGGGCGGCTCGACGCGCGAGCGGACGCACCGCACGGTCCAGCGCATCATCAGCGAGACCACCCTGCGTCCCGCCGCCCACCTGACCTGCGTCGAGGCCAGCCGCGCCGAGGTCGATGAGGTCATCGAGGGCTACAAGGCCATCGGCGTCGATCACATCGTCGCGCTGCGCGGCGACCCGCCGGGCTCCGCAGGCATCGGCGGCGCCTATACCCCCCGCGCCGACGGCTACGCCAACGCCACCGAACTGACCGCCGCCCTCAGCCGCATCGGCGGGTTCGAGGTCACGGTCGGCGCCTATCCGGAAAAGCACCCGGAAAGCCCGTCCATCGACCACGACATCGAGGTGCTGAAGGCCAAGGTGGACGCAGGCGCCACGCGCGCCGTGACGCAGTTCTTCTTCGACATCGAGGCCTTCCTTCGTTTCCGCGACCGGGTGCGGGCGGCGGGCGTGACCATTCCCCTGATCCCCGGCGTCATGCCGGTGTCCAACTTTGCGGGTCTGAAGCGGATGACGGCGGCGTGCGGCGCGGCCCTGCCCGACTGGCTGGCTGGCCATTTCGACGGGCTGGACGACGACCCGGAGACGCGCAAGCTGCTGGCCGCCTCCATCGCCGCCGAGACCTGCGCCCGCCTTCAGGAAGAGGGCTTTTCGGACTTCCACTTCTACACCCTGAACCGGGCCGAGCTGGTCTATGCGATCTGTCGGGTTCTGGGCGTGCGTGAAACCAAGGCTGTTGCGTAGATGACGTCCCCCCTGACCCGCGCCGACCGCATCGCCGCTCTTCACGCGGCGGCGAAAGAGCGCATTCTGGTGCTGGACGGCAGCTGGGGCGTGATGATCCAGCGCCGCGAGCTGACGGAAGAAGACTTCCGCGGCGCGCGCTTCCGCCAGCACAACCACCCGCAAAAGGGCAACAACGACCTGTTGATCCTCACGCGGCCCGACATCATCGCCGACCTGCACGACGTCTATTACGCCGCCGGGGCGGACATTTCGGAGACGAACACCTTCTCCTCGACCACAATCGCCCAGGCCGATTACGGTCTGGAAGACGCGGTCTATGACCTGAACTATGAGGGCGCCCGCATCGCGCGCGAGGTCGCCGACCGCTGGACCGCGAAAGAGCCGCACAAGCCCCGCTTCGTCGCCGGCGCCATCGGCCCGACCAACCGCACCCTGTCGCTGAGCCCCGACGTCAACGACCCCGGCTATCGCGCCGTCACCTACGACGAGGTCTATGAGGCCTATAAGCAGCAGGCCCGCGCCCTGCACCACGGCGGGGTCGACATCTTCCTGATCGAGACGGTGTTCGACACCCTGAACTGCAAGGCCGCGATCAAGGCGATCAAGGATCTGGAGGACGAAGGGCTGGAACCCCTGCCCCTGTGGATCTCGGGGACCATCACCGACCGCTCGGGCCGCACCCTCAGCGGCCAGACGGCGGAAGCCTTCTGGAACTCGATCCGCCACGCCAAGCCGTTCGCCGTCGGCTTCAACTGCGCCCTGGGTGCCGAGCTGATGCGGCCGCACATCGCTGAACTGAGCCGCATCGCCGACACCCTGGTCAGCGCCTATCCCAACGCGGGTCTGCCCAACGCCATGGGCCAGTATGACGAGCAGCCGCACGAAACGGCTCACTTCCTCGAGGAATGGGCGCAGTCGGGCCTGGTCAACATCGTCGGCGGCTGCTGCGGCACCACCCCCGACCACATCCGCCACGTCGCCGAAGAGGTCGCAAACGTGACCCCGCGCGCCGTGCCGGAGCGCCCCACAGCCCTGCGCCTGTCGGGCCTGGAACCGTTTGAGTTGGTGTCGTGATGCGTCCTGTCTTCATCAACGTCGGCGAGCGGACCAACGTCACCGGCTCGGCCAAGTTCAAGAAACTGATCATCGCGGGCGACTATCCCGCCGCCCTGTCGGTCGCGCGTCAGCAGGTCGAGGCGGGCGCCCAGGTCATCGATGTCAACATGGACGAAGGGCTGCTGGACGGCCCCGTCGCCATGCGGACCTTCCTGAACCTGATCGCGGCCGAGCCCGACATCGCCCGCGTGCCGATCATGATCGACTCCTCCAAATGGGAAGTGATCGAGGCGGGTCTGAAGTGCGTTCAGGGCAAGCCGATCATCAACTCGATCAGCATGAAGGAGGGCGAGGCCGCCTTCCGCCACCATGCCGTCCAGTGTCTGCGCTACGGCGCCGCCGTGGTGGTCATGGCCTTCGACGAGGTCGGCCAGGCCGACACCGCCGCGCGCAAGATCGAGATCTGCACCCGCGCCTATGACATCCTGGTCAATGAGGTCGGCTTCCCGCCCGAGGACATCATCTTCGACCCCAACATCTTCGCCGTGGCGACCGGGATCGAGGAGCACGACAACTACGCCGTCGACTTCATCGAGGCGACGAAGGTCATCAAGGCCACCCTGCCCCACGCCCGCGTCTCGGGCGGGGTGTCAAACGTCTCGTTCAGCTTCCGTGGCAATGAGCCGGTGCGTCGGGCGATCCACAGCGTCTTCCTGTACCACGCCATCAACGCCGGTCTGGACATGGGCATCGTCAATGCGGGCGACCTGCCCGTCTATGACGACATCGACGCCGAACTGCGCGAAGCCGTTGAGGACGTGATCCTGAACCGGCCGCAGCGGACGAACGTCTCCAATACCGAGCGGCTGGTGGACATGGCGCCCCGCTACAAGGGCGAAAAGGGCGCGGTCAAGGAAGTCGATCTGAGATGGCGCGACGCCCCCGTCGCCAAGCGCATCGAACACGCCCTGGTCCACGGCATCACCGACTATATCGTCGAGGATACGGAGGAAGCCCGTCAGGCCGCCGAGCGGCCGCTGCACGTCATCGAAGGCCCGCTGATGGACGGGATGAACGTGGTCGGCGACCTGTTCGGCTCGGGGCGGATGTTCCTGCCGCAGGTGGTGAAGTCCGCCCGCGTCATGAAACAGGCCGTGGCCCACCTTGAACCCTTCATGGAGGCCGAAAAGGCCGGTCAGGCGCGTCAGGCGGCGGGCAAGATCCTGATGGCCACGGTCAAGGGCGACGTCCACGACATCGGCAAGAACATCGTCGGCGTCGTGCTTCAGTGCAACAATTACGAGGTGGTCGATCTGGGCGTCATGGTCCCGGCCGACCGCATCCTGGACGCCGCCATAGAGCACAAGGTCGACATCGTCGGCCTGTCGGGGCTGATCACGCCTTCGCTGGACGAAATGACCTTCGTCGCCGCCGAGATGGAGCGGCGCGGCTTCGACATTCCGCTGCTGATCGGGGGCGCCACGACCAGCCGCACACATACGGCGGTGAAGATCGAGCCGAACTACCGCAAGGGCTCGACCACCTATGTCATCGACGCCAGCCGGGCGGTCGGCGTGGTGTCCGGCCTGCTGTCCGAAACCGACAAGGCGAAGAACGAGGCAGCGACGCGCGAGGAATACGTCCGCATCCGCGAGCAATACGCCCGTGGGCAGGAGGTGAAGGCCCGCGCCAGCCTGGACCAGGCGCGCGTCAACCGCTGGCGGCCGGAGGAGGCGCAACGCCCTGCCCCGGCGCCCTCCTTCCTCGGCGTGCGCGCCTATGAGGCCTGGGACCTGCAGGACTTGGCCGACCACATCGACTGGACGCCCTTCTTCGCCAGCTGGGAGCTGATCGGCCGCTATCCCCTGATCCTTGAGGACGAGATTGTCGGCGAGGCGGCGCAGGATCTGTTCCGCGACGCGCAGGCCATGCTGAAGCGCATCGTCGGGGAGAAGTGGTTCACGGCCAAGGGCGTCGTCGGCTTCTGGCCCGCCAATGCGCGTGGCGACGACGTCGTGGTCTGGACCGACGAAACCCGGACGACCGAAGCCGCCCGCTTCCACGGCCTGCGTCAGCAGATCAAGAAGTCCAACGGCAAGCCGAACCTGTGCCTGTCCGACTTCGTCGCCGAGGACGGCGCCGACTACCTGGGCGCCTTCGCCGTCACCGCCGGTCACGGCGAGCTGGAAAAGGCGGCCGAGTTCAAGGCGGCGGGCGACGACTATTCCGCCATCATGGCCACGGCCCTGGCCGACCGTCTGGCCGAAGCCTTCGCCGAGCGTCTGCACAAGGCAGTCCGCACCCAGTTGTGGGGCTACGTCCCTGACGAACAAACCTCAGTGCAGGACCTGATCGAGGAGAAGTATCAGGGCATCCGCCCCGCCCCCGGCTATCCCGCTCAGCCCGACCACACGGAAAAATCCACCCTGTTCCGCCTTCTGGACGCCGGGACCAACGCCGGGATGGAGCTGACGGAAAGCTTCGCCATGTCGCCCCCGGCCTCGGTCAGCGGCCTCTACTTCGGCCATCCGGGCAGCCACTATTTCGGCGTCGGCAAGATCGACCGCGATCAGGTCGAGGATTACGCGTCCCGCAAGGGCTGGGACGTGCAGACGGCCGAGCGCTGGCTGGCGCCCATCCTCAACTACGATCCTCAGGCGGCGACGCGGGACGCGGCCTGATCGGCGGGAACCACTCGAAGCCCTAAGCTTTGGCGCAGGCATGGCTTCCGGCATCCATTTCGGCCGCATCCCGGCCAACGCGGTCCATCTGTGCGTGGACATGCAAAGGCTGTTCGCCGAGGACACGGCGTGGCGCACCCCGTGGATGCCCCGCGTCCTGCCGGTGGTCGTGCGCCTGTGCGAGCGCAAGGCCGAGCGCACCTGCTTCACCCGCTTCATACCCGCGCGCTCGCCCGGCGACGGACGGGGGACCTGGCGGCGCTATTGGGAGCGATGGGCGTCGATCACGCTCGAGAACCTCGGCGAGGAGCGCGTCGAGCTGCTGCCCGAGCTTCAGGCCTTCACCCCGCCCGCCAGGGTGCTGGACAAGGCGCACTATTCGCCCTGGCTCGATACCGGCCTGGCGACGGCCCTCATGACGGGCCAGGTCGACACCCTGGTGGTGACGGGAGCGGAGACCGACATGTGCGTGCTGGCGACCGTCCTGGGGGCCGTGGACCTTGGGTTCAGGGTGGTGGTGGTCTCCGACGCCCTGTGCAGTTCCTCGGATCAGTCGCACGACGCCCTGCTCGACCTCTACCACGACCGTTTCGGCCAGCAGATCGAAACGGCGGAGTGCGACGAGGTTCTGGAGGCCTGGGCCTAGGCGGCCTCATCCAGCAGTTTCGCCAGCCGGGCGTCGAACCGCCGAGCGTCCGGCCCCGGCAGCAGGTTCGCAATGGTCCCGGCTTCATACAGTTCGATCACGCGCGGATGGACATAGGAGGCCCGGCAGACCGTAGGCGTATTGCCCAACAGACCCGCCACCGCCTTCATGCAGGTCGAGACGTTGCGTCGGGCCTCGGCCTGGGAGGCGGGCGGCGCCATCTCGCAAAAGGCTCGCGCAGCCGAGACAGTGGCGGCCCAGGTGCGAAAATCCTTGGCGGAGAACTGCTCGCCCATGGCTTCGTGAATATAGGCGTTCACGTCGTCCGAACTGATCGCACACAGCGTCCCCTCGGCGTCGCGGTATTTGAACAGATGCTGGCCCGGAAGGCCCTCCAGGCTGCGCAACACCCGCGCCAGGCGCCGATCGCTGACCTTCACCCGATGTTCCTTGCCGCTCTTGCCCCGGAACTCGAACGTCAGGACCGAGCCGTCGACCTCCAGGTGCCGCTTGCACAGGGTCGTTAGACCGAAACTGCGGTTGTGGCGGGCATAGGCGGCGTTGCCTATCCGGATCAGGGTGAGCTCCAGCAGACGCACTGCGGTAGCCAGCACCTTGTCCTTGCGCGGCCCCCGCAGCGACAGATCCTGTTCAACCCGATCATGCAGGCGCGGCAAGCGACTCGCGAAGGCCGGAAGGCGCGCGAACTTGTGCGAGGCGGCATGGGCTGTCCAATCGGGGTGATATCGGTATTGCTTGCGGCCTCGCGCATCGCGGCCGGTCGCCTGAATATGGCCTCTGGCGTCGGCGCAGATCCAGACGTCTTCCCAGGCGGGCGGGATGGCCAGGGCGCGGATGCGCTCCAGAACCTCTCTCGTGCGGATCAGGCGTCCGTTCGGATCACGATAACAGAAACCGCGACCGCTCCGTCGCCGCGTCAGACCCGGTTGGTCGTCGCTGGACCAGGTCAGTCCATCGGAACACGGCGCCTCGGTCGTCTTCATGAGCATCATCGCGGCTCTTGCCCGGTCTAGCGTCTAGGCAACGCCAGGGCTGGACTTCGGCTCCCTGAAGACGTCGTCAGCCGTTGGTCTGAGTCGCTCACCTCACCGCTTCGCCATGCGCCTGCTGTTCCGCACAGCCTTCGGCCAGGAAATCGAGCAGCATCCGCACCGACGGCAGCAGGCCTCGTCGTGAGGGGAAGACGGCGTGGACGATCCACTTCTTCGGCCGCCAATCCGGCAGCAGGTCGACCAGACGCCCGTCATGCAGATCGCGCACCACCGCCACGGTCGGCAACAGGGCGACGCCCAGCCCCTGCACCGCCGCCTCATGCAGCATGTGCAGATCGTCGGTCACCAGACGCGGAGAATGGCGAACCGAGGCGGTCATGCCGTCCTTATGGTGCAGGGACCAGACGTGGTCGCGGTGCGCCGGACCGAAATCCAGACTGGGCCAGCCCGCCAGGTCGGCCGGGCCGGAAGGCGGCGCAAACCGCGTGATCAGATCGGGCGCAGCCACAAGGCGGTGCACGCTCTCGTCCAGCTTGCGCATAACCAGGTCCGTCATCTCCAGCGGCGGCTCGCGCACGCGGATAGCCAGGTCGAAACCCTCGCCGATGACGTCCACCCGGCGGCTGGTGCTGTGCAGATGCACCTCGACCTCGGGATAGACGGCCATGAAGCGCGCGATCAGCCCGCCCATCTGATAGGTCAGCAGCCCCGGCACGCAGGCGACGCGAATGACGCCGCGCGGCTGGGCCGCGACATTGTCGATCACGGCCTGGGCCGCCTCGGCCTCGACCAGCATGGCCAGACAGTGGCGGTAATATTCCTGACCGACCTCCGTAACCGAGAATTTGCGGGACGATCGCTGGATCAGGCGCGTGCCCAGTTGGTCCTCCAGAAAGGCGATACGTCGACTGAGCTTGGACTTCTGCATGCCCAGCGCTCGCGCGGCGGGCGCGAAGCCGCCGTGATCCACCACCTGGACGAAGTAATAGAGGTCGTTGAGGTCTCTCATCGTCCTATTGATAGGACGCAGCGAGGCGATTTCGCAATCTGCACAGGCCGGCGTTCCAGGGCCATAAAGTCTTCAACGCGATCGGCCCTGCCTCCAGCGGCCGATCCAACGAATGGAGACTAGACCATGAAGAAGGTTCTGGGCCGTTACGGCAACGACCGCGGCCACTGGGTCGGCGACGGCTTCCCCGTCCGTTCGCTGTTTTCCTACAACGCCGTCGGCAAGCAGGTCAGCCCCTTCCTGCTGCTCGACTACGCCGGTCCGTACAATTTCGAGCCGACGACCGAGCGGCGCGGCGTGGGCCAGCATCCGCACCGCGGCTTCGAGACCGTGACCATCGTCTATGACGGCGAGGTCGAGCATCGCGACTCGACCGGCCAGGGCGGCGTCATCGGCCCCGGCGACGTCCAGTGGATGACGGCGGGCGGCGGCATCCTGCACGAGGAGTTCCACTCCCCGGCCTTCTCGCGCACCGGCGGCCCGTTCCGCATGGTTCAACTGTGGGTCAACCTGCCCGCCAAGGACAAGATGACCCGTCCCGGCTACCAGTCGATCCTGAACGCCGACATTCCGACCGTTTCCCTACCGGATGACGCAGGCACGGCCCGGATCATCGCCGGCGCGATGGGCGGCTCGAAAAGCCCGGCCAGCACCTTCACGCCCATCAATGTTTGGGACGTGCGGTTGAACCGGGACGCCGAGACGACGCTGGACCTGCCCGAAGGCCATACGGCCATGGTGGTGGTTCTGTCAGGCCATGTCACCGTCAACGGCGACCAGCCGGCCGGCGCCGCCGAAGCCCTGCTGCTGGACCGTCAGGGCGACAGCGTGGCCCTGAGCGCCGATGCGGACACGACCCTGCTGATCCTGACCGGAGAGCCCATCGACGAGCCCATCGTCGGCTACGGCCCGTTCGTGATGAACAGCGAGGACGAGATCCGCACTGCCATCACGGACTTCAACAGCGGCCGCTTCGGCGACATTCCGGCCGCCTGATCCCCCTCACAGAAACGTAAGGCCCGGCCTTCGGACCGGGCCGCACCCCCCGCCCCGAACGGACATTTGTCCGAGCGCGGCCCCCTGCCTGAAAGGAAAGACCCAATGGCCAGCGAACCGATCCGCGATCCGAAGTCGGATCACCTTCTGACCCCCGAGAATTCGGCCTTTGTCATCATCGACTATCAGCCGATCCAGGTGAACTCCATCGCCTCGATGGACCGCCAACTGCTGGTGAACAACATCGTCGGCACGGCCAAGGCCGCCGTCGCCTACGGCCTGCCGATCGTCCACTCGACCGTCAACGTCGAGACAGGGTTGAACAAGCCGCCGATCGGTCAACTGCGTAAGGTCCTGAAAGACTACCCGACCTATGACCGCACCACGATCAACTCCTGGGAAGACGTGGAATTCCGCAAGGCGGTCGAGGCCACCGGCCGCAAGAAGCTGATCATGACGGCCCTGTGGACCGAGGCCTGCCTGACCTTCCCCGCTCTGGACGCTCTGCGTGAGGGATATGAGGTCTATGTCGTGGCCGACGCCGTCGGCGGCACCTCGGTCGCCGCCCACGAAATGGGTCTGCGCCGCATCGAACAGGCCGGCGGAAAGATGATTTCCGTGCCTCAGCTCTTCTGCGAGCTGCAGCGTGACTGGAAACGGTCGGAAACCGTCCCCGCCTTCATGAACCTGTTCATCGAAACCGGCGGCACGGCCGGGATCCAATTCTCCTACGACAAGGAGGACTGACCTTTGGGGCGATCCGGGCCATAGTGCGCGGGTCGCCCCGTGCGTCGTTGCAGCGTTTCTTACTCCAGGAAAATCAATATGATCGAACTCGTCATCGACCAGCGCCGCAAGGATCTCGGCGGCTTTGAGGTCGGCCGCGTCCTGCCTTTCGCCAAGCGCCGTATGGTCGGCCCCTTCGCCTTCTTCGACCACATGGGGCCGGTGGACATGCCGGCGGGCCTGCCCAAGACGGTCGACGTGCGTCCCCACCCGCACATCGGCATCTCGACCCTGACCTATCTGTTCGAGGGCGAGATCACGCACCGCGACAGCCTGGGCGTGCAGCAGGACATCCGGCCGGCCGAGGTCAACTGGATGACCGCGGGCAGCGGCGTGACCCACTCGGAGCGTTTCGAACGCGCTCGCCGCGAAGGCGCGCGTCTGGAAGGCATCCAGGCCTGGGTCGCCCTGCCCAATGGTCAGGAAGAGATCGACCCGTCCTTCCAGCATGTCGTCCCCGGCGATCTGCCGACCTGGGTCGAGGGCGGGGTGAAGGGACGCCTGGTTGCGGGCGAAACCATGGGCATGAAGGCCGGTGTCAGCACCTTCTCGCCGCTGCACTACCTGCACCTGGAGCTTGAGCCCGGCGCCCGCTTCCAGACTCCGACCGATCATTCGGAAAGCGCCGTCTATGTCGTCCAGGGCCTGGTCGAGATCGACGACGGCAAGCCCCTGGGTCACGGTCAGATGGCGGTCCTCTCCTCGGGCGCGCCGTCCGTGATCCACGCCCTGCAGCCGACCACCGTCATGGTGCTGGGCGGCGAGCCGGTGGGCGAGCGCTTCATCGAGTGGAACTTCGTCTCGTCCTCCAGGGAGCGCATCGAGCAGGCCAAGGCCGACTGGCGCGCGGGCCGCATCAAGCTGCCCGACATGGATGATCAGGAATTCATCCCCCTGCCTCCCGATCCGACGCCGCCCGCGCCGCCCATGTCCTGACCGGGGACCGGGCGCCAGGGACAAGGCCGACGCAGGCGATCCTGCGTCGGCCTTTTTCCTAGGCGGCGGCCGGCGCTGCAGGCGGCTCGTCGGCGTCGGCATCCTCTTCCCCGCGCGACACCACCGCCGCGACGACCAAGTCGCCGGTGACGTTCAGCGACGTCCGGCACATGTCCAGGAAGCGATCCACGCCCAGGATCAGGCCGATCCCCTCCGGCGGCACCCCCACCATGGCCAGGATCATGGCGATGACCGGCAGGGAGCCTGCGGGCACGCCCGCCGTGCCCACTCCGCCCAGAATGCACACCAGCATGACGATCACCTGCTGGCCCAGGGTCAGGTCGACGCCGAAGAACTGGGCCAGGAACAGCACCGTCACCCCCTCGAACAGGGCCGTGCCGTTCTGATTGGCGGTGGCGCCGACGGTCAGGACGAAACGAGCGATCTTGCGCGGCAGGCCCAGTTCCTGTTCGGCCACGCGCAGCGACACCGGCAGGCTGGCGTTTGACGAGGCGGTGGAAAAGGACACCACCATGGCCTCGCGGATGTCGCGGAAGAACTTCAGCGGCGACATGCCGCCGAACAGCCAGATCACCAGCGGATAGACCACGAACATATGGATCGCCATGGCGCCCACGGCCACGGCCACGAAGGCGCCCAGACGGATCAGCAGCTCCCAGCCGAACAGGGCCGCGAGGTTGAACATCAGGCAGGCGATGGCGATGGGCGCGATGCGGATGACGAGGTTGATGAGCTTCATCATCACCTCGAACAGACCCTCGATGGTCTGTTGCAGCCGGTCGGTGGCCGGGCTCTTGGTCATGACCAGGCCGACGCCGAAGAACAGGGCGAAGACCATGACCGGCAGAATCTGGTTCTCGGCCGCCGCCGTGAAGACGTTCGACGGAATCAGGTCCAGGAAGAAGTCGCCCGCCTGCACCGAGGTCGGCGCGCTGCCGACGATGGATGCGGCCCCCGCACGCCCCTGATCCAGCAGCTGTTGCGCCAGGGCCGGATCAACCCCGTCGCCCGGACGGAAGACATTGACCATCACCATGCCGATAAGCACGGCCACGGCCGAAATGAAGACGGTGAAGCCCAGGCTCTTGGACCCCGCACGACCGAGAGCCTTCAGGTCGCCCATCTCGGCCACCCCGATGACGAGGGCCGAGAACAGCAGGGGCAGGACCAGCATGAACAGCAGGCGCAGGAAGATCTGTCCCGCCGGGCCCGTGATGTTGGAGGTCAGCCACTGCACCCAACCGACGTCGCCCCCGACGGTCAGATTGACGATGAGGCCGCCTGTGAGACCGACCAGAAACCCGATCAGCATCAACACATGAAGCGGCAGTCCGCGCTTGGCCGTGGTCTCCATCCGGTCCCTTCCCTATTCCCTCATCCCCTTGGACTAACGGACAGGAAGGCCATAGATCAACCCGCCAGGTCGTGATGACCATTGAGCATTCAGCCCGCGCTCCAGATCAAGCGACGACTGAGAGCCCAGATTCCGACTGAATATCTCACCGTAGTTTCCACCTGCGGAAACCGCGTCTTTCGCCCATGTTCTCGATAGATCAAGGCTGGGTCCAAAGTCACCTTCGTCGCCCAGAAGGCGACGCACTCTGGGGTCAGCGGAATTCTTGGACAGGTCTGCGACATTTGCGCGCGTCACGCCCAATTCCTCAGCCAGAATCAGGGCGTTGAGCGTCCAGCGGATCACCGCTGTCCAGCGATCGTCGCCGCTGCGCACCACGGGGCCCAGCGGCTCCTTGGAGATGACGTCGGGCAGGATGACGTGCTGCTGCGGGTTCGGCAGGGTCGTGCGGGCCGCCGCCAGGGCCGAGATGTCGGCGGTGAAGGCGTCGCATTCCTCTCGCGCATAGGCCTGCCGCGCCTCGCCCTCGGTCGCCACCACGACGGGTCGATATTCGATGCCCCGGCGACGGAAATAGTCCTCGACGTTCAGTTCGGTGGTCGAGCCCGACTGCACGCAGATGCGCGCGCCGTTCAATTCGGCCGCGCTGCTCAGATTGAGCGAGCGCCGCACCATGAAGCCCTGACCGTCATAATAGTTGATCCCGGCGAAGCTGAGTTGCGCGCCGGTATCCCGGCTCATGGTCCAGGAGGTGTTGCGCCACAGCACGTCCACCCGCCCGTCCCGCAGGGCGTCGAAGCGCTGCTCCGTCGTCAGCGGCACAAAGCGCACGGCGTCCGGATCGCCGAAGATAGCCGCCGCCGTCGCCCGGCAGAAGTCGACGTCGAACCCCCGCCAGGCGCCCCTGTTGTCCGTATAGGCGAAGCCGACCAGTCCCTCGTGCACGCCGCAGTTCAAACGCCCGCGCTGACGCACGGCCGCCAGGGTCGGGCTGGGCTCCGCCTCGCCGGCGGCGACCGGCGCCTGGCGGGAAGGTTCGCGCGGCTCGGGCGCCTGTGGTTCAGCCGTCCTCTGACAGGCTCCTGTCGCCAGGAGCGCCGCCACGCCCGCCGCCGCCGCTCCGCCTCGCCATTTCCGCATCCGTTCCGCCGCTCCGTCTTGCACCCCTGAACAGTTTAGAGCCCTCTAGGCGCCGAACCGCAACCCGCCGGAGCCGCCATGCCGCCCATTTCCGACCGAACTCGGCTGATCGCCAGCGCCACCCGGCGCGGCCAGGGCCGCCGCCCGGTCAATCCACCGCTCGAACGCGCCTCGACCATGCTGAGCGACGACCCGGCCCGGATGCAGGATGGTTCGGACGGACCCGTCTATGGTCTCGACGGCACGAGCGCCGCGCGCGAACTGCGCGCCCTGCTGGCCCAGATGGAGGGCGGCGCCGACGCCTTCTTGGTCCCTTCGGGCCTGGCCGCCGTGACCGTGCCCCTGGTCGCCCTGCTCCGGCCTGGCGACGAGGTGCTGACCACCGACGCCGTCTACGGCCCGACGCGCCGGTTCCTGACGCGCCATCTCGCCGCGCGCGGCATCAGCGCGCGCTTCCACCCCGCCGACGCCTCGATCGAGACCGTCCTGGCCGCCCTGACGCCCCGCACGCGGCTTGTGCTGATCGAGGCGCCCGCCTCCCTGACCTTCGAGATGACCGACGTTCCCGCGCTGGCCGCCGCCTGTCGCGAGCGCGGCGTCCTGACCGTCATGGACAACACCTGGGCGGCCGGGCTGGCCTTCCGCCCTCTGGCGCACGGCGTCGACGTCAGCGTCCAGGCCCTGACCAAATACGTCGGCGGCCATTCCGACCTGCTGATGGGCGGCATCGCGGCGTGCGCGCCCGAGATCGTTCGCGCCATCGCCCACGCCATCGAAGACATGGGCTGGCACGTATCGCCGGATGACGCCTGGCTGGCGGTGCGGGGCGTCCGCACCCTGCCCTTGCGCTATGAAGCCCAGGCCCGCTCGGCTCTGGAGATCGCCCAATGGCTGAAGGCGCGGCCAGAGGTCGCCGACGTCCTTTATCCGCCCCTGGCCGGCTCGATCGGCCATGACCTGTGGCGACGCGATTTCGAGGGCGCCGCCTCCTTGATGGGCGTGATCATGAAGGGCGGCGACACGGCGGCCGCCCACGCCTTCATGCGCGCGCTCAGCCTGTTCGGCATGGGCTATTCCTGGGGCGGCTTCGAAAGCCTGATCACCTTTGAGACCCCGCAACTGGCCTATCGCGAACACGCGCCCGACCTGCCCGGCCAGTTGCTGCGCCTGCATATCGGATTGGAAGACCCCGCCGACCTGGTCGCCGATCTCGAGAAGGGTCTGGAGGCGTGGCGCGCCCTGCAGGACTCGAACCTGCAACCGTCCGCTTAGAAGGCGGGTGCTCTATCCGGTTGAGCTAAGGGCGCCGGGGGGCCGCAGTCGGACTCAGTGGGTCCAGGACTGCTTGCGGTTGGTGGCGAAGTTGTCGGCGTAGGCCTTGATGATGACCGGCGCCTCATTCGGCTCATGCAGGCGGAAGGGGATGCCGTGGCGTTCGGCGTACTCGATCGCCTCTTCCCTGGTGTCGAAGGACAGGCGGACCTGGCCGTTCATGTCGGTCGAGCTGGTCCAGCCCATCAGCGGATCGATCGTGCGGGCCGAAGCCGGCTCGAACTCCAGACGCCAGTCGTGCGTCTTGGCCTTGCCGGACTGCATCGCGGTCTTGGCCGGGCGGTAGATGCGAGCGAGCATGGACGGAATCCTTCGGACGGGGAACTCGCCGGGTGCATACCCCGCCGCCGCCGCCCGGTCCAGACGCCGAAAGGCTTCTCAGGCCGCCAAAGGTCAGGCCGCCAGAGACGATGAGCCGGCGTCGATCCAGCGCCGCGCGGCGCGCTGGGCTTCCGCGATCTCGTCGTGCTCCATCTCCTGGCTGAGGTCGCGGCGGTATCCCCTCGCCTCGAGCGACCCCTTCATGGCCGCCAGGTTGAAGATCATGTGAGCCGACACCCGGTCGATGGGGCATCCGTCCAGGCCGGCCGAATAGGCCAGGCCCAACCGGAACAGGGCATCGCCGTCCATGTCCGGCGTCGGCAACGGCAAGGCCGTGCGGTCCGTCGGTTCGTGCGCCGTTTCGTGGGCGTTCATCGCTTGGTCCCTCCTGAGCAGCACCTTCTGCGCCGCCCTCGGAAACGCATTCAAATACCGGCGGTTTGAAATTAGCATTAACGCGCCTTCCTCCCGCGCGCGGCGCGATGCGCAAGCTGAAAGCGCGGTTCAGGCGCCATTCATTCGCGGACGCCGAAGTTGGGCTTCAGACAGGGTTTCGCCGCTTCGAATGGAGTTGAATATGAACCGCCTCACCAAGGCCGCCGTCATCGCCCTGGCGCTGGCGACCACGGCCGCTCCCATGATGGCGCAGGCCCAGGATCGACACGATCGCCGTGAATGGCGTCAGGATCGCCGTGACGATCGCCGCGAATGGCGTCAGGACCGTCGGGATGACCGGCGTGAATTGCGTCAGGACCGACGCGAATGGCGTCAGGACCGCCGCCACGACCGTCGCGACTGGCGCCAGGACCAACGCCGCCATGACCGCTGGAGTCGCGACAATCGCGACTGGTGGCGCGGGCGGCCGGAATTCCGCGACTATCGCGGCGCCCGGAACGGCTACTGGTACGCCCCCGGCCATGGCTATTATCGGGTCGAGCCGCGCTACTACGGCTATCGCTGGCGCACGGGCGGCTACCTGCCGTCGGCCTATCGCAACTACTACGTCAGCGACCCCTATTTCTATGGCCTGCGCCCCGCGCCGCGCGGTTATCGCTATGTCCACGCCGGCAACGACATCCTGATGATCGCGGTCGCGACCGGCCTGATCGCCAGAGTGATGAACAACGTCTATTAAGGCAGCGACTGCTATCTTTTTCGCCCCGCAAGATCCTGTCTTGCGGGGCTTTTTTCATGACAATGCTCTGTGATCGACGTTCAGCCGCAGTTCATGGGCCCTCGTGCATTTTCCTCCCAAGCCGCCCAATCTGGGCGTGCGAGGACTTTGACCATGAAACGTTCCCTTCTCATGTTCGCGGCGGTCTCCGCCTTCCTCGTGCCCGCCGCAGCACCTCTGTCCGTCCTGGCCCAGGACCGGCCCGAGCACCGTGCTCAAACGCGCGGAGACAGCCCGCGCCGCGCCGAACGTCGCGCCACGCCGCAACGTGAACGCGGCGACATGGCCGTGCGCCCGCGCGAGCGCCAGGAAGCGCCCCGCCAGAATTCGCCTCGCCCGCAATCACGCCCCGATCAAACGCGGCCTCAAGCACGGCCGGACGGCCAACGGCCTCAACGCCCGACGGGTCAGCGTCCCGACTCATCAAGGCCGGATCGTCCGTCTCGTCCGGAAGCGCAACGTCCCAACCGCCCGGATCGACCGGACCGACCCAATCGCCCCGACTGGAATCGACCCAACCAGCCAGATCGGCCGGGACGACCCGACCGCCCGAACCGGCCCAACCGTCCCGACCAGTCGAGACCGGATCGTCCTGATCGTCCCGGCGCCAACCGACCGGACCGCCCCGACTGGAACCGTCCGAACCGACCAGACGCCAATCGACCGAACCGGCCGGATTGGAACCGCCCCGGCCGTCCCGACGCCAATCGGCCCAATCGGCCGAACCGCCCCGGCTGGAACGGAAATCGGGATCGCGACTATCGCGAATTCCACAACCGCTGGAACCGCGACCAGTGGCGCCGGGACTGGGATCGCCGCCATCGCAGCGACTGGTGGCGTCATGACCAACGCTTCCGGGGCTGGAACGGCGTGCGCATCGGCTACTATTTCGCCCCCGGCTACGGCTACTACAGCGTGCCGCGCAGCTATTGGAACCGGCAGTATTACGTCGGCCAGTACCTGCCGGACATCTTCTGGCGCTATCAGGTGAACGACTGGCGCACCTACGGCCTGGGCTATCCGCCTCCGGGCACGCGGTGGGTCTATGTCGACAACGCAATCTATCTGATCGACGACTACGACGGCTACATCATCGAAGTCGTCCGCGACGCCTGGCGCTGGTAGCGCAAAACAGGAAAGCCCCGGAGAGCGATCTCCGGGGCTTTTTAACGGGCTGCGGTCAGAAAGGCTTCGCCTACTCGACCCGACGCACTCCCCTGTCGCTCAAGCAGCGAGCGACCGCGTCGCGAGCGTTAGCGACCAGCCGGGGGTTTGGGGGCCGCAGCCCCCAAGCATCAAAGCCCCAGCTTTGATTTAAGGATATCGTTGACCGCGGCCGGGTTGGCCTTGCCGCCGGTGGCCTTCATGACCTGACCGACGAACCAGCCGATGGCCTGGGGCTTCTCGGCGACGGCGGCGGCCTTGTCCGGGTTGGCGGCGATGATCTCGTCCACCGCCTTCTCGATGGCGCCGGTGTCCGTGACCTGCTTCAGGCCGTGCTTCTCGACCACCTCGGCGGGCGAGCCTTCGCCGTTCCAGACGTAGTCGAAGACTTCCTTGGCGATCTTGGACGAGATGACGTTCGTCTCGATCAGTTCGACCAGCTGGGCCACATGGGCGGCGGGCAGCGGGTTGTCGCTGAAGTCCTTGCTGTCCGCAGCCAGCCGGGCCGAGACCTCGTTCGTCACCCAGTTGGACACCAGCTTGGCGTCGCGACCTTTCGCGGCGGCCTCGAAATAGTCGGCCTTGGCCTGTTCCGAGATCAGCACGCCCGCGTCGTATTGCGACAGGCCGTACTCGCTCATGAAGCGGCGACGCTTGTCGTCCGGCAGTTCCGGCAGGCTGGCCTTGATCTCGTCGATCCAGGCCTGTTCCAGCACCAGCGGCAGCAGGTCGGGGTCGGGGAAGTAGCGATAGTCCTGCGCCTCTTCCTTGGAGCGCATGGAGCGGGTCTCGCCCTTCACCGCGTCGAACAGACGGGTCTCCTGCGTGATCGAACCGCCGTCTTCGAGGATCTCGATCTGGCGGCGCGCCTCATACTGGATCGCCTGAGAAATGAAGCGGAAGCTGTTGACGTTCTTGATCTCGCAGCGCGTCCCCAGGAAGCTGAAGTCGCCTGTTTCCTTGAACTTGCCGTAGTTCCCGGCGCGGCAGACCGACACGTTCACGTCGGCGCGCAGATTGCCCTTCTCCATGTCGCCGTCGCACGTGCCGAGGTAGATCAGGATGGTCCGGATCTTCTTGACGTAGGCGACCGCTTCTTCCGGCGTGCGGATGTCGGGGCGCGAGACGATCTCCATCAGCGCCGTGCCCGCACGGTTCAGGTCGACGTAGGACTCGGTCGGCGACAGGTCGTGGATCAGCTTGCCCGCGTCCTGTTCCAGGTGCAGGCGCTCGATGCCGACGTTGAAGAAGCTGCCGTCCTCGGCCTCAACCTCGACCACGCCCTCGCCCACGATGGGGTGATACAGCTGGCTGATCTGATAGCCGGTCGGCAGGTCGGGATAGAAGTAGTTCTTGCGGTCGAACTGGCTCTTCAGATTGATCTGGGCGCGCAGGCCCAGGCCCGACTTCACCGCCTGCTCGACGCAATACTTGTTCAGGGTCGGCAGCATGCCGGGGAAGCCCGCGTCGACCAGCGACACCTGCTCGTTCGGCCCGGCGCCGAAGCCGACCGCCGCGCCCGAGAACAGCTTGGCGTTCGAGGCGACCTGGGCGTGGATCTCCAGACCCATGACGATTTCCCAAGCGCCGGTGCGGCCCTGGATCAGTTTGGAGTTCTCAGTCATGCTCACCACCAACGGTCCGGCTTGGCGACGAAGCCCGCCGCGTCTTCGAGGGCGCCCGCGACCTGGAACACCGTCGCTTCATCCAGGGCCTTGCCGATGACCTGCAGGCCCAGCGGCAGGCCGTCGGCGCTGAGGCCGGCGGGGACCGAGATGCCCGGCAGACCGGCCAGGTTGGTCGTCACCGTGAAGACGTCGTTCAGATACATGGTCAGGGGGTCGATCTGCTTGTCGCCGATGGCGAAGGCGGCCGACGGGGTGGACGGCGTCAGGATGGCGTCCACCTGACCCCAGACATTGTCGAAGTCCTGGGCGATGCGGCGACGCACCTTCAGCGCCTTGACGTAGTAGGCGTCGTAGAAGCCCGCCGACAGCACATAGGCGCCGATGGTCAGGCGGCGCTGGACCTCCTTGCCGAAGCCCTCGGCGCGCGAGGTCGCATAGAGGTCGTCCAGCGAGGTGAACTCTTCGGCGCGGTGGCCGAAGCGCATGCCGTCATAGCGCGCCAGGTTCGACGACGCCTCGGCAGGGGCCACGATATAGTAGGTCGGCAGGGCGTATTTGGTGTGCGGCAGGCTGATCTCGACGATCTCGCAACCGGCGGCCTTCAGCCACTCGACGCCCTGCTCCCAGAGCTTCTGGATCTCGGCGGGCATGCTGTCGAGGACGTATTCCTTGGGCACGCCGATGCGCAGGCCCTTGACCGACTGGCCGACTGACTGGGTCCAGTCGGGGGTCGGGATGTCGAGGCTGGTCGAATCCTTGGCGTCGAACGAGCACATGGAGTTCAGCAGCAGGGCCGAATCCCTGACCGTCTTGGCGATCGGCCCGGCCTGGTCCAGCGAGCTGGCGAAGGCGACCATGCCGTAGCGGCTGGCGCGGCCATAGGTCGGCTTGATGCCCACGGTGCCGGTGAAGGCGGCGGGCTGGCGGATCGAGCCGCCGGTGTCCGACGCGGTCGCGGCCAGGCACAGGTCCGCCGCCACGGCCGAGGCCGAACCGCCCGACGAGCCGCCCGGCGTCAGGTCGGCGTTCGAGCCCTTGGACTTCCACGGGTTCTTCACCGGGCCGAAGGCCGAGGTCTCGTTGGACGAGCCCATGGCGAATTCGTCCATGTTCAGCTTGCCCAGCATGACCGCCCCGTCGCGCCACAGATTGGCGGTGACGGTCGATTCATACGGCGGGACGAAACCACGCAGCATGTTGGAGGCGGCGGTCGTCTGCACGCCCTCGGTGCAGAACAGGTCCTTGATGCCCAGCGGCGCGCCTTCCAGCGCCCCGCCCTCGCCCTTGGCCAGACGGGCGTCGGACGCGCGCGCCTGTTCCAGCGCCTTGTCCGCCGTCACCTCGACATAGGCGTTCAGCGTCGGGTTCGAGGCCTCGATGTTGGTCAGGAAAGCCTGGGTCAGTTCTTCGGACGAGAAGGTCTTGGCCTTCAGGCCGTCGACGGCGTCGGCCAGCGTCAGCTTGGTCAGATCGGTCATGACTTACTCCACGACCTTGGGCACGACGAAGAAGCCGTCGGCGGACTTGGGCGCGTTGGACAGGACGTCGGCGACCTTGTCGCCGTCCGTGACCACGTCGTCGCGCAGACGCAGCGGCTGGGACACGTTGGAGGTCATCGGTTCGACGCCCTGCACGTCCACCTCGTCCAGCTGTTCGATCCACTTCAGGATGCCGTTCAGCTCCTGGGCCAGCGGCTCCAGGCGGTCCTCGGGGGTCTTGATGCGGGCGAGATGCGCAACCTTGCGCACCGTCGCGGCGTCGATGGCCATGCGGCCCTCCAAAGCATGAGAGTCTAAGGGGTCGGGATTAGCGTCTCGACGCCGCTTCGACAAGGATTTGGGTGCAGGCGCGAAATGAGCCTGGCCGTTGCGGCCAAACGCCCCCTTTTGACGGCTGCAACGGCGCCTAAGTATGAGAGGCGGATCGAAGGAGATGCGACCATGAAGATCACCGGCCCTCAAGTCCGCGCCGCCCGCGCCCTGGTGCAATGGCCGCGCGATCATGTGGCGCGCCTGTCCGGCCTGACGGTCGATGTCCTCGCGGACTTCGAGCGCGAGAACGTCGATCCCGGCGACGAGGCCCGCAGCCGCTTGCAAGCCGCGCTGGAGGAAGGCGGCGCCGTCTTCCTGCACGAGACCGACGGCGGTCTGGGCGTGCGGCTGAAATTCACGCGCAAGGAAGTGCGCTCGATCCGCAGCATGGAGAA
Organism: Brevundimonas sp. NPDC055812; assembly: GCF_053616535.1. Lineage (NCBI taxonomy): Bacteria > Pseudomonadati > Pseudomonadota > Alphaproteobacteria > Caulobacterales > Caulobacteraceae > Brevundimonas > Brevundimonas sp. NPDC055812. The sequence continues at coordinate 209,497 of NZ_JBSHDX010000004.1, read as the reverse complement.
CGAAGGCGGGCCGGTCGGGGACGACGACGTGTGAGTCACTCCCCCCGCTCCCGCTCATCCCGGCGGACGCCGGGATCCAGTACTTTGGCTTCAAGCAAGAACCTTGATCACATTGCATGATGGTCGCGACCCGCCGCGCGCGAGGCTCTTACTGGATCCCGGCGTCCGCCGGGATGAGCGGTGGAAAGGTCCCGCACTTTGACACGCACGCCCACAGGGCCTAACGCCCGCCCGTGCCTGTATTCGATCTCTCCGAACTGTCCGCCGCCTGCCCGCCCAACACCCCGTGGCTGGGTCTGGATCTGGGCGAGAACACCATCGGCGTCGCCGCCTCCGACGCCGGGCGCATCATCGCCAGCCCGCTGGAGCTGATCCGCAAAACCAAATTCACCCAGGACGCCGAACGCCTGTTCAAGATCATGGACGGCCGCAACGTCTCGGCCCTGATCATCGGCCTGCCGCTGAACATGGACGGGACCGAGGGGCCGCGCGCCCAGTCGTGCCGCGCCTTCGCCCGCAATCTGGAGCGGTTCCGGCCGGTCAACGTCGCCTTTCAGGACGAGCGGCTGTCGACCACCGCCGTCGAGCGGTTCCTGATCGACGAGTTGGACCTGACCCGCAAGCGCCGCGCCGATGTGGTGGACCGCACCGCCGCCGCCTGGATCCTGCAAGGCGCGCTGGATCGGCTGCGCGACTGAGATGACAGCCCTCCTCTCGGGCGTCCTGCCGGTCTTCCTGCTTCTGGCGCTCGGCTATGGGCTGAAGAAATCGGACTATCTGCCTGACGCCGCCTGGCGGCCGATCGAGAAGCTGGCCATCAATGTCCTCTATCCCGGCTTCCTGATCCCGGCGATCTGGAACGCGGACCTGTCGGGATCGGCCGCAGGCGCGGCGGGCGCCGCCGCCGTCACCGTGTCGATCATCGTCTCGACCCTGACCCTGCTGTCCAGGCCGCTGTTACCCCTCAGCGGCCCGGCCTACACCAGCGTTTTCCAGGGCATGATCCGCTGGAACAGCTTCGTCTTCCTGCCGGTCGTGCAGGCGGTGTTCGGGGCGGAGGGCGTCGGCCTGGCCGCCGTGGTCATCGCCGCCATGATCCCGGTCAGCAACATCCTGAGCGTCATCGTCCTGGCCAAGTGGGGCGCGGACCAGCGCGGCGCCTCGCCCAAAGCCCTGTTCCGGGCGATGATGTCCAATCCCATCCTTCTGGCCTGTCTGGCGGGTCTGGCGCTGAATTTTTCCGGCGCGCCAAGGCCGCCGGGGGTGGCCGAGACGCTGCAACTGCTGGGATCGGCCGCCCTGCCGCTGGGTCTGATCGTGGCGGGCGCAGGTCTCAGCTTCCGCGAACTGGCGCGCACCCGCGTCACGGTGAGCGCCGTGGTGGTGGTCAAGATGATCGTGACGCCGCTGGCCATGTGGCAGCTGGCGCGCCTGTACGGCGGCGATGAACTGGCGCAGGGAATCGCCCTGCTGTGCGGGGCCGCGCCCGGCGCCGCCTCGGCCTATGTGCTGGCCCGCCAGATGGGCGGCGACGCGCCGTTGATGGCCGGCATCATCGCGGCGACGACGGTATTCTCCGTGATCGGCATCCCCATGGCGCTGCTGCTATTCCATCTGGCCTGAGTCCCGCCTATTACGGCGTCTCAATGACCCACGCAGCGCCTGTCACCGATCTCATCAAGGAACGGCTGACGCCGTTTCCTCGCGACCACTTCCTCGCCGCCGGAGACCTCCATCCGCCGGCCGCCTTGGCCTTGCTGGATCTGGCCGACGCCTTCGTCGACTTTAACAGGCAGTCAGCCAAGGGCGTGGACCTGATGCGCGGCCAGACGGTCGTGAACCTGTTCTTCGAGAACTCGACGCGAACCAGTTCCTCCTTCGAGATCGCGGCCAAGCGTCTCGGCGCCGATGTCGTGACCATGCCGGTCGCCTCGTCCTCGGTGAAGAAGGGCGAGACGCTGATCGACACCGCCGTGACGCTGAACGCCATGAAGCCGGAGATTCTGGTGGTGCGCCACGCTTCTTCCGGCGCGGTGGACCTGCTGTCGCAGAAGGTGGGCTGCGCGGTCGTCAACGCGGGCGACGGACGACATGAGCACCCGACGCAGGCTCTGCTGGACCTGCTGTCTCTGCGCCGCGCCTTCGGCGACGTGGGCGGACTGACCGTGGCCATCTGCGGCGACATCGCCCACAGCCGCGTGGCGCGCTCGAACGTCGCCCTGCTGCAGATGATGGGCGCGCGGGTGCGGCTGATCGGACCTCCGACGCTAGTGCCCGGCGACGCCGACCGCTGGGGCTGCGAGGTCTTCCACGACATGAAGGAGGGTCTGGCCGGTTGTGACGTGGTGATGATGCTGCGCCTTCAACTGGAACGGATGGCGGGCGCCCTGATCCCCTCGACGCGCGAGTATTTCCGCTTCTGGGGTCTGGATCGCGAAAAGCTGGCCTGGGCCGCGCCGAACGCCAAGGTCATGCACCCCGGCCCGATGAACCGGGGCGTGGAGATCGATTCCGACGTGGCCGACGATCTGAGCGTCTCCCTGATCCAGGATCAGGTCGAGATGGGCGTCGCCGCCCGCATGGCCGTTCTGGCCGCCCTCGCCCACCGCCGCGCGGGAGGCGCCGCATGACCGCCTCTCAACAGCCCATCGCTATCATCAACGCCCGCCTGCTGGACCCGGCCAGCGACTATGACGGCCCCGGCGCGGTCCTGATCGAGGACGGCCGCATCGTCGAGGTCATCCACGGACAGGCGACGCAACGCCCGGAGGGCGTGCAGATCATCGACGCCGACGGCCGCTGCCTGGCGCCCGGCCTGATCGACATCCGGGTCAAGACCGGCGAGCCGGGCAACGAGCCCAAGGAGACGCTGAAGTCGGCCAGCCTGTCGGCGGCGGCGGGCGGCGTCACCACCATCGTCGTCCAGCCCGACACCGATCCGGCCATCGACGATCCGGCCCTGATCGACCACATCCAGCGGCGCGGCGCGGCGCTCGACCTGGTCCACGTCCGTGCGGCGGGCGCGGCCACGCAAGCTCGCGACGGCGAGCGCATGGCCGAGATCGGCCTGATGCATGAGGCGGGCGCCCTGTATTTCACCGACGGCGACCGGGTGATCCGCAACACCCGCACCCTACAACGGGTGATGAGCTACGCCGCCTCGTTCAACGCCCTGATCGCCTGCCGCCCGACCGAGCCGTGGCTGTCGGAAGGCGCGGTCGCGACCTCGGGCGAACTAGCGACCCGACTGGGCCTGTCCGGCGCGCCCGCTATCGCCGAGCGCATCCAGTTGGAGCGCGACCTGGCCCTGGTCGAACAGACCGGCGCGCGTTTCCTGATCGACCAGATATCGACCGAGGGCGCGCTGGAGACGCTGGCCCGCGCTCGTGCGCGAGGGCTGGAGGTCGCGGCCTCGGCCTCGATCAACCACCTGTGCTTCAACGAGATCGACATCGGCGATTACCGGACCTTCTACCGGCTGGACCCGCCCTTGCGCGCCGAGAGCGACCGGCAGGCCCTGGTCGAGGCGGTGCGCGACGGCCTGATCGACGTCATCACCTCGGCCCACTGTCCAGAACCGGCCGAGAACAAGCGCCGCCCCTTCGCCGAGGCCGAGCCGGGCGCCGTGGGTCTGGAGACCCTGCTGCCCGCCGCCCTGACGCTGCACCACGAATACGGCGTCGATCTGCTGGACGTGCTGCGGCCGATGACACAGGGCCCGGCCGCCCTGCTGGGGCTGGAGGCCGGAGAGCTGTCGCAAGGCGCGCCCGCCGATCTGGTGCTGTTCGACGCCGGGGCGCCGGTGGTGGTCGACGCCGCGACGCTTCGCTCCAAGTCGAAGAATTCGCCCTTTGACGGGCGGCGACTGCAAGGGAAGGTCTTGCTCACCGTCGTTTCGGGCCGCATCGTCCACGACGCACGTTAAGGGGAGCGAATCACTTGCACGATCTGACGGGGCCGGCGCTCCTTACGCTCGGGCTTGTGGCTGTCGGCGGATACCTGCTGGGCTCCATTCCGTTCGGCGTGGTCCTGACCCGCGCGGCGGGCGCGGGCGACGTGCGCAACATCGGCTCGGGCAATATCGGCGCGACCAACGTCCTGCGCACCGGGCGCAAGGATCTGGCCATCGCCACCCTGATCCTGGATGCAGGCAAGGGCGCGGTCGCCCTGTTGATCGCGCGGCATCTGCTGGGAACCGACGTCGCGGGCGCCATCGCCGGCGGCGCGGCCTTCCTGGGCCACCTGTTCCCCGTCTGGCTGGGGTTCAAGGGCGGCAAGGGGGTCGCGACCTTCTTCGGCCTGATCCTGGCCGCGTGCTGGCCGCTGGGCCTGCTGGCGGCGGCGACCTGGCTGATCATGGCCTTCGCCCTGCGCTATTCCTCCCTGTCGGCCCTGGTGGCGGCGGCGCTGACGCCGTTCTACGCCCTGCTGCCCCTGCCTGCGCTGGGCCTGCCGGCGCCACAGCCCATCTTCATCATGGCGGTCTTCACCGCCGTGCTGATCTTCATCCGCCACCATGAAAACATCGGCCGCCTGCTGAAAGGCGCCGAGCCCAAGATCGGGGCGAAGAAGGCGTGACGGCGCTGTCGGAGGCCGAGCGTTTCGCCCGCCTCCGGCTCGCCCGGACCGACCGCGTCGGCCCCGTGGCCTTTTCCCAGCTGTTGCAGCGGTTCGGCGCGGCCGAGCGCGCGCTGGACGCCCTGCCCGATCTGATCCGCAATCGAGGACGCACCGGCTATTCCATCCCGGTGCCCGAAGCCGTCGAAGCTGAACTGGAAGCGGGCGTCCGCATCGGCGCGCGGCTGATCCTGTGGGGCGAGGCCGCCTATCCCGAAGCCCTGGCTGCAGTCGATCCGCCACCGCCCCTGCTTTGGACCTTGGGCGATCCGTCGCTGATGCAGCGGCCCTGCATGGCCATCGTCGGGGCGCGCATCGCCTCGGCGGGCGGGCAACGCATCGCGCGCGGCCTGGCCCAGCAGTTGGGCGAAAGCGGCCACGTCGTCGTCTCGGGTCTGGCGCGAGGGGTGGATGCGGCGGCGCATCTGGGCGCGCTGGAAACCGGCACGGTCGCGGTGCTGGGCGGCGGGGTGGACGACATCTATCCCTCAGACAACGCCGACCTGTATCGCCAGATCGTCGAGCGCGGCTGCATCGTCTCGGAAAGCCCCGTCGGCGCGCGAGCGCAGGCGCGCGACTTCCCGCGCCGCAACCGCATCATCTCGGGCCTGTCGCGCGGCGTGGTGGTGGTCGAGGCCGAAATCCGTTCCGGCTCCCTGATCACCGCCCGACTGGCGGGCGAGCAGGGCCGCGATGTCTTCGCCGTGCCCGGATCGCCGCTGGACCCTCGCTCCAAAGGCCCCAACGAACTGCTGCGGCAAGGCGCCATCCTGTGCGAAGGGATCGAGGACATCGAGCGGGCCTTCGCGTCCTTGCGGACCCTGCGCGAACCGCCCGCTGATTCGCCGTTCGGCGCCGGATCGCCGGATCAGGTCGACGATGCAGTTCTGGACCGCGTCGAGGCCCTGCTGTCGCCAACGCCCATCGGCCGCGACGAACTGGCGCGCGCCGCCAGGCTATCGATTGCAGAAACGGCCGCCGCCCTGCTGGAGCTTCATCTCGCAGGCCGGGCGACGCTGTTGCCCGGCGGTCTGGCCTCGACCTAGGCGGGGGCCGTCCGGCGGGCCAGATCCGCCGCGCTTTCAAGAAGTCCGGCCAATCGCTCATCCCCGTCCCAGCGGGCCATTCCAGCCAGTTCCGTAGCCATGGCGGCCACGTATTCGCGGACCGGATAGTCCGTCAGATCAGGGCTCGCCGCCTTGCGGCGTCGCTGCGCTGTCTTGTTCATCGTCAACCCTCCCGAGAACGTCTGAGAGGAACACAACTTAAGGTATCTTGTAAACTCACGTTACCCGGAATGGTTGCCCATCTTCAACGCGCCGATTGACTTCCGCGCCCGCCGCAACCACGTTCGCGCCCCGTTTTCCCCGATAGAGCGCCATGAATCTCGTCATCGTCGAGAGCCCCGCCAAGGCCAAGACCATCAATAAGTACCTGGGCTCGGACTATAAGGTTCTGGCTTCCTACGGCCACGTCCGCGACCTGCCGTCCAAGGACGGCTCCGTCCTGCCTGACGATGACTTCGCCATGCACTGGGAGGTCGACGCCAAGGCCTCCAAACGCCTGTCGGAGATCGCCGAGGCCGCCAAGGCCTCCGACCGCGTCATCCTGGCCACCGACCCCGACCGCGAGGGCGAGGCGATCAGCTGGCACGTTCTGGAAATCCTGAACAAGAAGAAGGCGCTGAAGGACAAGGACGTCCAGCGCGTCACCTTCAACGCCATCACCAAGTCGGCGGTGCTGGAGGCCATGGCCAACCCGCGCCAGCTGGATATGGAGCTGGTGGACGCCTATCTGGCGCGCCGGGCGCTGGACTATCTGGTAGGCTTCAACCTGTCGCCGGTGCTGTGGCGCAAGCTGCCGGGCGCACGCTCGGCCGGGCGTGTCCAATCGGTCGCCCTGCGCATCGTCGTCGACCGCGAGATGGAGATCGAGCGGTTCAAGGCTCAGGAATACTGGTCGATCGAGGCCGATCTGATCGCCGACAGCCCGCCCTTCACCGCCCGTCTGGTCAAGCACGAAGGCAAGCGCGTCCAGCGTCTGGACATCGTGTCCGAGGCCATGGCCATGGCGGCGCGCGAAGCCGTCCATAGCGGCGACTTCACCATCAAATCGGTCGAGAAGAAGCCGGCCAAACGGTCCCCCGCCCCGCCCTTCACCACCTCGACCCTGCAACAGGAAGCCGCGCGCAAACTGGGTTTCACCGCCCAGCGCACCATGCAGGCGGCGCAGAAGCTGTATGAGGGCGTCGACGACACCGGCGGCCTGATCACCTATATGCGGACCGACGGCGTCTATGTGACGCCCGAGGGCATCGCCCAGGCGCGCGAGGCCATCGGCCAGCGTTTCGGCCCCGCCTATGTCCCGGCCGAGCCGCGCTACTACAAGACCAAGGCCAAGAACGCCCAGGAAGCGCACGAGGCCATTCGTCCGACCAACATCCTGCGCAGCCCCGACACCCTGCGGCTCGATAGCGATCTGCAGCGTCTGTACGAACTGATCTGGAAGCGGATGATCGCCTCGCAGATGGAATCGGCGCGTCTGGACCGCACCACGGTCGAGATCGAGACGCCCGACGGCCAGACGGGCCTTCGCGCCACCGGCCAGGTCGTGGTCTTCGACGGCTTCATCGCCGCCTATGAAGAAGGCCGCGACGACAAGCAAAAGGGCGCCGAGGACGAGGACGACGAAGGCGGCCGCCTGCCTGCGCTGAAGGAAGGCGCCAAGGCCAAGGTCGAGGCCATCCGCACCGATCAGCACTTCACCGAACCGCCGCCGCGCTTCTCGGAAGCCACCCTGGTCAAGAAGCTGGAAGAACTGGGCATCGGCCGCCCGTCGACCTACGCCTCCATCCTGACGACCCTGCGCGACCGCGAATACGTCCGCATGGACAAGAACCGCTTCTTCCCCGAGGACAAGGGACGGCTGGTCACGGCCTTCCTCGAGCAGTTCTTCGCCAAATGGGTCGAGTACGACTTCACCGCCGCGCTGGAGACCCAGCTGGACGAGGTGTCGGCGGGCGATCTGGACTGGAAGACCCTGCTGCGCCGCTTCTGGCAGGATTTCCACGCCGCGACCCAGGCCGCAGGCGAATTGCGCACCACGGCCATCCTGGACCACCTGAATGAGGCGCTGGGCCCGCACATCTTCCCCGACAAGAGCGACGGTTCGGACCCGCGCGAATGCCCCCTGTGCCATCAGGGGCAACTGAGCCTGAAGACCAGCCGCTTCGGCGCCTTCATCGGCTGCTCGCGCTATCCGGAGTGCAAATACACCCGCCCGGTGGCCTCGCCTGACGCGGCCGACGGCGGCGCGGAGAGCGGCGATCGCGAACTGGGCGTCGATCCGGCGACCGGCCAGCCCGTGCACCTGAAGATCGGCCGCTTCGGCCCCTATGTCGAAACCACGCCGCCGGATGCGGACAAGCCCAAGCGCTCGTCCCTGCCCAAGGGCTGGTCCCCGGCCTCGATCGACCTCGAGAAGGCGCTGCGCCTGCTCAGCCTGCCGCGCGACGTGGGTCCGCATCCCGAGGACGGCAAGATGATCACCGCCAGCCTGGGCCGCTACGGGCCGTTCGTGGCGCACGCGGGCACCTACGCCAACGTCGCGGACATCGAGGAGGTGTTCGACGTCGGCCTGAACCGCGCGGTCGCCCTGCTGGCCGAAAAGCGTGCGGGTCGTGCAGGTCGCGCCTCGGCCGCCGCGCCGCTGAAGGAGCTGGGCGCCCACCCGGAAACGGGCGAGGCCGTTCAGGTCATGGCCGGGCGCTACGGCCCCTACGTCAAGTCGGGCAAGATCAACGCCACCCTGCCGAAGGGCACGGCGCCCGAAGACATGACGATGGAGGCCGCCCTGCCCCTGCTGGCGGCCAAGGCCGGCGCAGCACCGAAGAAGAAGGCGCCCGCCAAGAAGGCCGCTGCGAAAAAGCCCACGGCGAAGAAGGAGCCTGCGGCCAAGAAACCGGCTGCAAAGAAGGCTCCCGCCAAGAAGACTGCGGAAGCCGAATAAGACGAAGCGCCCTCGTTCTCACGAACGGGGGCGTTTTTCTTACCGCCCTGCAATCAGCTCGTTGCGGACGCGGCGTCCCAGAGGGTCGCGTCCGGGCCAGGTCTCGCCCACCGAAGCGTCGACCAGGGGCGTGCAGAAGCGTGACAGAATCATGCGCGGACGAATCCCGTTCAGACACACCTTGTCGCCCTCGCGCGCCCAGCGGGCGGTCAGGCGGCGCCCATCTGAAAACAGGGCGCTATAGGCGCCGTCGCGGTCGAACCAGTGTTTCACCCAGTTCCCGTCGGCATAGTAGGAAACGACGGTATTGCCGAACGCCGCGCTCATGGCGTCCGCCTCGCGCCCGCCGGACGCCCAGGCGCTTGTCGGCGCAGCCAGCATCACCGCGATCCATACGGCTACGCGCATTCGGCGTCCCTCTCCCAGTCCCGACGCGGGACCATACAGGCCGAAACGCCGGCGCCAAGCGGGCTGTTCCGAACAGAAATACTTGACTGAGGCGTAGGGCCTTCCATATACGGCCGCAGGCTCGGAACAGGACTGGCGATGCGCGCCGCCCGCTCGCCCACGAGGGGCGGTTCCGTCAGCTGAAGGCGTTTGCGAACGCTATCCTCCGTCCCTTCAGGACTGCATGACTGAATTCTCCAAGCTGGGCCTTTCGCCCACGACCCTTCAGGCGGTCGCCGATACCGGCTACACGACCGCCACGCCGATCCAGGAACAAGCCATTCCGGTGGCCCTGGCCGGACGCGACGTCCTCGGCATCGCCCAGACCGGCACCGGCAAGACGGCCGCCTTCACCCTGCCCATGGTCGATCGCCTGGCCTCAGGCCGCGCTCGCGCCCGGATGCCGCGCGCCGTGGTGCTGGCGCCGACCCGCGAACTGGCCGACCAGGTCGCCGAAAGCTTCGCCAAATACGCCAAGGGCACGCGCCTGAACTGGGTGCTGCTGATCGGCGGCGTCTCCATGGGCGACCAGGTCGCCGCCTTGAACAAGGGCGTGGACGTTCTGATCGCCACGCCGGGCCGTCTGCTGGACCTGTTCGATCGCGGCAAGATGCTGCTGACCGGCGTCGAGATGATGGTGGTCGACGAAGCCGACCGGATGCTGGACATGGGCTTCATCCCGGACATCGAGCGCATCTTCAAGCTGACGCCGCCGCGCCGCCAGACCCTGTTCTTCTCGGCCACCATGCCGCCGGAGATCACGCGCCTGACCCAGCAATTCCTCAAGGATCCGACCCGGATCGAGGTGGCGCGCCCGGCCACGACCGCCGACACAATCACCCAGCACATCACCCGCCTGCCGACCTCGGACCCCAAGGCCAAGCGCACCGCCCTGCGCGCCCTGGTCGAGCGCGGCGAGGTCCAGAACGGCATCGTCTTCTGCAACCGCAAGTCCGAAGTCGACATCGTCGCCAAGTCGCTTCAGGTCCACGGCTTCAACGCCGCGCCGATCCACGGCGACCTAGACCAGTCGTTGCGGATGAAGACCCTGTCCGATTTCCGCAGCGGCGAGCTGAAGCTGCTGGTCGCGTCCGACGTCGCCGCGCGCGGCCTGGACATCCCGGCCGTCAGCCACGTCTTCAACTATGACGTTCCGCACCACGCCGACGACTATGTCCACCGCATCGGCCGCACCGGGCGCGCCGGACGCCTGGGCGAGGCCTTCATGATCGTGACGCCCGCCGACGACAAGTCGTTGGACAAGGTGCTGAAGCTGATCAAGAAGGAGCCGGTCGAACTGCCGCTGGACGACATCGACTTCGCCTCGATCAAGGACCGCCCGCGCGACGACAGCCGCTCCAGCCGCGGTCGTGGGCGCGGCGAGCGCAGCGAACGCAGCCGCTCGCGCAAATCGCTCGAGGCCGCGCCGGTCGAAGCCGTCGAGGTCAGCGAGATTCCCGCTGCGCCCGAGACTTCGACGCCGCAAGCCGACGAGGCGCCGCGCCGTTCGCGCAGCCGCAAGAAATCCGAAGATCGCGCTCCCGCCGCCCAGACTGTCTCCAAACCCGCCGAGACTGTTCGCGGCAGCGCCTTTGGTGACGACGTGCCGGCCTTCCTGCGACGACCGGTCGTTTTTGCTGACTGACAGCCAGTTCCTAGTTTAACCCTGCGTTACGGAAGGCCGAGCTAACGTTCCGGCCTGAACTTCCCAGGGGCGCTCAAGGCATGGCCACTCAGGTCGACACCACGGTCCGCAGTCCGGAAGCCTATGCCCTGGCGCGCCGGGCGGTGGACGCCATGCAGGCGGCGGCGGTCTGGCCGACGCCGTTGAATTTCGAACTCTGGCTGCACTACCTCAGCGCGCCTGACAGCCCGCTGAGCCAGGAAATGGCGCGCCTGCTGTCCAGCGGCGCGCCGTTCACCGACACCACGGCCGAGATGCTGGCAGCCGAGTTCCTGCCGCGTAGCCGCCTCTCGGAAGAGATTCGTGACGCCGGCGTCGTCCTGAACCGCGAACTGGCGGCGGTGGCCGCAGCCATCGACAAGGCGCGCGAGAGCCAGGCCGACTATGGCGACACCCTGGCCCAGGCGGCCGACCGCATGGCCTCGGCGCCCGACACCGACAGCCTGGGCGTCATCGTCTCCTCGCTCAGCGACGCCACGCGGCGAATCCGTCGTCATACTTCGGCGCTGGAGCGTCGTCTGGAATCTTCCAATCGCGAGGTCGTCAAGCTGCGCGACCACCTGGAGCAGGTCCGTCGCGACGCCATGACCGACGCCCTGACCAACCTGGCCAACCGCAAGGCGTTCGACGAACAACTGCAGCGCATGTGCGACGAGGCCGAGAGCGACGCGACCCCGATCGGACTGGCCCTGATCGACATCGACCACTTCAAGCGGTTCAACGACACCTGGGGCCATCAGACCGGCGATCAGGTGCTGCGCTATGTGGCCAGCGTCCTGGGCCGCATAGCGCGGGCGCCGCGCATCGCCGCCCGCTATGGCGGCGAAGAATTCGCCGTCATCTTCCCGCGCGAGACGGCGGGCGCGATCGAGGCCGCGCTCAACGCCGCCCGCGAAGAAATCGCTTCACGCAGCCTGCGCCGCCGTTCGACCAACGACGACCTGGGCGCCGTGACCATTTCCGTCGGCTTCGCGCTGCGCCGCTCCGGCGAAGCGGCGTCCCAGTTCCTGGAGCGCGCCGACGAGGCCCTCTACGCCTCCAAGCGGACGGGTCGCAACCGGGTCACCAACGCTGAGGCGGTCGCTTCCGCCGCCGCCTAAGCGGTTCCAGCAAACCCGTTTCCGCGCGAGCGCTCCCGCAGACGACCTCTGAGTCGCCCATCACAGCCGAATCGATCTTGACCGCGCCGGTGCGGCCGTCAGGATCGCGTCGACGCCCTTCCGGTCCGGTAGAGCGAACAGAATGGCCACCGGTGTCATAGGAGTTCCGAAATGCGCGCGCCCTTCTTGCCGACCCGTCGTCTGACGCTGATGGGCGGTCTGGCCCTGACCACGGCGGCGTGCGCCTCCTCTCCGGATCGCGCGACGCTCCGCTCGCCTGCTGATCTTTGGACCTTCGACCGGCTGGACGAGATCGGCGGACACGCCGTCAAGGCGGAGGGCGGCCCCCGCCTGACGGATTCGCCCTGGGGTCAGGCCGCGTCCTTCGACGGCGTCGACGACGCTCTTTTCATCGAGAACCATCCCCTGGCCGGGGCGTCGCGCTTCACCTTCGAAGCCCTGTTTCGCCCCGACGGCGGGGCGCATGAGCAGCGCTGGTTCCACCTTCAGGAAACCCCGCCTCCTGACGCCGGACCCGACTGGCCCGGCACCCGCTTTCTGTTTGAAATCAGGGTCTTCGGCGAGCAATGGTGCCTGGACGCCTTCACCAAGGGGCCCGGCTACAATCACACCTTGATCTTCCCGGACAAATTGCACCCCGTCGGCGCCTGGGCTCACGTCGCTCAAACCTTCGACGGCGCGACCTACCGCAGCTACGTCAACGGCCGACTGGAAGGCGAGGCGCCGCTGGCCTTCAAGCCACAGGGCCCCGGAGCGTCCTCGATCGGATGTCGGTTCAATCGGGTCAACTACTTCAACGGCGCGGTGCGGGCGGCCGCCTTCTCTCGCTCCGCCTTGACGCCCGATCAGTTCGTCCTGCCGCGCCCCTGAAGGTCTAAGCGCTGAACAGAAGGCGCAGAAGGCTGCGAAAGATCAGGCCAAGCGTCATCACGCCGACCGTCGCGCCGACCAGAAACACCAGGCGGAAATGCCGGTGCAGAAAGTAGAGAATCTCGCCTGCCATCTGCGTCGCCCAAAAGGTTAACAACATGATGACACACGGTTAGGCGAACGCCCCAACAAGGATTCGTGATCAGACCAGCCGGCTCTGCACCAGGGCCGCCGCGATGAAGCTGGCGAACAGCGGATGCGGGGCGAAGGGGCGGCTGCGGTATTCCGGGTGGTACTGGACGCCGATGAACCAGGGGTGGTCCCGGCGCTCGACCGTTTCCGGCAGGACGCCGTCCGGCGACATGCCGGCGAAGAACAGCCCGCCCTTCTGCTCCACCGCCTCGCGGTAGTTGATGTTCACCTCATAGCGGTGTCGGTGGCGTTCGTTGATGTCGGTCTGACCATAGATCTCGGCGATCTTGGAGCCCGGCGCCAGGGTCGAGGCGTAGGCGCCCAGACGCATGGTGCCGCCCAGATCGCCGCCATGCTCGCGCTTGACGCGCTCATTGCCCTGGACCCACTCGGTCATCAGGCCGACCACGGGTTCATCCGCCGGGCCGAACTCGGTCGAGGTCGCCTTGGGGAAGCCCGCCAGGTTTCGCGCCGCCTCGATCACCGCCATCTGCATGCCGAAGCAGATTCCGAAATAGGGAATCTTGCGCTCGCGGGCGTAGCGCGCCGCCTCGATCTTGCCCTCCGCCCCACGCTCGCCGAAGCCGCCGGGCACGAGGATGGCGTGGGCGCCTTCCAGACGTTCGGCGCAGGCCTGCGGGTCGCCTTCGAAGGTGTCGGCCTCGACCCAGTCGATATTGACCTTGGCGTTGTTGGCGACGCCGCCGTGCTGCAGCGCCTCGATCAATGACTTATAGGCGTCCTTCAGCACAGTGTATTTGCCGACCACGGCGATGGTGACCTCGCCGTCCGGATGCAGGCGACGACGCACGATCTCGTTCCAGCCGGACAACTCCGGCGCCGGCGCATCATCCAGGCCGAAGTGGGCCAGCACCTGGGTGTCCAGACCCTCGCGGTGATAATCCAGCGGCACGGCGTAGATGTCGGCCGAGTCCATCGCCTGAATAACGCTGTCGGGGCGGACGTTGCAGAACTGGGCGATCTTGCGCTTCTCGTCGGCCGGGATCGGCGCCTCGCACCGGCACAGCAGGATATCGGGCTGGATGCCGATGGAGCGCAGCTCCTTGACCGAGTGCTGCGTCGGCTTGGTCTTCATCTCGCCGGCGGTCTTGATGAAGGGCAGCAGAGTCAGATGGACGAAGCACGACTGGCCCCGCGGCAGGTCCTGCTCCAGCTGGCGGATCGCCTCGAAGAAGGGCAGGCCCTCGATGTCGCCGACGGTGCCGCCGATTTCGACCAGGACGAAGTCCACATCCTCGCCCGCATCGGTCTTGGCCGGGTTGAGGCAGAACTGCTTGATCTGGTCGGTGACGTGCGGGATCACCTGGACGGTCGCGCCCAGATAGTCGCCGCGACGCTCCTTCTCGATGATCGTCTGATAGATGCGGCCGGTCGTGATGTTGTCCGACTTGGCCGCCGAGACGCCGGTGAAGCGCTCATAGTGGCCCAGGTCGAGGTCCGTCTCGGCGCCGTCGTCGGTCACGAAGACCTCGCCGTGCTGATAGGGGCTCATCGTGCCCGGATCGACGTTGAGATAAGGGTCCAGCTTACGCAGGCGGACCTTGTAGCCGCGCGCCTGCAGAAGAGCGCCGAGAGCGGCGGAAGCGAGGCCTTTTCCAAGAGAGGAAACCACGCCGCCGGTGATGAACACATAGCGAGCCATGGGCGGACACCTTACTCCATGATTCGTCCGGAGCGGAGAGGCCCTGAACGAATCCAACTGTTGATCAAAAGAAGAAAGCGCGCCTCGCGGCGCGCTTCCCCAAACTCGATGGCGGCGACGCCCTTACTGGGCGGGCGCGCCCTGGCCGGCCGGCAGGCTGGCTTCCAGATCGTCCAGCGACGGCGCGGCCGGAGCGGCCGGGGTCGCCGGCGCGGCTTCCGGAGCGGCCGGAGCCGTTTCTTGCGGCTGGTCCAGCGCGATCGAGCCGACGGCGTCAGCGTCGATCACCGACCGCGACCCGCGCGCATAGTTGCCCGCGATCGTCAGACCGATGGCGCAGACGAAGAAGGCCACCGCCAGGAATGACGTGGTGCGGGTCAGCAGATTGCCCGCGCCGCGCGCCGTCATGAAGCCCGAAGGACCGCCGCCCATGCCCAGGGCGCCGCCCTCGGAACGTTGCAGCAGGATCACGGCCGACAAGGCGACCGAGATGATGATCATCGCGACGAGCAGAATGGTCTGGAGCATGGCGTCATTCATGTGGGCGCAGAAACGCGCCGATCAAGCGGCCGCCTCTAACACCGTTGCGGGTTTCGAGCAAACTGTCAGGCGGTCAAACCGCGCGGATGATGCCCAGGAAGTCTTCGGCCTTCAGCGAGGCGCCGCCGACCAGGGCGCCGCCGACCTCGGCCACGGCCAGGATCTCGGCCGCGTTCGACGGCTTGACCGAGCCGCCGTACAGGATCGGCGCGGCGCGGCCGCCCTCCCCCAGCCTGGCGATCATGGCCGCGCGCACGGCGGCGTGGACCTCTTCGATCTGCTCCAGCGTCGGCGTCAGGCCGGTGCCGATGGCCCAGACGGGCTCATAGGCCACGGCGAAAGCCTTGCCCGCCAGCGAGACCGGCAGCGAACCGGCGACCTGACGGCTGACGACCTCGACCGCCTGTCCGGCTTCGCGTTCCTGAAGCGTCTCGCCGATGCAGATGATCGGCTCCAGACCGGCAGCCAGGGCGGCCTCGACCTTGGCGGCGACGTCGGCGTCGGTTTCCCCGAAACCGGCGCGACGTTCGGAGTGGCCGAGAATCACCAGGCCGGCGCCCGCATCGCGGACCATCCCGGCCGAGACCGAGCCGGTATAGGCGCCCGACGCCTCGGCGTGGCAGTCCTGCCCGCCGATTTCGACGACGCCGCCCTTCAGCGTCTGGGCCATCCGATCGATCAGGGTGGCGGGCGGACACAGGGCGACGCGGCAGGCCGCAGCCTGTTCCTTCAGCGCCTTTGCGAGGGTTTCAGCCTCGGCCAGGCTCGCGCCCAGGCCGTTCATTTTCCAGTTGCCGGCGACCAGCTTCACAGATTGTTTCATGCGGCCTGTCTAGTGGCGACGGTCGCGGAAGCCAAGATGTCGTCAAGCCTCACTTGCGGCGGCGGCCCCGCACCCCCTATACGCGACCCTTGGCGCCCTTTCGACGCCGGCCCTCGTCAGGTTCTTCTTAGATGATCACGCTCTTCCGCAACTTCGCCAAGTCGAAATGGGCCGCCGGCCTGTTCGCCCTGATCATCCTCAGCTTCCTGATCGTCGGCGCGCAATCCGACATCTTCGCCAACCTGGGGCCGCGCCATATCATCAGCGCCGGCGACCGCAGCGTCGATTCCAACCAGTTCCGCGCCGACTTCGAGCGCGTGCGCGCCAATCTGCAGGAGCAGGCCGGCCGCCCCGTCAGCTATGACGACATGGTCAAGGAGAACCTGCATCAGCAGTATCTCGACAGCCAGACCCAACGTCTCGGCTTCCTGGACTGGGCCTATAAGGCGGGCATCCGTCCGGGCAAGGAGCTGGTGCTGGCCGAGATTCGCAAGATTCCGGCCTTCTTCAACCAGATCACGGGCCAGTTCGACCAAGACCTCTACGTTCAGGCCCTGGCCCAGCAGAACCTGACCTCGGAAATGCTCGAGCAGGACCTGCGCGACCAGTACGTCACCTCGCACGTCGGCTCGGCCGTCTTCGCCGGCCTGCAGGCCCCGCGCGTCTACGCCGCCCTGCTGGCGGGTCAGGCGCTGGAAACCCGCGACGGCCGCTGGTTCTCGGTGACTCAGGACATGGCCGGCCGCGCGGGCGCGCCGACCGACGCCCAGCTGACCGCCTTCATGAAGGAGAACGAGGCGCGCCTGCGCAGCCCCGAGTTCCGCATGATCTCCCTGGTGCTGTTCACGCCCGGCCCGAACGATCCTCGCCCGACCGTCACCGAAGAGCAGATCAACGAGCGTTATGAGTTCCGCAAGGCCGCCCTGGCCGACCCGGAAAAGCGCACCTTCGTCACCCTGACGGTTCCGACCAAGGAAGCCGCCGACAAGATCGCCGCTGACCTGCGCGCCGGCAAGAACCCGGCTGAGGTCGCCAAGGCCAACAACATCCAGCTGGGCGACTACAAGGCCACGCCGCAGGCCGCCGTTGGCGACCCCGCGGTCGGCGCCGCCGTGTTCGGCCTGGCTATCGACCAGGTCTCGGCGCCGATCCAGGGCCGCCTGGGCTTCACCGTCGCCAAGCTGGCCGCCATCCAGGCCGGTCAGGCCGTGACGCTGGAAAGCGCCCGCCCCGCCCTGACCCAGGAGCTGCAAGCCGAAGCGGTCAAGGCCGCGACCTACGCCAAGGTCGAGCAGTTCGAGAAGGCGCGTCAGGAAGGCAAGAACCTGGCCGACGCCGCCGCGGCCGCCAAGGCCCGCGTCATCCAGCTGCCGCCCTTCACCCAGCAGGGCCAACTGCCCGACGGCCAGCCGATGAACGCCCCGCGTCAGGTTCTGGAAAGCGCCTACGCCCTGTCCAAGGGCGGCGAGAGCGACGTCATCGACGCCGGAGACGGTCAGTATTTCGCCGTCCGCCTCGACGACATCCGCCCCTCGGCCCTGCCCACGCTGGAAGAAGTGCGCGGCCCGCTGGGTCAGCAGTGGACCCTGCGTGAAAACGCCCGCCTGCTGTCGGCCAAGGCCGAACAACTGGCCGGCCGCGTCCGCGCCGGCGAGGACATCGCCAAGGTGGCCGCCGAGGCCGGCGCCCAGCTGACCGTCCGCACCGGCGTGCAGCAGAGCCGCGAGTCGCAGGCCCAGGTCGGCGACGGCGTGCTGCGCGGCCTGTTCGGCCAGAGCAAGGGTCAGGTCTTCTCCGACGCCCAGTCGCAGACCGCCTTCGTGGTCGGCCGCGTCGACGCCATCCACGCCGCCGATCCGGCCCTGGCCGCACCGCTGGCCGAGCAGGCTCGCCCGCGTCTGACCGAAGAGCTGGCCAACACCCTGGCCGACCGCACCATCGCCGCCGCCGCTGCACGCACCAAGTCGCGCAACGACCCGGCCGCCGGCCTGCAAGCTCTGGGCGTCGAGGCTCCGGTCGCGGCGGCTCCGGCTACGGCGCCTGCTCCCGCCAAGAAGTAATGCTTCAAGAACGCGACGCCTTCATCGCCGGTCTGTCGGCGGGCCGCCCTCAGGTTCTGGTCCGCCGCCTGGTTGATGACCTGGAGACCCCCGTCTCGGCCTTCCTTAAGGTCGGGCACGGGCGGCGCTACGCCAGCCTGTTCGAGTCGGTCGAAGGCGGCGCCGTCAACGGCCGCTATTCCTTCGTCACCCTGTCGCCGGACGTGGTCTGGCGCTGTCGCGACGGCAAGGCGGAGATTGCGCGCGGCGCCGACGTCTTGGCCGACGTCTTCACCCCGGAAGACCGGCCCGCGCTGGAGTCCCTGCGCGCCCTGATCGCGGCGACGAAGTTCGAGTTGCCCGCCGACCTGCCCCCGATGGCCGCCGGTCTGTTCGGCGTCTTCGGCTATGATATGGTGCGTCTGCTGGAGCCGCTGGGTCCGGCCAACCCCGACCCTCTGGACCTGTCCGACGCCGTCATGGCGCGCCCGGCCCTGGTCGCCATCTTCGATTCGGTGAAGCACGAGATCGTCCTGATCTCCGCCGCCTATCCCGACACGGCGGCCGATCCGAGCCAAGCCCATGCCGCCGCCGAGGCCCGACTGGAGGACTTCGAGGACCGCCTGCGCGGCCCCCTGCCGATCCAGCGCGAGGTCGAGCCGGTTCCCGCGCCCGACTTCCACTCTCCCGTCGATGAGGCCGCCTTCGGCCGCATGGTGGCGCGGGCCAAGGACTACATCGCCGCGGGCGACATCTTCCAGGTCGTGCTGGCGCACCGCTTCTCGGCGCCGTGGGGCCAGGATCCGTTCGCCTTCTATCGCTCGCTGCGGCGCGGCAACCCGTCGCCCTATCTGTTCTTCCTCGACTATGTGGATTTCCAGCTGGCGGGCTCCAGCCCGGAAATCCTGGTCCGACTGAAGGACGGGCGCGTCACTATCCGCCCGCTGGCGGGCACCCGCCCGCGCGGCGCCACGCCCGAACAGGACATGGCGCTGGAAGTCGAACTTCTGGCCGACCCCAAGGAACGGGCCGAGCATCTGATGCTGCTGGACCTGGGCCGCAACGACGTGGGCCGCGTCTCGACGCCCGGATCGGTCGAGGTCACGGAAAGCTTTGTGGTCGAGCGCTACAGCCAGGTCATGCACATCGTCTCCAACGTCAACGGCTCGGCCGATCCCAAGCTGGACGCGGTGGACACGCTTCTGGCCGCCCTGCCCGCCGGCACCCTGTCGGGCGCGCCCAAGGTGCGGGCGATGGAGGTCATCGACGAGCTTGAGACCGAAAAGCGAGGCGTCGGCTACGGCGGCGGCGTCGGCTACATCTCGGCCAATGGCGAGGCGGACATCTGCATCGTCCTGCGCACCGCCATGTTCGCGAAAGGCCAGATCTTCGTTCAGGCGGGCGCCGGCGTCGTCGCCGACAGCGACCCGGCCGCCGAATACGCTGAAACCCTGGCCAAGGCTCGCGCGCCGATGAAGGCGGCCGGCGAAGCCTGGCGATTCACCGCGACCACGCGCGGCCAGGGTTCCGACGGCTAGGGATTGGAAACCATGGCAGCCTGGTCAAATGATATGCCTGGGCCCACGACCATGGTCCCGGCCAAAAGAACCGCCGTCGTCGCGGCGAAGGCGGCCGCCGCCAGCAGGCGCAGCGGTCTGGGTTGTTCGCTGGGCGCCTCGTTCAACAGGGCGCGGGCGTCACGGATGCATTCTACAGGGGTCAAGACGGATTTCTTCCGATGGCGATGCCCCTCTATCGCCCGGACAGCTTAACGTCCGCTTTCAATCGGCCCGCTTGCCTTCCATGTTTGGACCGCCCTGCCTCCCCGTTCTCAAGAAGCCTTCGCCATGATCCTCGTCGTCGATAACTACGACAGCTTCACCTACAACCTCGTCCACTACCTCGCAGAGCTGGGCGCTCGGACGCACGTCGTCCGCAACGACGACCTGACGGTCGAGGAAGCCTGGGCCTTGCAGCCCGAGGCCGTTCTGCTGTCGCCCGGCCCCTGCGCGCCCGACCAGGCGGGCATCTGCCTGTCGCTGATCGAGACGGCCGCCGAGACCATGCCCATCCTAGGCGTCTGCCTGGGCCACCAGTCGATCGGCCAGGCCTTCGGCGGCGAGGTGGTGCGCGCCAAGACCCTGATGCACGGCAAGACCTCGCCCATCCTGCATGTAGGGCGCGGCGTGTTCGGCGGCCTGCCCTCGCCGTTTACGGCGACGCGCTATCACTCGCTGGCCGTGCGCCGCGAGACCCTGCCTGATGTGCTGGAGGTCACCGCCTGGACCGAGGACGGCGAGATCATGGGCCTGTCGCACCGCACGCGGCCGATCCACGGCGTCCAGTTCCACCCGGAATCCATCGCCACCCAGCACGGCCACGAGATGATCGCCAACTTCCTCGATCTGGCGGGCGTCAAGAGATTGGCGAACGTCTGATGGACAGCATCAAGCCCCTGCTGGCCAAGCTGGTCGACGGACAGGTGCTGACCCTGGACGAGGCCAAGAGCTTCTTCGCCGCCTGCCTGCGCGGCGAGCCGACCCCGTCACAGGTCGCCGCCGCCGTTACCGCCCTGCGCATCCGGGGCGAGACGGTGGACGAGATCGTCGCCTTCGCCAGCGCCATGCGCGAAGCCGCCCTGTCGCTGAACCACCCGTTCGATCAGGTGATCGACACCTGCGGCACCGGCGGCGACGGCCAGCACACCTACAACGTCTCGACGGCGGCCGCCTTCGTTCTGGCGGGCGCCGGGCTGAAGGTCGCCAAGCACGGCAACCGCGCCATCAGTTCCAAGTCCGGCTCGTCCGACGTTCTGGCTGCGCTGGGCGTCAATCTGGACGCCACGCCTGCCCAGCAGGCGCGCGCGCTGGACCAGGCGGGCATCGCCTTCCTGTTCGCGCCGACCTATCACGGCGCCATGCGCCACGTCGGGCCGGTGCGCGGCGAGATCGGCTTCCGCACCGTGTTCAACCTGTTGGGGCCGCTGTGCAATCCGGCAGGCGCGACGCATCAGGTCATGGGCGTATATGACCTCGCCCTGCTGGAGCCTCTGGCCGAGGTTCTGGGCCGACTGGGCGCCAAGCGAGCTTGGACCGTCAACGGCCAGGGTCTGGACGAACTGACCACCACAGGCCCGACCGATGTGGCCGAATGGAAGGACGGCGCCGTGCGCCGCTTCACCGTCACGCCCGCCGACGCCGGACTGCCGCTGGCGACGCTGGACGATCTGCGCGGCGGCGACGCCGAGCATAATGCGGCGGCCCTGACCGCCCTGCTGGCGGGCGAGCGCGGACCCTACCGCGACATCGTCCTGCTGAACGCAGCCGCCGCCCTGGTGGTGGCCGAGCGGGTCGAAGACTTGAAATCGGGCGCTGAACTGGCCGCCGCCGTTATCGACGACGGTCACGCCGCCGCCGCCCTGGCTGAACTGGTGCGCGTCTCCCACGCGCCGATCGAAGACGAGGACGCCTGATGAGCGACGTTCTGGACCGCATCGCCGCCTACAAGCGCAAGGATGTCGCCGCCCGCAAGGCCGCCGTATCGCAGGACGCGATCGAGGCGCGCGCCCGCGAGGCCTCGCCCCCGCGCGGCTTCCGCGCCGTCCTGGCCCGCCGTTTCTCCGAGACCGGCCAACCGGCTCTGATCGCCGAGATCAAGAAGGCCAGCCCGTCCAAGGGCCTGATCCGCGCCGATTTCGACCCGCCCGTTCTGGCCCAGGCCTATGAGCGCGGCGGCGCGTCCTGCCTGTCCGTGCTGACCGACGGGCCAAGCTTCCAGGGCGACGACGCCTATCTGACCGCCGCGCGTGCGGCCGTCGCCCTGCCCTGCCTGCGCAAGGACTTCCTGGTCGATGCGTGGCAGGTGGCCGAGAGCCGGGCGCTGGGCGCCGACTGCATCCTGATCATCATGGACATGGTGGACGACGCCCTGGCCGCAGACCTGCTGGCCGAGACGACCCGCTGGGGCATGGACGCCCTGATCGAGACGCACGACGCGGACGAGATGGCCCGCGCCGCCAAGCTGGTTCAAGGCCGCGACGACGCCCTGATCGGCGTCAACAACCGCTCGCTGCGGACCTTCGAGGTCGATCTGGCGACGACGGAGCAACTGGCGGCGCTGAGCCCCGACGGCGCGCTGCTGGTCGCCGAAAGCGGCCTGTTCACGCCCCAGGACGTAGCGCGAGTGGCGGATGCGGGCGCCCGCGCCCTGCTGGTCGGCGAAAGCCTGATGCGTCAGGCGGATGTGGAAGCCGCGACGCGAGCCTTGCTGGCCTAACCCCGCTCATCCCGGCGGACGCCGGGACCCAGTGCTTTGGCCACGGTCACGGGCTCAACCACGGTAACGCCCGCACAATTGGCCAAAAACTGCGGGCGAGGTTCTTACTGGGTCCCGGCGTCCGCCGGGATGAGCGGGTGTGAGGTAATCAGCCCGCCTTCGCCGCAATCACCCGCAGCACGGCGTCCGCCGCCAGTTCCGACGGGTCCGGCCCGCCGCGTCCCATCAGGTCCAGCGCCTCGATCTGGCGACGCGCCTGATCGGCCGCCGCCTCGGGATCGGTCAGCAGCCGCCCGACCGCCTTGGCCAGCGCCTGCGGCGTCGCTTCGTGCTGGATGAACTCCGGCGCGATGGCCTCGTCGGCGGCGATGTTGAATAAGGTGATGTGCTTGGCCGTCACCAGCCGTTTCATCAGCACATAGCTCAGCCCGTCGATCTTATAGGCGATGACCATCGGCGCCCCCGCCAACGCCAGTTCGGTGGAGACCGTGCCGCTGGTGGCCAGGGCGGCGTTTGCGGCCTTCATGGCGTCGTACTTGTCGGCCTCCTGCACCACATGGGCGCGGAAGGGCCAAGCGGCGACCCGCCCCGCCACGTCGGCGGCTACCGTGCCCGCCGCGACGACAGCGACCTCCAGCCCCGGAATCTTCGCCTTCAACTGCTTCACCGCCTGCTCATAGACAGGCGTCATGCGCGTGATCTCGCTGGGGCGGCTGCCCGGCAGGACCAGCAGCAGCGGCGCATCCGCCGCTATGCCTCGCGCCGCGCGAAAGCGGGCGCCGTCGGCCCCCGCCATGTCGACGTGCAGCGCTTGCGAACCCACGACCGTCGTCGGCAGGCCCGCCTTCTCGAACCACGGCGCGTCCAGCGCATAGAGGGCCAGCAGGTGATCCACCGCCCCCGCCAGCGTCTTCGCCCTTCCCGGCCGCGAGGCCCAGACCTGCGGCCCGACGTATTTGATCAGCGGCGTCTTCGGCGAGGCGGCGCGGATCGCCTGAGCCACGCGGATGGTGAAGCCCCAGCTGTCGATCAGCACCACGGCGTCCGGCTTTTCCGCCGCCGCCAGCGCCGCCGTCTCGACCACCCGTTTCTTGACCCGGCCATAGGCCTTAAGGCCCTCGATCCAGCCCAGGATCGACAGTTCAGCAATATCGAAGGGACTGGCGACTCCCTCGGCCGCCATCTTCGGACCGCCGACGCCCACGAAGACCACGTCCTTGCCCAGCCGCGCCTTCAGCGACCGGGCCAGCCCGGCGCCCAGCGCATCGCCCGACGCCTCGGCCGCCACCAGCATGACCTTCAACGGACGGCTCATCTCTCGACTCCCCAGACGAACAGGCCCAGACGGTCGGCCGCCTCGACCAGACCTTCATGGTCGATGACGATCAGCCGTCCCTCGAACCCGCCGATCCCGGCCAGGCCCGCAGCGGCGGCCAGTTCGACCGTCGTCGGTCCGATAACGGGCATGTCGACGCGCAGATCCTGTATCGGCTTGGGCGCCTTGCCCAGCGCGCCGCGCGCAAAGCCCGGCGAGCCGCGCAGATCGGCGGGCAGGCCAGCCACGCGCCGCAGCATCTCGTCCGTGCCTTCCTGCGCCTCGACCGCCAGCACCAGTCCGTCGCAGACGACCGCGCCCTGACCAATGTCCAGTTCACCTGATTTTTCAGCGACGTGCAGCGCCTTCTTCAGGTCCGCCAATTGCTCCGCCGTCGGCGCCACACGGCCCAGCGCGCCCGCCGCCAGCATCTCGCCGCCCAGAAGATCGTCCGCGCCCTCGACGGCGAAGCCTTCATCCTCGAACACCGACAGGATCTTGCGTAGCAGGGCGTCGTCGCCCTTGGACGCGGCCGCGATGATGCCCGGCAGCAGGGACGCGCCCTTCAGATCGGGCTTCAGCGTCTTGAAGTCCGGTCGATTGACGTAGCCCGCCAGACAGACCGCGCGGCAGCCCTCGGCGCGCATGGCCTTCACGATCTTGCCGATCTCGGCCATGCTGAAGTCCTGCCCCGGCCAGCGGTGCAGGTGGGCGTCGGCGAAGCCCTTCAGGCGGATGATGAAGACTTCGCGCCCCTCGGCCTCGCAGCACTGGGCGACGCGGATGGGCAGATCGCCCGACCCCGCAATCAGGGCCAGCTTGGGCGCGGTCCTCATTCCGCGCCCGGCAGGCACAGCGGGCGCTTGCCGCCGTCATGGATGAAGCCGGTGATCTCCATGATCTCGGGCAGGTCGGCATAGGCCTGTTCGACCCGATCCAGGCGCTCGGCGAAAACGCCGTCGCCCTCGAACAGATCGCGATAGGCGGCCAGCAGGCGGCGCACCGCGTCCTTGCCGTAGCCCTTGCGCTTCAGCCCGATCAAGTTGAGGCCATGCAGGCTGGCGTGATTGCCCCAGGCCGAGCCATAGGGGATGACGTCGCGCGTCACGGCGGCCAGGCCGCCGACGATGGCGCCCTGTCCCACACGGCCGTTCTGGTGCACGGCGCACAGGCCGCCGAGGAACACCCTGTCGCCGACATGGACGTGACCGCCCAGCGTGGCGTTGTTGGCCATGGTGACGCTGTCGCCGACCACGCAGTCGTGGCCCACGTGAGCGCCGGTCATGAACAGGTTGTTCGAGCCGATGCGGGTGACGCCCGATCCCTGCGGCGTGCCCCGGTTGAAGGTGCAGTGCTCGCGGATCAGGTTGTTCTCGCCGATTTCCAGCCGAACCGGCTCGCCCTTGTATCCGCCGTGCTGCGGATCGCCGCCGATGACGGCGAAGGGGTGGATCGTGGTATTCGCGCCGATGCTGGCGTCCTGCTGGATCACCACATGGCTGACCAGGCGCACGCCGGAAGCCAGCGCCACGCCCGGCCCCACGGTGCAGAACGGGCCGATCTCGACCCCGTCCGCCACGGTCGCCGAGGCGTCGACGACGGCGGTCGGGTGGATGGTCACTGGGCGGGCTCCGCCACGGTCACGACCATGGCCATGAATTCGGCCTCGGCCGCCAGCTTGCCGTCGATGAAGGTCTCGCCGCGGAACTTATAGGCGTCGCCGCGCGCCTTGATCACCTTGACCTCCATGCGCAGCTGATCGCCCGGACGCGCGGGCTTGCGGAAGCGCACGCCGTCGATCGACATGAACATGATGACCTTGTCGGCCACCGCCACGTCCAGCGACTTGGACATCAGCAGGGCGCCCGTCTGGGCCATGGCCTCGACGATCAGCACGCCCGGCATGACCGGGTCGATCGGGAAGTGGCCGGGGAAGAAGGGCTCGTTATGGGTGACGTTCTTGATGCCGACGATCGAGGTCGCCGCCACGAAGTCCTGCGCCTTGTCGACCAGCAGGAAGGGATAGCGGTGCGGCAGGCGACGCATCACCTCGGCGTAGTCGATGTTGTTGTCTTCGCTCATTCTTTCGATTCCTTCGCGCCCTTCTTCTGGGACGCCTGTTTGGACAGCCAGACCGTCTCGCGCAAGAACTGGCGGATGGGCTTGGCGGGATAGCCGGACCAGGTCTCGCCCGGCGGAATGTCGGCCAGGACGCCGCCGCCGGCCGCGACGCGCGCGCCCTCGCCGATGGTGATATGGTCGCCCACGCCCGCCCGGCCGCCGAAGATGCAGTTGTCGCCGCTGGTCACCGAACCCGAGATGCCGGTGTGCGCCGCCATCAGGTTGTTGCGGCCGATAACACAGTTGTGGCCGATCATGACCAGATTATCGATCTTGGTGTTCTCGCCGATGACGGTGTCGTTATAGGCGCCTCGGTCGATGCAGGAGTTGGCCCCGACCGTCACCCCGTCCTGCAGGATGACGCGGCCCAGTTGGGGAATGTCCACCGGTCCGGCCTTCGATCCGGCGGCGCCGAAGCCCGCCTCGCCGATCCGCGCGCCCGCCAGAAGCTTCACCCGGTCGCCCAGCAGGGCGAAGCCCACGGTGACGCCCGGGCTGATCAGGCAGTCGCGGCCGATCTGGACGCCGGGCCCGATGACGGTGTTGGCGCCGATGCGGCTGCCGCGTCCGATGCGGACGCCCTCGCCCAGGATGACGCCAGGCTCGACCACCACGGTGTCGTCCTCAGCGGCCTCGGCGGCGGTGATGGCGCGATCCAGACGGATCGGTCGGTGCAGCAGGGCCGACGCCCGCGCCCAGGCGGCCTGAGCCTCGTTTGATACGATGACGGCGGCGTCAGCCGGCGCCGCATCAAGCGCCGACGGCGGCACGATCACGCATCCCGCCTTCGTCTGCGCCAAGGCGGCGGCGAACTTGCGGTCGCCCAGAAACGCAATCGCGCCCCGGTCCGCACTGGACAGGGGCGCGACGGCCGAGATGACGACCTCGCCGCCCCGGACCGCCTCCCCGCCGATGTGCTCGGCGAGGGCGGCGACCGTCAGGGACGACAGGGTCTGGAAGAACCTCGGATCGGGCATGGCCCGCCTTAGGATTGCGGCTGGGCCGGAACCGGCATGCGGTTGAAGCTCAGGGTCGGCAGTTGGGCGTTCAGGCGCTGGATGACGATATCCGTCACGTCCATGGCCGGGTTCATGATGAAGACGCTCTCGCGGTCGATCATGATGCCGCAGCCCTTCTCCTGATAGACGGCGACCAGCAGGGGCTCGATAGCCTCCGAGATCTTGCGGCGCTGTTCCGCCAGGGTGTAGCGCAGCTCGTTGTCGCGCGTGCCTTCCAGTTGCTGGGCTTCCTGGATGCGGGTCTGCAGGGCCTGACGGCGCTGGTTCATCTGGTCGGCCGGGATGGTCGCCTGGCCCTGCTGCAGGGCCTGGGCCTCGGTCTGGATGGCGGTGGCGTAGGGCTGGAGTTCGCCCTGAACTTCCTGCGCCAATTGCTCCATGCGGGTCTGGACGGCCTGACCGGCGGTCGATTGAGCCAGAACGCGCTGGTTGAAATAGACGCAGACGCCGGGGATGGCAGGGCCGGGGTTGGCCGGACCTTGCGATTGGGCCAGGGCGGCCGAAGCGGTCAGCGAAGCGAGGGCGAAGGCGCCGATAGCGATGAGTTTCATAATCTAGGCCTTGGTGGCGGCGGTCAGACCGCGGTTAGAATTGGGTGGAAGTCGAGAAGCGGAAGGTCTCGGTCTTGTCGTAGTCTTCGCGATTCAGAACCTTGGACAGGTCGAAACGGATCGGCCCCATCGGCGAGCGCCAGTGGATGCTGACGCCGGCGGCCGCGCGCAGCGACAGCTCATCGACGATGTTGGGGTTACGCAGCCCCGTCGCCGGGTCGACCAGATAGCGATCGTCCAGCTTGCCGATGGTGCCGAAGTCCGCGAACAGCGAGGTCTTGATGCCGTACTCGTCGGGCAGATAGTTCGGCACCGTCAGTTCAACCGTGCCGATGGCGTAGAAGTTGCCGCCCAGGGCGTCGGTCGTGGTCAGGTCGCGCGCGCCCATGCCCGCCGTCTCGAAGCCGCGGAAGGTGTTGCCGCCCTTGAAGAAGCGGTCGTTGATGCGGATCGGGTCGCCGTTCCAGCCGCTGACATAGCCGGTCTGGCCCTGAACGCTGACCACCCAGTTGGGGCGGATGCCATAGTACCAGGAAGCGTCGGCCTCGGTCTTGATG
The DNA here is from genome assembly GCF_053616535.1 of Brevundimonas sp. NPDC055812. NCBI lineage: Bacteria > Pseudomonadati > Pseudomonadota > Alphaproteobacteria > Caulobacterales > Caulobacteraceae > Brevundimonas > Brevundimonas sp. NPDC055812. The sequence goes on along the minus strand of NZ_JBSHDX010000004.1, from coordinate 181,655 downwards.
TAGTTCACGTCGCCGCCGATGCCGGCGAAGTCCTGACGCAGCGACGCGGTCCAGCCGCGCGTCGGCCGCACCGGGTCGTTCAGGCGGTTCACCAGCAGGGTGTAGCCCGCCGAGGAGTTGATGTAGGAGCCCGCCTGGTCGCACAGCGCCGACGAACCGGCGCCCACGCCGCCGCAATAGCCGAACGGAATGACGACTTCGTCGCTCTTCAGGAAGTAGCGGGTGCTGAAGGAGGCGTAGCCGTTCAGCGGATAGGTGATGCGCACCCCGCCCCCGGTCGAGCGATAGTCATACGACGAGTATTTGCTCAGGTCGTAGCGCATGTGGAACAGGTCGAAGCCCGCCCGCACGTCGCGTCCCAGGAATTTCGGCTCGGTGAAGCGGAAGTCGATCTGCTGACGCAGCGAGCCCCACTCGGCGCGCGCCACGACGTTCTGGCCGCGACCGCGGAAGTTGCGCTCGGTGATGCCCAGGTTCAGCACGAAGGAGTCGACCGAGCTGAAACCCGCCCCGACCGAAAGTTCGCCGGTGGGCTGCTCTTCCACGGTGACGTTGACGACCGAACGGTCCGGCGCGCTGCCGCGCGTCTCCTCGATCTTGACGTCCTTGAAGAAGCCCAGGGCGCGCAGGTTGTTGCGCGAACGCTCGACCAGGGAGCGGTTGAAGGCGTCGCCCTCGCCCACCATCAGCTCGCGGCGGATGACCGTGTCCAGGGTGCGGGTGTTGCCGACCACATTGATGCGGTCGATGTAGACGCGCTGACCTTCGCGAACGTTGAAGGTGACGTTGACGGTGTCGGTCTCGGGATCCGCGCGATAGGTCGGGTTGATCTCGACGAAGGCGTAGCCGGCCGAACCGGCGGCGAAGGTCAGGGTGTCGACCGCCGCCTGGATACGGTCGCTCTCGTAGAGGTCGCCCGAGCGGATCGGCAGCAGCATCTGCAGGAAGTCGGCGTTCAGACGATCGTTCTCGGTGACGACCTTGATCTCCCCGAAGTTGTAGCGATCGCCCTCATCCACCGTGACGGTCAGGCCGAAGGCGCTGTTGTCCGGCTTCAGCTCGGCCACGGAAGACAGGATGCGGAAGTCGTAATAACCGCGGTTGGTGTAGAATTTCCGCAACTGCTCGCGATCGTAGTCGATCCGGTTCGGATCGTAGTTGTCGTTCGAGCTGAACAGACGCCACCAGGCCGACTGCTTGGTGACCATGACCTGACGCAGGTCGCTGTCCGAAAACGCGGTGTTGCCCAGGAAGGTGACGGCGGCGATGCCGGTTTCAGGCCCTTCATCGATCTCGAACACCACGTCGACGCGGTTCTGCTCCAGCTGGACCAGCTTGGGCGTCACCGTCGCCGAGATGCGGCCGGACAGACGATAAAGCTCGACGATCTTGCCGACGTCTTCCTGAACCCGCGCGCGAGTGTAGATGCCGCGCGGGCGGATGGTCACTTCATCGCGCAGCTTCTTCTCGGCCAGGGCCTTGTTACCCTCGAAGGTCACCTGGTTGATGATCGGGTTCTCGGCGATCTCGACGATCAGGTCGCCATTGGCCTGAAGGCCGATCTGCACATCCGCGAACAGGCCCGTGCGCGACAGGGTGCGAACCGCTACGTCGATGGTCACGGCGTCGATGGTGTCGCCAGGCTGGATCGGCAGATAGGACAGCACCGTCGTCTGATCGATGCGCTGGTTGCCCCGCACCAGGATGCGGTTGACCAGGGCGCGCTCGGCTTCCGGCTGCGCCATCTGCACCTGCGGCGTCTGGGCGGCGGCCGTCGGCGCAGGAGCCGTCTCGGCCTGGGCCAGGGCCGGTTGCGCCAGTCCGGCGGCGAAGGTCAGGGCCAGGGCGCTGACCCCGAGAATGCGGCCAGGAGTCTGGGTCATGAGGCGACTGTCGTTTTGATTCATGCGGGATACCATCGGGGGCTGGCGTCGGCTCACGAGACGAGCCCGCCGAGGAATTTGAAGAGATTGAGCTTCTGCAGATCGTTCCAGGTCGCGAACAACATCAAACCCGCCAGCAAAGCAAGACCGACCCGATATCCCGCTTCCTGAACACGGGCGGCCATCGGACGGCGCGCCACGGCTTCATAAGCGTAGAACAGCAGGTGCCCCCCATCCAGAACGGGAATGGGCATCAGATTAAGAAAGCCGATTCCGACCGAAAGTATGGCCGCGAAGCTGGTCAGCGTCAGCAACAGATTGCGGACAATGGCCCAGGGTTCGGGATTGGCCGCCACGGCGGCGTTGGTCAGGGCGCCCGAAGCCTTGGCGATGCCCAGCGGGCCACTGAACTGATCGCCCGACTCGCGCCCCGTGAAGATGCGGCCGATATAGGTCAGGGTCGTGTTCAGGATGGCGCCGGTTTCGCGCACCCCCTGCCCCACGGCCGCGACGGGGCCATAGCGGACGTGGCGGATCTCATTCCGGTTCGAGCCTAGGGCCAGGCCGATGCGGCCGACGGTGACCCGACCGGCGATGCGATCCGTCTCGACCCGGCGTTCCGGCGTGGCCGTCAGTTGCACAGCCCGATCCCCGCGCTCCACGGTGAAGCGCACCGGATCGCCGCTGCTCAGGGCCACGACGCGCGTCACCTCGCCGCCGTCGGAGATCAGCTTGCCGTTCACATGGGTGATCAGATCGCCCGGCAGGAAGCCCGCCTGCGCCGCCGGCGACTGAGGCTGGACCTCCATCACCCGCGCGGGCCTGAGTTCGACGCCCACCAGGCTGAACAGCAGGGTGAAGATGAAGATGGCCAGGACGAAGTTGGCGAACGGCCCGCCCGCCACGACCAGGGCGCGCTGCCACAAAGGCTTGAAATAGAGGTAGTCGCGCTCGGCGCCCGGCCCATGCTCGGCCGTCACAGCCTGGCGCAGCGCCTCAAGACCCGCACGATCCGGCACGCCGGTCGCATCCAGATCGCCGGAAAACTTCACATAGCCGCCCAGCGGCAGCCAGCCGAGGCGCCACTCGACGCCATGTTTGTCGGTCCGGCGGAAGATCGCGCGCCCGAAACCGATGGAGAAGCGGTCCATCTTCACCCCGAAGGCGCGCGCCGTCAGGAAGTGGCCCAGCTCATGCACCGTCACGACAAGCGTCAGCACGAGCAGGAACGGCACGACATAGGTCAGAACCTGGCTGATCACGCCTATCATGCCGTTCGTATCTCCTCAGGCCGCGATGTTCAGCGATGCGATGACGTCGCCCGCGATCCGTCGCGCCTCCGCATCGACCGCCAGGGCCGCGTCGCAGGCATCGTCGGAACCGCAAGACACGCCCGCGCCCGTCGCCTTCTCAAGGGTGTCGGCGACGACTGCGGCAATATTGAGAAAGCCCAGCCGCCGGTCAAGGAAAGCCAGGGCCGCCACCTCATTGGCCGCGTTGAACACGATGGGGGCCGATCCGCCCGCCGCCAGGGCCTCGCGCGCCAGGCGCAGGGCCGGAAACCGCGTCTCGTCCGGGGCCTCGAAGGTCAGCCGCCCCAGGGCCGCCAGGTCCAGCCTGGGCGCCGGCCAGGCCAGACGGTCCGGCCAGGACAGGGCGCAGGCGATCGGCGTGCGCATGTCCGGCGTGCCCATCTGGGCCAGGGTCGAACCATCCACATACTCCACAAGGCTGTGGATGATCGATTCCGGGTGGACGACCACATCGACCCGCTCGCCGGGCATGTCGAACAGATAGGCGGCCTCGATCAGCTCCAACCCCTTGTTGGCCATGGTGGCGCTGTCGACCGAGATCTTGGCGCCCATGCTCCAGTTCGGATGGGCCACAGCCTGTTCCGGCGTGATCCGCGTCATGGCCGCGCGCGGCAGGGTGCGGAACGGCCCCCCAGAAGCGGTCAGAACCAGCTTGGACACCCGCTCCGGCGCCTCGGCCGGAAACACCTGGAAAATGGCCGAATGCTCGGAATCCACTGGAATCAGCCGCCCGCCGCTGCGCCTGACCCGCTCGATCAGCGCCGGACCGCAGCAGACCAGGCTTTCCTTGTTCGCCAGAGCCAGGGTCGCGCCCGTCCCCGCCGCCGCCCACGCCGAGCGCAGGCCCGCCGCGCCGACGATGGAGGCCATGATCCAGTCGGCAGGCCGCACGGCCGCCTCGACGATGGCGTCCGGCCCGGCCGCCGCCTCGACCCCGGTTCCCGCCAGGGCGTCGCGCAGTTCGTTCAAGCGCGCCGGATCGGCCGTCACGGCGATACGCGGCCGCCAGCGGCGGGCCTGTTCAGCCAGACGGGCGATGTTGGCGCCGCCGGTCAGGGCCTCGACCTCGAACGCGGCCGAGCCCGCGCCTTGCGCCTGCCCCATTAGGTCCAGGGTCGACGAGCCGACCGATCCGGTCGATCCCAGAACAGTGACGCGCCGCGCGATCATGCCGCTCGCTCCAGCATCAGGACGATCAGACGCCCCGCCGACACCACGACCACGGCGAACATCAGCCCGTCGACACGGTCCAGCAGACCGCCGTGGCCCGGAATCAGATTGCCCGCGTCCTTGACCCCGAAGCGCCGCTTGAGCGCCGATTCCCACAGGTCGCCGCCCATGGTGGCCAGGGCCGCAGCCAACCCCAGAACCCCACCCCAGAAGGCGTTGAGCAGCCCCATGTCCAGCCAGCCCGCCATGGCGGCGCCGGCGATCATCCCGGCGGTCAGGCCGCCGATAAAGCCCGACCAGGTCTTGTTGGGCGAAAAGCGCGGCCACAGCTTGGGCCCGCCGACGAAGCTGCCGACCAGATAGGCCAGGATGTCGGCAGACCAGGCCACGGCGAAGACCAGCACCGTCCAGTACAGCCCCTGCACCTCGTGCAAGTCACGCAGCCAGATCAGCAGGATGCAGGGCCAGCCGAGGTAGAGCACCCCATAGGCCGTATCCAGCAGGGACTCGCCGCGCGTGCGGGCGAACAGGCCGGCCGCCAAGGCGCCGAACACCATCAGCACCAGAGCCAGGGAAATCTGCCCGACATGGGCCGCGATCACCGCCACGACCAGGGCCAGGGCTACGCTGACCCCGATCGGGCGCCAGAGGTTCGGCGCGCACATCCGCGCCCACTCGAAGGCCAGCAGCACCGCCCCCGCGACCACCAGGGCGCAGAACCAGTCGCCGCCCGCCCAGGTCGCCAGGACCGCCGCCGGCGCCAGCACAACCGCCGAGGCGGCGCGCAGAGCAATATCCCGAGGCTTCAACGCCATATCAGCCCGCCGCCTCGCCATAGGCCGCGTCCATGACCTCGCGTCCGCCGTAGCGACGCTCGCGGCAGCCGAACTGGGCGATGGCCTCGGCCAGGGCTTCGGCTCCATAGTCGGGCCACAGGATCTCCTGGAACACCATCTCGGCGTAGGCGGCTTCCCACAGCAGGAAGTTGGACAGACGCTGTTCGCCCGACGTCCGTACGATCAGATCGACCGGCGGCGCGCCTGCTGTGGACAGGCCGGCGCCCAGCGCCTCTTCGTCCACGACCACCTCCTCGCCCGCTCGGGCGCGATCGACCAGCCGCTGAGCGGCGTCGACCAGATCCGCCCGTCCGCCGTAGTTGAAGGCCACCTGCAGCAGGAATTTCTCATTGGGCGCTGTCTGGGCCTCGGCTCGCGCGACGATGGCGGCGATATCGTCCGGCAGGCCCTTGCGACGACCCAGCACCTTCACCCGAACGCCTGCGGCGTCCAGCCGGTTCAGGTCGCTGCCGACAAAGGCGCGGACCAGGCCCATCAGGTCGGACACCTCATCCGCCGGGCGGCTCCAGTTCTCGGTCGAGAAGCCGAACACCGTCAGGCATCGCACGCCCAGTTCGGGCGCGGCCTTGATGGTCCGGCGCAGGGCCTGGACCCCCTCGCGGTGGCCCACGGCGCGCGGAAGGCCCCGCCGCTGCGCCCAGCGGCCGTTGCCGTCCATGATCAGGGCGACGTGACGAGGCCCCTTTGCAGGCGCCGTGGCGACGGGCTCGGCCGACATATGGGACCTTCCTTGGACAGGTCTGACGACGGCGTCAGACCTGCATGATCTCGACTTCCTTGGTCTTCAAGGTCTCGTCGATGCGCTTGATGGCGGCGTCGGTGTCCTTTTGGACCTCGGCTTCCATCTTCTTCTGTTCATCCTGGCTGATCTCGCCGGCCTTTTCAGCCTTCTTCAGCTCGTCGTTGGCGTCGCGGCGCACGTTGCGCACGGCGATCTTCTTGTCCTCGGCGTATTTGCCGGCCAGCTTGACCAGATCCTTGCGGCGCTCCTCGGTCAGCGGCGGGATCGGAATGCGCAGGGTCTGGCCGTCCACGACGGGATTCAGGCCCAGGCCGGCGGCGCGGATCGCCTTCTCGACCGAGACCACCATTCCCTTGTCCCAGACGCTGACCGAGATCATGCGCGGCTCGGGCACGCTGATGGCCGCCACGGCCGTCAGAGGCGAGGTCGCGCCATAGGCTTCGACCACGACCGGCTCCAGCAGTCCGGCGTTGGCGCGCCCCGTGCGCAGGCCTGCGTAGTCATCCTTCAGCGCGGCGACCGACTTGTCCATTCGGTCGCGGAACGTCTTGAGATCGGGTTTGGCCATGGCGAATATCCTTGGTCCTGTCGTTGAATGGCGAAGCCGCTCAGGCGGGCTTGTTGGTGATGACGGTGAAAGTGCCCTGCCCCGTCAAGGTCTTGTGCAGCGAGCCTTCCTCACGAATCGAGAAGACCACGATCGGAATGCCGCTGTCTCGCATCAGGGCGATGGCCGAGGCGTCCATGACGCGCAGGTCCTTGGCCAGAACATCCTGATAGGTCAGCGTGTCATAGCGGGTGGCCGTCGGGTCCTTCTTCGGGTCGGCGGTATAGACGCCGTCGACGCTCGTGCCCTTCAGCAGGGCGTCGCAGCCCATTTCAGCGGCGCGCAGGGCGGCGCCGGAGTCCGTGGTGAAGAAGGGGGCGCCCACGCCCGCAGCGAAGATCACCACCCGGCCCTTTTCCAGGTGACGCAGGGCGCGGCGGCGGATGTAGGGTTCGGCGATCGCAGCCATCGGAATGGCGCTCTGAACCCGCGTGTCGACGCCGATCTTCTCCAGCGCGCCCTGCATGGCCAGCGCGTTCATGATGGTGGCCAGCATGCCCATGTAGTCGGCGTTGGCGCGGTCCATGCCCTCGGCGGCCTTGGACAGGCCCCGGAAGATGTTGCCCCCGCCGATGACCAGGCAGATCTCGACGCCCTGGCGCGCCACGGCGGCGACCGCGGCGGCGACCACGTCCACGGTCTTCATGTCGATGCCGTAGGGCTGATCGCCCATCAGCACCTCGCCCGAGACCTTCAGCAGGACGCGCTTGTAACGAAACTCGGAGGGGGCGTCGGGCATGGTCAGGGGTCCGTGGATACAGGGAGTTGGCATCCGCGCGAGGTGAATCGGCGGCTCATCATAGACGAAGGGCGCGTCAGCCTTCAAAGCCGAACGCGCCCTTTTGAAATTTCTTCCCTTTCGGGAAGAGGTTTCGAGTTAGTTGCCGCCCGTCATCGAGGCGACTTCCGACGCGAAGTCGGGGGATTCGACCTTCTCGACGCCTTCACCCAGCGCCATGCGGACGAAGCCCGCCAGCTTCAGCTCGGCGCCCAGCTCCTTGCCGGTGTTGGCGACCAGTTGTTCGATGGTCACGTCCGGGTCCATAACGAACGGCTGCTTGGTCAGCACCACGTCCTTCTGGAACTTGGCGATCTGGCCCGAGACGATCTTCTCGATCATGTTTTCCGGGCGGCCTTCTTCCTTGGCCTTTTCGATCAGAACGGCGCGTTCCTTCTCGATCGCGGCCGGATCCAGGTCCGAGGTGTCCAGCGCCAGCGGAGCCGTGGCCGCCACGTGCATGGCGATCTTACGGCCCACTTCGCGCAGGGCTTCCTTGTCGCCGGCGCCTTCCAGGGCGACCAGCACGCCGATGCGGCCGACGCCCGGCGACACGGCGTTGTGGACGTAGGTCGAAACCACGCCTTCACCGACCGACAGGCGAGCCGCGCGACGCAGCTGCATGTTCTCGCCGATGGTGGCGATCAGGTTGGTGACTTCGTCCTGAACCGTCTTGCCGTTTTCCAGGGTCGCGCCGTGAATGGCGTCGACGCCCTCGTGGTGCAGGCCCAGTTGAGCGAATTCCTTCGCCGCCGACTGGAACAGGTCGTTGCGGGCGACGAAGTCGGTTTCGGCGTTGAACTCGATGGCCGAGGCGACTTCGCCCTTGCCGTCTTCGCGCACGGCGACGGCCACCAGGCCCTCGGCGGCGACGCGGTCGGCCTTCTTGGCGGCCTTGGACAGACCCTTGGCGCGCAGCCAGTCGATGGCCGCTTCGATGTCGCCGTTGTTCTCAACCAGCGCCTTCTTGCAGTCCATCATGCCGACGCCCGAACGCTCGCGAAGCTCCTTCACGAGGGCGGCAGTGATCTCGGCCATGTCTTTCTCCTGAAATTCAAAATGGGCGGCCGGACTGTTTAGCCCGGCCGCATGTCAAGTTGACGTCGGTCCGGCGCGCGGCGGCGCCGGAACGCTTCGTCCTTAGCCTTCGACCTTCTCGGCCTCGGCGGCGACCAGCTCTTCAGCCGCGCCTTCGGCGCCGGCCGGAGCGGCTTCAGCCTCGGCTTCAACCACGACGGCTTCGCGCAGGGCCGGCTCCACCGGAGCTTCCGAAGCCCCCAGGTCGATGCCCTGAGCGGCGGCGCCGGCGGCCAGGCCGTCCAGGACGGCGTCGGCGATCAGGTCGCAGTAGGTCTGGATGGCGCGGGCGGCGTCATCGTTGCCCGGCACCGGATAGGTGATGCCGTCCGGATCCGAGTTGGTGTCCAGGATGGCGATAATCGGGATGTTCAGCTTGCGGGCTTCCTGGATCGCGATCGCTTCCTTGTTGGTGTCGATCACGAACATGATGTCCGGCACCGAACCCATGTCCTTGATGCCGCCCAGCGACAGTTCCAGACGGTCCTTCTCGCGCTGCAGGGTCAGCAGCTCTTTCTTGTTGCGGCCTTCGCCGCCGCCTTCAACGATGCCTTCCAGTTCGCGCAGGCGCTGGATCGAGTTGGAGACGGTGCGCCAGTTGGTCAGGGTGCCGCCCAGCCAGCGGTTGTTCATGTAGTACTGGGCGCAGCGCGTGGCGGCTTGCGCGACCGGATCGGCGGCCTGACGCTTGGTGCCGACGAACAGCACGCGACCGCCCTTGGCGGCCACGTCGCGCACGGCGACCAGGGCCTGGTGCAGCAGCGGCATCGTCTGCGACAGGTCGATGATGTGGATGTTCGAACGCGAGCCGAAGATGTAGCGATCCATCTTCGGGTTCCAGCGGTGCGTCTGGTGGCCGAAGTGAGCGCCGGCTTCCAGCAGCGTACGCATCGAGAATTCAGGCAGAGCCATGATCGTGTTTTCCTTTTTCCGATCAAACCTAGCGCGGGCGGTTAAAAGGATCGGCTGATCCCTCGGAACGGTGCAGGCCGGGATGTCTCCCCGGACCGCGCCACGCCCACGTGCGAAGTGCGCCGCGCATATAGGCGAAAGGCCTGAAAAACACAAGCGGCCGAACAACATGGCCGCATCAGACGCCGCGAGGCCGATGTCATCCCGCGAGCCGACGTTCCGGCCGGATCAGAAGCTGCGGCCGTCCACGCGCTGGGCGGCCCAATCCCACGGCTCGACGTCGGTCAGGGTGCGGATGTTGATCGCCGCCACCTCGCCGCCATCCGGCGCCACGCCGTAGCCGAACGGCTGCACCCCGCAGGTCTTGCAGAAGCGGTGCTCGATCTTGTGCTGATTGAAGAAGTAGGACGTCGTCTCGCCCTCTCCCTTCGTCAGGCGAAAGGCCGAACGCGGCGCGAACGCCAGAACGAACCCCTTGCGGTAGCAATGGGAGCAGTTGCACTCGACCAGTCCATCCAGCCCGACATCGACCTCATAGGCCACCGCGCCGCAGTGGCACGACCCGGCATGGGTCTTCACGCTCGTCTCGCTCATCAGGCATCCTCCAGCATCACCACCCCCGGCGCCGACTTCAACGCGCCGCGCAGCGCCGCGTCCAGCCGGTATCGTCCAGGCAGCTTGATCTCGACCTCGGTGCGGCCGCCCAGCGTCGCCTGCAGCCACACCTCGCCGCCCTTGCCCTGCGCCCGCGCCCGATCCAGCCGCGCCTTCAGCGCCTCGGCGTCCGCCGACTGGGCCGACAGGACCACCCGCAATCCGATCTGGGCGTCGTCCAGCAGCACGTCCATGCGGCTGGCGTCGTCGCCGAAGAAGCGCACCTCGCCGTCCGCCGCCTTGGCCCGCACCTTGACCAGGACAGAGGTTCCGACCTCCAGGACTTCGCGGCAACGCCGCAACTGTTCCGGCGGGAACAGACACTCGAACTCGCCCGTCGGGTCCGAGAAGGTGACGAAAGCGAACTTCTCGCCGGTGCGGGCGCTGGCCCGCTCCTGACGGCGGCGCACCACCCCGGCCATCTGGAAGGCCTCGTGCCCCGCCTCGGCCAGGCCTTGCGCCTCGGCCACGAAGGTCACGCGCTTGCGCTTCAATGCAGGCGTCAGTTCCTCCAGCGGATGGCCCGACAGATAGAAGCCGACGGCGTAAAGCTCGTGATCCAGCTTGTCCGGCCCGGCCCACGGCTCCATGCTCTTCAGACGCGGCCGCGCCGCGGCGGCCTGATCGGCGCCGAACAGGCTGACCTGGGACGAGGCCCGCTCCGCCGCCACGCTCTGGCAATAGGCCATCAGCACATCGGCCTGTTCGAACAGCTGACGGCGGTTCGGATGGATTCTGTCGAAGGCTCCGGCCCGCGCCAGACCTTCCAGCGCCCGCTTGTTCACCGCCTTGGGGTCGACCCGTTCCAGGAAGTCGAAGATGTCGGCGAACGGCCCGCCCGTCTCGCGCACCTCGATGACGTGTTTCATCGCCTCCAGGCCCACGTTGCGGATGGCGCCCAGCGCATAGAGCACGCTGCCCTGCCCGTCCTTCCACGACACGTCGAAGTCGGCGGACGAGCGGTTGATGTCCGGCGCCAGCACCGGAACCTCGAATCGGCGGCAGTCCTGATAGAAGACCGCCAGCTTGTCCGTGTTCGACAGATCGAGACTCATGGAGGCGGCGAAGAACTCGACCGGATGATTGGCCTTCAGCCAGCCCGTCTGGAAGGAGATCAGCGCATAGGCCGCCGCGTGCGACTTGTTGAAGCCGTAGCCTGCGAACTTGGCCACTAGGTCGAAGATGGAGCCGGACTGGCTCTCCGGCACAGACTTCTCGGATGCGCCCTTGACGAAGCGGGCCCGCTGGAAGTCCATCTCCTCCTTCTTCTTCTTGCCCATGGCGCGACGCAGCAGGTCGGCTTCGCCCAGGCTGTAGCCCGCCAGGATCTGGGCGATCTTCATCACCTGTTCCTGGTAGATGATGACGCCGTAGGTCTCGGTCAGCACCTCCTTCAGGCTGGGGTGCAGATAATCGACCTCGGCCCGGCCGAACTTCCGGTCGATGTAGGTGTCGATCATCTCCATCGGCCCTGGCCGGTAGAGGGAGATCAGGGCGGTGATCTCCTCGATCGAGCCACAGCGCATCTTGCGCAGGGTGTCGCGCATCCCCTGCGATTCCAGCTGGAACACCCCGACCGTCTGGCCCGAGGCCATCAACTCATAGGTCTTGGGATCGTCCAGCGGCAGCAGGTTCCATTCCGGGGCCGCCCCGCGCCGTTCCAGATAGCCCTTGGCCCGGTCCAGCACCGTCAGCGTCTTCAGGCCCAGGAAGTCGAACTTCACCAGGCCCGCCGGCTCGACCCACTTCATGTTGAACTGGCTGGCCGGGATGGTGGAGCGCGGGTCCTGATACAGGGGCACCAGCTCCGTCAGCGGCCGATCGCCGATGACGATGCCCGCCGCGTGGGTCGAGGCGTTGCGGTAGAGGCCCTCAAGCTCCAACGCCGTCTCCAGCAGCGCCTTGACCGAAGCCTCGGCGTCGCGCGCCTCGCGCAGACGCGGCTCCAGGTCGATGGCCTGAGCCAGGGTCACCGGGTTGGCGGGATTGGCGGGCACCATCTTGGCCAGACGGTCCACCTGCCCCAGCGGCATCTGCAGCACCCGGCCCACGTCGCGCAGCACGGCGCGCGCCTGCAAGGTGCCGAAGGTGATGATCTGGGCCACCCGGTCCTTGCCGTAGTGGTCCTGAACGTAGTCGATGACCTCTTCGCGTCGCTCCTGACAGAAGTCGATGTCGAAGTCGGGCATCGATACGCGTTCCGGGTTCAGGAAGCGCTCGAACAGCAGGCCGAACCGCAAGGGGTCCAGATCGGTGATGGTCAGCGACCAGGCGACCAGGGAGCCCGCGCCCGAGCCCCGTCCCGGTCCCACCGGGATGTCATGCAGCTTGGCCCATTTGATGAAGTCCGACACGATCAGGAAGTAGCCGGGGAACCCCATCTGCTGGATGATCCCGACCTCCCACTCGAGGCGGTTCCAGTAGTCCTCCTCGGGCGCATAGGCCTTGTTCTTCTCAAGGCGCGCCTTCAGCCCCTCGCGCGCCTGATGCGCCAGTTCATCAGCCTCGGAACGGCCCGCGCCGGTATCGAAACGCGGCAGGATCGGCTTGTGCGTCTTGACCAGGAAAGCGCAGCGGCGAGCGATCTGAATGGTGTTGTCGCAGGCCTCCGGCAGGTCGGCGAACAGTTCGCGCATCGCCTCAGCTGACTTGAACCAGTGCTCGCCGGTGACGCGGCGGCGGTCCTCCTGGCCGGTGAAGGCGCCGTCGGAGATACAGAGCAAGGCGTCATGCGACTTCGCCTGGGCGGCCTTGGCGTAATAGACATCGTTGGTCGCAACCAGAGGCGCGTCGTTGGCGTAGGCCCATTCGACCAGACCGCCCTCGGCCACGGTCTCGCCAGACAGGCCATGGCGTTGCAGTTCGACATAGAAACGGTCGCCGAAGACCCGCTTCATCTCCGCCAGGGCGATGGCGGCTTCGGCTGGCTTCTTCTGTACGAACAAGGGATCGACGGGACCGTCCGGTCCGCCGGACAGCAGGATCAGCCCCTCGGACTTATCCACAATCTGCCCCCAGGGCACGCCCGGTTCGGCCATCTCGCCCGCGTCGAGGTAGGCCGACGACGACAGGGCGCACAGATTCAGCCAGCCCTGTTCGTTCTGGGCGATCAGCACGACCGTCGGGGTCTTGGCCCAGCGCTGGGCGACCTGTCCGCCGATGTCGAGCACCGGAAGGGCGCAGGCGACAATGGGTTGGACGCCCGCATCCTTGGTCGCCTGGCTGAACTCCAGAGCTCCGAACAGGTTGGCGCGATCCGCCACGCCCACCGCCGGCATTCCGGCATCGGCGGCCATCTTGCCGATCTTGCCGGCCTTGATCGCCCCTTCCAGAAGCGAATAGGCGCTGCGGACCCGCAGGTGGACAAAGCCCTGACTGTTCACCGCATCCGCCAATCGAAAACTCCGCATCGCAGCGCCAGATCATACGGGCGCGTGATCATCATGCAGGGAGTCGCCCGCTGGGGCGCGGTCACGTCACCAGGAACGCCGCCTGCCAGACCATCCAGACGAAGCCGCCGCAGGACGCAAGCGACAGCAGATCCCTCACCCAACGCGTCATTGGTTTTATCCCCAGATCAAATGTTGCCCATTTGTTCTATGTTTCCTCTTTGTTCTCGTCAACCTCAATTCGCGAGGAAGCCGAGGCGCGTCAGGGCCGAGGCCAGGGCGGCCGAGTTGGGGGACTGGGTCTTGCGCAGCAGGCTGGCCCGGAAGAACTCCACCGTGCGCGGACTCAGCGCCAGGTTCTGGGCGATCTGCTTTGTGGTCAGGCCTTCGACCAGCATTTCGGCGACCTGACGCTCGCGGCGGGTGAAGGTCAGTTCCTCGCGCGCCGGCGCAGTCTTCAAGGCCTCGGCCCCGCGACGCAGGGCGCGGACCAGGTCATCGACCGTCGCCGGCTTGGGCAGGACATCGTCCACGCCTAGACGCATGGCGTCGACCGTCGTCCGCACGTCCACGAAGGCGCTGACGATGATCACCGCGTGACGGTTCAGCGCACAGAAGGCGGCGACCAGATCCAACCCTTCGACGCCCGGCATCTTCAGGTCGGCGACGATGCAGGTCGGATCGGCGTCTGAAGCCCACATGAGGGCGTCAAGCGGTTCATGGAAGCCGACCGCGGAGAAGCCCGCCTCGCGCACGGCGAGCAGGGTCACCTCCAATAGAGCGCGGTCATCGTCGATGATGGCGATGTCAGAAATAGCGCCCCCAACCCTTTCTGAAGCCTGTTCATTTCGACCGCCGTCCACGCCATCACGCATCATGCCGTCGAAAGTACGCAAGGCTCAGCCGCAGCAAAACCTCGTAGTCCCACGCAATTGATCGCCCAAGACTCATGGGTGAACCATACCCCCGATACGCCGATATCAACCAGGAAGGCCCGCCATGCTGCAAAGCGCCGTTTTCCTGACTCGCGCCCCATCAGGATTCATCGGCAGCACGCGATGGCCGGCGTTGATCGACATGAGACGCGACCAGGCGCGTTCGCTGAGCCTGGCGGGTGCTGCGGCCGCTGTCGATGACGTGATCATCTACGCCGTGGAGGGCTCGGCCGACTCCGTGGACGGCTTCCTGCAACTGCTGGGCGTCAGCCCGTGCGAGACCGAGCCGATCCAGGCGTGGCGTCAGGAGGTCCGCTTTCGCTTCCATCGCGTCCTGGCGCTCTCGCACCCGCCCCTGACGTGCGAGGAAGCCGCAGCCCTGCGTCGGGCGCTTGACGCCGACAATCCGGCCTATGGCGAGATACCGGCCTTGCTGGCGGCCGCCGCTCTGCGCTGGTCGATGCTGGCCTATCGCACGCCGTTGCAGGCGACGACGCGGCTCATCGCTTCCTAGTAGGCGTGGCTTTCGGCCGCGCGCTGCTCCAGGTGGCCGTCCTTCAGGGCGAAGACGCGGTCCATGTGGCCCGCCAGCTCCATGTTGTGCGTGGCGATCAGGGCGGCGACGCCCGTGGTCTTGGCCAGTTCACGCAAGGCCTCGAACACCGCCTGACTGGTGGCGGGGTCCAGATTGCCGGTCGGCTCATCGGCCAGCAGCAGGCGGGGGCTGTTGGCCAGGGCGCGGGCGATGGCGACGCGCTGCTGCTCGCCGCCCGACAATTGCGCGGGCTGGTGCGTGACGCGCTGCCCCAGGCCGAGCGCCGTCAGCTGCGCGGTGGCGCGACGCCGCGCCTCGCCTTCCCGCACGCCCGCGATCCGCATCGGTAGAGCCACATTATCCAGAGCATCAAACTCCGGCAGCAAGTGATGGAATTGATAGACGAAGCCGATGCGATGCAGACGCAGACGCGTACGCGACCGCTCATCAAGCCCGCCGACATCCTCGCCGTCGATCAGCACCTGGCCGCTGGTCGGGCGCTCCAGCAGACCCGCCGCGTGCAGCAGGCTGGACTTGCCCGAGCCGGACGGTCCGATCAGGCCGACGACCTCGCCCGGCATGACCTCCAGATCGACGCCCTTCAACACCGTCAGCCCGCCCTGGGCCGTCGGATAGGTCCGCGTCACCCCGCGCAACGACAGGATGGCGCCGTTCGTCTCGGCGGCGACGGCGGGCTTCTTCTTCAGCAGCCTATTCAAAACGCAGGGCCTCCACCGGATCGATGCGCGACGCGTTCCACGACGGCGGCAGGCTGGCCAGGCAACTCATGAAGAAGGAGAAGACGGCGACCCAGGTCACGTCCCACGGATCGACCTTGGCCGGAACGGAGTCCAGCATATAGACGTCGGCGTTGAACAGCTGGACGCCCAGCAGGCCTTCGAGGAAATGCTGGATCGCGCCGATATTCCAGCAGAACAGCAGCCCCAGCACCAGGCCCGCGATCGTGCCGCCGATGCCGATGGCCGCGCCCGACATGAAGAAGATGCGCAGGATGGACGACTGGCTGGCGCCGACGGTGCGCAGGATGGCGATGTCGCGCGTCTTGTTCTTCACCAGCATGACGATGCCGCTGATGATGTTCATGGCGGCGATGGCGACCACCATGCCGAGGATGATGCTCATGGCCACGCGCTCGACCTTCAGCGCGCCCCAGATGGCGGCCTGACGGTTGCGCCAGTCGGTGACGACGCTGCCCGGCCCGGCCGCGCGCTGAACCGGCGTCAGCAGGTTCTCGACCAGGTCGGGTTCCGCCACCTTCATCTCGATGACGTCCCAGACGCCGTCCTTGCCGAAGAACAGTTGCGCCTGCTCCAGCGGCATGAAGATGAAGGCGCGATCATAGTCCGCCGCCCCCGAGGTGTAGATTCCGCCGACGATATAGGTCTTCTCCAACCCGCCCAGATTGCCGAAAGCGCTGTCGGCTCCGGTCGGGGAGTAGATGGAGATGGGATCGCCCTCGCGCAGTCCCATCTGCTCGGCCAGGCTCTTGCCGATCAGGACTTGGTCGCCGCCGTATTCGCCCTTGCCGAAGCTTTCGCGCGCCTCGGAGCTGAGGCTGTCATAGACGAACTTGGTTGAGGCCAGGTCCTGCGGACGCACGCCGCGCACGATGCCGCCGGTGGCCGCCCCGCCCGCGCGGAACATGGCGGGGTTCTCGATCAGAGGTGTCACCGCCACCACGCCCGGCACATCGGCGATCCGCTTCAGCGCCGCGTCGCGATCAGGCGCATAGAGCACCGGTCCCTGAACATACATATGGCCGTTGAACGACAGGATCCGGTCCATCAGCGTGCCGCGAAACCCCGCCATGATGCTCATCACGCTGATCAGCACGGCGACGGCCAGCATGATGCCGATGAAGCTGATCATCGCGATCAGCGCCACCCCGCCCTGCTTGCGCTTGGCGCGCAGGTAGCGGAGCGCCAGCCCGATCTCCCAGCTGGAGAACGGGCCGGAGGCCTTCGAGGCAGGCGGCGGAGCGGAAGCCGTCGCGGCGTCGGTCATTTCGTGAGCAGCTCCAGGGCGGCGTCCAGCGACAGGCTCTGCTTCTCGCCGGTGGCGCGGCGCTTCAGTTCGACCACGCCGTCGGCCAGGCCCTTGGGTCCGATGGTCAGCTGCCACGGCACGCCGATCAGGTCGGCGGTGGCGAACTTGCCGCCCGGACGTTCGTCAGTGTCGTCGTAGAGGACGTCCTTGCCCAGGGCTTCCAGGCGGGCCACGGCGTCTTCACAGGCGGCCGAGACGGCCTCGTCGCTGGCGCGCAGATTGATCACCACCACGTCGAACGGAGCGACCGAGTCCGGCCAGATGATGCCGCCGGCGTCATGGCTGGCCTCGATGATGGCGCCCAGCAGGCGCGACACGCCGACGCCGTAGCTGCCCATATGGACCTCGGTGTCCTGGCCGTCCGGCCCGGCGACCTTGGCCTTCATCGGAACCGAGTATTTGGTGCCGAAGTAGAAGATGTGGCCGACCTCGATGCCGCGCGCCGACAGACGGTCGCCTTCGGCCGTCTGGGCCTCGAACTGGGCCGCATCGTGCATTTCCTCGGTCGCGGCGTAGAGGGCCGTGCGTTCGTTGAACACGCCCTCCAGTTGCTCGACGCTGAGGTTGTGGCCCGGCGCGGCCATCTCGACCAGCTTGCGATCGCAGAAGACCTCGCTCTCGCCAGTCTCGGCCAGGACGATGAACTCGTGGCTCAGGTCGCCGCCGATGGGGCCGGTGTCGGCGCGCATCGGCACCGCCTTCAGGCCCAGCCGGGCGAAGGTGTTCAGATAGGCGGCGAACATCCGCTTGTAGGCGATGCGGGCCGAGGCCTCGTCCAGATCGAAGGTATAGGCGTCCTTCATCAGGAACTCGCGGCCGCGCATGACGCCGAAGCGCGGACGGCGCTCGTCGCGGAACTTCCACTGGATGTGGAAGAGGTTCAGCGGCAGGGCCTTGTAGCTCTTCACATAGGCCCGGAAGATATCCGTGACCATTTCCTCATTGGTCGGTCCGTAGAGCAACTCGCGCTCATGACGGTCGGTGATGCGCAGCATCTCCGGGCCATAGGCGTCGTAGCGGCCGCTTTCGCGCCACAGGTCGGCCAATTGCAGCGTCGGCATCAACAGCTCGACGGCGCCGGCCTTTACCTGCTCGTCGCGGACGATGCCTTCGATCTTGCGCAGTACCCGCAGGCCCAGCGGCAGCCAGGCGTAGATGCCGGCGGCCTCCTGTTTGATCATGCCCGCGCGCAGCATCAGCTGATGCGACACGATCTGGGCGTCGGAGGGGGCTTCTTTCAGGATCGGCAGGAAGTAGCGCGACAGGCGCATGGGAGGATTCTCGGCAAATTCAGTCAGGCCCGAGGTTTAACCGGGCGAAGGGGGCGAAAGCTAGAGCGCGTTGGCGTGGGTGATGTCGGGCACCGGGGTCCAGCCGATCCAGACGACGGCGACGATGACGAGCCAGACGATGATCGACACCCAGGTCGTGGTGATGAATTTCTTCTTGAGGTTCGGATTCTTCGGCGCGCCCCACTGGGTCCCGTCCGTCGGCGGATCCTTGATCTGATCAGACATCCCCAGCGGCAGAATCGCGAACAACACGATCCACCACACCGTCAGAAAGGTGGCGACCAGGGTGAAGGGGCCAAGGGGCATCGTCTCTAAAGTCCGTTCATCGCAATCATCGTCACGGCGCGATAAGAGAGGCTCCGCAACAAGGACGCCCTGAATGCCACAGATTACGCTGGAACACTCCACCCATTTCGACGCGACCGACTGGCGCGCCCTGGCGCTGGAGATTCATCGCCTCTGTGTCGACACGGTCGGCGCGACGACCCAGGCCTGCAAGACGCGCATCGTGCGCTGCGAAAACCTGATCATCGCCGACGGCGATCCGGTCCAGGCCATGGTCCACTGCGATCTGCGCATCCTCAGCGGCCGCACCCAGGAACAGAAGACAGCCCTGGGCGAAGCCGTCCAGGCCGCGCTGCTGGCCGGAGTCGCGCCTTATGAAGGCCCACGCCAGATCTCGGTCGAGATCGGAAACCTGGACCGCGACAACTATCGCAAGGTGACGCTCTAACACCCTCTCCCGATGGGAGAGGGCTTGAGCCTCCAAGAGCGGAGCGATTGGAACAGGCGAAAGGGTGAGGGTTCCGCAATCAGACGTTCAGGCGACGGCTTTCGCCGACATCGGCCGGGAACCCTCATCCGGTCCTTCGGACCACCTTCTCCCATCGGGAGAAGGATTCATTGCTTACGGATGCGGCCGCCCGATGCCGTAGCGCGCGGCCCAGTAGGGCAGGATGTCGTCATCCTGCAGGAAGCGCGCGCCCGTTTCCTCGCTGACCTGAGCATCGGGCCAGTCGAACTCGCCGTCCAGGACCAGAAGGGGGCAGCTCTGGTTCGCCTCCCCCACCTCGGCGATCACGGCCGGGCGCGGACGCGGGTGATCCAGATAGGTCACGGTCAGGTGCTCGCGCAGGCGCGGATACAGGCCCAACACGCCTTCGATCCGCGCGCCCGGCGGACAGAACCACGGCCCGCCCTGATCGTCGAACCAGTCTGGGTTCAATAGATACAGACGATCCGCCATCAGA
Organism: Brevundimonas sp. NPDC055812; assembly: GCF_053616535.1. NCBI lineage: Bacteria > Pseudomonadati > Pseudomonadota > Alphaproteobacteria > Caulobacterales > Caulobacteraceae > Brevundimonas > Brevundimonas sp. NPDC055812. The sequence continues at coordinate 162,194 of NZ_JBSHDX010000004.1, read as the reverse complement.
GCCTCAGCACCACGGTTTCGACGATCGGACGACGGTCCCAGATCTGCTGGCTGGCCTTCTTCAGGGTCCGGCTGACGGCCTGTTCGATGACCATCTCGTCTTCCAGCGCCTCGCCCTTCAGGCCGCGCACCGTGTTCTCGACGCGCTCGGCCATGTCATCCAGCACATCGCCCAGCGGACGGTCCGCGTCGCCGGGCAGGCCGATGCCCCGCACGTCGATGTCGCTGGCGATCCGCCCGCGCTTGTCCAGGGCGAAGCTGACGATCAGGATGCCGTTGCTGGCGGCGTGCTTGCGCTCACGCAGAGCCTCCCCGCCTTCCTCGACCAACATGCCGCCGTCGACGAACAGACGGCCCGAGGGCACTTCGTCGATGATGGCGGCGGGTCCGGGGGCCAGGCGCACCATGTCGCCGTTGCGCGGCGTCACCGTCTCCGGCACCTGCATGTCCTTGGCCAGATTGCCGTGCTCGATCAGGTGACGGCGCATGCCATGGGTCGGCACGGCGATCTGCGGCCGGGCCCACTGATACATCTGACGCAGTTCGTCACGGCACGGGTGGCCCGAGACGTGGATGCCGGGGTGATCCTTCTCAGTGTAGATACGGATTCCGCGCTCAGCCATCTTGTCCTGCAGGCGGCCGATGGACAGTTCGTTGCCCGGGATGACGCGCGACGAGAAGATGCAGTGATCCCCCTGCCCCAGCTTGACGAAGGGATGCGTCCCTTCGGCCACGCGCGACAGAGCCGCTCGCGCCTCGCCCTGGCTGCCGGTGCACAGATACAGGATCTCGTCCGCCGGCCAGATCTTGGCCTCCTGTTCGGACAGGAAGGGCTTGATGTCGTTCAACATGCCGACCGACTTGGCGGCGGCGGTGATGCGGTGCATCGAGCGACCGGCCAGCGCTACGCGGCGACCGGCGGCCTCGGCGGCGCGGATCACGCTGTCCATGCGCGCGACGTTGGAGGCGAAGCAGCCGACGGCGACCCGGCCCTTGAGGCCCTGGATCAGCTCGGCCAGCTTGACCTTCACCTCGCCCTCGGACCCGGCGACCCCGTCGACGAAGACGTTGGTGGAGTCGCACACCATAGCCAGGACGCCCTCGTCGCCCAGATTCTGGATGAAGTCGACGTCGGTGCGCTCGCCCACGACCGGATCGTTGTCGATCTTCCAGTCGCCGGTGTGCAGCACCGTGCCCAGAGGCGTCTTGATGGCCAGGCCGTTCGGCTCGGCGATCGAGTGGGTGATGGTGACATAGGTCACCTCGAACGGGCCCAGATCCACCGTCGAACCCAGCGGCGCCTCGATCAGTTCGACATCTTCATAGATGCCGGCGTCGCGCAGCTTCTCGCGGATCAGGAAGGCGGTGAAGGGCGTGGCGTACAGCGGCGCCTGAATGCGCGGCCACAGCCAGCCCAGGGCGCCGATATGGTCCTCGTGCGCGTGCGTCAGCACGATGCCCAGGATGTTCTCGCCTTCCAGGAAGGTCGGATCCGGCACGATGACGTCCACGCCCGGCGTGGACTGGTCGCCGAAGGTCACGCCCACGTCGACGATGATCCATTTGCGATCATGCGCCGGGCCGAAGCCATAGGCGTTCAGGTTCATACCGACCTCGTTCGAACCGCCCAGCGGCAGGAAGACGAGTTCGTCGTTTTGATTTTTCTTAGTCATACGGCCTTACAGATGGGAGTTCCGCCGCCAGATTTCGAGTAGGCCGCGGATGGTCAGGTCCGGATCAAACCGGTCGATAGAGTCGGTAGCGCCCTCGAACAGGGAGGCGACGCCGCCGGTGCCGATGACCGTCATGGGCTTGCCCCACTCGGCCTTGATACGGTCCACCAGCCCTTCGATCAGAGCGATATAGCCCCAGAAGACGCCCGATTGCATGGAGGTGACGGTGTCGCGCCCGATGACGGTCTCGGGGCGCTGAATGGCGATGCGCGGCAGCTTGGCCGCAGCCTCGTGCAGGGCCTGAAGCGACAGATTGATGCCCGGCGCGATCAGTCCGCCTTCAAAGGCGCCCCCGCCCTTGCCGTTGGCACCCGAGACGACGTCAAAAGTGGTCGCCGTGCCGCTGTCGATCAGCAGCAGGTCGCCCTCATAGGCCTGAAGCGCGCCGATGGCGTTGACCAGGCGGTCGGCCCCGGCCTCGCTGGGTTTGTGGATGCGCACCTCAATGCCCAGCTCGACGTTCTCGCCGATCACCAGGGGTTCGACGGTCAGATAGCGTCGCGCCAGGTTGCGCAGGTTGAAAATCGACTGCGGCACCACGCTGGAGATGATGCAGCCGTCCATGTCGGCCATGGTCAGGCCATGACCGCGCATCTCGAACAGCTGGTGCAGCCAGACGGCGTATTCATCGGCCGTGCGCATGGGATCGGTGGCGGTGCGCCACTGGAAGATCCACTCCTCGCCGTCGTGGACGGCGAAAAGCGTGTTCGTATTGCCTTGCTCGATCGCCAGCAGCATCAGGCGGTCTCTCCGAAGAAGACGTCGCCGGCGGAGATGACTCGCAGGCCTCCGTCCGGCAGTTTCAGACGCAGGGCGCCGTCGGCCTCGACGCCGTCGGCGATCCCGCTCAGGGTTTCATGGCTCAGCCGCGCCGTGCACGGCCCGAACAGGCCCGGCGTCCGCGCGACCCAGGCGTCCAGCACCGGCTGAAAGCCCAGACGCGTCCAGCGTTCCAGCCAGACGTCGAAGGTTTCAGCCAGCGCCTTGGCCCCCTCCTCCATCGACGGCGCCGAAGCCACGTCGTGACCAAGATGCTCGGCGATGCAGGTGGTCGGGCGCTCGGTCCCTTCGGGCGCGTGGGACAGGTTCACGCCGATGCCGACCGCCAGCCACAGACCGCCAGACGGCGCAGGGCCGGATTCGATCAGGATGCCGGACGACTTGCGCCCATCCAACAGAACGTCATTGGGCCATTTGATGCTGACCAGCGCGGGCGGGACATAGCGGTCCAGCAGGTCGGCCACCGCCAGCGCAGCGGCGAAGGTCAGTTGCGCCGCCTCGGCCGGAGTACGCTTCAGCGTCAGCAGCAGGGTCGTGGCCAGATTGCCGTCGCGGCTGTCCCAGGCGCGGCCGCGACGGCCCCGCCCGGCGGTTTGACGCCGAGCCGCGATCCACAGCGGCCCGGCCTCGCCCGCCTCGGCGCGATGACGCGCCTCGGCATTGGTGGAGTCGGTCTCTTCGAGGATCAGGACCGGAGCCGCCAAGGCCCCTTATCCGATCCCGACGCCTGCCGCCGCCGCGCGCGTCAGCGGCTCCAGCCAGACGAGAGCCAGAAGCACCACGGGGAAGCTGAAGGCCGCAGCCGCCCAACCGATCCACTGGGCGCCGGCCGGCGCCTTGTCGGTCGTCACGTCGAAGTCCGGCGTGTCGAACCACATCACCTTGATGATGCGCAGGTAGTAGAAGCCCGCCACGACCGAGGCCACCAGCCCCGCCGCGCCCGCTATCCAGTATCCGGCGTCAGCGGCCGCGCCGAAGACATAAACCTTGCCCCAGAAGCCCGACATCGGCGGAATGCCGATAGCCGACAGCGACAGGATCGTCAGGGCGACGGCCGTCAGCGGGCGGTCCTTCTTCAGACCGGCCAGATCGGCGATCTTGCGGATCGGACGACCATTGCGGCTCAGCGACAGCAGGATGGCGAAGAAGCCGATCTGGTCCACGACATACAGGGTCATGAACATCAGGGTCGCCTGAACGCCGACCTGCGTGCCCGCCGCGACACCGAGCAGGGCGTAGCCGATGTTGATGATGGACGAATAGGCCAGCAGCCGCTGGATGTCCTTCTGCATCAGGCCGCCGAAGGCGCCGACGGCGAAGCTGATCAGCGAGATCAGGATCACCACCTGCGCCCACTGGGCATGGGCCAGGCCGAAGCCTTCGACCAGCACGCGGATGATCAGCACCATGGCCGCCACCTTGGGCGCGGTCGAGAACAGGGCCACGACCGGCGTCGGGGCGCCTTCATAGACGTCCGGCGTCCACATGTGGAACGGCGCGGCCGAAACCTTGAACGCCAAGCCGCAGATCAGGAAGACCAGGCCGAAGATCAGGCCCGGACCGGGGTTGGCGGTCGCGAAGGCGGCGATGTCCTCGAACCGCATCGAACCGGCGAAACCATAGATCAGGCTGGCGCCGTACAGCAGCAGACCCGACGACAGGGCGCCCAGGACGAAATACTTCAGACCGGCTTCCGAGGCCTTCAGATCGTCGCGGCGATAGGCGGCCAGGACGTAGAGGGCCAGGGAGTGCATCTCGATGCCGATGTAGAGCGAGATCAGGTCGCCCGACGACGCCATCATCCCCATGCCGACCGAGGCCAGCACGATCAGGATCGGATATTCGAACTTGGCGATGTTGTTGCGATGCATCCAGCCGTCGCCCAGCACTACGGCCACAGCGGCGGACAGGAAGATCACCGCCTTGCCGTAGACGGCCAGCGGATCGGCCACATAGGCCCCGTTGAAGGCCGCGCCCAGCGGGCCGACGGCGGCCAGAGCCGTCGCCGCCAGCAGCAGCAGCACCGACAGGCCCGAAACCAGGCGCGTCGACTTCTCCCCGGCGAAGGCGCCGAGCATGAGCAGCACCAGGCCGCCGACCGCAAGGGTCAGTTCCGGGGCCGAGAGATGAAGGGCGGAAGACAGATCAGTCATTATGCTCTCACCCGCCGATGGCTGCGCGATAGGCGGTCGTCAGGGCCTCAACGCTTGGCCCGGTGTAATCCAGAACGGCGTTGGGATAGAGGCCCAGCCAGATGGTGCCGACGATCAGGGGCACGAAGATCAGCAGCTCGCGCTTGTCGATGTCGGTGATGCTTTCCAGCGCCGGATTGGTGATCGGGCCGTACATGACGTTGCGGAACAGCGTCAGCGCATAGACCGCCGAGAAGATCACGCCCGAGGCCGCGATCAGGGCCGTCCAGGTCGAGACCTGATAGGCGCCCGTCATCGTCAGCACTTCGCCGATGAAGCCCGAGGTGCCCGGCAGGCCGACGTTGGCCATGGTGAACATCAGGAAGATGGCCGCATACCAGGGCATCCGCGCCGTCAGGCCGCCATAGAGGGCGATCTCACGGGTGTGCATCCGGTCGTAGACCACGCCGACGCACAGGAAGAGCGCGCCCGAGATCAGGCCGTGGCTCAGCATCTGGAAGACGGCGCCCTGAACCCCGGTGTCGTTGCCGGCGAAGATGCCCATGGTCACGAAGCCCATGTGAGCGACCGACGAATAGGCGATCAGCTTCTTCATGTCCGTCTGACGGAAGGCGACCAGCGAGGTGTAGACCACGGCGATCACCGACAGGGTGAACACCAGCGGCGTGAACATCTGCGACGCCAGCGGGAACATCGGAATGTTGAACAGGATGAAGCCGTAGCCGCCGAGCTTCAGCAGGATGCCGGCCAGAATGACCGAACCCGCCGTCGGCGCCTGAACGTGAGCGTCGGGCAGCCAGGTGTGCACCGGCCACATCGGCATCTTCACCGCGAAGGAGGCGAAGAAGGCCAGCCACAGGATCGGCTGCACCGAGGCGTCGAAGGCGTACTGCTTCAGCTCCGGAATGCTGGTGGTGCCCGTCGTGTGCGCCATCCACAGCATGGCCAGCAGCATCAGGACGGAGCCCAGCAGGGTGTAGAGGAAGAACTTGTAGGCCGCGTAGATGCGGTTGGCGCCGCCCCAGATGCCGATGATCAGATACATCGGCACCAGGGTGCCTTCGAAGAAGATGTAGAAAAGGAACAGGTCCAGCGAGGTGAACACCCCGATGACCAGCGTCTCCAGGATCAGGAAGGCGATCATATATTCGACGACGCGCGTCTCGATCGCCTTCCAGCTGGCCACCACGCAGATCGGCAGCAGGAAGGCCGTCAGCAGGACGAACAGGATGGAGATCCCGTCCACGCCCAGGTGATAACTGGCCCCCGCAAACCAGGCGTAGTTCTCGACGAACTGATAGGCCGGGTTCGACGGATCGAACTGCGCGACCAGCAGGACGGACACCGCCAGCACCACCAGGGTGGTGACCAGGGCGATCCAGCGGGCGGCCGGGGCCGCGGCGTCCTGACCGCCCTTGTTCAGCAGGCGCGCGACCAGGATCGCGGCCGCGCCGAGAAGCGGCAGGAAGGTGACGATGCTCAGAATGTGAGGCACGAGGCTCAGGCTCCCCACGTGAAGATGGCGAAAGCAAGGAACGCAGCCACGCCGATCAGCATCACGAATGCATAGAAGTAGACGAAACCGGACTGGAACCGGGACAGCCAGCCGCCCGACTTCAGCGAAGCCCAGGCCGCGCCGTTCGGGCCGAGGCCGTCGATGATCTTCACGTCGCCGATCTTCCAGAAGAAGTCGCCGATCGCCTTGGCGCCCTTCACGAAGACGGCGTCATACAGCTCATCGAAGAACCACTTGTTGTAGAGGAAGGTCCACAGCGGGCCCTTGCGGTCGGCCATCTGCTTGGCCGCGCCTTCCTTCACGACATACAGCCAGTAGGCGATGGCCGTGCCCAGCAGCGTCACGATCAGCGGCGCCCACTTCACCCAGGTCGGGACGTTGTGGCTTTCGTGCAGGACGTGGTTCTCAGCCCCGACGAAGATGGCGCCGCGCCAGAACTCGGCCTCATGATGGCCGATGAAGTGCGGGGCGAAGATCATGCCCGCGGCCACCGCGCCGACCGACAGCAGCAGCAGCGGCAGCACCATGACCCACGGGCTTTCATGCGGCTTCAGCGGACCGTGGTGGTGGTCGTCGTGAGCGTGATCGTCGCTGTCCAGCGGCTCTGAATGGGTTTCGATCTGAGCGTGTGAGGCATGGTCGTCCGCGTGATGGGCGTGCGCGCCCTCCTCTTCCTTCCAAACCGGCTTGTTGTGGAAGGTCATGAAGACCAGACGCCAGGAATAATAGGCCGTCAGCAGAGCCGCAGAGATGCCGATGAAGAAGGCGAACATGCCTGCAGCCGAATGGCCGGTCGTCGCCGCCGCATAGGCGCTCTCGAGGATGGAGTCCTTGGAGTAGAAGCCGGCGAAGCCGCCGACGCCGGGCATCCCCAGGCCGGTGATGGCGATGGTGCCGATCATCATGGTCGCATAGGTGACGGGCAGCAGCTTCCACAGGCCGCCCATCTTCCGCATGTCCTGCTCGTGGTGCATGCCGTGGATCACCGAACCGGCGCCCAGGAACAGCAGGGCCTTGAAGAAGGCGTGCGTGAACAGGTGGAACATGGCGGGCTGATAGGCGCCGACGCCCGCCGCGAAGAACATGTAGCCCAGCTGCGAACAGGTCGAATAGGCGATCACCCGCTTGATGTCGTTCTGCATCATGCCGACGGTCGCGGCGAAGATGGCGGTGATCCCGCCGATGATGGCGATGAACTGCGACGCGACGGGCGCGTGCTCATAAAGAGGCGACAGCAGGCAGACCATGAAGACGCCAGCCGTGACCATGGTGGCCGCGTGGATCAGGGCCGACACAGGCGTCGGGCCTTCCATCGCGTCCGGCAGCCAGGTGTGCAGGAAGAACTGCGCCGACTTGCCCATGGCGCCGACGAACAGCAGCAGACCGGCCAGGTCCAGCGCCGACCAGGTGTAGCCCAGGAATTCCCAGCCCGTGCCGACCTTGCCGGCGATCATCGGGAACAGCTTGGCGAACTCGATCGTGCCGAACATCCAGAACACGGTCATCATGCCGAGCAGGAAGCCGAAGTCGCCGACGCGGTTGACCACGAAGGCCTTGATCGCCGCCGAAGAGGCCGAGGCCTTCTTGTACCAGAAGCCGATCAGCAGATAGGACGCCAGGCCCACGCCTTCCCAGCCGAAGAACATCTGCACGAAGTCGGCCGCCGTCACCAGCGCCAGCATCATGAAGGTGAACAGCGACAGATAGGCGAAGAAGCGAGGACGGCTGTCGTCCTCCTTCATGTAGCCCCAGGAATAGAGGTGGACCAGCGACGAGACGCTGGTCACCACGATCAGCATGACCGCCGACATGGCGTCGACGCGGATCGACCAGTTCGACTGGAAGTCGCCCACATGGATAAACGGCGCGATGTGGACGGTGAAGGCTTCCAGCCCGCCCCAGGTCCACTGGCTGAACACGATCCACGAGACCGCGCACGAGAAGAACAGCAGGCCGGTTGTGACGGCCTGGGACGGAATGTCGCCGATCCGGCGACCGAAGAAGCCGGCGATCATGGCCCCCAGCAGGGGGGCGAAGACGCCGAGAGTGACGAGAGTCTGGATAGTCACGGTTCCGATCAGCCCTTCATCACGGAGGCGTCGTCGACCGCGATGTCGCCGCGGTTACGGAAGAAGGTCACGAGAATGGCCAGGCCGACGGCGGCCTCGGCCGCGGCGACCGTCAGGACGAACATGGCCATCAACTGACCCGACACGTCGTTCAGGTGGGTCGAGAAGGCCACGAAGTTGATGTTCACCGCGAGCAGGATCATCTCGACCGACATCAGGATGATGATGACGTTCTTGCGGTTCACGAAGATGCCGAAGACGCCGATGGTGAAAAGCATGGCGGCGACCGCCAGATAGTGGTGGAGCGAGATATCCATCACAGAAGCTCCTCTGGGGTGACGCCCTGGCCCGTGGTCACGGACTTGATCTCGACAGCCTTGGCGCGTTCGCGGTTGGCTTGCGCCGCCAGATCCTGACGATGCACGCCCGGACGGTGACGAAGGGTCAGGACGATGGCGCCGATCATGGCGATCAGCAGAACCACGCCCGCCGCCTGGAAGAAGTAGACATAGTCCGTGTAGAGCACGCGGCCGATCGTCTCGATGTTGGTGACGTCAGGCCCGGCCGGCACCGGCGAGGCGGCGTCGCGGGCGGCTCCGCCCTGAACGACGCTGATCGACACCATGATCATCTCGGCCAGCAGCACGCCCGCCACGACGCCCGCCAGCGGCAGGTAGCGCGCGTAACCCTCGCGCAGCTTCACGAAGTCGACGTCCAGCATCATGACCACGAACAGGAACAGCACCGCCACGGCGCCGACGTAGACGACGACCAGCAGCATCGCCAGGAACTCGGCGCTCAGCAGCACGAACAGTCCGGCCGCCGAGAAGAAGGTCAGGATCAGCCAGAGAACGGAGTGCACGGGATTGCGCGCGGTCACCACCAGAAGGGCGGAAACCACGGCGACCGTCGCCAGAAGATAGAAGGCCAGGCCTTGCAACATGTGCGGGACGACGCCCCTCTTCAAAACCAATGGCCCGGACGGAAATCCCGGACCCTTCCAGAAATCAGCCCCGGCCCGAAGGTCAGGGTCAGCGCGGCGGAATCGCCGCTCCGTTTAGCGATACGGAGCGTCGAGTTCCAGATTCTTCGCGATCAGACGCTCCCAGCGGTCGCCGTTGTCCAGCAGGCGCGCCTTGTCATAGAGCAGTTCTTCGCGGGTCTCGGTGGCGAACTCGCTGTTCGGTCCCTCGACGATGGCGTCCACCGGGCAGGCCTCCTGGCACAGGCCGCAGTAGATGCATTTGACCATGTCGATGTCGTAGCGCGTCGTGCGGCGGCTGCCGTCGGCCCGCGGTTCGGCCTCGATGGTGATGGCTTGCGCCGGGCAGATGGCCTCGCACAGCTTGCAGGCGATGCAGCGTTCTTCGCCGTTCGGATAGCGGCGCAGCGCGTGTTCGCCACGGAAGCGCGGCGACTGCGGGTTGCGCTCGAACGGATAGTTCACCGTCGCCTTCGGCTTCATCATGTACTTCATCGACAGGCCGACGGCGCCGAACACGTCGGTCAGCATCGCGCCCTTGGCCGCCTGAACGATACGGGTCAGCATTACGATTTCACTCCGGCGCACTCGCGTTCATAGCGGGCGCTTTCCTTGTCGAGGGTCTGGCAAAGGCGCTGGCGTTCCGCCTCGCGCCGTTCAACTTCCTGCACCTTGCGCTCCCACTGATAGACCGAGACGGGCTCGGCCTCATAGGGCGCGCAGGCCGACGCCAGCATGGGCGCGGTCAGGGCGATCATCAGGGCTGCGGCCTTCATCTTCATCCGCCGATCCGGCGTTCGCAGCCGTCCCTGTCGAAACGCGGATCGTCCCGCGACAGACGTTGGCAATAGGCGCGCTTGTCCGCCTCCTCTCCTCGCTCCCGGTCCAGGCGTTCGAGACGCGCGGACGCGGTCTCGGGCGCAGCCGGATCCATCGGCGTGAAGGTGCAGGCCGACAGGCCGGCGGCGAGCGCCAACGCGATCAGGACTGTGGCGCGGACGCCCATCACGCCCCCACCGCGAACACGCGCCACGCCGACACGAAGACCACGGCGATCAGCGAAGCCGGTAGGAAGATCTTCCAGCCCAGGCGCATCAGCTGGTCATAGCGGTAGCGAGGCACGAAGGCCTTCACCAGGGCGATCATGAAGAACCAGAAGACCACCTTCACGGCGAAGACCGCTAGGTAGAACAGGTTGGCCACGAAGGCCGGGACGCTGTTCAGGAAGTCGGTCGGGAAGCCCGGATTCCACCCGCCGCAGAACAGCAGGGTGATCATGGCGCACATGAAGACGATGTTGGCGTACTCGCCGATCATGAACAGCAGGTAGGGGGTCGAGGAATATTCGACCTGATAACCGGCCACCAGCTCCGACTCCGCTTCGGGCAGGTCGAACGGCGGACGGTTCGTCTCGGCCAGAGCCGAGATGAAGAAGACGATGGTCATGGGCAGCATGACGATGATGGTCGGCAGGGTCTCGAGCCCGCCGCCGAAGGCGTTCCAGTTCCAGATCCAACCCTGTTGCTGGGTCACGATCTCGGTCAGGTTCATCGTCCCGGCCAGCAGGATGACGTTGATGATGATGAGGCCCATCGAGACCTCATAGGACACCATCTGCGCCGCCGAACGCAGCGAGCCCAGGAACGGGTACTTCGAGTTCGAAGCCCAGCCGCCCATGATGATGCCGTACACGCCCAGCGAGCTGATCGCGAGGATGTACAGGATGCCGACGTTCAGGTCCGACACCACCCAGCCCGGCGCGAACGGGATCACCGCCCAGGCGATGAAGGCCAGCACGAAGCTGATCAGCGGGGCCAGAATGAAGACCACCTTGTCCGACCCGGCCGGGATGACGATCTCCTTCAGCACGAACTTGAAGAAGTCGGCGAAGGACTGCAGCAGGCCGAAGGGACCGACCACGTTCGGACCCTTGCGCAGCTGAACGCCCGCCCAGATCTTGCGGTCGGCCAGCAGCAGGAAGGCCAGGGAGATCAGGATGCCGACCACGACCAGCAGGATCCCGCCCAGAGTGGCGAGGGTCCAGCCGACGGGAGTGGCCCAGAAGGAAGTCGCAGCGTCCATGTCTTACTCCGCCGCCAGAGCGACCGGCGCCGTCCGCTCAGCGGACAGTTGGGCCATGGTTTCACTGGCGCGCGCGATCGGGTTGGTCAGGTAGGGATCGGCGATGACGGAGACGAAGGCGACGTCGCCCAGGTCTCCCTTGGCGCCCAGCTTGGCGACGTCGAACGTCGCGGCCGGGGCCAGATAGTCGATGCGGCCGAAGGTCGGATGGTCGCCCATCAGCTTCGTGCGCAACTGGTCGAGGGTGTCGAACGGCAGCTTGCAGCCGACGCGTTCCGACAGGGCTCGGATGATGGCCCAGTCGTCCTTGGCCTCGCCCTTCGGGAAGACCACGCGTTCGGCCATCTGCACCCGGCCCTCGGTGTTGACGTAGAGGCCCGACTTCTCGGTGTAGGCCGCGCCCGGCAGGATCACGTCCGCGCCGTGCGCGCCGCGATCGCCGTGCGAACCCAGATAGACGCGGAAGGCGCCCGATGCGTCCGCGTTCACCTCATCGGCGCCCAGCAAGAACAGCACGTCCAGCGCGCCCGGCTTCAGCATGGCGGCCACGTCCAGACCGCCCTCGCCCGGCAGGAAGCCCATGTCCAGGCCGCCGACACGCGCGGCGGCGGTGTGCAGGACGTTGAAGCCGTTCCAGCCGTCCTTGACCACGCCGACCTTCTTGGCCAGCGCGCCCAGGGCGTTCAGCACGGCCGGGCCGGTCTCGCCGGTCAGGGCGCCCGCGCCGACGATGATGGCGGGCCGTTCGGCCTTGGTCAGGAAGTCGACAGCGGCCTTGGGCAGCTTGCCGACGGTCTTCGAACCGGCGCCGAGGTAGTTGTAGTCATAGGTCAGGTCGGCCTGCGGGCCGATGACGCCGACTTCGACGCCGCCCTTCAGCCAGGTCTTGCGGATGCGCGCGTTCAGCAGCGGCGCTTCTGTACGCGGATTGGCGCCGACGATCAGAATGGCGTCAGCGTTTTCAATGCCTTGCAGGCCGGAGTTAAACAGCCAGCCTTCACGAACCTCGCCGCCCAGCGCGGCGCCGTCCTGACGGCAGTCGGTGTTGGCCGAACCCAGCGCGCGGAACAGGTCCAGCGTCGCCTTCATCGACTCGGCGTCCTGCAGGTCGCCGGCGATGGCGCCGATGCGGTCAGCCGAGGCGGCCTTGATCTTGTCGGCGACGACCGACAGAGCCTCGTCCCACGAAGCCGGACGCAGCTTGCCGTTCTCACGCACCCAAGGACGGTCCAGACGACGCGCCTGCAGGCCGTCGACGGCATAGCGGCTCTTGTCCGACAGCCACTCCTCGTTGATGCCCTCGTTCACGCGCGGCAGAACGCGCATGACCTCGGCGCCGCGCGCGTCGGCGCGGATGTTCGAACCGAGCGCGTCCATCACGTCGATGGTCTCGGTCTTCTTCAGCTCCCACGGGCGGTAGTGATACTGCCACGGGCGGTGCGTCAGAGCGCCCACCGGGCACAGGTCGTTGACGTTGCCCGACAGTTCGCTGTCGATGTTCTTTTCCAGATAGGTCGTGATCTCAGCGCTTTCCCCGCGCGAGATCATGCCGATGTCCGGCACGCCCGCCACTTCGGTGATGAAGCGGACGCAACGCGTGCACTGGATGCAGCGCGTCATGAACGTCTTGACCGTCGGGCCCATGTTCTTTTCTTCGACTGCGCGCTTGTTCTCGCCGTAGCGAGACCCGTCGCGGCCGTAGCCGACGGCCTGATCCTGCAGGTCGCACTCGCCGCCCTGGTCGCAGATCGGGCAGTCCAGCGGGTGGTTGATGAGCAGGAACTCCATCACCCCTTCGCGGGCCTTCTTGACCATCGGCGTGTCGGTGAAGATTTCCTGGCCGTCGGCGGCCGGCAGCGCGCACGACGCCTGGGGCTTGGGCGGTCCAGGCTTCACCTCGACCAGGCACATGCGGCAGTTGCCGGCGATGGACAGGCGCTCGTGGTAGCAGAACCGCGGGATTTCCTGCCCGGCGCGCTCGGCGACCTGCAGCACGGTCATGCCCGGTTCGAACTCGACTTCAACGCCGTTGACCTTGGCGATAGGCATTACGATTACTCCGCCGCGATCGCGTGGCCGGCGAAGTTCGCGCGGCGGCTGCGGTAGGTGTGGATGCGCTCTTCGATCTCGTGACGGAAGTGCCGGATCAGGCCCTGAACGGGCCAGGCGGCGGCGTCGCCGAGGGCGCAGATGGTGTGGCCTTCGACCTGGCTGGCCACGTCGAGCAGCAGGTCGATCTCGGACGGGTCGGCGTCGCCGATCGCCATGCGTTCCAGCACGCGCCACATCCAGCCGGTGCCTTCACGGCACGGCGTGCACTGGCCGCAGCTCTCGTGCTTGAAGAAGTAGCTGATGCGGGCGATCGCCTTCACGATGTCGGTGGACTGGTCCATGACCGTCACGCCGGCGGTGCCCAGCGACGAGCGATGCTCGCGCATGGAGTCGAAGTCCATCAGGGCGACTTCGGCCTGTTCGCGCGTGATGACCGGGCAGGACGCGCCGCCCGGAATGATGGCCTTCAGGTTTTCCCAGCCGCCGCGCACGCCGCCGCCGTGATCCTCGATCAACTGGCGCAGCGGGATCGACATGGCCTCTTCGACCACGCAGGGCGTGTTCACGTGGCCCGACAGGGACATCAGCTTGGTGCCGGTGTTGTTCGGACGACCGAAGCTGGCGAACCAGTCGGCGCCGCGACGCAGGATGGTGCCGACCACAGCGATCGATTCCACGTTGTTCACAGTCGTCGGGCAGCCATAGAGGCCGGCGCCCGCCGGGAACGGCGGCTTCAGGCGCGGCTGGCCCTTCTTGCCTTCCAGCGACTCCAGCAGAGCCGTCTCTTCGCCGCAGATATAGGCCCCGGCGCCGTGGTGGATATAGACGTGGAAGTCCCAGCCGTGGACGTTGTCGTCACCGATCAGCTTGGCCTCATAGGCCTGCTTGACGGCGGCTTCCATGCGCTCGCGCTCGAGGATGTATTCGCCGCGCAGGTAGATGTAGCAGGCGTGGGCCTTCATCGCGAAGGAGGCGATCAACGCGCCTTCGATCAGCAGGTGCGGATCATGACGCATGATCTCGCGGTCCTTGCAGGTGGCGGGCTCGGACTCATCGGCGTTGATGACCAGGTAGTGAGGGCGATCCTTCACTTCCTTGGGCATGAAGGACCACTTCAGCCCGGTCGAGAAACCGGCGCCCCCGCGTCCGCGCAGGCCCGAGTTCTTGACGTTGTTGATGATCCATTCGCCGCCAAGGTCCAGCATGTCCTTGGTGGCGTTCCACGCGCCGCGCTTCTTCGCCCCCTCAAGGCCCCAGTCATGGAAGCCGTAGAGGTTGGTGAAGATCCGATCCTTGTCTTGGAGGATGCCGACCATGATCCCTTAAAGTCCTTCCGCCATGCGGCGCTTGTGGTGGCGGGTGCGCTGGAAGACGGCGTAGATCACCAGCACCCATCCGATGGCCAACAGGCCATAGGCCGCCACCGCGGCGTTTTCAGTCAGGCCGAAACGGCCCTCGCGCGCGAACAAAACCAGAGCGGCCGCGACCACGATACAGGCCAGGCCCGCCCAACGCGGGCGCCAGCCGACACGTCGCAGTTCGGCCCGATAGGCCGCCCTGCCCGCTTCCGTTTCGAGGTCCGGCCGCGCCATCAGGCCGGCGCCTTTTCAGCGACAGGCTCCGAGTTCGGCAGCTTCTTGATCTTCTTGGCGGCCGAGCCGTCATACAGCGCCGGGTCCGTCAGAACGCGCGCGCCGCCCTGGGGCTCTGACGTGTGGCGACCGACGTAGCTGCCCGCCTTCGGCGTCTTGCCCGCCGCGAAATCGTCGATGATCTGAGCCATGTTCTCGGGCGTCAGGTCTTCGTAGTAGAGATCGTTGATCTGGGCCACCGGCGCGTTCGAGCAAGCGCCGATGCATTCGATTTCCTGCCAGGTGAAGCGGCCGTCAGCCGACAGCTCGTCCTTGGGACCGATCTTCTCGCGGCACACGCGCATTAGCTCGTTGGAGCCGCGCAGCATGCACTGCGTGGTGCCGCAGACCTGGATCAACGCAGCCGTACCGACCGGCGTCAGCTGGAACATGGTGTAGAAGGTCGCGACCTCCAGCACCCGGATATAGGCCATGCCCAGCAGGTCGCCGATGGCGCGCAGCGACGGCTCGGACACCCAGCCCTCCTGCTTCTGGACCAGCCACAGGACCGGGATCACCGCCGACTGGCGACGCGATTCCGGGTACTTCTTGATCCACCACTGAGCCTTTTCCATCGTCTCCTTCGAAAACTCGAAAGAGGCCGGTTGCTCCTTGGCCAGGCGACGAACGCTCATCGGTCCACTTCTCCGAACACCATGTCGAGCGAGCCGAGGATGGCGGACACGTCCGCCAGCATGTGGCCGCGGTTCATCCAGTCCATCGCCTGCAGGTGACGGAAGCCGGGCGCCGACAGCTTGACGCGGTAGGGTTTGTTGGTGCCGTCCGACACCAGGTAGACGCCGAACTCGCCCTTCGGCGCCTCGACGGCCGCATAGACCTCGCCTTCCGGGGTGCGGAAGCCTTCGGTGTAGAGCTTGAAGTGGTGGATCAGCGCCTCCATCGAGCGCTTCATCTCACCGCGGCGCGGCGGGGCGATCTTGTTGTCTTCGGTCAGGACCGGCTCGCCGGGGCAGTTGCGCAGCTTGTGGATGCACTGCTCCATGATGCGGATCGACTGGCGCATCTCCTCGACGCGGCACAGATAGCGATCCCAGCAGTCGCCGTTCTTGCCGACGGCGATGTCGAACTCGAGGTCCGCGTAGCAGTCGTACGGCTGAGCCTTGCGCAGGTCCCAGGCGATGTCCGAGCCGCGCAGCATGACGCCCGAGAAGCCCCACGCGAGCGCGTTCTCCTTGGACACCACGCCGATGTCGACGTTGCGCTGCTTGAAGATGCGGTTCTCGGTGACCAGGCTTTCGATGTCGTCCAGCTTGGCCGGGAACTCGGCGCACCAGCGGCCGATGTCGTCGATCAGCTCGGGCGTCAGGTCCTGGTGGACGCCGCCCGGACGGAAGTAGTTGGCGTGCAGACGCGCGCCGCAGGCCCGCTCATAGAAGACCATCAGCTTCTCGCGCTCTTCATGGCCCCACAGCGGCGGGGTCAGGGCGCCCACGTCCATGGCCTGCATGGTCGTGTTCAGAAGGTGGTTCAGGATGCGGCCGATTTCCGAATAAAGCACCCGGATCAGCTGGCCGCGATACGGCACGTCGATCTCCAGCAGGCGTTCGATCGCCAGGCAGAAGGCGTGCTCCTGGTTCATCGGCGAGACGTAGTCCAGCCGGTCCAGGTAGGGGATGTTCTGGAGGTAGGTGCGCGCCTCCATCAGCTTCTCGGTGCCGCGGTGCAGCAGGCCGATGTGCGGATCGACGCGCGTGACCAGTTCGCCGTCCAGCTCCAGCACCAGGCGCAGCACGCCGTGCGCGGCCGGGTGTTGCGGGCCGAAGTTGATGGTGAACTTGCGGTCGTCCATCGCCCGCGCGTGCGGGGTCAGGCCGTCTTCATAGTCCTCGAACGGGTCGATCGCCGAACCGGTCGGAGCCGGAGTGTTGTTACCGTCGGCCATTACTGCGCTCCCGCCTTCTCGTCGCCCGGCAGGACGGTCGGATAATCGGCGCCTTCCCACGGAGACAGGAAGTCGAAGTTGCGGAATTCCTGAGTCAGCTTCACCGGCTCATAGACCACGCGCTTCTGCTCTTCGTCGTAGCGGACCTCGACATAGCCCGTCATCGGGAAGTCCTTGCGCAGCGGGTGCCCCTGGAAGCCGTAGTCGGTCAGGATGCGGCGCATGTCCGGGTGATCCGAGAAGATCATGCCGTACATGTCGAAGGCTTCACGCTCGAACCAGCCGGCCGACGGATAGACCGACGACACGCTGGGGACCGGCTTCACTTCGTCGGTCGAGACCTTGACGCGAACGCGCGCGGCGCGCGTCAGCGACAGCAGGTGATAGACGACCTCGAACCGCTCGGCGCGGTCGGGATAGTCGGCGCCGCAGACGTCCATGCACTGCTGGAAGCCGAACTGATCGCGCAGGGCCGTCATGACCTCGACGATCTTCTCGCGCGGGGCGATCAGGGTCAGTTCGCCATAGGCGACCACCGCCTCGACGCCGAGCGCCGCGACCATTTCCGTGCCCAGAGGCGTCAGGGCGGATTCGCGCTCCGCAACGCGCACCAGCTCGCTCATCGCTCGATGGTCCCCGTGCGGCGGATCTTCTTCTGCAGCTGCAGGATGCCGTACAGCAGAGCCTCGGCGGTCGGCGGGCAGCCCGGAACGTAAACGTCCACCGGCACCACGCGATCACAGCCGCGCACGACGCTGTAGCTGTAGTGGTAATAGCCGCCGCCGTTGGCGCACGACCCCATCGAGATGACGTAGCGCGGGTCCGGCATCTGGTCGTAGACCTTGCGCAGAGCCGGAGCCATCTTGTTGGTCAGGGTGCCGGCGACGATCATCAGGTCCGACTGGCGCGGCGACCCGCGCGGCGCGGTGCCGAAGCGCTCCAGGTCGAAGCGCGGCATCGACAGGTGGATCATCTCGACGGCGCAGCAGGCCAGGCCGAACGACATCCACATCAGCGAACCGGTGCGGGCCCAGGTGATGACGTCGTCCAGCGAGGTCGTCAGGAAGCCACGCTCGCCCAGCTCCGTATTGACGGACTCGAAGAACTTGTCGTGAATCTTGGGGTCATAGCCCTCGACGGTCGAGCGCGCGGCGGAACCGGCGGGGACCAGGGGGCTAGAGGGGGCGATCACTGCCATTCCAGGGCTCCCTTCTTCCATTCGTAGATGAAGCCGACCGTCAGGACGCCCAGGAAGACCATCATCGACCAGAAGGCGAAGACCATGCCGCCGTGCGACAGGTCGAACATCGACACCGCCCAAGGGAACAGGAAGGCGATTTCCAGGTCGAAGATGATGAAGAGGATCGACACCAGATAGAAGCGCACGTCGAACTTCATGCGCGCGTCGTCAAAGGCGTTGAAGCCGCACTCATAAGCCGAGAGCTTCTCGGTGTCGGGGTTCTTGGGGGCCAGCACCCAGGCCGCCAGCATGAAGCCGGCGCCGAGCACGATGGCGATGCCCAGGAAAACGACGATCGGAAGATATTCTAGAAGAAATTCGTTCATTCGAGCTGCCTCGCCCGCCGGGAGGTAGGGGGCGGATTCGGGGCTTCTTAGACCCAACCTCGCCAGGGTTCAAACCCATGTCGGCAAAGGTTTTTTGTTGCGAATGGTTCGCAGTTTTTTGCGCGATTTGCCGCAGGCCGCGCGATTGCCTCCTATGCCGCTGATCCGCGAAATGCGCCGTCGCCTTCGACACAGCCGAGAGCTTGCGCATGAACCTGGCCGCCCGCCTGCTGAACTCCATCGAACGCATCGGCAATCGGCTGCCAGATCCTGTCTTCCTATTCCTTTGGCTGATCCTGGGCCTGGTTGTTCTGAGCCTGGTCGGCGCAGGTCTGGGCTGGTCCGCAATCAATCCGGTGACCGGCGAGGCGCTGCAGGCGCAAAGCCTTCTGTCGCCCGCCAATCTGGAGCGGCTGTTCATCGGCATGCCGCGCACCCTGGCCGATTTTCCGCCGCTGGGGATCGTCATCACCATCATCTACGGCGCCTCGGTGGCCGAACGGACGGGCCTGTTCTCCACCGCCATTCGCGGCGCTCTGCTGAATGCGCCGCGATTCATCCTGACGCCGATCGTGGTGATCACCGGCATGGTGTCTCACCACGCCTCCGACGCCTCCTATGTCGTGGTGATTCCGCTGGCGGCCGTCATCTTCGCCGCAGCGGGCCGTCATCCGCTAGCCGGCCTGGCCGCCGGATTCGCCGCCGTGTCGGGCGGCTATGCCGGCAATCTGTTCCCCGGCGCCAGCGACGCCCTGATCCTGGGCATCACCGAGCCCGCCGCCCATCTGATCGACCCGTCCTACGCCGTCAGCATCGCCGGCAACTGGTTCTTCATCGTCGGGGTGGTGATCGTCTTCACGCCCATCGTCTAGTTCCTGACCGACCGGGTGATCGAGCCGCGCCTCGGCGCCTGGACGCCGCACGACGCCGCACCGGTCGCCGCCGAAGAGAAGACGCCCCTCACCGCGGCCGAAAAGCGCGGCCTGGCCTGGGCGGGCCTGACCATCCTGGCCATGATCGCCGTCTGGACAATCGTGACCTTCCTGCCTGGCTCGCCCTTCGTCGACGCCGACGCCGAGCCGGAACAGCGCTTCAATCCCCTGTATCGCTCGCTGGTGGCCTTCTTCGCCCTGACCTTCTTCATGGCGGGCGCGGCCTTCGGCGCGGGGTCCGGCTCGATCAAGACCCACCACGACCTGGTGCGGATGATGCGCGAGGGCATCAGCCAACTGGCCCCCTACATCGTCCTGGCCTTCTTCGCCGCCCACTTCGTCGCCATGTTCAACTGGTCGGGCCTGGGGCCGATCCTGGCGGTCAACGCCGCCGCCTCCTTACGCGAACTGGCCCTGCCCACGCCGCTGCTGCTGATCATGGTGGTGCTGGTGTCCTGCGTCTTCGACCTGTTCATCGGCTCGGCCTCGGCCAAGTGGTCGGCGCTCGCCCCCATCGTCGTGCCCATGTTCATGCTGCTGGGCATCAGTCCCGAGATGACCACCGCCGCCTATCGCATGGGTGATTCCGTCACCAACATCGCCACGCCGCTGATGAGCTACTTCCCGCTGATCCTGACCTTCGCCCAGCGCTGGGATCCGAAGTTCGGTCTGGGCTCGCTGATGGCGACCATGCTGCCCTACGCCGGGGCCTTCCTGGTCGCGGGACTGATCATGGTCGCGTCCTGGGTGGCGCTGGACCTGCCGCTGGGACCGGGCGTGGGCGTCCACTACGAACCGCCGCCGCCCGCCACGGCGTCGCAACTGCCTGCGGACGGCGGAATCGCCGGTCCCGCAGCCCCGCCGCAGGCCGCCGCAACGCCCTCGGCCAGATGATTTGATTTATCCACAGCCGCGTCGCTTGACGTGCGACGCGGCCCCGCCTAAACGACGCCCCTCGCCGGGGCGCACAGTCGCTTCGGATGGGAACGCGGGTGTAGCTCAGTTGGTTAGAGTGCCGGCCTGTCACGCCGGAGGTCGCGGGTTCGAGCCCCGTCACTCGCGCCACTCCTCTCAGGGTTCTGAGGGAGTGGCGCACCGCCCTTCCCTTTGTCTTCTGACAATCGAGATTGATCGCAGACGCAGCTTTCGTGCGTCTGTTCCGCCGCGTCCGGCCTTAAGCCCTCGGGACGAGCCCGAGGGCGACAGCGGCGGGCGCCTAGTTGATCGGCAACATCTCTCGCGGCGTGACGAACTCGGCCTTCCCGGTCAGTTCGCCATAAAGCATGGTCAGATCCTCGAACACGCGGTTCCAGGCGAACTGCTCGACCGCCTTGACCCGCGCCGCCGCCCCCAGGGCCTCCACGTCGCGCGCGAACAGGGCCTCAATGGCCGCTGCGTAGTCGACCGGGTCGGCGGAAACGGCCAACTGACCGACGCTCTCGTCCACCGTCTCGGCCACGCCGCCCGAGTTGACGCCCACCACGGCCCGGCCGCAGGCCATGGCCTCCAGCACGATCAGGCCGAACGGTTCCTTGTCGTTGGCGTGCACGAAGGCGTCGCAGCTGGCGATGATGCGGGCCACCGCGCGCGGATCCTTCTCGTAAGGCAGGGAGATGACCCGATCCTCGGGCGGCATCCCCGCCCCCGCACCGACCAGCACCAGATGGTAGGGCGCGCCCAGACGCTGCACCGCGTCGATCAGGACGCCGACGTTCTTCTCCTTGGCCGGACGCCCCGCGAAACACAGCAAACGGGCGTCGGCGCCCAGGCCCAGCTTCTTCAACAGCCAGTCGCGATCGCGGCGGTCGGGATGGAAGGTGTCCACCTCGACGCCCAGCGGACGAATCACAATGCCGCCCACGCCCGCCTCTTCCAGGCGCTGCGCGATAAAACGGCTGGGCGAGACCACGCGGTCGAATTGGGAGAACAGCCTGGCCCACCGCTTTTCGACCGGCTTCTTGGCCCATTCCCCGAAATGCAGGGCCGCCAGGGCCGCCGGGTCCGAGTGGCAGAAGCCGACGACCGGGCAGCCGACCCTCTGGCCGGCCTCCAGCGCGCCCTGGCCAGGCGTATAGGGATCGCCCGCCTCGATCAGCGCGGGATTGAGCGACGACACCCAGGCGCCCCAGCGCCGCACCGAACTGGGCCAGCGATAGCCGTCGCCGAACGGCAGCTTGGGCGCGTGAAGACGGACCACGCCGTCAGGCTCCATCCTGTATCCCGCCCCCGGCACGACCAGGTTGTGCGCCACCTCGGGCCGATGCCCCTCCAGCCAGGCCTTCTTCGATAGGAGATAGCGTTTCACCCCGCCGGAGCGCGGCGCGAACAACATGGTGGTGTCAACGAGGCGCGGCCGGGAATCAGCGGCTGCGGTCTTCGTGGCTCGCAAGGTGTCGGCCACCTCTTCGTCCAGGCCGGGAAACAGCCTCAGTTCGCTTTCCTGGACGTCGATATGGTTCGCGCTCATGCGATGGATCCTGTGCCTGTCGTTCTTCACGCTAACGCTAAAGCTCCGGCTTTGGATGCGACGGACACGGCTGATCTTCACCGCGACTTTCGGCCCGTAGCGCCTGGAACCGCTACGCTCAAGAGGGCGTCGCAATCCGGTCGCACGCCGCCGCTTTTCATCCGCCGTTCAGCTTCATCTGCATAGGCCGGGCCTTGCATTCGCCTCAAATTCGAGAAACTTGGGGCGTGCGGGCGTGGACCCTGTTAGGAGGGGCGCCTTCAATCCTTGCGCGTGCGACCACGAGGGGTTTCTTACGAATGCGTATTCTGCTCGCGAGCGCCGTTGCGATCGCCCCCCTGCTGGTCGCGTCCGGCGCTCAGGCCGAACAGGTCATTTCGAACGCGCGGACGACGCCTGTCAGCACCTCGACCGCCAACAACGGCGCGCGGGACGACGTGCGGCTGGCCAGCGGCGGTTCGATCGCCGTGACGTCAGGCGCCGCCGTGACGCTGGATTCCAGCAATGACGTGAAACTGGATTCCGGGTCCAAGATCGACATGCTCAAGGCCGCCGACGGCGCCACGGGCATCCTGGTCAACGGCGGCAACACCGGCGACGTCACCATCGGCGGCGCGATCAACATCACCGACTCGATCGAGGAATATAAGGACGAGGACAAGGACGGCGACCTGGACGGTCCGTTCGCCGACGGGACGAACCGTCACGGCGTCCGCGTCACGGGCTCGGCTCCGCTGGTCGGCGACATCCGCATCGAATCGTCCGGTTCGATCAAGGTCGAGGGCAATAATTCCTCGGGCCTGACGGTCGAGGCCCCGTTGACCGGCGACCTCTTCAGCCAGGGTCAGGTCAGCGTCGTCGGCAACGACACCTACGGCATCCACACGACCGGCGACATCACCGGCGACGTCACTATTCTGGGCAGCGTCAGCGCCATCGGCGAGAACGCGACCGGGGTCGCTATCGACGGCGCGGTCGACGGCGCGGTCAAGATTCAGGGCGCGGTCAATACGACCGGCTATCGCTACACCACCCCGCCGCCCAGCAAGCCGACGACGGGCGAGCCGCGCGAGGGCGCGACCTATCTCGAAAATCTCGACGACGACGATCTGCTGCAGGGCGGCCCGGCCGTCCGCATCGCGGGCGACGTCACCGGCGGCGTGGTCTTTGATGGCCCTCCCCCGCCCCTGCCTGACGACGCGACTGAGGAAGAGAAGAAAGACACCGACCGCGACAAGGACGGTATTCCCGACGCCCAGGAGACGACCGCCGCCATCCGTTCGTTCGGCGGCGCGCCGGCGGTGCTGGTCGGCTCAGCCGACAAGGCCATCAACCTGGGCCCGGTGGGAACCGGAGACGACGCCTATGGTCTGATCAACCGGGGCTCCATCGAGGCGGCCGGCGTCTACAAGGACGTCGACGCCACCGCTGTCCAGATCGGCGGCACGGGCCAGTCGGTCACCCTGGCCGGCGGGCTGCGCAACCAGGGCACGATCACCTCTTCGGCGAACACGGGCGACAGCACGGGGGTCCTGATCGGCGCGGACGCCACGGCGCCGAGCATCGTCAACTCGGGGGCGATTCAAAGCGTCTCCGCCAGCTCGGAAGCCAACGTCGCCGCCGGCGTGCTGATCAACCAGGGCGCCAATGTCGCCTCCTTCGTCAACTCCGGCTCGGTGACGGCAGGGGTCAACGGCTCCAAGGGCGACGCCGTCGCCCTGCGCGATGAATCCGGCACGCTGACCACGATCAACAACACCGGCAAGATCGTGGCCGCCATCAGCCCCGAAAAGGATGTGGCCCAGACCGGCTCGGCCATCGCCGTGGACGTCAGCGCCAACAGCACAGGCGTCACCCTGGTCCAGGACGGCGTGGTCGTTCCCGATCACAAGCTGCCGGACGCCGACGGCGACGGGGTGCCTGACGCCAATGAACCCGCGATCCGCGGCGACATCCGTCTGGGCTCGGGCGCCGATGTGCTGGACATCCGCAACGGCACGGTGAACGGAGACATCTCCTTCGGAACCGGCGCCGACCGCCTGGCCATCAGCGGCGGCGCCGTGGTGACCGGCAAGCTGTCCAATGGCGACGGCCAGTTGGACATCGACATCTCCAAGGGCACCCTGGATGCGCGCCATACGGGCCAGCTTCAGGTCAGCGACCTGAACGTCGGCGCCGACGGCAACCTGATCGTGACCCTGGACCCCGCCAACGACGCCAACGGCGGCTTCAAGGTCAGCGGCAGCGCCGACCTGGCCGACGGGGCGGGCCTGGGCGTGCGCTTCAACTCCCTGATCCAGGACCCGACGTCCTTCACCATCATCGAGGCGGGCGACCTGAACGTCGGCGCCATCGACCAGGACGTGCTGCAGTCCAACTCGCCCTACGCCTTCGTGGTCAACGCCAACGTCGACGAAGCCGCCGGAAAGCTGACGGTCGACGCCCGTCGCCGCACGGCGGAAGAGGCCGGCATGATCAAGGCCGAGGCCGCCGCCTATGACGTGCTCTACGCCGGCCTGGCCGACAATGAGCTGATCCGCGCGGCCATGCTGAACCAGACGGACCGCGACGGCTTCTTCCACATCTATCAGCAGTTGTTGCCCGACCACTCGGGCGGCCCGCTGCTGTCGCTGGCCAGCGGCGTCGACGCCGTGACCCGCGCCCTGACCGGCCGCAACGCCGCCGCGGCGCCGGGCGAAACCAGCGCCTGGGTGCAGGAGATCAACTTCTACGCCGACAAGGACAAGACCGACACCTACGGCTTCCGTTCCGAGGGCTTCGGCCTGGCCGGCGGCGTCGAACGCGGCACCAACATGGGGGCCTTCGGCCTGACGGCGGCCTTCACCTCGTCGGATCTGGAAGACTCGGAATCGGCGGCCGAGGAAGTGCTGTCGGCCAGCCTCCTGGAGCTGGGCCTCTACTGGCGGGCTCAAGGCCAATACTGGACGACCTGGGCGCGCGCCGCAGGCGGCTACGCCTCCTTCAACGCCACGCGCAAGCTGGTCGCCGAGGGCGTCAACCTGAAGAACGAATCCAGCTGGCACGGCTTCACCCTGGCCGCCGCCGGCGGCGCTTCGTACGAGCGCCACTTCGGGCGCCTGAACATCCGCCCCGAGGCCTATGTCGAATATTTCTCGCTGAGCGAGGACGCCCGCACCGAACAGGGCGGCGGCGACGGCTTCGACCTCGATATCGATGAGCGCGACGGCCACATCTTCTCGGGCGTGGCGGCCGTGAACATCGGCTACGGCTTCGGCAAGGACGGCTGGATTCGCCCCGAGGTCCGTCTGGGCTGGCGTCAGAACTTCTCGGTCGACGCCGGTACCACCATCGCCCGCCTGGCTTCGGGCGGCGACGCCTTCACCCTGGACCCCGCCAGCATCGAGGGCGGCGGTCCGATCCTGGGCTTCCGCCTGAACGTCGGCAACGACCTGGGGCTGCTGTCGATCACCGGCGATGCCGAACTGCTGGAAGACTACGTCCGCTACACCCTGCTGCTGCGGGCCAGCTTCAAGTTCTGATTTTTCTTCGGAACACGAACACAAAAGGGCCGCCGGATTCGTTCCGGCGGCCCTTTCCCTATCTTGCCGAGCCCTCTCGCCTTTCTATGATCCTCCCGAACCAGAGGGGGTTTCATATGAACAAGTTCGCCTGGGCGGCCTGCGCCCTGATCCTGAGCGCCCATGCGCCGGCGATGGCCCAGACCGCCGAGCCGTCAATCGCCGCGCCCGCCCTGCCCGCCGTCGACCGCGGTCTCTTCTCCGCCCAGGACCTGTTCGGCATGGAGGTCGCCTCCGACGCCCAGATCAGTCCGGACGGCGCGCAGATCGCCTATGTTCGCCAGACGGCCGACATCATGACCGACCGGATGCGCCCGACCATCTGGCTGATCG
Organism: Brevundimonas sp. NPDC055812; assembly: GCF_053616535.1. Classification (NCBI taxonomy): domain Bacteria; kingdom Pseudomonadati; phylum Pseudomonadota; class Alphaproteobacteria; order Caulobacterales; family Caulobacteraceae; genus Brevundimonas; species Brevundimonas sp. NPDC055812. The sequence goes on along the minus strand of NZ_JBSHDX010000004.1, from coordinate 136,436 downwards.
ACGTGAAGACCGGCCGCCACGCGCCGCTGATCGCCTCGGCCGGCTCGCACCGTCAGCCGCGCTGGTCGCCGGACGGCACGCGCCTGTCCTACATCTCCAGCGCCGAAGGCGGCGCGCCGCAGCTATTCGTGCGCTGGATGGCGTCGGGAGAATCGGTCCGCGTCACCAACCTACCGAACACCCCGTCCAGCGTCAGTTGGTCGCCCAACGGCGAGCAATTGGCCTATTCCGTCCTGGTTCCCGGCGAAAAGCCCAAGATCGGTTCGCCGCTGGTCAAGCCGGAAGGCGCCCAGTGGGCTCCGCCGCTGGAGATCATCGACACCGTCACCTATCGCGCCGACGGTCAGGGCTATCTGAAGCCCGGCTTCCGCCACGTCTTCGTCGTCGGCTCCCAGGGCGGCGGCGGGCGCCAGCTGACCCATGGCGACTTCAATCACGGCGGCGGCCTGTCCTGGTCGGCCGATTCCCGCACCATCTACCTCAGCGCCAACCGCCGTGCCGACTGGCAACGCGAGTCCGCCGACAGTGAAGTCTACGCCCTGGACGTGCAGACGGGAGGTCTGACGGCCCTTACCGACCGCGCGGGGCCGGACAATTCGCCCGTCGCATCGCCCGACGGTCGTCGCATCGCCTACCTCGGCTACGACGACAATCGGATGGGCTATCACAACACCCGCCTTCATGTGATGGACGCCGACGGCTCTAACCGCCGCGTCCTGACCGGGGATATCGACCGTTCGGTCCAGTCGCCAGTGTGGAGCCGCGACGGCCGCTCGGTCTATGTCGCCTATGACGACCAGGGCCGCACCAAGGTCGCCCGCGTGTCGCTGGACGGCGCGATCACCACCCTGATCGAAGATCTGACCGGCGACGACTTCGGCCGTCCTTACACCGGCGGCGGCTTCACCGTGGCCGACGACGGCGCCATCGCCTATACGCGCGGCGATTCAAGCCGCCCGGCCGACGTCCACGTCCTGAAGAGCGGCCGAAGCACCCAGCTGACCCGTCTGAACGCCGATTTCCTGGGCGCTCGCCGCCTGGGCGAGGTGCGTCGCGTCCAGGTCGCCTCCTCCCACGATCAGCGCGCGGTCGAAAGCTGGCTGACGCTGCCGGCCGACTATGTCGAGGGCCAGCGCTATCCCCTGGTGCTGGAAATCCACGGCGGCCCGTTCGCCGCCTATGGCCCGCACTTCGCCACCGACAACCAGCTGTTCGCCGCAGCGGGCTATGCCGTCCTGTCGGTCAATCCGCGCGGCTCGACCTCCTATGGGGACGAGTTCGCCAACCTGATCCACCACAACTATCCGTCGAACGACTATGACGACCTGATCAGCAGCGTCGACGCCGTCATCGCCCAGGGCGTCGCCGATCCGAACCGCCTGTTCGTCACCGGCGGCTCGGGCGGCGGCGTGCTGACCAGCTGGATCGTCGGCAAGACCGACCGCTTCAAGGCCGCCGTGGTCCAGAAGCCCGTCATCGACTGGGCCAGCTTCGTGCTGACGGGCGACAACCCCGCCTTCTTCGCCCGCTACTGGTTCGGCGAATTTCCGTGGGAGAACCCGCAGGCCTACTGGCGCCGGTCGCCGCTGTCGCTGGTCGGCAACGTGAAGACCCCGACCATGGTCGTCGTCGGCGACGAGGACTATCGCACCCCGGTCAGCGAGTCGGAGCAGTACTACACCGCCCTGCAGCTGCGCGGCGTGCCCACGGCCCTGGTGAAGATCCCCGGCGTCGGCCACAGCCTGGCCGTCCGCCCGTCCCAGAACGCGGCCCGCATGAACGCCATCATCGAGTGGTTCGAGCGGTACAAGGACGGCGCCCCGACCATGACGGCGCAGTAAGAGCCTGTCCCCGCGTCCGTCCGGCGACGGGCGCGGGGGGCCAGCGTGGCGTTAGTTGACTTTTAACCAGAACACTTACAGAACATCACGAACGGTTCACGCCTTGTTCTGGATTCGCCGCCATGCTCACAAAGAAACAGCACGAACTCCTGATGTTCATTCATGAGCGCATCCGGGAGACGGGCGTTTCGCCGTCCTTCGACGAGATGAAGGAGGCGCTGGACCTGGCGTCCAAGTCCGGCATCCACCGCCTGATCACGGCGCTGGAGGAACGCGGCTTCATCCGCCGTCTGGCCCACCGCGCCCGCGCGCTGGAGGTGGTCAAGCTGCCGGAACAGGCGACGGCCGCTGCGCCGGCCAAGGGGCGGGCCCCGTTCAGGCCCGACGTGATCCAGGGCGGCGGCCTGAACCCGCGCCAGGTTGTCGCGGAAGCCGCCAACGACGTGCGCGATCTGCCCCTGCTGGGCAAGATCGCCGCCGGCACCCCGATCGCCGCCATCCAGCATGAGCGCGAGCGCCTGCCCGTCCCTGAAACCATGCTGGGCGCCGGCGAGCATTACCTGCTCGAGATCGAAGGCGACTCCATGATCGAAGCCGGCATCCTCGACGGCGACACGGTCATCATCAAGCGGGTCGAGAACGCCTCCTCGGGCGAGATCGTCGTGGCCCTGGTCGAGGGCGAGGAAGCCACGCTGAAGCGCCTGCGCAAGAAGGGCCAGTCCATCGCCCTGGAGCCCGCCAACAGCGCCTATGAGACCCGCATCTTCGGCCCCGACCAGGTCGAGGTCCAGGGCAAGCTGGTCGGTCTGCTGCGCCGGTATCACTGATCCCACTTCCGCTCATCCCGGCGTCCGCCGGGATGAGCGGGGTTGAGGGTCAACGCCTAATCCGTCCCGCCTCCGCTCCACGGCCGCCGTCCCCGCACCTCCGCCGCCCATAGGGCGCGCCAGCCGCCCGCCTCATCCCGCCACAGCTCCACCGAGCCGCCGTGCGCATGGTCGGCGCCGTCCAGCACCAGCCGCCCCTCGCATGACGGCGGCAGGGTCGCGACCACGGCTCGCACGCTGACCACCTCGGCGTTGCGACACATCTGATCCATCTGCTCCGCGGCCGGCGCCGCCTTGCCCCACCACAGCGCCAGCGCGCCCTCCCGGCCTTCCGGCGCGCAGAAGGACCGCTTGCAGGTCCAGCCTTCACCCGGCCGCCCGACCGCTTCCAGCCCTCGCCGCCGGGACCACAGGTCGCTGGCGAACTGACGCACGGCAGGCCGCATCACGACCGCCTGTTCCCCCTGCTGATACGCCGCATTCGCCCCGCCGTCGCCGATCCACACGTCCGGCGGCGCCGGGCGCGGCCAGATCAGCACCGCCGCCGCGAAGGGCAGGCCCACCCATCGCCATCGTCCGCGCCACAGGCACATGAACAGAATCCCCAGGAAGGCGACCGGCAGGGCCGCCGCCGGAGCGCTGGGGATCGCCTGAACCGCGCCGGGCAGGCTCGCCGCCCAGTGGCCGATGGCCAGCATGGCGTCCACAGACTTCCCCGCCAGCCACAGGAAGGGCGCGCCAAGTCCCAAAGGCTCCAGCGCCGCCCCCAGCGCCAAGGCGGGCATCATGATGAAGTCCGCCAGCGGCGCCGTCGCCAGGTTGGCGATCAGCCCATAGACGGCCGTACGGTTGAAATGCTGCATGGCGAACGGCCCAGTCGCCATGCCCGCCACCAGACTGGCGGCGCAGGCGGCCAGCAGCCAACTGCCGAACCTCTGCACCATGACGATAGGCCAGGGCGCGGCGAACTCGCGGATACGACGCGGCCAGACCTCGACCAGAGCGACCAGAGCCGCCGTCGCCGCGAACGACATCTGGAACCCCGGCGTCACCACGGCTTCCGGCCGCAGCAACAGGACCACGAAGGCCGCCGCCGCCAACGCCCGCATCGTCACCGCCTGCCGGTCCGCCAGGACGGCCAGGAAGGCGATGGAGGCCGTGACCGCCGCCCGCTCGGCCGGCGGCGGCGCGCCCGAGATCACCAGATACGTCCCGACCGCAACCAGACCGGCGATCGCCGCGACCTTCTTGCCCGACACGCGCAGCGCCAGCCACGGCCAGGCTGCGACCAACAGGCGCGCCGTGAAGAAGACGAAGCCCCCGACGACCGCCATGTGCAGGCCCGAGATCGACAGGATGTGCGCCAGTCCCGAATCCCGCATGGCGTCCAGGTCGGGGCTCTGGATCCAGGTCTCGTGCCCCGTCGTCATGGCCGCCGCCACCCCGCCCGTGCGTTCGCCCAGACGCGCCACGATCCGCTCGGCCAGGGCGTAGCGCACGGCGTTAACCTTCATCTCCATCCGCACCCGCCACGGCGGCGGCGCCAGAGCGGCGGGCCGCGTCGGCCCCAGAGCGAACAGCGTCCCGCCCATGCCCTGGAAATAGGCGTTGCGGCCAAAGTCATAGGCGCCGGGACTGGCGGGCGGCGGCGGCGGATTCAGGATGCCGAAGACGCGGATGGCCGCGCCGGGCGGCGGCGGCGCGCCTTTCACCGTCACGCGCAACCGCTCGGGCGTCGCCTCGGGCGTCAGACCGCGCACCCGCACCGGCGCCACGACGATGCGAGCGCCGTTCTGGCCCGGCGAATCCACGTCCATCACCCACCCTTCGATCTGGGTCGGCACCATGTCCGCTGGTGCGATGGGCGCCGCCACCGCCTCGGCCCTCAGCTTGGCCACCGCCAGGCCGCCGCTGAAACAGGCCAGCATAAGCAGGCTTAGTGTCGCAGCACGCGGCAACCCCCGCGCCCGACCGACAAGCCAGAGGCCCAACAGCGCCAGGCCCGCCGCAGCCAGCGGCCACGTCGCGGGTTCCTCTTTCAGGATGAAGTAGCAGCCGCATCCCGCCCCGAAACAGACGGATGACCACAGCGGCCAACGATCCGCCTGGGACCGCGCATCGTCGCCCAGGCTGTCAATTAACCGGGCCATAAGGGTTCGCTTCCCCACGGGCGGGCGTATAAGACCCTGCCCTATGGACCCTGCCTCTATGACCTCCCCTTCCTCGACCGTCGTCACCCGCTTCGCCCCCTCGCCCACAGGCTACCTGCATATCGGCGGGGCGAGAACCGCGTTATTCAATTGGTTGTACGCCAAGGGACGCGGCGGCAAATTCCTGATCCGCATCGAGGACACCGATCGCGAGCGTTCGACGGATGAGGCGGTGAAGGCCATCTTCGACGGCCTGTCCTGGCTGGAGCTGTTCGGCGACGAAGAGCCGGTCTTCCAGTTCGCGCGCGCCGACCGTCACCGCGAGGTGATCAATGAACTGCTGGCGGGCGGCCACGCCTATCGTGACTTCCTGACCGCCGACGAGACCACGGCCCTGCGGGACCAGGCCAAGGCCGAGGGCCGCGACTTCGTCTCGCCCTGGCGCGACCGCGAGCCCGGCGTCGACGATCTGGCCAAGCCGCACACGGTGCGCTTCCGCCGCCCGCTGGATCAGGCTGTCGTGGTCGACGATGCGGTGCAGGGAACCGTGCGCTGGGAGTCCGCATCGCTGGACGATCTGGTCATCCTCCGCTCGGACGGAGCGCCGACCTACAATCTGGCCGTGGTGGTGGACGACCACGACATGGGCGTGACCCACGTCATCCGCGGCGACGATCATCTGAACAACGCCGCCCGCCAGAGCCTGATCTACGACGCCCTGGGCTGGACGCGGCCCACCTTCGCCCACATCCCCCTGATCCACGGCCCGGACGGCGCCAAGCTGTCCAAGCGCCACGGCGCCCAGGCGGTGCATGAGTACGCCGACATGGGCTATCTGCCCGAGGCCATGCGCAACTATCTGGCCCGACTGGGCTGGGCCCACGGCGACGACGAGCTGTTCAGCGACGAGCAGGCCCTGGCCTGGTTCGACCTGACCGGCGTCAACAAGGCGCCCGCCCGCCTGGACTTCGACAAACTGGCCCACGTCAACGCCCACTGGCTGCGCCTGGCCGACGACGACCGTCTGGCCAAGCTGACGCTGGACGCCCATCTGGCGCGCGGCCGCGCGCTGCAGCCGGATGACGAGGAACGGCTGCTGCGGGCCATGCCCTTCATCAAGGATCGCGCCAAGACCATACCGGAACTCGCCGACCAAACGGCATTCGTGTTGCAGGCGCGTCCGCTCCCGTTGAACGAGAAATCGGCGGCTTTGCTGCAGGGCGAAACCGGGCTGCGAATCTCACGACTGCGTGAACGACTGGGACTTTTCCAGAGCTGGGACGTCTTCGCCTTGGAGGCAGAACTTAAGGCTTTCGCCGAGGAGGAAGGCGTAGGCTTCGGAAAAATCGGCCCTTCCATGCGCGCTGCCTTGACGGCTGGCTCGGCGTCGCCCGATATCGCCCGCACGCTTTGCGCGCTCGGACGCGACGAAAGCCTCGGGCGCTTGGATGATGCGCTGCAACAGACTAAGTGATCACCCATAACCAACTCAGGCCGCCCGCCTCCCCGCGCGCCGGTCCAAGGAAGAACAAGGGGCCTAGATGACTGAACAAGCGAAACCCGCCGGCTCGGCGACCCTGTCCTACCAGGACAAGACTGTTGAGCTCCCTGTCCTTTCCGGCTCGACCGGCCCGGACGTCATCGACATTCGCAAGCTGTACGGCGGAACCGGCGCCTTCACCTTCGATCCCGGCTTCACCTCCACGGCGGCCTGCGAATCGGGTCTGACCTATATCGACGGCGATGAAGGCGTGCTGCTGCACCGCGGCTACCCCATCGACCAACTGGCCTCCAAGTCCAACTTCCTGGAAGTCTGCCACTTGCTGCTGCACGGCGAACTGCCGAACGCCGCCGAATTCGAAGAGTTCGAGCAGTGCGTCACGCGCCACACCATGCTGCACGCCCAGTTCGACCGCTTCTTCGAGGGCTTCCGTCGCGACGCTCATCCGATGGCGATCATGGTCGGCACCGTCGGCGCCCTGTCGGCCTTCTATCACGACAGCCTGGACATCCATGACCCGGTCCAGCGCAACATCTCGGCCATCCGTCTGATCGCCAAGATGCCGACGATCGCGGCCCGCGCCTACAAGTACCACATCGGCCAGCCCTTCATCTCGCCGCGCAACGACCTGTCGTACGCCGAGAACTTCCTGCGCATGTGCTTCGCCGTCCCGGCCGAGGACTATCAGGTCGACCCGGCCCTGGTGCGCGCCATGGACCGCATCTTCATCCTGCACGCCGATCACGAACAGAACGCCTCGACCTCGACCGTCCGCCTGGCCGGTTCGTCGGGCGCCAATCCGTTCGCCTGTATCGCCGCCGGCATCGCCTGTCTGTGGGGCCCGTCGCACGGCGGCGCCAACGAAGAGGCGCTGAACATGCTGAAGGAAATCGGCACCCCGGACCGCATCCCCGAGTTCATCGAGGGCGTGAAGGCGCGCAAGTACAAGCTGATGGGCTTCGGCCATCGCGTGTACAAGAACTACGACCCGCGCGCCAAGGTCATGCAGCAGTCGGCCTATGAGGTTCTGGCCGCCACGGGCCGCGAGAACGACCCGCTGTTCCAGGTCGCCAAGGAACTGGAAGCCGTCGCCCTGCAGGACGAATATTTCACCTCGCGCAAGCTGTTCCCGAACGTCGACTTCTATTCGGGCATCACCCTGTCGGCCATGGGCTTCCCGACCACCATGTTCACCGTGCTGTTCGCCCTGGCCCGCACCGTGGGTTGGATCGCCCAGTGGCAGGAAATGATGGCCGATCCGTCGCAGAAGATCGGCCGTCCGCGCCAGCTGTACACGGGCCCGACCGAGCGCGACTACGTGCCGCTGGCCCAGCGCGGCTAAGCCGTCGCACAACGAAAAATGCAGAAACGCCGGGGCGAAAGCTCCGGCGTTTTTTCGTGCTCGGTGAGTCATCAAGCCTCGCGCCCTCAGTGAACCGCAAGGCGAGGATCCGGCGATCATGGCGCTGTCCGCCAGACAATCCTACGGCTAACGCCTTTGTGATCACGGCGTGTTACGACCAAAGCCGTATTGGAATCAGGGTGATGCGGCGCCTATGTCCGCGTCGTTCCTTGAGCCCTCCCCGGCTCCAGTCGTCAGGTTTGCGATGTCCCGCGTCCGTAACGCCGCCCTCAAGTCGAAGATCATGTCCGCCCAGGACGTCGCCGCCCTGATCCCGGCCAACTCGACCGTGGGCATGAGCGGCTTCACCGGCTCGGGCTATCCCAAGGTCGTGCCCATGGCCCTGGCCGAGCGGATCGAGGCCGAGCACGCAGCCGGCAACCCGTTCCGGCTGAAGGTCTGGACCGGCGCCTCGACCGGGCCTGAGTTGGACGGCGCCCTAGCCAAGGCGGACGGCATCGAGTTCCGCCTGCCCTACAACTCCGATCCCGTCGCGCGTGAGAAGATCAACAAGGGCGAGATGGAATACCTGGACATGCACCTGTCGCAGGTGGCGCCGGTGGCCTGGCAGGGCTTCCTCGGTCCGCTGGAGACGGCGGTAGTCGAGGTGTCGGGCATCCGCGAGGACGGGGCGCTGATCCCCTCGTCGTCCATCGGCAACAACAAGACCTGGCTGGACCGCGCCGACCGCATCATCCTCGAGGTCAACAGCTGGCAGAACGCCGCGCTGGAGGGGATGCACGACATCTACTACGGCACCGCCCTGCCACCCGCGCGCGTGCCGATCCCGCTGACCAAACCGACCGACCTGATCGGCGAGACGGTCTTCCGCGTCGATCCATCGAAGATCGCCGCCATCGTCGAGACGGACAGCCCTGACCGCAACCTGCCCTTCGCCGCGCCCGACGCCAGCGCCACAGCCATCGCCTGGCATCTGATCGAGTTCCTGCAGCATGAAGTGAAGCTGGGCCGCCTGCCCGCCCATCTGCTGCCGCTGCAATCGGGCGTGGGCAATGTCGCCAACGCCGTGCTGGCCGGCCTTCAGGACAGCCCGTTCGAGAACCTGACCGCCTATACGGAGGTGCTGCAGGACGGGATGCTGGACCTGCTGGACTCAGGGAAACTGACGGTCGCCTCGGCCACCGCCTTCTCGCTCAGCCCCGAGGCCGCCGCCGATCTGAACAGCCGGATGGAGCAGTTCCGCGGCAAGATCATCCTGCGCCCACAGGAAATCTCGAACCACCCGGAGATCATCCGCCGCCTGGGCTGCATCGCCATGAACGGCCTGATCGAGGCCGACATCTACGGCAACGTCAACTCGACCCGCGTCATGGGCTCGCGCATCCAGAACGGCATCGGCGGCTCGGGCGACTTTGCGCGTAACGCCTACATCTCCTGCTTCGTCACGCCCTCGACGGCCAAGGGCGGCAAGATCTCGGCCATCGTGCCCATGGCCAGCCACGTCGACCACATCACCCAGGACGTGCAGGTCATCGTCACGGAACAGGGGCTGGCCGACCTGCGCGGCCTGTCGCCCAAGCAGCGCGCGCGGGTCATCATCGCCAACTGCGCGCACCCCGACTATCGCGACGCGCTGAAGGACTATTACGACCGCGCGCTGGAAGGGTCATACGGCCTGCAGTCGCCGCACCTGCTGACCGAGGCGCTGTCGTGGCACCAGCGCTACATCGAAACGGGGTCGATGAAGGCCTGACCCTCCCGTCTCAGGCATAACGGCGGGCCACGGCGACGCTGGCCACCGTCAGTGCGGCCGCCGCGACCATGGTCCACGGCACGGCCTCGTGCAGCACCAGCCCCGCCAGCGCCAGGGCGAAGAAGGGCTGGAGCAGTTGCAGCTGACCCACGCTGGCGATGCCGCCCATCGCCAGGCCGCGATACCAGAAGATGAAGCCGATCAGCATCGAGAAGACCGAGACATAGGCCAGTCCGGTCCACGCCGGGACGCCGATGGCGCTCCAGTCGGCGGGCAGGTCCATCGTCGTCACCACCAGCATGATCGGCGCCGACAGCACCAGCGCCCAACAGATGACCTGCCAGCCGCCCAGACGCCGCGCCAGTATGCCGCCCTCGGCATAGCCCAGACCGCAGATGACGATGGAGCCCAGCATCAGCAGGTCGCTGGTCCACGCTCCGTCGCCGTGGCTGCTGAAGGCGAAACCGATCACCGTGGCGCTGCCCAGACCGGAGAACAGCCAGAACAGCGGGCGCGGCCTCTCCCCGCCTCTCATTACGCCGAAGATGGCCGTAGACAACGGCAGCAGGCCGATGAAGACGATCGACCGGGCCGAGGTCATATGCTGCAGCGCCAGGGCCGACAGCAGGGGAAAACCCACCACCACCCCGACCGCGATCACCGCCAGCGACATCAGATCGCGCCGGTCCGGCCGCGCCTGCCGCGTGGCCAACAGCACCAGCCCCGCCAGCGCCGCCGCGATAACCGCCCGCGCGCCCGTCAGGAACAGCGGCGACAGGTCCGCCACCGCCAACCGCGTCGCGGGCAGCGAGCCGCTGAAGATCACCACCCCCAGAAGCCCGCAGATCAGGCCGTCGATGCGCTTCTGTTTCGCCGTGTCCATTCCGTCTTCCTCTTCGCCGCCTGATTGGACTCCCGGCGCTGGCGAAGGCAGCCACAGATCGATACGCTTTCGCCGAACTGTATGGATTATGGAGCCGGCACGGTTGTCCCGCAGCACACGCACCACCGAGGTCATGGAGGCCATTCGCATCCGTATCGCCGGGCGCAGCCTGGCCCCCGGCGACCGCCTGCCGTCGATCCGGCGTTTCGCCGAGACCATGGCGGTTTCGCCTTCAACCGTCGTCGAGGCCTATGACCGGCTGGCGGCCGAGGGGTTGATCCGCGCCCGGCCGGGATCAGGCTTCTATGTCTCGGGCGCCGCCCTGCCTCCGCTCAGTTTTGCGGTCGATCCCGGCCTGCACGACCGCGCCGTCGATCCCTTCTGGGTGTCGCGCCAGTCGCTGGAGGCGCCGCCGGAGGCCCTCAAGCCCGGCTGCGGCTGGCTGCCTGCCGACTGGATGCCGACCGAGGCGCTGCGCAAGGCCCTGCGCGCCGTAGCGCGGGCGGACGACGCCCTTCTGACCGACTATGGCGGCGTGCTCGGCTCGAGGGCGCTGCGCCGCATCCTTCTGGGTCGTCTGGCGACCGAGGGGCTGCAACTCGGCCAGGATCAGGTGCTGCTGACCGGCTCCGGCACCCATGCCGTCGATCTGACGTGCCGTTATCTGCTGCGGCCCGGCGATACGGTGGTCGTGGACGATCCCTGCTACTTCAACTTCCGCGCCCTGCTGCGCGCGCATCAGGTCCAGGTCGTCGGCGTCCCCTACACGCCCACAGGCCCTGACGTCGAACGGTTCGAGGCCGTACTGAAGCAGGCCTCGCCCCGGCTCTATCTGACCAACGCCGGGCTTCAGAACCCGACCGGCGCCGGCATCGCGCCCCAGACGGCGCACCGCCTGCTGAATCTGGCCGCCGCGCATGACCTCACCATCATCGAGGACGATCTTTTCGCCGATCTGGAGCCCGAGCCCACCACCCGACTGGCGGCGCTGGACGGGCTTAACCGGGTCATCCGCATCGGCAGCTTCTCCAAGACGCTGTCGGCCTCCCTGCGCTGCGGCTACATCGCGGCGCGCGTCGACCGGATTTCGGACCTGGCTGATCTTCAGGTGGCGACGGGCTTTGTCGGCGCCAGTCCGGTGGCGGCCGAGGCCATCGCCCACGTCCTGGCCGGGGGCGGCTATCGCAAGCATCTGGACGAGGTTCATCGACGCCTGGCGCGAAAGCGCCGCGAGGTGATCGCCCGCCTGAGATCCCTCGGCGTCGAACCCTGGATCGAGCCGCGCGGCGGCTTCAATCTTTGGTGCCGACTGCCCGGCGAAATCGATTCCGCCGAATTGGCTCGGGCCGCGCTGAAGGAGGATATCGTCCTGGCGCCGGGCGACGTGTTCAGCCCCTCACAGACGGCCAGCCGCTTCATGCGGGTCAATGTGACCCACTGCGACGACCCGCGCCTGATGAGCTTCCTGCGCCTAGGCCTCAGCGGCTGAGCGCAGCGGGGAACGGGCGGCCGAGAGCCTCGGCCATGGCCTGCTGATTGATCAACAGCACCAGGTCGCGCAGGTGGTAGTTGTTGGACAGCACCACCACCGTCACCTCCTGATCCGGCTGATAGGACACCAGGTTACGGAAGCCCGCCCAGCTGCCGGTGTGGTAAATCTGGCGATCGCTGAACGGCGAAGAGGTCCGCTCGCCCAGGGCGCTGACATAGAGGCCGTAGCCATAGGCCCGGTGCGGGCCGCGCCGCTCCGGCATATCGTCCGGCGCATGGTCGGCGATCAGGTCGGCATAGGCCTTGTCGCTCAGGATATGGCCCTGATGCAGGGCGCGGTTCCAGGCCAGCATGTCGTCCAGCGTCGAATACAAGGCCCCGGCGCCGGCCACTACGCTGACGTTGGCGATGGGCTGCGGCGTCAGACCCGCCGGGAACAGGCCGTAGCCCATGGCCAGCCCCTGGGCGTCGTCGTTCACGTCGGAGCCGGTGTCCTTCAGGCCCTGGGGCTTGAGGATGGCCTGCTCCAGATAGGTCTCGAACGGCTGGCCGCTGGCCCTCGACACGATCTCGGCCGCCAGATTGAAGGCGGCGTTGTTGTAGCGAACCTTTGTTCCCGGTTCGAACTGCAGGCCATAGCGGGCCGAGGTCTCGGTCAGCTCCTGCGGCGTACGATGGGTGACCCGAATACGGCCCCACTCGGCCTGGGCCATCAGGTCCGGGATACCCGAAGTGTGCGACAGCAGGTGATGGATGCGCAGCGGCCGCCAGGCGTCCGGGCACGGCTCGATCCATTTGCAGACGGGGTCGTCGACCGACAGCTTGCCCTCGTCCTGAAGCTTCAGGACAGCGACGGCGGTGAACTGCTTGGACACCGACGCCAGGCGGAAACGGGTGTCCAGGGCGAAGGGCGTGTCCTGCTCATAGTTCGCCTTGCCGTAGACCTGACGGAACAGGACCTGACCGCCCTTCGACACCAGGACCGCGCCGGTGAACTGCTTGGTCGCGGCCAGATGATCCAACCGTTCCTTCAACTGCGGCAGAGCCTCGACCACCTGGACGGGCGGTCGCTTGGGCAGGTCCGACTGGTAGACGACAGCCGCCTGGGTCTCCGGCGCGACGGCGTTCAGGAACCAGGCCCCCGCCCCGGCCGAAATCAGGCCGGCGGCGACGAGAGAGCCGAGGAACCAGGGCCTGCCGCCCGCAGTCTTGGGAACGATGAACACGGTACTAGACGTCAAACTCCAGGCCGAACTGGGCGTACAATGCCTTAGAGTCTTGCCACTTCGGATCGACTTTGACGGTCAAAAACAGGTGAACGGGGCGATCCAGGATCTCGATCAGCTCCTCGCGCGCCTTCTGGCCGATCCATTTCAGGGTCTGGCCGCCCTTGCCCAGCACGATCGGGCGCTGGCTTTCACGCTCGACATAGATGGTCTGTTCGATGCGCGCCGAGCCGTCGGCGCGGTCCTCGAAGCTGGTCGTCTCGACCGCCGCCGAATAGGGCAGTTCCTCGTGGACGCGCAGATAGACCTTCTCGCGCGTGATCTCGGCGGCCAGAACGCGCAGCGGCACGTCCGCCGACTGGTCTTCGGGATAGAGCCACGGCCCCTCGGGCATAGCCTTGGCCAGACGCGCCTTCAGATCGTCCACGCCGTCGCCGCTGAGCGCCGAGATCATGAAGACCTCGGAATAGACACCCGTTTCGAACAGGCGCTGCGACAGGGCCAGCAGGGTGTCGCGGCGCATCCCGTCGATCTTGTTCAACGCCAGGATGACCTTGGTGTCGGTCGCCTTCAGATTGGCGATGATGGTCTCGGTGTCCTCGGCCGAGCGGCGGTCGGCAGGCGTGCCTTCGCGGCCTTCGGCGTCGATGTGCGACTGGGCGTCGACCAGGTGGACGACCACGTCGGCGTCCTGCGCCCCGGCCCAGGCCGAGGCGACCATGGCGCGGTCCAGACGGCGGCGTGGGGTGAAGACGCCGGGCGTATCCACCAGCACGATCTGGGCGTCGCCCTCGATGGCGATGCCCCGCACGGGAAAGCGCGTCGTCTGCACCTTCTGGGTGACGATGGAGACCTTGGAGCCCGTCAACCGGTTCACCAGCGTCGACTTGCCCGCATTGGGCGCGCCGATGATGGCGGCGAAGCCCGCGTGCTGGTTGCTGATCTCGGTGGTTTCGGGAGTTTCGGTCAAATCACGCCTTCACGTTTCAAAAGAGCGACGGCGGCGGCCTTTTCCGCCTCCTGTCGCGAACGCCCTTGGGCTCGGGCGGGTTCATAGCCGGTCACCGTCGCCTCGACCGTGAAGGTCGGCGCGTGGTCCGAGCCGGTGCGCTGGATCACCGCATAGGTCGGCAGCGGACGGCCCTGCCCCTGCGCCCATTCCTGCAGGGCGGACTTGGGATTGGTGATGGCCGGCGCGGGAGGCGCCGCCAGTTCCTCGGCCCAGGCGCGCTCGAACACGGCCTGAGCCGCGATCAGGCCGCCGTCGCGATAGACGCCCGCCAGGATCGCCTCAACAGCATCGGCGATGACTCCGGCCTTTCTGCGGCCGCCGGTCTTGGTCTCGCCCGGAGACAGGCGCAGGGCGTCGCCGACGCCTAGCCGCTCGCCCACGCGGGCGCAGGCGGCCTTGTCCACCAGGGCGTGCAGGCGGGCCGACAACTGCCCCTCGTCCGCTGCGGGAAAGTCGCGCACCAGGCGGTCGGCCACCAGAAGACCCAGCACCCGGTCGCCCAGGAACTCCAGCCGCTCGTTGTCGGCCGGAACCTGCGGGCCTGCGCCTTCGCCCACGCTGGAATGGGTCAGGGCGCGTTCCAGCAGCTCCGGCTCGGCGAAATCATGTCCCAGACGACGACGCAGGGCCGCCACGGCCTCGGCGCGCACGTTCGTGCGTCCGCCGGCCATCAGTCGAGGATCTTGAAGAACCGGCTGAAGCGCACATTGGCGAACCAGCTGACCGGATTGAACAGCGAGGCGCCCGGCGTCCACGAGAACATGATGATCTCGGCCTTGCCGACCAGATTTTCGGCCGGGACCATGCCCACGCCCGCCGACATCTCGACACGGCTGTCGATCGAGTTGTCGCGGTTATCGCCCATCATGAAATAATGGCCCGACGGCACTTCATACAGCGGCGTGTCGTCCAGCTCGCCGCCCGGACCGAAGTCCTGCGTCATGAAGGTGCGGCCGCCCGGCAGGGTCTCGCGCAGCTGCGTCACCGAACGGGCGCCGAACATATCGGCCATCTGGGCGCGGCTGACCTCGACGTCCTGAACCGGCGCGCCGTTGATGTAGAGCTTGTTGGCGATCATCTGCACCTTGTCGCCCGGCAGGCCGATCACGCGCTTGATGTAGTCGGTCTTGTTGTCGCGCGGCAGCTTGAACACGGCGATGTCGCCGCGCGCGGGCGCCTTGCCCAGGATGCGGCCGTTGAACACCGGCGGGCTGAACGGGATCGAGTGCTTGGAATAGCCGTACGACCACTTCGACACGACGATGTAGTCGCCTTCGTACAGGTTCGGCTCCATCGAGGCCGACGGGATGGTGAAGGGCTGGAACAGCAGCACACGCAGCACCAGCGCGATCAGCAGGGCGAAAACGACGGTCTTGATGATCTCGACCGTTTCGTTGCTCGCGGACTTTTCTTTCGTCACTCGTTTGGCTTTCCTGTAGCGCCGCGGCGCATGGATCGGCTTTTCGCTGTCGAGCGCTTCAGGGTCGTCCCCCATGTCGAAGGGGGCGTCGCCGTCATCGCTCCAGATCGGGCGGCCGACCGCCGGATCAAGGGCGGAGGCGCCCGCGCCGCCGTTCAGCTTGGGGTCGTCGGTCATCATCTGCTCGAATCCCCTGCCGCGCGCAGGGTTGGAAGAGCGAGGCGTAATCGCTGAACCCGCAGCGGGCAAGACTCCGCATGATGAAGGAACCGCAACCTCTTCAGGAATGGCCTTAATGGAGGATCTTGAAGAACCGGCTGAAGCGCACGTTTGCGAACCAGCTGACCGGGTTGAACAGAGAGGCGCCCGGCGTCCACGAGAACATGATGATCTCGGCCTTGCCGACCAGATTTTCGGCCGGGACCATGCCCACGCCCGCCGACATCTCGACACGGCTGTCGATCGAGTTGTCGCGGTTATCGCCCATCATGAAATAATGGCCCGACGGCACTTCATACAGCGGCGTGTCGTCCAGCTCGCCGCCCGGACCGAAGTCCTGCGTCATGAAGGTGCGGCCGCCCGGCAGGGTCTCGCGCAGCTGCGTCACCGAACGGGCGCCGAACATATCGGCCATCTGGGCGCGGCTGACCTCGACGTCCTGAACCGGCGCGCCGTTGATGTAGAGCTTGTTGGCGATCATCTGCACCTTGTCGCCCGGCAGGCCGATCACGCGCTTGATGTAGTCGGTCTTGTTGTCGCGCGGCAGCTTGAACACGGCGATGTCGCCGCGCGCGGGCGCCTTGCCCAGGATGCGGCCGTTGAACACCGGCGGGCTGAACGGGATCGAGTGCTTGGAATAGCCGTACGACCACTTCGACACGACGATGTAGTCGCCTTCGTACAGGTTCGGCTCCATCGAGGCCGACGGGATGGTGAAGGGCTGGAACAGCAGCACACGCAGCACCAGCGCGATCAGCAGAAAGATCGACACGACACGAAGCGTGTCGATCCATTCGGCCAACGCCGTCTGCGATTTACTCATTGTCGGCCCCGATAAAAAACCAGCGATCGCTATCTAGCCGACACCACGCGCCTAAGCCAACGGCACGGCTTCGATCACCACAAAGGCCAGGGCATAGGGGTGTTCGTCGCTGAGGGTCAGGTGGATGCGCGCCTCATGCCCCGGCGGGGTCAGGCGGGTCAGATGCTCGGCCGCGTGGCCGGTCAGGGCCAGGGTCGGCTGGCCGGAAGGCAGGTTCACCACCTCCATGTCGCGCCAGTAGACGTCGGAGCGCATCCCGGTGCCCAGGGCCTTGGCGCAGGCTTCCTTGGCGGCGAACCGCTTGGCGTAGCTCCACGCCGGATCGGCCTTGCGGTCCGAGCGGGCGCGTTCCAGTTCGGTGAAGACACGCTGTTTGAAACGGTCGCCGAAGCGGTCCAGCGACGCCTGAATGCGCCGGATGTCCGACAGGTCGGCGCCGACACCGATGATCACGACACGGCCTCGTCCATCGCCGCGCGCATCCGGCGAATGGCGGCGTCCAGACCAACGAAGACCGCCTCACCGATCAGGAAGTGGCCGATGTTCAGCTCGACGATCTCGCGGATGGCCAGCACATCCCCCGCCGTGGCGAAGTCGAGGCCGTGGCCCGCATGGACCTCCAGCCCCAGAATGTCGGCCTGGGCGGCGGCGGCGGCCAGACGCTCGAACTCGACCGCGCGCTGGGCCGGGTCGGTCAGGTGGCAATAGCGGCCGGTGTGGAACTCGACCACCTGGGCGCCGACGGCGGCGGCGGCCTCGACCTGATCCTCGGACGGTTCGATGAACAGGCTGACGCGGATGCCGGCGTCGGACAGGGCCTTCACCACCGGGGCGATGCGGGCCTCGTGACCGGCGACGGCCAGTCCGCCCTCGGTCGTCACCTCTTCGCGGCGCTCAGGCACCAGACAGGCGGCGTGCGGACGGTGGCGCAGGGCGATGGCCAGCATCTCGTCCGTCACCGCCATCTCGAAGTTCAGCGGCTTGTCCGCGCGGCGGCACAGGGCCGTCAGCACGTCGATGTCGGCGTCGGTGATATGGCGACGATCCTCGCGCAGGTGGGCGGTGATGCCGTCGGCGCCGGCCGCCAGCGCCGCCTCAGCCGCGCGGGCCGGGTCGGGATGAGCGCCGCCGCGCGCGTTACGGACCGTGGCGACGTGGTCGATATTGACGCCCAGACGAACCCACTGACGCTTCATCCCGCCTCTCCGGTCTTGGTCGCTCTACGGCGAACCAAATCGCCCAAAAAGCCAACCAGAACGGCAAGGATCACCAATGCGGACAGTTCGTCGCCGGTAAACACGCCTCGCCGCCATTTTTCCACAAGCACCAAACACGCAGCCCCCAGCAGCATGAAGCGCAAAGCCGAAAGTCCACGCGCCGTCCGCTCGTTAAAAAACAGGCGAAAGGCCAGGCTGTTCCGGTCCGTTATAGGCTGCGACGCCATTTCCTACCCCTTGGACAACCGGCGGCTGCCCGGATCCTCGACCGGCAGGGCGGCCAGTTCCGGCGGCAGGGCGTCGGCCGGATAGGCAGGCACCTCCATCGAGGCCAGAGCGATCAGGGGCACGCCCACATCGACCTTGCCGCCCGAACGATCGACGATGCAGGCCGCGGCGACGACATGGCCGCCCGCCTTCTGGATCGCGGCGATGCATTCGCGCGAGGACAGCCCCGTGGTGACGATGTCCTCGACCATGACGATCTTCTCGCCCGGCTCGACCGAGAAGCCGCGACGCAGTTTGAACTCGCCGCCCTCGCGCTCGACGTACATGGAGCGCACGTTCAGGTGCTTGGCCGTCTCATAGCCGGGGATGATGCCGCCGACGGCGGGCGAGATCGCCGCATCGACCGGGCCGACCGTAGCGATGATCTTTTCGGCCAGCGCCTTGCACAGGCGCTCGCAGCGGGCGCCGTCCATGAAGACCAGGTTCTTCTGCAGGAAGACCGGGCTGTGCAGGCCGGACGAGAGGACGAAATGGCCTTCGCGCAGGGCGCCGGCGTCGCGGAATTCGTTGAGGACGTCTTCAGTGTTCATGAAAGCCGTCCTTAGACCCTGTGACGGCAGCCCTCAACCCGCGCCCTATTTGATGTCGCAGTTGGGCTTCAACCCGCCTTCCAGCAACCGGGTCCACACCGTCTCGGCGTCGTCGGCGAAGGCGAACAGCTCCATGTCCGACGCCTTCACCATGCCGTGCTCGATCAGGGCGTCGAAATTGATCACCGAGCGCCAGTAGGCCTCGTCGAACAGCACGATGGGGATGGGCGGCGCCTTGTCGGTCTGGCGCAGCGTCAGGATCTCGAACAGTTCGTCCAGGGTGCCGAAACCGCCGGGGAAGACCACCAGCGCATTGGCCCGCATGGCCAGGTGCATCTTGCGCATGGCGAAGTAGTGGAACTGGAACGTCAGTTCCGGCGTCGACCACGGGTTCGGGAACTGCTCGTGCGGCAGGGTGACGTTGAAGCCGATGGACGGCGCCCCAGCCTCGTGCGCGCCCTGGTTGGCGGCTTGCATGATGCCCGGCCCGCCGCCCGTGGCGATGACGTTGTCGCGCACCTCGCCGGGCTCGCCGCGGAAGGCGCCGCCGCGTTCGGAGGCGATACGGCCGAACTCGCGCGCCTGTTCGTACCAATAGGCGTGTCGGCCGTCGCCGTTCACGCCCACGCGGGCGCTGCCGAAGACGACGATGGTCGAGCGCACGCCCCACGCCTTCAACGCCTGCTCGGCCTTCTCATACTCCATCAGGAAGCGCACGCCGCGCATCGACTCGCCCAGCAGGAAGTCCTGATCCAGAGCGGCCAGACGATAGGAGGGCGAGGCCATCTGGGCCTCATTGGCGAGCTTTTGTTGTTCGGGAGACATTACGACCTTTGAGAAAACTGATGGCGTCAGCGTCGGCTCAACCGCGCGCGCGATCGACCGTATCGACGTAGGGATTGGCCCTCAGCGCCGCAATGATCATGGTGGCGTGGCGGGCGTCCTCGACCTCCACGTCGATGTTGACGTCATAGAAGTCGTGCTGACGATGGGCCATCGACAGGTTCAGGATGTTGCCGCCCGCCTCGCCGATAATGGAGGCCACCTGCCCCAGCACGCCGCGCGCATTGGTCAGGGTGGCGTGCAGCTTGACCGAGCCGACGGCGCTGCGCTCTGCCTGCGGCGTCCACTGCAGATCCTGCCAGACGGAATCGTCGTCGGCGAAATCGGCCAGAGTCTGGCAGTCGATAGTGTGGACCGTCAGCCCCTTGTCCGGCTCAAGAATGCCGACGATGCGGTCGCCCGGCACGGGCGAACAACACTGGCCGAAATGGATGCTGACGCCGGGCGTCAGACCGCCGCCGCGCACGAACAGACGCGGCGATTCCTCGCCGATGCGCTTGCGCTCCGGCCCGGCCTTCAGTTGCCCCTTCAGCGCCGGGAACAGGGTCTCGGCCACGCGCGTCGCGGTCAGGCGGCCGCGACCGATCGCGTCGAACATGTCTTCTTCCGACGGCATGGCGAAGGTCTTCAGCACCTCCGTCAGCTTGACGTCGGCCAACGACTTGCCCGCCCGCTCCAGCGTCTGCTCCAGCGTCGTCTTGCCCAGACGCACGAACTCCTCGCGCTCCGACGAGCGGATGAATCGACGGATGGCCGAGCGCGCCCGGCCCGTGACGGTCAGGCTGCGCCAGTCGGTGGGCGCCTCGCGCTTGGTCCCGCGGATGATCTCGACCACGTCGCCGTTCTGAAGCGCCGTGCGCATGGGCTTCAGCTCGCCGTTGATTTTGACCCCCACGGCCGTGTCGCCGACCTCGGTGTGGACGGCGTAGGCGAAGTCCAGCGGCATCCCGCCGCGCGGCAGGGTGATCAGCGTCCCCTTGGGCGTGAAGACGAAGACCTGGTCCAGATACATTTCGAGCTTGGCGTGCTCGACCCAGTCCTCGCCCCCCTCCCCGTGTTCGATCACCTGAACCAGATGGCGCAGGTTCAGCAGGGGGTCGCGACCGCCATCGGCCTCCATCGCCTCACGATCGAAGCCGTAGGACTGGTTCTTGTAGCGCCAGTGCGCCGCCACCCCGTCCTCGGCCACGCGGTCCATGGCCTCGGTGCGGATCTGCATCTCGATGCGCAGGCCGCCCGGCCCGACCACCGTGGTGTGCAGGGACCGGTAATTGTTCGACTTCGGCGTCGAGATGAAGTCCTTGAACCGCTCCGGCACCATGGGCCACGCGCGGTGAATGACGCCCAGGGCGCGATAGCAGTCGTCCTCGCTCTCGACGATGACGCGGAAGCCGTAGATGTCCGACAGGGACGAAAAGCCGACCGTCTTGCGCTGCAGCTTGCGCCAGATGGAATAGGGCGTCTTCTCGCGCCCCTTGACCCGTGCCTGGACGCCCGCCTCGGACAGGACGCGCTCGATCTCAGGCGAAACGGCCTCGATGGCGCTGCCGTTCTCGAGCTTCAGGGCTTCCAGACGACGCTGGATGGCGACGCGCGCCGTGGCGTTCAGATGCTCGAACGCCAGCTCCTCCAACTCGGCGGCGATGGAGTGGATGCCGATCGACCGACCCAGCGGCGCATAGACTTCCAGCGTTTCGCGACTGATGCGCTCGCGCTTCTCCGGCTTCACGAAGTGGAGGGTGCGCATGTTGTGCAGACGGTCGGCCAGCTTGACCAGCAGCACCCGCACGTCCCGGCTGATGGCCAGGATGAATTTGCGCAGGTTCTCGGCCTGACGCGTGTGCTCGGCCTGCAGCTCCAGCCGCGACAGCTTGGTGACGCCTTCGACCAGGACGGCGATCTCCTCGCCGAACATCTCGGCGATGTCGTCGCGGGTGGCGGAGGTGTCCTCGACCACGTCGTGCAGCAGGGCGGTGACGATGGTCGCCGTGTCCAGGCGGTAATCCGTCAGAATGCCCGCGACCTGGATCGGGTGGGCGAAATAGGGATCGCCGGAGGCCCGCAGCTGCGAGCCGTGCATCTTCATCGCATAGACATAGGCGCGGTTCAGCAGCGCCTCGTCGGCGGTCGGGTCATAGGCCTTGACCGCCTCGATCAATTCGAACTGGCGCATGATCGGTGCGCGCTTGGTATCAGACAATGCAGGGCCTTCAGACGACTTCGGCGCCGCCTCGGAAAGAGACGACGCCGATGTCTTGTCCTGCAGATTCGCGGCGGGGTCCATCGGCGTGTCCGTCTGAGGTCGCGCCGCCCGTCTTGCTACCTTGGTGACCGGGTCGGCCGTCAGTAGCGCTCCTCCTGGCCCCCGTCGCGGTCGCTTTGCAGCGCGCGGATCAGTTCGGCCTCGGCCATGTTCATGTGCTGCGGCTCGGCCAGCAGGGCCACGACCTCGGCTTCGTCCTCGGCCTCGGTGCGCTCATCGACCCGTTGCAGGGTGGTGATGATGTTCTCGCGCAGTTCGTCCGGGGTGACGGTGTCCTCGGCCAGTTCGCGCAGGGCGACGACCGGGTTCTTGTCGTTGTCGCGGTCCAGCGTCAGCGGGGCGCCGTTGGCGATGTTGCGGGCGCGGTGGCCGGCCAGCAGAACCAGACCAAAGCGGTTCGGCACCTTTTCGATGCAGTCTTCGACAGTGACGCGGGCCATGAATTTCCTCTGGCGGCAGGGAGAACCGCACAAAATATAGGGTGAAAGCCAATTGTGCAACGCCGCGAAGGCGGCATTGAGGCGGTTTTCCGGTCAATCCCGCCGCTTCGACAGCGGATAGGAGATGATCAGAACCAGATCTTCATCCCCCGTCTGGCGAATGCCGACGACATTGCCGTCGTAAAGATAGGCCGCGTCGCCGGGTCCGACAACGGCATCCTCCCCGTCGCTGCTGACCACGCCGACGCCGCTGACGACATAATAGACCTCGTCATGAGCGATGGGATGCAGGCCGATCGAGGCCCCCGGGTGCAGGACCCGCTTGCGGAACTCCATCGCCCGGTTCGGCACGCCGTCGCTGATGCGATAGGCCGTGCTCATGCCCGTCCCGTTATGCGGCGGCGGCTGCATCACGCGGACATCCGCCTCCCGCACGACCCGTCCGACGCCCGCAGGCGGCGAAGCGGGCGTCGCCCCGTCCTGGGCGGCCAGAAGGGCGGCCATCGTCATCAACAGGGCGAGGCTCATGTCATGTCTCCCGGTGTCATCGCCCCACCCTGCCCCGGCGACGCGTCGACATCAATGCGGCAAAGGCCGCGCATCGCGCCCCACGCCGGCGCGCTCCGCCAGGTCCTTCGCCGAGCCGCCGCAGACGGGATGCACCCACTCCGGCGCGACCTCCGCCAGCGGCCCCATGACGAACAGCCGGTCCGCCGCGCGCGGGTGCGGCAGGATCAGCCCGTTCAGATCCCCGCTGAGACGCCCATAGGCGATCAGGTCCAGATCCAGCGTCCGCGGCGCATTGCGCGCCGTCCGCACCCGGCCGAACAGATCCTCGATCCGCCCCAGGGTCCGCATCAGAGTCGGGGCGTCATGGGCGGTGCTGACCACGGCCACGCCGTTCAGGAACGGCGGATCAGTCGGATCGGGCCAGGCTTGCGACGACCACCAGGACGAACGGGCCAGAACATCCACGCCCTCGGCGCGGAACCGGGCCAGCGCCGCCTCCAGCGCCTCGACGCAGGACGACCAATCGCCCTTGTCATTGCAGCCCAGTGCGACGATGACTGCCGCGTCCAGATCGATGTCGGGCCGGGATTCCCCGGCGGCGTCGGTCGGGACCTTCATTTTCTCGACCATATCGACGGACTCATTTTCGTTCATGACCGACCACCCCGACGACCGCATCGCCCTGTTCATCGACGGCGCCAACCTCTATTCGGCGGCGCGCGCCCTGAACTGCGACCTCGACTTCAAGAAGCTCTCCACCTGGTTCGTCGGCGAAGGCCGGCTGGTGCGCGCCTATTATTACACGGCCGTGGTCGAGGGCGAAGAATTCTCGCCTGTCCGCCCCCTCGTCGACTGGCTCGACTACAACGGCTTCACCGTCGTGACCAAGCCGGTGAAGCGCTTCACCGACGCCCAGGGCCATAGCCGCACCAAGGGCAATATGGACATCGAGATCGCCGTCGACATGCTCGAGTTGGCGCCGCGTCTGGATCAGGCGGTGCTGTTCTCGGGCGACGGCGACTTCCGTCGTCTGGTCCAGGCGATGCAGGCCAAGGGCGTGCGCGTCACCGTCGTCTCGACGGTCAAGAGCCAGCCGCCCCAGATATCCGACGACCTGCGCCGCCAGGCTGACGCCTTCATCGATCTGGCCGACATCATGAACCAGGTCGGCAAGCCCAAGGCTCCGATGAATCAAGGCGTGGCCCGCACCCTGGACCGGAGCGACCGCGCGTGAGCCCCCGACTGAGCGCTGAGTTGAATCCCGAGCCGCCCCGCGACTGTCCCCTTTGCCCGCGCCTGGTCGCCTACCGGGCCGAGAACGCGCGCCAGAACCCGGACTGGTGGAACGGCCCGGCGCCCTCCTTCGGCGATCCGGACGCACGGCTGCTGATCGCGGGGTTGGCGCCGGGCCGCACCGGCGCCAATCGGACGGGCCGTCCCTTCACCGGGGACCACGCCGGCTGGCTGCTGTACGACACGCTGAAGAAGACCGGTTTCGCCCAGGGTCGCTATGACCCGAACGGCGACGACGACCTGACGCTGGTCGACTGCATGATCACCAACGCCGTGCGCTGCGCCCCGCCTCAGAACAAGCCGACGGCGACGGAGGAGAATACGTGCCGCCCCTTCCTGGTGGATCGGCTGTCCGCCCTGCCCCGGCTGAAGGTGATCGTGACCCTGGGCGACGTGTCCCGGCGCAGCATCCTGCGCACCCTGGGCTATCCCGGCTCGGCCATTCCCGCCGGGCACGGGATCGAGGGCAAGGTCGGTCCCTACACCCTGATCAACAGCTATCACTGCTCGCGACTGAACACGAACACCGGCCGACTGACCGCCGAGATGTTCGAGGATGTCTTCAGACGCGCCAAAGCCGCGCTGGAGGCCTAAGGCTTCAGCCCCCGGCGATGTCTCCGGCGACCATCACGGGTGCGGCCGGTTCGCGGAAGTAGCGGTCGATGCCCTCGGCGACCGAGCGCATCAGGCGACGGCGGGCGCGTTCGTCGCTCAGGACGCGCTCGTCTTCCGGGTTGGTGATGAAGCCCATCTCCAACAGGACGGCCGGAACGTCAGGCGCCAGCAGCACGGCCAGGCCCGCATCGCGGTGGCTGCGGCGCAGCAGGGGGTGGTTGTCCCCCTCGATATGGGTCAGCAGCACCCGCGCGAACTGGGCCGAGCGGTTCTGGGTGGCGCGCTGGGTCATGTCCAGCAGGATGCGGTCGACCGAGGCGTCGCGACCCGGCAGGCGCAGGTCGCGTTGCCAGTCGTCGCCCTTGGTGAACTCGCGCACGGCGCGACCCGCGCCCTGTTCGGACAGAGTGTAGACGCTGGCGCCGCGCAGCGCCGGGTCCGACCCCGCGTCGGCGTGCAGGGAGATGAACAGATCCGCTCCGGCGTCGCGGGCGATCTGCACCCGACGGCCGTGGATCACATAGACGTCGCCGTCGCGGGTCAGGCGCACGCGATAGCGGCCTGTGCGCTCCAGCGCCGCCTTGAGATCCCGAGCGGCGGCCAGGGTGACGGCCTTTTCCTGAACATGCTGGCCCTGAGCGCCGGGATCGCGGCCGCCGTGGCCGGCGTCGATGACGATCAGAGGCTTCTCGGCGCGGGCCTGTTCGCGACGCGGCGCGGCGACCGGAACCGCCGCAGCGTCGCCCGTGGCCTTCAGGTCGATGACATAGCGATAGTGGTCCACCCCGTCGCCGGGCGGCAGCAGGAAGCGACGCTCGATCTCGGCGCCGCGCGCCAGGTCCAGCCGCACGCGCGACGCGCCTGAGGCCGCGCTGACCTCATATCCGCGCACCAGGCCCGTGCCGCTGCCCTCCAGCCCCCGCGCCGGACTGACGCCCGCCAGGGACAGGATGACCCGTCCAGCCGAACCGTCCTCGATCACCTGACCGCGCGTCGAGCGTCCCAGATCCAGCACCACGCGAGTCCGCTGGGCGTCGCCGCCGAAGCGAAGACGCACGATCTCGCCGTCCGGACCGAAGGCCAGGCCCCGCGTCGCCGTGAACACGACAAGGCAGATGACGACAAACGCCAGGCCGGTCATCGACCATTCGCGCACGCCCCAACGGCTCAGATTGTCACGCCACCGACCCAACATCAGAGGGAAATCGCCCTGCAGTTTAGGGGCCAGCATGACCCCAGGGTTTAAGGATTTCGTTAAGACCTCTTACCGCCTCGGTTCTTTTATTTTCCGCAGCATATGCCTATTATCGGTTCCGCATGCGAACGATCGCGCCGCCCGTCATCTGTTCGGGATCAGGCGCGCCCTCCTCGCGGCGCTGAAACTTTCACCAATTCCGAGGATCGCGCGGCCTGGCCGTCGATCCGGAGATACGGGTTCGGGATGCAGCCTTGATCGGCGCGTTCGGACCCAGGACCGACAACCCAATGGGCCGACCCGCCTGCGCTCCCGAACGGCAAGATCATGCCGCTCTCGCTTTCAGCGAGGGGATGACGCGCGCCCTGGCCCCCATTTCCATTCGGCGAGCCGCCCCTATTCCCGCGACTGCGTTCGCGGCGCACGGCCTGGCGCGCCTGAGAGAGACCTTCAATGTCAAAAACCATGTTGATAGACGCGGCGCACGCGGAAGAAACCCGCGTCGCGATCGTGGACGGCCGCCAGGTTGAGGAATTCGATTTCGAATCCCGCGCGCGGCGCCAGCTTCGCGGCAACATCTATCTCGCCAAGGTCACCCGCGTAGAGCCCAGCCTGCAGGCCGCCTTCGTCGAATACGGCGGCAACCGCCACGGTTTCCTGGCCTTCAACGAAATCCACCCGGATTACTATCAGATCCCCGTCGCCGACCGCGAAGCCATCATGGCCGAAGCGCACGACGACGCGGACGAAGACGATCTGGGCCGTGAATCCGACGACGCCGATTCCGACGGCAAGCTTGCCGACGAGGAACGCCTGAAGCGTCGCCTGATGCGCCGCTACAAGATCCAGGACGTCATCAAGCGTCGCCAGATCCTGCTGGTGCAGGTCGTCAAGGACGAGCGCGGCGCCAAGGGCGCGGCCCTGACCACCTGGCTGTCGCTGGCCGGCCGCTACTGCGTGCTGATGCCGAACACCGGCAAGGGCGGCGGCATCAGCCGCAAGATCACCAACACCTCGGACCGTCGCCGGCTGAAGTCCGCCGCCGCCGCGCTGAAGGTGCCGCAGGGCATGGGCCTGATCATCCGCACGGCGGGCGCCAAGCGCACCCGGGCCGAGATCAAGCGCGACTATGAATATCTGCTGCGCCTGTGGGAGACGATCCGCGAACTGACCCTGCGCTCCAATGCGCCGGCGATGATCCACGAGGAAGAGAACCTGGTCCGCCGCGCCGTGCGCGACATGTACGACAAGGACTTCGACGGCATTCAGGTCGAGGGCGTCGAGGGCTTCAAGCAGGCCCGCGACTTCATGCGCGTGCTGATGCCGTCCCAGGCCAAGAAGATCCACCTCTATCAGGGCTCGCGCCCGCTGTTCGCCTCGAACGGCATCGAAGAGGTGCTGACCCAGATTCACCAGCCGGTCGTGCCGCTGAAGTCGGGCGGCTATCTGGTCATCAACCAGACCGAGGCCCTGGTGGCCATCGACGTGAACTCGGGTCGCGCCACCAAGGAGCGCAACGTCGAGGCCACGGCGACCAAGACCAACATGGAAGCCGCCGTCGAGGCCGCCCGCCAGCTGCGCCTGCGCGACCTGGCCGGTCTGATCGTCATCGACTTCATCGACATGGACGAGGGCAAGAACAACCGCGCGGTCGAGAAGGCCCTCAAGGACGCCCTGGCGAAGGACCGTGCGCGCATCCAGATGGGCCGCATCTCCGGCTTCGGCCTGATGGAGATCAGCCGTCAGCGCCGCCGCCTGGGCGTGATCGAGGGCGCGACCGAGGTCTGCGAATGCTGCCAGGGCGCCGGGCGCGTCCGCTCGGCCGAATCGGCGGCCCTGACCACCCTGCGCGCCGTCGACATCGAGGCCGGCAAGAACGGCGCGGGATCGGTGAACCTGCGCGTCTCGACCGCCGTGGCGCTGTATATCCTGAACCACAAGCGCGAATATCTGCAGTTCCTGCTGGAGCAGCGCGGCCTGAACGTCATCATCCAGATCGACGACAGCCTGGCCCAGGGCGAACACTCGATCGAGCGCACTGAAACAAACGAAGACTTCGTCGCGCCCGAAAGCCACATCGACCTGGCCGACCTCGACGACGGCTTCGACGACAGCGCCTATGACGACGAGGACGAAGACGCCGAGGACGAAGACGACTTCGGCGACGACGAAGACCAGGCCGATCTCGACCACGAGGACGAGGACGACGATGAGGCTCGCGCCCGCTCCGAACAGGACGACGACAGCCGCGGCGGACGTCGCCGTCGCCGTCGCGGCGGTCGCCGTGACGACGAGGCCGAAGCCGCCGCTTCCGACGATGACGACGACAGCCGGGGCGGCCGCCGTCGCCGGGGCCGTCGCGGCGGTCGCCGGATGCGCGAAGAAGGCGAACGCGACGTCTACGCCTGGGTGCGCGGCCGCACGCCGTCGCTGCAGGACCCTTACGTCTGGTTCGATCCGATCAACCCGGCCGCGGCCCGCCCCGAACGCAAGGACGAGCGCCGTTCCGAGGCCGCCGGCGAGGAGACGGCTGAGGACATCAGCCTGGATCAGGTCGCCGCTTCCGAAGAGGGCCGCAACGGCCGTTCGCGCCGTCGTCGCGGACGCGGCCGGGGTCGCGGTCAGGGCGAAATGGCCCACGAAACCAAGGTCGAGGACCGCGCGGTCAACGAGGGGCTGCCGCCCGTCGGCTCGCCCGACACGCCGATCGCCGTGGTGATCGAAGGCGAAACGGCCGAGGCTCCCGCCGCCGAAGCCGCGCCGGCGGTCGAACAGGCCGAAGCGCCCAAGCGTCGCCGCGTGCGCCGCAAGGTCAGCGCCGCCGCCGTGGAAGAGACGCCTGAAACCGCCCCGGCCGAGGTCGAAGCCGAGCCGGTCGCCGCCGAACAGCCGGTGGTGACTGAACTGCCGGTCGTTGCTGAACTGGATGTGCCGCCCGCCGTGGCCGCCCGCGTCGAACAGGCCATCGAGGAAGCCCTCGAAGAGGCCTTGGGCGAAGCGGCTCCGGCCGAAGCCCCGGTCGTCGTCGACGCTGTCGTCGAAGAGGCCGTCGTCCTGGCCGAGCCGGCTGCGGCGCCGACGCCCGAGGTCGACATCGCCGCGATCATCGCCGACGATCCGAACCAGATCGTCGCCCCGCCCGCCAAGCCCAAGCGGGGCTGGTGGCGCCGTTGATCGGACACGATTAAGCTGGAAGCTGCGGGGGAGACTATCGCTCTGGAGTTCGTCATGACCAGGACGCCCCCCGCCGCAACCCGCATCCGGCGCCATCTAGCCGCCGGGCTCGGCGCCCTTGCGGTGCTGGCCTCGGCCGCGTCAGCCCAGGCGCAGAGCCTGATCCGGGACACCGAGATCGAAGGCATCATCCATGAGTGGTCCGAGCCCGTGCTCGACGCCATGGGCCTGGACCCGAACGAGGTCGAGATCCTGCTGGTCAACGACAACGACCTGAACGCCTTCGCCACGCGCGGGCGGATCATGGGGTTGAACACCGGCCTGATCCTGCGGACCAAGAGCCCCAACCAGCTTCTGGGCGTGATCGCCCACGAAGCCGGCCACATCAAGAACCGCCACACCCTGCGCGACGGCGCCCAGAACGCCGGGATGCAGCCGATGATCATGACCATGGCGCTGGGCGCCCTGGCCGCGATCGCGGGCGCGCCGGACGCGGGCGCGGCTCTTTTGGCCTCCAGCCAGTATTTCGGCACGCTCGGCGCCCTGCGCTACATGCAGAGCCAGGAAGGCGAGGCCGACATCACCGGCGCCCGCGCGTTGGAGCGCGCGGGAGAATCCGGACGCGGCATGGTCGAGTTCTTCGAGAATTTCCGCGCGCAGGAAATCTTCTCGGATCAGCGCCGCTATCCCTACTTCCGCAGCCACCCCCTGTCCTCCCAGCGGATCGAGGCCCTGCGCCGCCCCGTCGAGGCCGCCTCCCACTACGACAAGCGCGACAGCGACGAGCGGATGGCCCAGCACGCCCTGGTCGTGGCCAAGATCCGCGCCTTCATGGACGCGCCCAACGCCACCTTGCGCGACTATCCGTCCAGCGACGTCACCCTGCCCGCCCGCTACGCCCGCGCCATCGCCTGGTATCGCGACGGCCAGACGCAGAAGGCGCTGGACGCGGTCGACGTCCTGTTGGCCGAACAGCCCGAAAATCCCTATTTCTGGGAGCTGAAGGGCCAGATCCTGTTCGAGGAAGGCCGCCCGGCCGAAGCCCTGGGCGCGCATGAGAAGTCGGTCGAGCTGAAGCCGGACGCCCCCCTGCTGCGCATCAACCTGGCCCACGCCCTGATCGAGACCAGCGACCCGACCCAGTTGGCCGAGGCCGAGAACCAGCTGAAGCGCGCCCTGGCGCTGGAGCCGGACAACACCATGGGCTGGCGTCTGCTGTCCCAGGCCTACGCCAGCCAGAACAAGGAGGGCGAGGCGCGTCTGGCCTCGGCCGAATACTGGTTCGCCCTGCGCCGCCCGGATCAGGCCGCCCAATTCGCCATGCGCGCCCGCGACATGCTGGACCGCAGCTCCATCGAATGGCGTCGCGCCACCGACATCGTCCTGGCGTCGGGCGCCACCGAAAAGGACATCATCGACGCCGAACGCCGCAACGAGCAGCGCAGCCGCTCCGGCGTCATCCCGCCCGGCGCCTGACGCCCAACCCGCCTTCTCTTTTCGCCTGACGAGACCTTGATGACCGACGACACTCCCCGATCTGGCCAGGAGCCCGACCAGACGGCCGATCAGCCTGCCGTGACGCCGCCTGCCGCCGCCAAGAGCCGGTTCGCTCTGTCAGGAACGGTGCTGGGCGGCGCCGCCGTGGCCATGTCGGCGCTGGCCCTGGCCCTGTCGGCCGCGCCCTATCTGAGCGGCGGTTTCGGCGGCAAGGTGCGCGACTATCTGATCAGCAACCCTCAGGTGCTGGACGAAGTCCTGGCCGCACGCGAGACGATGGAATCCCAGTCGCGCGTCCAGACCATCAACGCCGCCGCCGCCGCCAATCCGGCCCTGCTGGCCGCCGATCCGCGCGATCCGGCCTTTGGTCCCGCGAACGCCAAGGTGACGGTGATCGAATTCTTCGACTTCCGCTGCCCCGGCTGCAAGGCGGTGGCTCATGATTATCGCGCCCTGATGGCCGCCCACCCCGAGGTGCGTTTCGTCTTCAAGGACTGGCCGATTCTGGATCGCGGCGACGACGTGACCTCGCAGTACGCCGCCCGCGCCGCCCTGGCCGCGCATCAGCAGGGCAAGTATCTGGCCGTCTATGACGCCCTGATGGCCGAACGGGCGCTGGATCGCGCCGCCATCGACCGCATCCTGGCCGACAACGGCGTCGACATGGCCAAGGCCAACGCCGCCATCTCGGCCCCCGAGATGACGCGCCACGTCACCGACATCCACACGGCGGCGGCGACGCTGGGCCTGCAGGGCACGCCGACCTTCTTCATCAACGGCGTCGCCAGCCCCGGCATCGACCCGCGCGAGGTCGGCGCCCTGATCGAAGCGGCCAAGAAAAAGGGCTGACCTTCCGGTCAGCCCCCAAGCCGTCTCAGATCAGCCCCGCCAGCGGCGAGGACGGATCGGCGTAGAACCGCTTCTTCATCCGCCCGGCCAGATAGGATTCCCGCCCGGCGATGACCGCGTGCTTCATGGCGCTGGCCATCAGCAGGGGATCGCGCGCCTCGGCGATGGCGGTGTTCATCAGCACGCCGTCGCAGCCCAATTCCATGGCGATGGCGGCGTCGGAGGCCGTGCCCACGCCCGCATCGACCAGCACCGGCACCTTGGACTGCTCGACGATCAGGCGGATGTTGATCGGGTTCTGCACCCCCAGGCCCGAGCCGATCGGCGCGCCCAGCGGCATGATGGCCACGGCGCCCGCGTCCTCCAGCTTGCGCGCATAGACGGGGTCGTCGGTGCAATAGACCATGACCTCGAAGCCCTCGGCGGTCAGCAGCTTCAGCGACCGCAGGGTCTCCTCCATGTCGGGGAACAGGGTCTTGGGATCCGCCAGAACCTCCAGCTTGACCAGGGTCCATCCGCCCGCCTCACGCGCCAGACGCAGGGTCCGCACCGCATCCTCACCGGTGAAGCAGCCCGCCGTGTTCGGCAGATAGGTGTATTTCTTCGGATCGATGAAGTCCGTCAGCACCGGCTGGTTCGGATCGGTCAGGTTCACCCGGCGCACGGCCACGGTGACCATCTCGGCGCCCGAAGCCTCGGCCGCCGCCGCGTTCTGGGCGTAGTCGCGATACTTGCCGGTGCCCACGATCAGGCGCGAGTTGAAGGTGCGGCCGGCGACGGTCCAGCTGTCGGTGCGGGGAGCGGTGTCAGTCATGGTTTAGTGACCTAGCGCCGCCCGCCGCCGGGGGGAAGCGGCGTTGCGGGATTTGATGAGCTATCCCCCCCTCCCGCACATCCCGGCGGACACCGGGATCGAGTACTTTGGCGACAAGTTCGCCCTTCAAAGGTTGCGCGTGAGGTTCTCACTAGATCCCGGCGTCCGCCGGGATGAGCGAAGCATGGGGCGGCCTCAGCCCCCGCCCACGAACTGCACCAGTTCGATCTTGTCGCCCTCGGCCAGCGCCGTCTCGCCGTGCAGCGAACGCGGCACGATCTCCAGATTGCGCTCGACCGCCACCTTCTTGGGGTCCAGCGACAACTCCTGAACCAGACCCAGAATGGTCGTGGCTGCGGTATCCCGCGCCTCGCCGTTGACTTCGATACGCAAACTGTTCGCTCCAAGAGATGCAGGATGGAGGTCAAGCCTCCATCGGATATCTTCGATAATGGGCCTTGCCGCACGGGACGGCAAACTCCCGCGTCTAATCACGGTCCGGCGCGCCCAGCGGAAAATAATGGCGGAAGGGCCGCGCCTCATCCACCGCCCGTGCAAAGGACGGCCGCAGAAGCAGGCGCTCGCGATAGGCCTTGAGATGGCGATGCCGCTCAGGGATCGGATACGTCCAGTCAGCGTAGAACAGCGAGGGCGCCGCGGCGCAGTCGGCCATGGTGAAGGTCTCGCCGACCGCCCAGGTCCGTCCCTCCATGCGCTGGTCCAGCCAAGCGTAGCTGGCGTCCAACATCCCACGCGCTTCCTCGACCCCTGTGGGATCGCGATTTTCAGCCGGACGAAGGGCGTCGAACACAAACTTGCCCTGCGGCGTCATGACATAGTTGTCGAAAATCCGGTCCAGCATCCGCACCTCGACCGCAAGCTCCGGGTTCTCGGGGATCAGTTTCACTGGGCCAGGACAGCGTACCTGCAGGTACTCGATGATAATCGACGCCTCGAGAACCACTCGCCCATCGTCGCGCAGGATTGGAAAGCGCTTCAGCGGCCACAGGGAAGCAAACGTTTCCCCCACGCCCTCCTCCTCCAACATGCGGTAGGTAAAGGGCACGTCGTTTTCATAGAAGGCGATGAGCGCCTTCTGACAGTAGGACGAGAACGGGTGGGCGAAGAGCTCCATGCTCATGCGAAGGCCTCGGTCTGCCGACCTTCAAGCACGGCGCAGAGGTTGTCGATATGCCATGCAGTGCCGTGCTCTCGGCTCGTCACGGCCTCCGCACCGCCGGTCAGGTAAGCGCCTTGCTCGGTATGGATAAGCCGGGTCCCATCCCCCTCGGCCATAAACTCCAGCGTCATAAGGGAGACCGAGAGCTTATCGCCGTTATGGATCATGTCGTAGACGAGGATGATCCGTTCATTTTTGACGATGTCGCGGTAAGCGGCCTGAAAGTCGGTGACCATTCCGCTAGGCCAACGGGCATGGAAGCGTTCCTGGCCGCCGACGCGGAAATCGAAATCGCGGTTCAGCGTTTCAACGTCCAAGGGCGCCTTGAACCAGGCGCTCTTGGCCTCAAGGCTGCTGTAGGCGGCGAAGACCCGCTCCGGCGAGGCGTTCAGCACTCGCTCGATGATGAAAGTCGCATTGGTGATAGTCATCGGTCTGTTTCCTCAGGACCTGGCTTAGCCAGGTAGGCTTCCAACTGATCGTATTGCTGCGCCCAGAAACGCTTACGGTCAGCGATCCAGCGTTCGACCTGGCTCATGGCGCCGACGTCCAGGGCGCAGGTGCGCACTCGGCCCGTCTTACGGCTCTTCACCAACCCGGCGTCCTCCAGCACCTTCAGGTGCTGGACCACGGCGGACAGCGTCATTGGCAAAGGCTCTGCCAGTTGACTGACGGACGCCGGACCGACGCTTAGTCGCTCGACCATGGCGCGGCGCCCTGGATCCGAAAGGGCGTGAAAGGCCTGATCGAGACGTTTCTGATCATACTGTAGCATTTGCTTAACTATTGCGCGGACAGGAGTTGGCGTCAATCCCTCCCCATACGTCACCCTTTTTCCCCGCCCGCTTTGCGCCGCGCGCCACCTAGGCTACAACGCGCGCTCGATTCCGCGCGGCGGCGCGCCTGTTTTGCGAGCGAATGCCCGAAACTCTCACCCTGTATGTCCTGAACGGGCCGAACCTGAACCTGCTGGGGGTTCGGGAGCCGGATATCTATGGCCGCGAGACCCTGGCCGACATTCAGGCGATGTGCGAGGCGGCGGCCGAAGGCGCGCGCGTCGTCTTCCGTCAGTCGAACCATGAAGGCCATCTGGTCGACTGGATCCAGGAGGCTAGGGCCGAGGCCGACGCCCTGGTCATCAATCCGGCCGCCTTCACCCACACCTCGGTGGCCCTGCTTGACGCGCTGAAGACGCTGAGCATCCCCGTGGTCGAGTGCCACCTGTCGAACCCCGCCGCGCGCGAGGCGTTTCGGCATCACTCCTATGTGTCCCTGGCCGCGACCGGCGTGATCGCCGGCTTCGGCCCCCGCAGCTATGAATTGGCCGTCCGGGCCGCCCTGGACCTGGCGCGTCGCGCCGGGGCCGAGGGCTGACCGCCGCGCGCCGTCTGAAGATCAAGTAGAAGAGACCCTCATGTCCGACGACAAGAACAAGAACATCGACGCCGATCTGGTCCGCAGCCTGGCCGACATCCTGAACGACACCGATCTGACCGAGATCGAGGTCGAGCGCGGCGATCTGAAGATCAAGGTGAAGCGCGAAGTCACCGTCGCCGCTGCTCCGATCCAATACGCCGCCGCCCCGGCCCCGGTCGCCCATGCGGCTCCGGCGGCCGCCCCGGTCTCCATGCCGTCGGACCCGGCGACCATCGTCGCCCGCTCGGGCGAAGAGGTGAAGTCGCCGATGGTCGGCACCGCCTATCTGCAGCCCGCGCCGGGTTCGGACCCCTTCATCAAGACCGGCGACAAGGTCAAGAAGGGCCAGACCCTGCTGATCGTCGAGGCCATGAAAACGATGAACCCGATCCAGGCGCCGCGCGACGGCGTCGTGGCCGAAATCCTGGTGGGCGACGCCCAGCCGGTCGAGTTCGGCGAAGCCCTGGTCGTGCTGGAAGCCTGAGCCCCATGTTCACCAAGGTCCTGATCGCCAACCGGGGCGAGATCGCGCTGCGCATCCACCGCGCATGCAAGGAGATGGGAATCTCCACCGTCGCCGTGCACTCCGAGGCCGACCGCGGCGCCATGTGGGTGCGTCTGGCCGATGAGAGCGTCTGCATCGGCCCGGCGCCGGCGGCCAAGTCCTATCTGAACATCCCCTCGATCATCGCGGCGGCGGAAATCACCGGCGCCCAGGCGATCCACCCCGGCTACGGCTTCCTGGCCGAGAACGCCCGCTTCGCCGAGATCATCGAAGCCCACGGCATGACCTTCATCGGTCCCAAGCCGGACCACATCCGCATCATGGGCGACAAGATCACGGCCAAGCAGGCGGTGAAGGACGCGGGCATCCCCGTCGTCCCCGGCTCTGACGGCGAGGTCGAGACGGTCGAACAGGCCATCGAGGCGTCCAAGGCCATCGGCTTCCCGCTGATCGTCAAGGCGGCCGCCGGCGGCGGCGGTCGCGGCATGAAGGTGGCCCAGACGGCCGATGATCTGGTCGAGGCCGTGCAGACGGCCCAGGCCGAGGCCCTGGCCGCCTTCGGCAACGGCGCCGTCTATATGGAGCGCTATCTCCAGAAGCCGCGCCACATCGAGATCCAGGTCATCGCCGACAGCCACGGCAACGTCGTCCACCTGGGCGAACGGGACTGCTCGCTGCAACGCCGTCACCAGAAGGTGCTGGAAGAGGCCCCCTCTCCCGCCCTGTCGGCCGAGGGCCGCAAGAAGATCGGCGAGACGGTCAACAAGGCCATCGCCGCCATCGGCTACCTGGGCGCCGGGACCATCGAGTTCCTGTGGGAGGACGGCGAGTTCTTCTTCATCGAGATGAACACCCGCCTGCAGGTCGAGCACCCGGTCACCGAAATGATCACCGGCGTCGATCTGGTGCGCGAACAGATCCGCATCGCCGCGGGTCTGCCGCTGTCGTTCACGCAGGAAGAGATCACCTTCGAGGGCCACGCCATCGAGGTGCGGATCAACGCCGAGAACCCGGACACCTTCACCCCCTCGCCGGGCACGATCACCGAGTTCCACGCGCCGGGCGGTCTTGGCGTGCGTCTGGATAGCGCCATCTTCGCCGGCTATTCGATCCCGCCCTATTACGACAGCCTGATCGGCAAGCTGATCGTCCACGGCCGCGACCGCGAGGAAGCGCTGGCGCGTCTCAAGCGCAGTCTGGGCGAGACGGTCATCAGCGGCGTCGACACCACCATCCCGCTGTTCCAGAAGCTGTTGCAGGAGCCGGACATCCTGTCGGGCGACTACGACATCCACTGGCTGGAGAAATGGGCGGCGGCGCAGAAGGCCAAGGCCTAAAGGCCCGCCTTGCCCAAGGCTCCCGACGAGCCCGGTTTCAGCGCGAGCGGCCCTTCCGACGTCTTCGGACCGGAGGCGCTGCTCGCCTGCTACGCTCGGGGCGTCTTTCCCATGGCCGAGGCGCGCGACGATCCGCGCGTCTTCCTGGTC
The DNA here is from genome assembly GCF_053616535.1 of Brevundimonas sp. NPDC055812. Lineage (NCBI taxonomy): Bacteria > Pseudomonadati > Pseudomonadota > Alphaproteobacteria > Caulobacterales > Caulobacteraceae > Brevundimonas > Brevundimonas sp. NPDC055812. The sequence continues at coordinate 99,811 of NZ_JBSHDX010000004.1, read as the reverse complement.
GAGCCGGACCAGAGGGGCGTCATACCGCTGGATCGCTTCCACATTCCGGCACGCCTGCGCCGCACCGTTCGGAGCGATCCGTTTCAAGTGCGAGTGAACACAGCCTTCGCGGCTGTGCTGGACGCCTGCGCCGCCTCCGCGCCGGGACGTGAGGACACCTGGATCAACGCCCCGATCCGCCGCCTCTACATCGAACTGCACCAACGCGGCTTCGCCCACAGCGTCGAGTGCTGGCGGGACGAGGCGCTGGTCGGCGGCCTCTATGGCGTCACCTTGGGCGGCGCCTTCTTCGGCGAGAGCATGTTCAGCCGGGCGACGGATGCGTCCAAGGTCGCCCTGGTCCACTTGGTCGCGCGGCTGAAGACGGGAGGATGGCGACTGCTGGACGCCCAGTTCCTGACCGACCACCTCAGCCAGTTCGGCGCGGTCGAAACGCCCCAGGAGGCCTATCTGCGGATGCTGCCCTGGGCTCTGCAGGCCGAGCCGGACATGGACGCCTTCACAGCCCCAATGAGCGGGGCCGAGGCCGTGGCTTACGCCTTACAGCCGACCACCCAGGCGTCATAGACGGGGTGCTGCATCCCGCTGACGCTCGGCGATGAAGCGAACATCCAACCCCTGAATACCTGCCGCGCCTCGGTCGGCACCGTCAGACCGCGCGGCTGAACCCCGACCTCCATATAGGCGATGGCGTCCTCGGTCATTTCGTCGGAAGCCGAGACCTCGCAGGCCCGCGCCTTGAAGATCAGGGTCTTGCCGAAACGCACCGGACGGCCGCCCACCTCGACCTCGAACCGCATGGTCTCCGCCGTGGTCTTATCCACCGCCTGGATGACGGCGATGCGGCGACGCTGGCGCACGCCAGGCGGCGTGGCGGGAGCCGCGGGCGCAGGCGCGACCTCTTCCTCCTCGACCACCAGTTCTTCTGGCACTTCTTCCTGAACGGCGACTTCCTGTCCCTGGATCGCCACGGTCGGGACGCCCGACTGCGCGGGTGCGCCCGGCGCCGTCGGATTGGCGGCCGGAGCCTGACCGCCGTTCGCGGGCGGCGTCTGCGGCTGAGACGGCTGGGTCGGTTGCAGCGGCGTACGACTGGTGTCGCGCAGCAGGTCGCCGATGGGATCGGCCGGCGCAGGCGTCGCGTCCTGCGGCAGGTCCATCAGGACGCTGGCCACGCCCGCGCCCGAGATCGCCAGTCCCGCGACGACCACCCCGGCCAGCAGGACATGGCGAAAGGTCATTCCGGGCTCCAGGCCTGATAGTCGCCGGTGGCGGCGGGGCGTTGGCCCAGGGCGGCCAGCGAACCCTGCGGACGACGCGCCATCGGCGTTCCGGTCAGGTTCGGCAGATGATCCTTCTCCCACGCCTGACGGGGCAGCGGGCGCTCGGCCGGGCTCTCGTCATAGGTGTAGCGCAGCCAGCCCTGCCATTCCGGCGGCACCTTGGTCGCCTCGGCGTAGCCGTCATAGATGACCCAGCGGCGCTTGCGGCCGTCATAGCTGACGGCGTCGCGAGATTCGTAATAGCGATTGCCGAACTCGTCCGTGCCGACCAGCTGGCCGCGTTTGCCAACGGTGAACAGGGTGCCGATCGTGGCGCCGTTCCACCAGGTGAAGATCTTGCTCAGCACGTCGTCGAACTCACTCGAATCCACCGCCCCGGGGAGGTCCGGCGGCGCAGGCCGATCATAGAAACCGCGACGCCCCGCGTCCAGCAGGGAGCGCACCGGAAACGCCTCAACATCTTGTGGGCAACACCCCTTGCAGCCGCAACATCTATTGAAGGGCGTCGCTCGACCCCGTTAGGCTGCCCGCAGGACACGCTCCAGACCCAGCGTGGGAGACGCCCGATGCGCTTCAAGCCCCTGTTTGCTCCCCTGGCCGCCGACGTCGCCGTCGAGCCGCGCGAGATCGAGCGCGCCGACGCCGTCGAGATCGTCCTGGCCCCTTCCGCCTGGTCCGATGTCCAGGTCGAAGCCTGGCTGGACTGGACTGACGCACCCTCCGCTTCCCGTCCCGACCTGCCGCTGAACGGCGCCGTCCATGACTGGGCCGAGCGCCTCGCCCATGCCGGACGCGACGGCGGCGTCTTCGTCAACGCCGCCGAAGGTCGCCGATTCGAGGCGGAACTGACCGGCGCGGTCCTGCTGGGCCTGACCGCCCTCAGCGATGCGGACGACCGCGCCTCCGACGCCCTTCGTCTGGACCTGTCCGAGCCCGAGGCCGAGCGCCGACTGGCGCAGCAGGCCGCCGTCTGGCGCCGCAACCGGCTGGCCGCTCAGGCCGCCGAGGCCCTAGCCCAGGCGCTGGCGAACGTGGCCGACGCCGTGGCGCGGTGCGAGGGCGATGCGGCGGCCTGCGCCGATCCCGCCTCCAACCCCGCCCTGACCCGCGCCGCCCATGTCGCGCGCCAGTGCGGCGCCGCCGATGCGGACATCCTGCGCGCCATCAAGGGCGAGGGCCTTTCGGCAGGCGCTGCGCCGCCGGCCGATGCCGCACAGGCGCCGCTGATCGTACTGGCCCAGCCCGATACGGCCGCCGTCGGCGGACCGCTGGCCCTCGCCGTCGCCGAGGCGGCGCTGGAAGGCCCCGTCGCCGCCGTCTTCACGCCCGCCGATGCGGATGCGGCCGCCGATGCCACGTTGGCCGCCCGCGCGACGCTCAGCCTGCCCGCTCTGGCTACCGCCTTCGGAGACGACTTCGAGGAGGCGCTGGCCGCCCTGACCGCATTGCTTGTGACGGCGCTGGACCTGACGCTGGATATCTCGAGCGATGATCGGCGCGCCGCCGCACGCCCCATCGCACTGGGTCTGGGCGGTCTGGCCGACTGGGCCGTGGCGCAGGACGCCGCCGCGCCCGCCGCCTCAGCCTCGGTTCTGGCCGCCAAGCTCGCACGCTGGGCCAACGCCACCTCCGCCGATCTGGCCGCGCGCCTCGGCCCCTGCGCCGAGTGGGAGGCGGTGAAGGACGAAACCCTGGCCGCCCTGACCGAACGCGGCGAGCCGGTCGAGGCCCTGCGCGCCCACGGTCGTCGTCACGCGATGATCAGCTTGTTCGCCGACGACGCCGAACTGTCCCTGCGCCTCGGCGTCTCGCCCTTCGCGGCCACGGACGTCTGGCAGACGGCGGACGGCGAGGTCGAGCGTCGCCTGCGTCCGGCGTTGGCCGTCGCCCTGACCCGCGCGGGCGCCGACGTTGAAGCCGCCGAGCGCCATCTGTTCGGGCGCCGCACCCTGGCCGAGGCGCCGGGCGTCAGCCACGCCCGCCTGCGCGATCTGGGCTTCACCGATCTGGAGCTTGAGGGGATCGAGCGCGCCCTGGCCGCGGTCGAGGATTTCGCCGACGCCTTCGCGCCGCCTGTGCTGGACGAAGGCTTCATCGGCGACGTACTGGGCCTGACCTTGGCGCCGGGCGAAGCCCTGCTGCCGCGTCTGGGCTTTGACGAGGCGGCGATCCGGGCGGCGGCGGACCATGTTTTCGGCCGTCCCGACCTGTCCGACTGGGACGCGGCGCCCGAGGCGCTTCGATCGCTGCTGTCCCGATCCGGCGAGGCGCTGGAGGCTGACCTGCGCCGCGCTGTCGAACCCTTCAGCGACGTCCCCGATCTGGCCCCCGTCACGCTGGACTGGCGCGCCGATCGGCTGGACCTGGCCCGCGCCCTCGCCGACTTCGCCCTCGACGGCCGCCGCGCCGCCGTGCTGCACCGTGCCGAGGCTCCTGCCGATTTTCGCCTGCGCCTGCCTGAGGTCGAGGCCCCGCGCCGCGCTGAGTCTGCGCCCGCCCTTGAGGCCGCGCCCCGCACCGTCGAGCGCGTGGTGGAGAAGGTGGTCGAGCGCGACCGCACCCGCCGCCGCCTGCCCGACCGCCGCAAGGGCTATATCCAGAAGGCCTCGGTCGGCGGCCACAAGGTCTATATCCACACCGGCGAATACGAAGACGGCGAACTGGGCGAGATCTTCATCGACATGCACAAGGAAGGCGCCGCTTTCCGCTCGATGATGAACAACTTCGCCATCGCCATCTCCATAGGCCTGCAATACGGCGTGCCGCTGGACGAGTTCGTCGACGCCTTCGTCTTCACCCGGTTCGAGCCGTCGGGACGGGTCACGGGCAATGACTCCATTCGCTCGGCGACCTCCATCCTCGACTATGTGTTCCGCGAACTGGGCGTCTCCTATCTGGACCGACGCGAGCTGGCCCAAGTCACGCCCGAGGCCGCCAATCTGGACGGCATGGACGGGGCTCCCGCCGACGCGCCCCAGCCCGTGCCCGCCGCCCGTTTCATCTCCAAGGGCTTCGCTCGAGGCGCGGCGCCCGACAATCTGATCGTCGCCCCCTTCGGCCGGAAAGAGCCGTCGCCGCGCACCACGCCCCAGGTCCAGGCGCAAGCCGGCCCCTGCCCCGAGTGCGGCGACCTGATGCTGACGGACCGGAACGGGACGCCCGTCTGCGGCGCCTGCGGCGCGGCGCCCAAGGTTCAGGGCTGAATCGGGACAGCCTGTCCCGAAACGGCGGCCCGCTTCTTGCTGCGACAGGCGCAAAGCCTGGAGCCATTCGCATGATCCGTCCCGCCATCGCCCTTCTCGCCGCCGTCGGCCTGACGCTGACGGCCCTGCCCGCCTCGGCGCAGAACGCCTCGCAGATCAGTCAGGTGCGTCGCGGCGCCTCCTGCCCCGGCTGCAACCTGTTCCAGGGCGACTTCTCGGGTCTGGAGCGCGGCGGGCTGAACCTGTCGGGCGCCCGCATCCGCCAGGCGGACATCAGTCTGTCGGTGATGAACCGCACCAATTTCCGCCGCGCCGACCTGCGCGACGTCGAGGCCTACGGCGCCGTCCTGTCCAGCTCCAACTTCAGCGGGGCGGACATGACCAACGCCAGCTTCGTCGGGACCTATCTGGAAGGCGCCGCCTTCGCCGGAGCCAAGCTGAACGGGACGAACCTGTCGGGCGCGCAGCTGTCGCGCGCCACTGGACTGACCCAATCCCAGCTCAACCAGGCCTGCGGCGACGAGAACACGGTTCTGCCTTCAGGCCTGCGCATTCCCGCCTGTTGAGCGTCGCCTTCGTTACCGCGATTTAAGTAGGGTTTTTACGGACTAAGGCGCATTCAAAGGGGGTGATGAAACGTTCGATTTCACCCCTGCGCCGTCTGGCCCTCGCCGCCTCAGCCCTTGCGGGACTGACGACGGCCGCCCCTGCTCTGGCCGGCGTGGCGGACATGACCTGGACCCAGGACCGCGACGTCGCGCGCATGGTGTCGCTGGGCGGCAGCTGCACCCGCTGCGAACTGTCCGGCCGTGATCTGTCCGGCGCGACCCTGACCGGCGCCAACTTCACCTACGCCACCCTGGTCGGCGCCAATCTGCGCGGCGCCGAACTGGTCGGCTCGAACTTCACGGGGGCGGACTTCAGCCGCGCCGACATGCGCGGCATCGAGATGGTCGGCTCGATGTTCACCAACGCCAAGATGACCGGCGCCCAGCTGATGGGCGCCGAGGCGACGGGCGCCGTCCTGATCCGCGTCGACCTGAGCGGCGCCAATCTGAGCGGGGCCGAGCTTCAGGGCGTGAACATGAACAGCGCCATCCTGACCCGCGCGCGGTTGAACGACGCCGAGATCTTCGGCGCCACCCTGGCCAACGTCGACGCCCGCGGCGCCGACTTCACCAGCGCCGACATCAAGGCGTCCAATCTCTCCGGCGGGAATTTCGACGGGGCCACGTTCCGCGACGCCGATCTGGACGGCGCGCGCCTGTCCGGCGGCAGCTTCAACCGGGCGGATTTTCGCGACGCCTCCATGCGCCGCACCGACATTCGCGGTCTGGATCTGTCGCGGGCGCGCGGCCTGACCGCCGATCAGGTCGAGGAGGCCTGCGGCGACGCTGCAACCCGCCTGCCCGGCGGGCTGACGGCCCGCAACTGTCGCAGCGGCGTCCGCGTCATCCGCACGCCCCCAGCGCCGCCTGCGCCCCCGGTTCCGCCGCGCCCGCGCAACTGAAGCTCAGAAACAAGAAAGGGAGGGGTCTCGTCCCCTCCCTTTCTCAATTCAGCGCTGTGGCCGTGATCAGACCTTGATCGGCAGCTGGGTGCGGATCGACAGCTCCTTCAGCTGACGCTCCTCGACCTCGGCCGGGGCGCTCATCAGCAGGTCCTGGCCCTGCTGGTTCAGCGGGAAGGCGATGACCTCGCGGATGGCATGTTCGCCCGCCAGCAGCATGACGATGCGGTCGATGCCCGGCGCCAGACCGCCGTGCGGCGGCGCGCCGTAACGGAAGGCGTTCAGCATGCCGCCGAACTGCTCTTCGACCACCGAGGCGTCATAGCCGGCGATCTCGAAAGCCTTCAGCATGATCTCAGCCCTGTGGTTCCGGATCGCGCCCGAGCACAGTTCATAGCCGTTGCAGACGATGTCGTACTGATAGGCGCGGATGGTCAGCGGGTCCTGCGTCTCCAGCGCCTCCATGCCGCCCTGCGGCATCGAGAAGGGGTTGTGGCTGAAGTCGACCTTCTTCTCTTCTTCCGACCATTCGAACATGGGGAAGTCGACGATCCAGCAGAACCTGAACTGGTCCTCATCGACCAGCTTCAGCTCCGTGCCGACGCGGGTGCGGGCCAGACCGGCGAACTTGGCGAAGACGCCCGGCTGACCGGCGACGAAGAAGGCCGCGTCACCCTTGCCCAGACCCAGCGAAGACATCAGGGCCTCGGTCGGCTCCTGACCCAGGTTCTTGGCGATCGGGCCGCCCCACGACTGCTGATCGTCCGACCAGAAGATATAGCCCAGGCCCGGCTGGCCCTCGCCCTGCGCCCAGGAGTTCATGCGGTCGCAGAAGGCGCGCGAGCCGCCCGTCGGCGCCGGGATGGCCCAGACGGCGTTCTTCTCGTCGGCGCCCAGAATCTTGGCGAACAGGCCGAAACCGCCCTCGCGGAAGTGGTCAGACACGTCCTGCATCTTGATCGGGTTGCGCAGGTCCGGCTTGTCCGAACCGTACCACTTCATCGATTGTTCGAACGTCAGACGCTCGAAGCCCTTGTGCTCCATCGTCTGACCGAAGTCGTTGGTGAAGACGTGCGTCCCGTCGATCGGCGACACCGGCTTGCCCTCGCCGAACTCGGTGAACAGGCCGTGCATCAGCGGCTCGATCGCCTGGAAGACGTCTTCCTGCGTGACGAAGCTCATTTCCACGTCGAGCTGGTAGAACTCCAGTGAACGGTCGGCGCGCAGGTCTTCATCGCGGAAGCAGGGCGCGATCTGGAAATAGCGGTCGAAGCCCGAGACCATCAGCAACTGCTTGAACTGCTGCGGGGCCTGCGGCAGCGCGTAGAACTTGCCCGGATGCATCCGGCTCGGCACCAGGAAGTCGCGCGCGCCTTCCGGCGACGAGGCCGTCAGAATCGGCGTCTGATACTCAAGGAAGCCCTGGGCGACCATGCGGGTGCGGATCGACTGGATCACGCGCGAACGCAGGACGATATTCTTGTGCAGACGCTCACGACGCAGGTCGAGGAAGCGGTTGCTCAGGCGAATCTCTTCCGGATATTCCTGCTCGCCGAAGACGGGCATCGGCAGTTCGGCGGCTTCCGACAGGACTTCCACCGACAGGACGCGCACCTCGACCTCGCCGGTCGGCAGGTTGGCGTTGACGGTCGATCCTTCGCGCAGGACGACTTCGCCGTCGATCTTGATGACGCTCTCGGCGCGCAGACGCTCGACCACGTCGAAGCCCGGCGTTTCGGGGTGCAGGACCAGCTGGGTCAGGCCGTAGTGATCGCGCAGGTCGACGAACAGCAGGCCGCCGTGGTCGCGCTTGCGGTGAATCCAGCCCGACAGACGAACATTCGCGCCGGCATCCGTCGAACGGAGGGCGCCGCAGGTGTGGGTGCGATAGGCGTGCATGATCGGATTTCGTCTGAAAACGGCTGTCGAACAGCGTGAATTAGGAGCGGGGAAAGGCCCATCATCGCCCCCGAAAGTCAAGGCTGAGGCCTGATCGCGCGGATGAAACGCCCGCGATACGCCATCCACAGCGGCGCGCAGGTTGTCCCCGTGATCCCGCCCTATCAACAGAGACGCCCGCGTCCCCGCCCGGCTAGGGTCCGGTCATCATGAACGCCTCGGCCGCCGAAATCCGCCAACTGCGCCTGCCGCTGCAGCAGGAGACGCCGCAGCGCGCCTCGGACCTGGCGATCTCTGAGGCGAACGCCGCGGGCGTGGCCGCCCTGGCCGCTTGGCCCGAAGCGCCCGGCGCCGTCCTGGCCCTGTTCGGCCCGGCCGGTTGCGGCAAGAGCCATCTGGCCGCCGCCTGGGTGGAACGCACCGGCGCCATCGCGCTGCACGGCGCCGAGGCCGCCCTGATCGATCCGTTGGAGCTTGAGGGCCGTACCGTCCTGCTGGACCGGGCCCAGGACGCCGATGACGAGAGCCTGTTCCACCTGATCAACCTGACCCAGTCAGGCGGCGGCGCCCTGCTGCTGGTGTCCCGCGATCCGCCCGCCTCGTGGGCCGCCGATCTGCCGGACCTGCGTTCGCGGCTGAACGCCATCCGCACCGTGGGGATCGAGGCGCCCGACGATGTGGTCTTCGCCGCCATGCTGCGCCGCGCCTTCGCCAGCCGGAACATCACCCCGGCCGACGAACTGATCGACTATCTGGTCCGCCGCATCGACCGCTCGGCCGAAGCCGCCGAGGCCGTGGTCGACCGCCTGGACGCCCTGCACCGCCCCGTGACGCGCGTGCTGGCGCGGCAAGTGCTGGACGGGGAACCCTGACCACCCGCTCATCCCCGCGGAGTAGTTAAGTCCCGCCTGCCGCGACACAATCGCGGTTGCAGCCGTCACAGGCGCGCGCGACAACGGAATCATGACCGATATCGCGCCCATCGCCGTCGACACCACCGGCGAGGAAGTCCCCTCCTCTCGCGCCCCGCAGCTGGAGCTGTCGGAGGCGCTGATGGCCTCGCCCGAGCGGTTCATCAACCGCGAGCTGTCGTGGCTGGCCTTCAACGGCCGGGTGCTGGAAGAGGCGGCGAACGAGGGCCACCCCCTGCTGGAGCGGGTGCGTTTCCTGTCCATCTCGGCCAACAACCTGGACGAGTTCTTTATGACCCGCGTGGCCGGCCTGAAGGGCCAGGTGCGCGAGCGCGTCCGCGTCGTCTCGCCCGACGGCCTGACCCCGGCCGAGCAACTGGAACAGGTCAATGCGGCGGCGGGCGGCCTGATGGCCGAACAGCAGCGTCAGTGGCGCGTCCTGCGCAAGGAGATGGCCGCCGCCGGCATCGAGATCGTCGAGCGCGTCCGCATCACCAAGACCGAGCGCGAGCGGCTGGAGCCTGAGTTCCTGAACCAGTTGTTCGCCGTCTTGACGCCGATGGCCATCGACCCGGCGCATCCCTTCCCCTTCCTGCCCAACCTCGGCTTCTCGCTGGCGCTGAAGCTGCGGCGCAACAGCGACAACCGCGTCCTCTACGCCCTGGTGCCGGTGCCGACGCAGGTGCGGCGCTTCTGGGCGCTGGCGACGGACGGACGTTCAACGCCGGGGCGCACGCGCTATGTCTCGCTGGAAAACCTGCTGCTGCTGTTCATCGACCACATGTTTCCGGGCTGCGAAATCCTGGAAAAGGGTCTGTTCCGCCTGATCCGCGATTCCGACATCGAGATCGAGGAAGAGGCCGAAGATCTGGTCATGGAGTTCGAGGAGGCGCTGAAGCAGCGCCGCATGGGCTCGGTCGTGCGCATCAAGATTCAAGCGGACATGCCTGACGACCTGCGCGACTTCATCATCGCCCAGCTTCACGCCCAGCCGCAGGACGTGGTGCTGGTCGACGGGATGCTGGGGCTGGCCCAACTGTCGGAACTGATCCCCGGCGGCCATCCCGACCTGAAGTTCAAAGGCTATGAGCCGCGCTACCCCGAGCGGGTGCGCGACAACGGCGGCGACATCTTCGCGGCGGTGCGCGAAAAGGACATGCTGATCCACCACCCGTTCGAGAGCTTCGACGTGGTGGTCCAGTTCCTGCGTCAGGCGGCGCGCGACCCCAACGTCATCGCCATCAAGCAGACCCTGTATCGCACCTCCAAGGACAGCCCCATCGTCGCCGCCCTGATCGAGGCGGCCGAGAACGGCAAGAACGTCACCGCCCTGGTGGAGCTGAAGGCGCGCTTCGACGAGGAGGCCAACCTGCGCTGGGCGCGCCAGATGGAGCGGGCGGGCGTCCACGTCGTCTTCGGTTTCGTGGAGTACAAGACCCACGCCAAGATGAGCGTCGTCGTCCGGCGCGAGGGCGACAGCCTTCGCACCTACTGCCACTTCGGCACCGGCAACTATCATCCGGTCACGGCCAAGATCTACACGGACCTGAGCCTGTTCACCTGCGACCCGGCGCTGGGCCGGGATGCGACCCGGGTGTTCAACTACATCACCGGCTATGCGGCGCCCGACGAACTGGAGGCCTTGGTCGTCTCGCCGCTGAACATGAAGACCAGCCTGATCGAGATGATCGGCAAGGAGATGTCGGCCGCCGCCAAGGGCAAGCCCGCCGCCATCTGGGCCAAGATGAACGCCCTGGTCGATCCGGAGATCATCGACGCCCTCTATCGCGCCAGCCAATGGGGCGTGCGCATCGAACTGGTCATCCGGGGTATCTGCTGCCTGCGCCCCGGCGTGCCGGGCCTGTCGGAAAACATCCGGGTCAAGTCGATCGTCGGCCGCTTCCTGGAGCACAGCCGCATCGTCGCCTTCGCCAACGGCCACGACCTGCCCAGCAACCGGGCGCGGGTCTACATCTCCTCGGCCGACTGGATGCCGCGCAACCTGGACCGCCGGGTCGAGGTGATGACGCCGATCCTGAACGCCACCGTCCACGATCAGGTGCTGGACCAGATCATGGTCGCCAATCTGAAGGACGACGCCCAGAGCTGGGTCCTGGCCTCCGACGGCTCCTACCGCCGTGTGATGCCCAGCGGCTCCGAACGGCCCTTCTCGGCGCACAAGTATTTCATGACCAACCCCAGCCTGTCGGGGCGCGGCCGCAAGGTGAAGACCCTGCCCGGAGCCTTGTCCTACCCTGGCCTCAAGCCGCGGAAGCGCCGCTGATGAGCCCCGAGCGCGAATACGAGTCGAAACAGATCGCCGTCATCGATATCGGCTCCAACTCGGTGCGCCTGGTGCTGTATCGGCTCGAAGGCCGGGCGGTCTGGACCATGTTCAACGAAAAGGTGCTGGCGGGTCTGGGGCGTGACCTGGCCGCCACCCGGCGCCTGTCCGAACCGGGCGTAGTCATGGCCATGACAGCCCTGCGCCGCTTCGCCGCCGTGATCGAGGGCGTCCAGCCGGACCAGGTGCTGGTCGCCGCCACAGCCGCCGTGCGCGAGGCCGAGGACGGCCCCCTGTTCTGCGAGCGCGTGGCCGCCGAGACGGGCCTGCGCATCCGCGTGCTCAGCGGCGAGGAGGAGGCGAAATATTCGGCGCTGGGCGTGCTGGCGGGCGATCCCGGCGCGCGCGGCGTGGCCGCCGACATGGGCGGCGCCAGTCTGGAGCTGACCCGGATCGGCGACGGGCCCCGCGGCAAGGGCGTGACCCTGGCGCTCGGCCCCTTCACCCTGCTGGACGCCAAGGGCTTCGACGCGGATCGCCTGCGCGCCCGCATCGCCAAGCGGCTGGGGCCGGTCGAGGACGCCTATGCGACCTCGACGCTCTACGCCGTCGGCGGCGCCTGGCGCAGCCTGGCCCAGATGCACATGGCGATGGCCGATCATCCGATCCGCATCGTCCATCAGTACGCCATGAGCGCCGCCGACGCCCGCGACATGGCCCGTCTGATCGCGCGCCAGTCACGCGTCTCCCTGGAGAAGCTGCCGGGCGTATCCAAGCGCCGGGCCGAGACTCTGCCCTACGCCGCCCTGGTGCTGGAGGGGCTGATCGATCGCCTGAAGCTGAGCTCAGTCGTCTTCTCGGCCTGGGGCGTGCGCGAGGGGCTGCTGTATCATGGCATGGAGCCCGCCATGCGGGCGGTCGATCCCCTGCTGGCCGGCTGTTCGGCCTGGGGCGGCCGACAAGGGGTGGACCCGGCCCTGCCCCGCGCCCTGGACGGCTGGCTGCAGTCGGTCGCCTCCGCCCTGCCGGAAGTGTTCGGCGAGGAACGCGACGCCCTGCTGACATCCTCGGTCTGCCGGCTGGCGGACCTGGGGGCGCGGCTGCATCCGGACCACCGCATCAACCTGGTGTTCGATCAGGTGCTGTGGTCGCCCATTCCGGGCCAGACCCACGCCGAACGCGCCTTCATGGCCGTGGCGATGAACGCCCGCTATGGCGGCGAGGCGCGCACGCCCGCGCCGGATACGGTCAACCGCCTGCTTTCGGACAAGGGCCAGAAGCGCGCCCGCGCCCTGGGCCTAGCCATGCGGCTGGCCTGCGACCTGTCCGGCCGCTCGCCGCAGTTGCTGGCGAACGCCACGGCCACGGTCGAGAAGGGCGCGCTGCGCGTCACGGCCGCCAACGGCTACGCCGACATGCTGCTCGGCGAACAGACCAAACGCCGCGCCAAGGCCCTGGCCGAAGCGATGGACCTGGCGCTGAAAATATAAAAACCCTCTCCCAATGGGAGAGGGCTTGAGCCTCCAAGAGCCGGAGGCGATTGGCTAAGGCGAAAGGGTGAGGGTTCACGGGTGAAGTCGGCCGCAAGGCCATGGTGCGACGGCTTACGCCGACTGACAGGGCAAGCCCCTCACCCTTTCGCGCAAGAACGATCGCTGGCGCTCTCGTGCGCTCAAGCCCTCTCCCGCCGGGAGAGGGTGAGTTAGCCCTCGATCTCGACCACTTCGACGCGGGCGCCGTTCAGGACCAGGGCGATCTCGCCCTTCTTGAGCTTCAGCGCGTCCTCGCCGAACAACTGGCGGCGCCAGCCCTTCATGGCTTCAACGTCGGCGTTGTCGTTCAGGGCGATCTTCTCCAGGTCGGAGACAGTGGCGATCAGCTTGGCCGCCACGCCCGCGTTGTCGCTCTTGGCCTTCAGCAGCACCTTCAACAGCTCGACCACCGAGGGCGGCGCCGGCTGATTGTGCGACGGCCGCTCCAGCTTGGGCGCATGGGCTTCCGGGTCGGCCAGGACGCGCTTCAGCTCGGCCGCCAGCTCCAGCCCCAGACGCGAACCGCCAAAGCCCTTCGGCACCGAACGCAGGCGGTTGAAGGCGTCCGGGTCGGTCGGCGCCTGGACGGCGATCTCGTCGATGGCCTCGTCCTTCAGGATGCGGCCGCGCGGCTGGTCGCGTTCCTGGGCCGCGCGCTCGCGCCAGACTGCGGTGGCGACGAAGGCGGCCAGATACTTGGCGTTGAACTTCTTCGGTTTCAGCCGCTTCCAGGCGTTCTCGGGCGAGGTGTCGTAGAGCGCCGGGTCCGTGACCGCGCCCATTTCCGACATGACCCAGTCCAGACGGCCTTCCTTCTGCAGCCGGTCGCGCAGCTTGGGATACAGCGCCGACAGATGCGTCACGTCGCCCAGCGCATAGGTCAGCTGCGCCTCCGACAGCGGACGACGCGCCCAGTCGGTGAAGCGGCTGCCCTTGTCCAGCTCCTGGCGCAGCATCTGGCGCACCAGCGCCTCATAGCTGACCTGATCGCCGAAACCGGCGGCCATGGCGGCGACCTGGGTGTCGAACAGCGGGCGCGGCATGGCGCCCAGCTTGTTGAAGATCTCCACGTCCTGTCGGGCGGCGTGGAACACCTTCAGAATCGATTCGTCCCGCAGGATGTCGAGGAACGGCTCCAGATTCAGATCCTCGGCCATCGGGTCGATGATGGCGGCGTCCGTAGGCGAAGCCGCCGCCTGAATCAGGCACAGCCTGGGCCAGTAGGTGGTTTCCCGCATGAATTCCGTATCGACGGTGATGAACGGGGCCTTGGCCAAACGCTCGCAGAAGGCGATCAGCGCGTCATTGGTGGTGATTGGCGTCATTCCGATGCTATAGCCCCGCGCGACGCCGTCGTGGCAAGAGCGCCGCGACAAATTTTCGCCCCCGATTTCGAGCCGTGACCGATGAGCGACACCCCTGAGGCCCTGAAGAATGGCCTGACCTACGCCGACGCAGGCGTGGATATCGACGCCGGAGAACAGCTGGTCGACGCGATCAAGCCCCTGGCCAAGTCCACGCGCCGCCCCGGCGCCGAGGCTTCGCTGGGCGGTTTCGGAGCCCTGTTCGACCTGAAGGCCGCCGGTTTTGAAGATCCGCTGATCGTCACCACCACCGACGGCGTCGGCACCAAGCTGAAGATCGCCATCGAAACCGGCCGTCATGACGGCGTGGGCGTCGACCTGGTCGCCATGTGCGTCAACGACCTGCTGGCCCAGGGCGCCGAGCCGCTGATGTTCCTGGACTACTACGCCACGGGCAAGCTGGACGTGGACGCTGCGCGCCGCGTCGTCGCGGGCATCGCCGAGGGCTGCCGCCAGTCGGGCAGCGCTCTGGTCGGCGGCGAGACGGCCGAAATGCCGGGCATGTATTCGGGCGGCGACTATGATCTGGCCGGTTTCTCGGTCGGCGCCGTCGAGCGCGGCAAGGTCCTGCCCTATCTGGACCAACAGAAGCCGGGCGACATCATTATCGGCCTAGCCTCCTCGGGTCCGCACTCGAACGGCTATTCCCTGATCCGCAAGGTGGTCGAGAAGTCCGGCCTGGCCTGGGGCGACGACGCTCCCTTCGCCAAGGACCAGTCGCTGGCCCAGGCCCTGATGGAGCCGACCCGCATCTATGTGAAGCCGGTCCTGCCGCTGATGAAGGCCGACCTGATCAAGGGCGCGGCCCACATCACGGGCGGCGGCCTGATCGAGAATCCGCCGCGCTGCATCGCCGAGGGCCTTGAAGCCAGCTTCGACTGGAACGCCTGGCCCATGCCCGCCGTCTTCCAGTGGCTAGGCGAGACGGGCGGGATTTCGGACCACGAGATGCGCCGCACCTTCAACTGCGGCGTCGGCTTCATCCTGATCGTCGCGCCCGAGAACGTCGAGCCGGTGCTCGCCGCCCTGCTGAACGCAGGCGAGACGGCGTTTGTCTGCGGACAACTGCAGACGGCGTAAGGCCATCGCCTTCCGACAAGACAAAAGCCCCCGGTCAACGCGACCGGGGGCTTTTTTGTCGAATGATACCCTTCATTCCCGCTCATCCCGGCGGACGCCGGGATCCAGTGCTTTGGCTCAGGATGCAGCGCTTACCGTTCTCACTGGGCCCCGGCGTCCGCCGGGGTGAGCGGGAGAAAGCGGGAGCGCAAAAAAAGGCCCCGGTCGCGTGACCGGGGCCTTCTTCATTTCAGACGGTCGCCGGGATCAGCGCAGGCCGCCGTTTTCCGTCTCATTGTAGAACTTCGACAGATCGACGTGCAGTTGCTCCAGCGCCGGGCGGGCCGTGTACATCATGTGTCCGCCTTCATAGTAGGTGAACTCCAGATTCCCGCGCAGGTGCGGCTCCAGCATCATCTGGGCCAGGTCGTATTCCGTGCCGAAGAAGGGCGTGGCGGCGTCGTAATAGCCGTTCAGCGCCAGCACCTTCAGGTGCGGATTGCGACGAATGGCGGTGGCCAGGTCGACCGCCGTGTTCGGCGTCGTCTGCGGGCCGCCGACCGGCGGGCGGTGGTTCCAGTCCCAGTTGAAGCCCGGCAGGCCGCGAGCAGACTGGCGATAGTCCATCTCCGTCCGATAGTTCAGCGTCGTGGCGATGTAGTCGCGGAAGATGCTGAAATAGGCGCCGGTGATGGCGCTGCTCGAGGGATCTTCCTCGGGCGAACCGCCCACCGCATTGGCGTCAATGCCCAGATAGCGCATGTCCAGTCGGCCGATCGTCTGACGACGGTCGCGCAGCAGCTCCTTCCGGAACGGGCTGAGCTCAAGGCGCAGATTGGCCTGATCCAGGACCTCAGGCGAGATGCCGATCAGGGCGCTCATCTGCTGGGCGATCTGGGCGCGCTCGGCGTCCGAGATCAGGTGCCCCTTCGACAGGGCCGCCGCATAGGGGCCGATGGCGAATTCACGGGCGCGCTGGACGTGCTCTTCCAGGCTGGGCTTGTTCGGGATCTTGTTGTGATACCAGGCCGTCGCCGCATAGGTCGGCAGCAGGGTGACGAAGTTCTGCGGATAGCCCGGCTGGCGCACGCCGTAGTTCATGATCGAGGACAGCAGGACCACGCCGTTCAGCGACATGCCGCGATCTTCCAGCTGATGCACCAGGGCGCCGGCGCGCAGGGTGCCGTAGCTTTCGCCCAGGATGTATTTCGGGCTGGACCAGCGGTCGAACTTGGTCGTGTAGCGCATGATGGCGCGGGCGAAGGTGTCCGCATCCTGATCCACGCCCCAGAAGGCCGAGCCCGGCGTCTCGCCCAGCGGACGCGAATAACCGGCGCCGACCATGTCGATGAAGACCAGATCGGTCTTGTCCAGCAAGGTCATGTCGTTGGGCGCGAGGTTGAATGGCCCCGGACGCTCGACCACCGGAGCGTCGGTCTGGACCCGCATCGGGCCGAAGGCGCCCATGTGCAGCCACACCGTCGGCGAACCCGGCCCGCCGTTGAACATATAGGTGATCGGGCGGCGGCCCACCGGCTGGCCGTCCAACGTATAGGCCACATAGAAGAGGCTGGCCGTCGGCATCCCTGCGTCGTTGCGGACCGTCAGGGTGCCCGCCGTCGCCTTGTAGCGCAGGGTGCGGCCGTGGGCGTTGATCGAGTGGCTGGTGGTGACTTCCGATTCATCGGCGACAGCGCGGGCCCAATTCTTCTCGATCTGCTCGGCGTTGGCGTTACGCAGGCGATCGGCGGCCGAGCGGACCGGCCCCGAACCGCCGGACGCGGCTTCCTGAGCCATGGAAACGGCCGGCGCGGCCAACAGAGCCGCGGCGCAGGCGGCGGTCAACAGACGACGCATTCAGGTACTCCCCCTTGGATGCCGGACTCTCCGGCGCATCGACGCTAACGCCGCCGTTTCCGAAGAAGCAACGGAGTTTGAGACAGTTCAGCGACAATCGTTCGGCAGCGACGCGCCCCTCCCCTTCGCCACGCCCTACCTCTTGCTAAGTCGCTTTCGGGGCCGCATGGCAGTTGCGCCTTCTTTCACGCGTGAGCCGCCCATGTCCGTCGCCAAAACCCGCGTCGCCGTCCTGATCTCGGGAACCGGATCGAACATGGCCAGCCTGATCGCGGCCGGCCAGACCGCGGACGCGCCATATGAGGTCGTGGTCGTCATCTCCAATATCGCAGGCGCGGGCGGTCTGGCGAAGGCCGAGGCGGCGGGCGTCGAGGCGCTGACCGTCGAACACAAGCCCTTCGGCAAGGACCGCGAGGCGCACGAGCGCGCCATCGACGCCCTGCTGGCCGAACGCGGCGTCCAGGTCGTGGCCCTGGCGGGCTATATGCGTCTGCTCACCCCGTGGCTGGTCGGGAAATGGGCCGGCCGGATGCTGAACATCCACCCGTCGCTGCTGCCGCTCTATCCGGGACTGAACACCCACGCCCGCGCCATCGAGGCCGGCGACCTTGAGGCGGGCTGCACCGTCCACATCGTCACCGAGGGCGTCGACGAAGGCCCTGTCCTGGGCCAGGCGCGCGTGCCGATCCAGCCCGGCGACACGCCGGACATCCTGGCCGAACGGGTCAAGACGGCGGAGCACGGCCTTTATCCCCAGGCGCTCGCCGATTTCGTCCGCCGCTCGTAATCCTTAACGATTTTTAATGCGACAGGCCGTCGCAGGCGGGCGCAGTTTGCCGGCAAGCACGAATGCGCCGTCTCACTGGCGCAATCGCGCACGTCTGCACCACTGGGAAAGACCCGATGATGAAAACTCGCCTGATGGGCGCCGCCGCCATGGCCGTCGCCCTCACCTTCTCGGCCCAGCCGACCCTTGCTCAATCAAATTTGGCTCAACACGCCCACGCTTCGGCGGCCGCCTCGACCACGCCCGAGATCAAGCCCTGGGGCTTTGATCTGGACGGCCGCGACCTGACGGTGAATCCAGGCGACGACTTCAACGCCTACGCCAACGGCGTCTATCTGAAGAACACCGAGATTCCGGCCGACAAGGCCCGCTTCGGCCCGTTCGACGTCCTGTATGAGAATTCGCAGGCCCAACTGCGCGCCATCATCGAGGCCAGCGCCGCCAACCCGACCAACGCCAACGCCCAGAAGGTCGGCGCCCTGTACGCCAGCTTCATGGACGAGGCCCGCGTCAACCAGTTGGGCGCCCAGCCCCTGGCCGCCGACCTGGCCGCCATCCGCGCCGTGGCGAACCACAGCGACATGGCCCGCCTGATGGGCGCCAGCCATGAAGGCTTCGGCGGCTCCCTGTTCGGCCTGGCGGTGTTCGAGGACCTGCAGGATCCCAACGTCAACTCGGCCTATCTGGGCCAGGGCGGTCTGGGCCTGCCGGACCGCGACTATTATCTGAAGCCCGACTTCGCCACGCAGCGCGAAGCCTATGTCGCCTATGTCGCGCGCGCCCTGACCGCCGCCGGGTGGAGCAACCCGGCCCAGGCCGCCGCCGACATCCTGGCCTTCGAGACCAAGGTGGCCGAGAAGCACTGGACCACGGTCGAGCGTCGCCAGATCGACAAGATCTACAATCCGACCCCGGCGGCGCAGCTGTCGACCTTTGCGCCGGGCTTCGACTGGGCCGCCTTCCTTCAGGCCTCCAAGGTCGAGGGCGTGCCGACGCTGGTGCTGATGGAGAACACCGCCATCCCCGGCATCGCCCAGGTGTTCGCTGATGCCCCGATCGAGACTCTGAAAGCCTGGCAGGCCTTCCAGACCGTCGATCAGGCCAGCCCCTATCTGTCCGACCCCTTCGTCGACTCGCGCTTCGAGTTCCGCGGAAAGACCCTGCGCGGCCAGCCCGAGAACCGCCCGCGCTGGAACCGCGGCGTGGTTCTGGTCGACGGCCAGCTGGGCGAGGTGCTGGGCCAGGAATACGTCCGCCTGCACTTCCCCGCCTCGTCCAAGACCCAGATGGAGCAGTTGGTCGCCAACCTCAGCGCCGCCATGACCGAGCGCCTGAAGGCTCTGGACTGGATGAGCGAGGCCACGCGCGAGCAGGCCCTGCTGAAGATGTCCAAGTTCGGGGTGAAGATCGGCTATCCCGAGAAGTGGCGCGACTATGACGGGCTGGAGCTGAAGGCCGACGACCTCTACGGCAACGTCGAGCGCGCCGCCGCCTTCGACTGGGCCTGGAACCGCGGCAAGATCGGCCAGCCGGTCGATCCGCTGGAGTGGGGGATGACGCCCCAGACGGTGAACGCCTACTACAACCCGCCGCGCAACGAGATCGTCTTCCCGGCCGCCATCCTGCAGGCGCCCTTCTTCGACCCGAACGCCGATCCGGCGGTCAACTACGGCGGCATCGGCGCCGTGATCGGTCACGAGATCACCCACGGCTTCGACGACCAGGGCCGCAAGACCGACGCCAACGGCGTACTGCGCGACTGGTGGACGCCGGAGGACGCCGCCCGCTTCGAGGAGCGCGCCAAGACCCTGGGCGCCATCTACTCCGCCGAAGAGCCCGTGCCGGGGATGCACATCAACGGCGACCTGACGATGGGCGAGAACATCGCCGATCTGGGCGGGCTGCTGATGGCGCTGGACGCCTATAAGCGCAGCCTGAACGGTCAACCGGCCCCGGTGATCGACGGCCTGACCGGCGAACAGCGCGTCTTCCTGGGCTGGGCCCAGGTGTGGCGCGAGAAGTCGCGTGAAGAGGCTCTGAAAGAGCAGCTGACCACCGACCCGCACTCGCCCGGCATGGCGCGCGCCGCCACCCCGCCGCGCAACATCGACGCCTGGTACGCCGCCTTCGGCGTCACCCCGGATCAGGCGGAGTTCATCGCCCCCGAGAAGCGCGCCCGCATCTGGTAAGCGACGCGTCCGGCGACGGACAAAAGGAAAGGGCGTCGGCTTCGCGGCCGACGCCCTTTTTTTACCGTGCAGCGAAAGCCTTACTCGTGCGGCTTCCTGGGCGTGGTGGCGGCGCCTGCGACAGCGCCTATGACGCCGCCGGCGACGGTCGCGCCGGTGTTGCCGCCGATCGCCTGACCGGCGACCGCGCCGCCCAGGGCGCCCGTGGCGGCGCGTTGTTCCGTGGTCGTACCGCAGGCGGCCAGCAGGGCCGTCAGGCCGAGCACCGGGGCAAGCTTCAGCATCGTCTTCATGGCGGTCATCCTTGTTCTTCTTCGAGAGGGACGGCGTGACCGTAAAAACGAAACGGCCCGCCCCCGGTTCCGGGAGCAGGCCGAATTGTCACAAGCCGCGGCGGGTCGAAAAGGCGGAACCTTTTGACCGCGGCTTACAAAAAGCTTCCCGAAGGGCCGACGAGCGCGGCCCTTCAAGATCAGCCGACGATGTCAGCGTCGGTGAAGAACTGCTCGATCTCGATCTTGGCGTTGTCCAGCGAGTCCGAACCGTGGACCGAGTTCTCACCGATCGACAGGGCGAACAGCTTGCGGATGGTGCCTTCGGCGGCGTCGTTCGGGTTGGTGGCGCCCATGACTTCGCGGTACTTGGCGACGGCGTTGTCGCCTTCCAGCACCTGCACGACGACCGGCTCGGCGATCATCTGCGAGACCAGTTCGCCGTAGAAGGGACGCTCGGCGTGCACTTCGTAGAATTTCTTGGCCTGGGCTTCGGTCAGCTTGATGCGGCGTTGAGCCACGATACGCAGGCCGGCGCCTTCGATGACGGCGTTGATGGCGCCCGTCAGGTTGCGGCGGGTGGCGTCCGGCTTGATGATCGAGAACGTGCGTTCGGTCATGGGAGTGACTTCTTGTTTGGGAGTTTGAGGGTCGGCGGCTTATAGCGAGCGCCGCACATCTTTCCAATATCCCCGCGCGTAAGCCTTTTTCTTTCCGGTTCCCATGCTGCAGATCAAAAACCTGACCTACAACGCCTGGGGCCGCGAGTTCCTGGACGACGCCTCCGTCAGCCTGCCGCCGGGGTCCAAGGTCGGCCTGGTCGGCCGCAACGGCATCGGCAAGTCGACCCTGTTCAAGCTGATCCTGGGCGAACTGGCCGCCAATGGCGACGAAATCTCCCTGCCCAAGACCGCCCGCATCGGCTCGGTCGATCAGGAACACCCCGCCACGCCGGTCAGCGTTCTGGACACCATTCTCGAAGCCGACGTCGAGCGCCACGACCTGCTGACCCGGCTGGAAACCGCCGAACCGGAAGAGATGGGCGAGATCTGGGGTCGTCTGATCGAGATCGACGCCGACAGCGCCCCGGCCCGCGCGTCCGAAATCCTGGCCGGTCTGGGCTTCAGTCATGACGACATCCTGCGCCCGATGGCCGAGTTCTCGGGCGGGTGGCGGATGCGCGTGGCCCTGGCGGCCGCCCTGTTCGCCGAGCCGGACATGCTGCTTCTGGACGAACCGACCAACTACCTCGACCTGGAAGGCGCCCTGTGGCTGGAGCAGCGGCTCAAGCGCTATCCGCACACGGCCCTGATCATCAGCCACGACCGCGAGCTGCTGAACGGCGTCTGCACCCACATCCTGCAGCTGTCGAACCGCAAGCTGGACCTCTACACCGGCAACTACGACACCTTCGAAAAGACGCGGGCCGAAAAACTGCGCTTGATGGCGTCGACCCAGGCCAAGCAGGACGCCGAGCGCGCCCACCTGCAGAAGTTCATCGACCGCTTCAAGGCCAAGGCGTCGAAGGCCACCCAGGCCCAGTCGCGCGTCAAGCGGCTGGAGAAGATGCAGCGCATCGAATTGCCGCCGGAAGAGCGCGTCGCCCCCTTTACCCTGCCCTCGCCGGAACGCCCCCTGCCCCCGCCGCTGATCCGGCTGGAGAAGGCCAACGTCGGCTATGAGCCGGGCAAGCCCATCCTGAAGAACCTGAACCTGCGGATGGACCTGGACGACCGCATCGGTCTGCTGGGCGTCAACGGGGCGGGCAAGTCGACCTTCGCCAAGCTGATCGCCAAGGCCCTGACCATCGAGACGGGCGAGTTCCACCGCGACGGCAAGATGCGCGTGGGCTGGTTCCACCAGCACCAGATCGAGGCGATGGACCCGACCGACACGCCGCTGGAGATCATCCGCCGCGCCATGCCGGACGCCTCGGAGAGCAGCCGCCGCAGCCGTCTGGCCCAGTTCGGCCTGCCGTTCGAGAAGCAGGAGACCACCGTCGCGTCCCTGTCGGGCGGCGAGCGCGCGCGCCTGCTGCTGAACCTGGTGGCGATGGACGCGCCGCACATCCTGATCCTGGACGAACCGACCAACCACCTGGATATCGACAGCCGCCGCGCCCTGCTGGACGCGCTGAACGAATATACGGGCGCGGTCATCCTGATTACCCACGACCGCTCGCTGATGGAGCTGGTGGCCGACCGCCTGTGGCTGGCCGCCGACGGCTCGGTGAAGCCCTTCGAGGGCGACATGGACGACTATCAGAAATTCGTCCTGGACCGTGCCAAACAGGCCGGCATGAAGCCCAGCCAGGTCAAGCATGAAGAGGTCGCCGCCGAGGCCCCGGCGCCCGCCGCCGCGCCCAAGACCGACAAGAAGAAGGGACCGTCCCCGTCCACCCTCCGCCATGCGGTGAAGAAGGCCGAGGACCGGATGGCTCAGCTGACCGCCGATCTGGCGCGCCTGGACGACGACCTGGCCAACGCGGCCGTCAATGATCCCAAGAAGCTGGAAGGTCTGACCCGCGCCCGCGCCAAGGCCCAGACCGATCTGGATCAGGCCGAAGCCGACTGGATCGCCGCCGAAGAAGCCCTGGCGGAGGTGGCGTGATGGCCAAGGCGCCGCCGCCCCTGCTGTCCAAGGACGAGATGCAGGAGGCGGCCGCCCGCCTGCAGGCCTATCTGCGCGACGAGATGGAGGTCGAGGTCGGCCGCCTGCCCGCGGAGATGCTGGTCGAGTTCATCGGCCAGGACATCGGCCGCCTGTTCTACAACCGCGGCCTGCGCGACGCCGAAACCGTGGTGCGCCAGAAGGTAGAGGACGTCGCCGACGCCCTCTACGCCCTGGAGCGATAAGTTCCGCCGGAATGAGCGGATATTCCAGGGACCTTACCCGCAGCTGACGCGCGTCACGACTTCCGTCTTGTCGTCGTAGGTGAAGGTCACGCGGTTATCCCGATAATCCATGGTCGCCGCGCAACTGCTGCACAGGACGCGGAAGATTCGGCCTTCCGGCGCGGTCGGAATGGTCGAGCGGTTGCGACCGACATAGTCCTGATAGTCGCTGGCCTTGCAGGCGACGGGCGTGGCCTCGCCGCCCGGCGTCGGCGTCGCGCCGCCGCCCTGCGTCGGGGCGCAGGCGGCCAGGGCGAGGAAGCCCGCAGCGGCGCTCAGGGTCAGAATGGATTTCATGGCGGCGTCCTTTCGATCAGCCGCAGCGGACCTGTTCGATCAGGCCCGTCTGCCTATTATAGAAAATATTCAAACGGTAAGGCGAATAATCTTCAGTGATGGGACAGGTCGTGCAGGCAACGCGCCGGTTCACCACATCCACCGGAACGGGGATTTCGCTGCGGGGTTTCCCAACCAGCCACTGAAACTCATCGGCGTTGCACATCTTCGCCCCAGCCGCAGCGGAACGGTCCGAACCGGAGCGGGCTGAAGTCGCCACGCCCGGTTCAGAGAGATAGGGCCGCTCGGTCGAGGACACAGGCGGCGGCGGCGTCGCAGCGGGCGCGGTCGGCTGCGTGGGATAGCGCGGCGGAGGCGAGGCGCAGGCCGCCACGGCCAGAGCGCCGAGCGTCAGGATCAGGCCGCCTTTTCCCAGCGCCCCTCGTCCGATTGTTTCCAGTAGGCCAGGTCGGCGCCGTCCGCCTTCAGCGTCCGCCAGCGCCCGCGCGCATGGTTCAGCGCCTGCTCGTCCCGACCGTCGAAGATGATGAAGCAACGTGCGAACTCCTGCATGGCCCCAAGCTCTGAATCATCGACGATGAACAGCGCCTGAGCGCCATTCAGATTCTCGCCCGATTCGGACAGGAGCACAGGCTGGCGCGCGGCGTGGTCGCCGTCGGCTCGTCCGTGAGGCAGGAAACTGTCGTCGCGATAGATCCACAACAGCTCGTCGATATCGTCGAGCCGATGCGAGGTCGCGCCCCGGATCAGCGCGCGCCAGCCCCGCTGAAGCGTGCGCTCCAGCAGGGTCGGCAGCACCTGATCCAGCGTCGACCGCTCCAGGTGGTAGAACCAGATTTCCGGCTTGGCGTCAGACACCCGGCCCTACCTTCCTGAACTGAGATCAGCCTTCGTAGTGGTCGGCGACCATGCGGTCGAGCAGACGCACGCCATAGCCCACGGCGCCGTCCGGCACGGTCGGGTTCTTGGAATCCTTGACCCAGGCGGTCGAGGCGATGTCGATGTGCGCCCACGGCACGCCGTTGGTGAAGCGTTGCAGGAACAGCGCGGCGGTGATCGAGCCGCCGGCGCGGCCATTGCCCATGTTCTTCACATCGGCGATCGGGCTGTCGATGTGGCGGTCGTATTCGGCCGGGATGGGCATACGCCAGGACTTCTCGCCCACCTTGGGACCGGCGTCGGCGATGTTGGCGGCCAGTTCGTCGCTGTTGGAGAAGACGCCCGCATATTCCAGGCCCAGCGAGATGATGATGGCGCCCGTCAGGGTGGCCAGGTCGATCATGAACTTCGGCTTGAAACGGTCCTGCGTGTACCAGAGCGCGTCCGCCAGAACGAGGCGGCCCTCGGCGTCGGTGTTCAGCACTTCGATGGTCTGCCCCGACATGGAGGTGACCACGTCGCCCGGACGCTGGGCGGCGCCGTCCGGCATGTTCTCGACCAGACCCAGGACGCCGACGACGTTCACCTTGGCCTTGCGGCCGGCCAAGGCGTGCATCAGGCCCGCCACGGCGGCGGCGCCGCCCATGTCCCACTTCATCTCTTCCATGCCGTCGGCGGGCTTCAGGCTGATGCCGCCGGTGTCGAAGCAGACGCCCTTGCCGACGAAGGCGATAGGAGCCTCGCCCGCCTTGCCGCCGTTCCACTGGATGACGGCCAGCTGACTTTCACGCACCGACCCCATGCCGACGCCGAGCAGCGAGCCCATGCCCAGCTTCTCCATCTCGGCCTCGCCCAGGATCTCGACCTTGGCGCCCAGGGCCTCCAGCTCCTTCACGCGGCGCGCGAACTCGGCCGGGTAAAGGATGTTGGCCGGCTCAGACACCAGATCGCGCGAGAACAGGACGGCGTCGGCCACGGCCGACAGCGGGCCGAAGGCGGCCTCGGCGGCCTTCACGTCCGAGGTCACGACGCGCACCGTCGTCACCGACGGGATCTTCTCGGCCTTCTGCTTGGTCAGGTATTTGGCGAAGCGATAGGCGGCCAGGCGCACGGCGAAACCGGCGCGGGCGGCCAGCTCCGGCGACAGGTGCGAGACATCGATGGTCAGGACTTCGGCGCCCGACAGCTTGGTCGCCTGATAGGCGGCGGCGGCGGCGGTTTCGACCGCCAGATCGTCCAGCTTGTCCGCCGCGCCCGCGCCGACCAGCAGGACGGCGTTCGCGTCGATCCCGGCCGGGGCCGCGACGTTCAGGCTGCTGTTGGCGGCGCCGGTGAAACGGCTGTTCTTCATCGCCTTGGCCAGGGCGCCCGAGGCGGCCTGATCCAGCGCCGAACCGGCGCCGGCGAGGGCTCGTCCTTCATGCGCCAGCACGGCAAGAATCTCGGCGGCGCCGGGCGAAGCGACGAATTCGATTTTCATTAAACTGACTCCAGGCCGGAAATCTTGCCCCGGCCACGCTTGAATTTGCCATGGTCGCGGCGACGGTTTCGTCGGGGCGGCCGGATGTGTATTACATGGCTCGCATCGCCCTGGGCTGCAACACGCTCGCAGCCGATTATACGACCTTACCCGCCGCATGACCCTGATTCAGAGGTATCTTTTCCGCCAGATCGGCCTGCCCATCGTGGCGGCGGTCGCGGCGCTGGCCGGCATCGGCCTGCTGAGCCAGAGCCTGGATCAGCTGGAGGTCATCGTCGAGCGCGGCCAGAGCGTCTGGGTCATGGTCAAGCTGACCCTGCTGGCCCTGCCGCAGCTGATCGCCGTCATCCTGCCCATCGGCCTGTTCGTCGGCGCCCTGATCGCCCTGACGCGGCTGCAGCGCGAACAGGAGCTGACCGCCGCCTACGCCGCCGGGGTCAGCCGCTGGGCCCTGATCCGGCCCGCCCTGCAGATCGCCCTGATCGTCACGGTCGTCGCCCTGCTGATGAATGTCTTCGTCCAGCCCTGGGCCCAGCGCGAGGGGCGTCGCCAGGCCTTCGCCATCCGCACCGACCTGGCCGCCCTGCTGGTCGAGGAAGGCCGCTTCGTCCAGGGCCCGGACGGCCTGACCGTCTATGTCCAGCAGATCGAGCAGAACGGTCTGATGAAGAACCTCTTCGTCTACCTGGACAACGGCAAGACGGTCACGACCTGGGACGCCGACACCGCCCGGTTCGGCCGCGTCGACGGCCTGCCGGTGCTGACCATGCAGAACGGATCGATGCAGCGCTATTCCTCGCGCGAGGTGCTGAACCAGCTGTCGTTCGACCAGCAGGTGTTCGACCTGTCGCCCTACGCCAAGACCACAGAGCGCATCCGCTTCAAGCCGTCGGACCTGTGGCTGACGGACCTGTTCGACCCGACCCCCGCCCTGCTGGAGAGCGCCGGAACACGCGGCGAACTGGCGGCCGAGGGCCATTCCCGACTGGCCTCGCCCCTCTATGCTCTCGCGGCCATGGCCTTTGCGCTGGCGGCCATCCTCGGCGGGGCCTTCAGCCGCAGCGGCTACGCCGGACGCATCGCCAGGGCCGCCGGGGCCTTTCTGATCCTGCGCGTCATCGGCTACGGCCTGGTGGCGGGCAGCGCCTGGAACGGCGCGCTGAACATCCTGCAGTACGTCGTGCCGCTGGCGGCGACCGCCCTGGCCCTGCGCATCCTGTTCCGCGCGCTCAAGCCGCGCCGTCGCCGCGCCTGGGCGCCGCTGGAACGCCTGAAGGCGAGGTTCGCATGAAGCTCCGTCTCGGCCGCATCGAACGCTATGTGCTGATCCAGCAGATGAAGTCGCTGGGCGTGGCCCTGGCCGTCATCGCCGCCCTGGTCATGCTGATCGACTTCGTCGAGGTGTCGCGCGGGCTGAACTCGTCGGGCGAACTGTCGGGCGGGCGCATCCTGGGCCTGGTGATGGTCAAGTCGCCCTCGGTCATCGTGCAGCTTCTGCCCTTCGTCTTCCTGTTCGGCACCCTGGGGGCTTTCGTCAGCCTGAACCGGCGCAGCGAGCTGATCGCCATGCGGGCGGCGGGCGTCTCGGCCTGGCGCTTCGTCCTCCCGGCGGCGGGCGCGGCGGTGGCCCTGGGCGTGCTGACGGTCACGGTCCTGGGGCCGATGGCGGCGGCGGGCGACGCGGTGTGGCAGCGCGAACGCGCCCGCATCTCCGGCTCCGTCCCCGGCGGCGCGTCCAACGAGGCGGTCTGGCTGCGCGAGGGCGACGCCAACCGCCAGATGATCATTCGCGGCGCCCGGCAGGAACAGGCCAGCGGGCGGCTGCTGGACGCGACCTTCTTCATCTACACCACCACCTCCTCGGGGCGGCGCGTCTTCACCGAGCGCATCGACGCGGCGACGGCTTCGCTCAACGCTGGGCGCTGGCGGCTGACCGATGCGGCGGGCGCTCAGACGGGCCAGCGAGCGGTGCGCTACGCCACCCTAGACCTGCCGTCCAACCTGGCCGACGAGGAAGCCTTCCAGCGCTTCGCCCGACCGCAGTCGACGCCCTTCTGGTCCCTGCCCAACCAGATTCGCCGCATCGAGGATGCGGGCTTCGCCTCGACCGCCTATCAGTTGCGGCTGCAACAGCTTCTGGCCACGCCCCTGATCTTCGGCGCCATGTCCATCCTCGCGGCGGCCTTCTCGCTGCGGCTGATGCGGTTGGGCGATCTGGCGCGGATGACCGTGGCCGCCGTGGTGCTGGGCTTCGCCTTCTTCTTCCTGAACCAGTTCTCGTCCGCCATGGGTTCGGCCGAGGTCGTTCCGCCCGTGATCGCCGCCTGGTTGCCCCCGATATTGACGGCTCTCGCCGCCTTTACCTTGCTGATCTATACCGAAGACGGCTAATCGGGCCGTTTCCGCCCGGCCGGCAATGAGTGGACAACGCATGACCAATCGCCGTCTCCCCCGTATGGGAGCCTTGCGTCTTCGGCTTTTGACCGGCGCGGCGTTGGTCATAGGCGCGCCCCTGTCTCAGCCGGCGTTCGCCCAGGCCGCCCAAGCCCAGGAAGCCCCCGCCTCCGCCTCGGCGCAGCCGACGGCCGCGACGCCGCAGACGCCGGGCGCAGACGGCCTGACGCCCGACGCCGTCTTCGTCGATGCGGATTCCGCCCAGCGCCAGGGCGACGTCGTCTCGGCCCAGGGCTCGCCCGAGGATCGGGTCATGGCCCGCTTCCAGGACCACAGCCTGCGCGCCCAGGACGTCACCTATGACCTGCAGAACCGCATCGCCACGGCCTCGGGCGACGCGGAGCTGACCGCGCCGGACGGCTCGGTCGTCCACGCCGAGCGGATCGAGCTCGATTCCGATCTCAAGGCGGGCGTGGCCGTCGACCTGGCCACGCGCCTGTCGAACGGCTCCAGCCTGATGGCCGCCACCGCCGTGCGCCGCTCCGAGACGGTCAGCGAGCTGAACAACGTCATCTTCACCCCCTGCCCCATCTGCACCGTGGACGGCGCGGCCAAGACGCCCAGCGTCTCCATCCAGGCCTCCAAGGCGGTGCAGAACGAGGAGCTGCGCGCGATCCTCTATCGCGACGTGGTGTTCCGCCTGGGCGGGGTGCCGATCTTCTACCTGCCCGCCTTCTCGCATCCTGACCCGACGGTGGACCGGGCGTCGGGCTTCCTGGTGCCGTGGGGCGACTATCAGTCCGGCCGGGGGGTCTCGCTCGAGATTCCCTATCTGCACGTCATCTCGCCGTCCGAAGACGTGCTGGTCAGCCCGCAGTTCAACACCCGGGTCGCCCCCATGCTGAACCTGCAATGGCGCAAGCGTTTCACCGACGGCGTCATCGTGGCCCGCGGCGGGGCCACCTACGGCCGCAGCTTCGGCGACTTCGACCTGGACGGCGACGGCCGCGCGGAAAGCAACGTCCGCTTCGGCGACAAGACCACGCGCAGCTATCTGCTGGCTCACGGCGCGTTCGATCCGGACGGCCCGTGGCGCTGGGGCTTCACGGCCGAGCGCGTCTCGGACAAGACCCTGTTCGACCGCTATGACGTGCGCGACGCCTATCAGGACAACGGCCTCTACTACGGCGACAGCCGCCGCCTGATCAGCCAGATCTACGCCGAGCGCCAGACCGAGCGCTCCTATCTGTCGGTCGCGGCCTTCGCCATGCAGAGCCTGCGGCTCGATCCGTCCTATTCGGACACCGACTTCCGCGATTCCAGCGGCTATCTGGTGTTCGAGGACGACAACACCCTGCCGCTGGTGGCGCCCCTGATCGAGGCGCGCTGGGAGCCGGAAGACCCCGTCTTCGGCGGCCGCCTGCGTCTGCGCGGCTCGGCCGTGGCGCTGACCCGTGACGCCTATGTCGGCTTCCCGACCCTGGCGCCGGAGCTGATTCCGGGCGGCCCGACCGACGGCCTGCCCGGCGTCGACAGCCGCCGCATCACCGGCCAGGTGGAATGGCGCCGGGTGATGATCTCGCCGATCGGCCTGCGCTGGGAGCCGTTCGTGGACCTGCGCGCCGACTTCTATTCGGTGGACGACCTGCCCCCCTCCCTGGGCGTCGAGGACCAAACCCACGCCCGCGCGCGGACCAGCGCCGGGGTCGACGTCAGCTATCCCCTGTATCGCCGCCTCAGCGCCTCGTCCGACCTGATCCTGGAGCCGATGGCCCAGCTGTCGATCTCCAACAAGGCCGACCTCGACCCGCTCATTCCGAACGAGGACAGCCAGATCACCGAACTGGACCACCTGTCGCTGTTCCGCATGGACCGCTTCCCCGGCTACGACCTGCTGGAAGGCGGCCTGCGCTTCACGGCGGGCGCCCGCGCCACCCTGCGCTGGGACGATGTGCGCTCGGCCAGCCTCTTCATCGGCCGCAGCATGCGCGCCGACGATCAGGACGAATATCTGACGCCGATCCCGGATGATCCGACCCGCCTCTACGACCCCTCGGGCCTGGCCAGCCGGACGTCGGACTGGGTGGTGCAAGGCACGTTCAATCCCTCGGACCGAATGCGCGGCTGGTTCCACGCCACGGTCGACGGCAACGGCGAGATCCGCCGCGCCGAGGCCACGGTCGACGGCCGCTGGGGGCGTCGCAACCTGGCCAGCGTCAGCTACATCGTCGATCGCTCCAACCCGCTGGGCGGACCCGAGAACCGCAACTACGAGTTCGTCCAGCTGTCCGGTCATCAGTTCGTCTACGGCAACTGGGGCGTGGCGGTGACCGGGATCGCCGACTTGGAGCGGGACATCATCACCCGGTCGGAGGTCGGCCTGCTGTTCGACGACGACTGCTTCCGCATCGAGCTGGGTTGGCGCCGCGACAATACCCGCGTGCGGCCGACGGGCCCGGCCGAAGGTGTTTACATCCGTCTTAACCTCGCCACTTTTGGGGCTTCAGGCTATGATCGCAATGATATGCGGTAGGCATGACGCGCATTGCGGCGTAGGGGAACATGCGCCCTGGCGCTGTGGCGCGGCCAGCGCCGCCGACAGGCTCGGGACCGCTTTAGGGAATCAGGACTGACGATGGGTTTGATGCGTTACTCTACGGGAGCCGCCCTGGCCGCCCTTATGGTCGTGGCGGCCGTGGAGCCTTCCTCGGCTCAGACTCCGGCGTCTCCCGCTCCTGCGCAGGCCGCGCCCCAGACGCCGGCCGCCGGCGCCCTGAACCCCGCCGCCGAGGAAGCCCCTCAGCGCACGGCCCCCGCGCCGCAGTTCCGCCTGTCCGACGGCATCATCGCCACGGTCAACGACCGCATCATCACCGGCTTCGACCTGCGCCAGCGGATGCTGGTGCTGATGGCCATGACCCAGGTCCAGCCGACCGAAGAGAACATCGGCGCCATCCAGCAGCAGGCGCTGAACGATCTGATCGACCAGCACCTGCAGGCCGCCGAACTCGCCAAGTTCGAGCAGTTGAAGATCGGCGACGACGAAGTCGATCAGGAAATCGCCGACATGGCGCGTCAGGCGGGCACGACGCCGGCCAACTACGTCAACTTCCTGGAACAGGGCGGCATCAGCATTCCCGCCTTCCGCGAGCAGATGCGCACCGAGATCGGCTGGCGCGAACTGGTCGGCGGCCGCTTCCGCGACCGCGCCCGCGTCGGCAAGAGCCAGGTCGATCAGACCATGCGCCAGATGACCGAGTCGGCGACCAAGCCTCAGTATCTGATCGGTGAAATCTACCTGGAGGCCGCTCGCGTCGGCGGGATGCAGGAAGCCATGAGCGGCGCCCAGCAACTGGTCCAGCAGATGATCCAGGGCGCCCCCTTCATGGCCGTGGCGCGTCAGTTCTCGGCCGCCCCCTCGGCCGCCCGCGGCGGCGACGCCGGCTGGGTGGTCCAGGGCACGGTCCAGCCCGCCCTGCAGTCGGTCATGGAAACGCTGGAGCCGGGCCAGTTGTCGAACCCGATCCCGGTCGATGGCGGCGTCTACATCCTCTACATGCGCGACAAGCGTTCGGGCGCCTCGACCAGCATGGTCAAGATGAAGCAAGTCATGGTCGAACTGCCGGAAAACGCCGACGAGGCCCAGGTCGCAGCCGCGACCCAGCGCCTCGAAGCCCTGCGCGGCCAGTTGACGTGCGACAACATCCTGACCCGCGCGCGGTCCGAACCGGGCCTGCTGGGCGCCGACCTGGGCGAGAGCGACGTCGCGGATTTGTTGCCGCAGTTCCAGCAGGTCGCCCGCTCGGCCGAAGTCGGTTCGATCAGCACGGCGGTCCGCACCCCGCTGGGCGTCCACCTGCTGGCCGTCTGCGACCGTCGCCTGGGCGGCCCTGACGCCCCCTCGGCGCAACAGGTCGAGGCCCGTCTGCAGAACCAGAACTACGCCATGCTGGGCCGCCGCTATCTGCGCGACCTGCGGGCCGACGCCCTCATCGAAATCAAGCAATGACGATGAACCGGCCGCTCATCGTCACGATGGGCGACCCTGCCGGGGTAGGGCCGGAAATCATCGGGCGCGCCTGGTCGGTGCTGGGCTCCGCGCCCGGCCCGCTGGCGCCGGTCGTGCCCTTCGTCGTCGTCGGCGACGCCGAGGTGCTGAAGGCGCAGGGCCAGCCGGTCGAGGCGATCCTCAGCCCTGCCGACGCCGCCGGCGTCTTCGGCCGCGCCATCCCCGTCCTGCACCATCCGGCGCCCGCGCCCGTGACGGCGGGCCAGCCTGAACCCGCCAACGCCGTCGCCGTGGCCGACTGGATCGAGCGCGGCGTCGATCTGGTGCTGTCCGGCGAAGGCTGCGGTCTGGTGACGGCGCCCATCGCCAAGGCGCCCATGTACGCCTCCGGCTTCCGCTTTCCGGGCCATACCGAGTTCATCGCCGAACTGACCGCCGACATCCCCTTCAGCGGCACGCGCGGCCCGGTGATGATGCTGACGGCGAAAGACCTGCGCGCCTGCCTCGTCACCATCCATGTGCCGATCGATCAGTTGCCCGAACTGGTGACGGGCGAGCGCGTCGCCCGCGTCGCCCGGGTCGTCCACGAATCGATGAAGCGCGACTTCGGCATCGCCTCCCCGCGCCTGGCTATGGCCGCCCTCAATCCGCACGCAGGCGAAGGCGGCGCCATCGGCCTGCAGGAGGTGACGGTGCTGCGCCCCGCCGCCGAGGCCCTGCGGGCCGAGGGGCTGAACATCACCGATCCCCTGCCCGCCGACACCCTGTTCCACGAGGAAGCACGGGCGCGCTACGACGCCGTGGTCTGCCTCTATCACGATCAGGCGCTGATCCCGGTGAAGACGCTGGACTTCTGGGGCGGGGTCAACGCCACCCTGGGCCTGCCCGTCGTCCGCACCTCGCCCGACCACGGCACCGGCTTCGACATCGCCGGCAAGGGCGTCGCCCGCGCCGACAGCTTCATCGCCGCCGTCCGCCTGGCTTCCGAGATGGCGTCCGCCCGCGCCAACCGATAGCCTTCTCCCCTCGGGGGAGAAGGTGGGCGCCGAAGGCGCTCGGATGAGGGGGCGGCCGGCCATGTGGCAAACGCCGGACAGGACGAAGCGCGCCCGCCGACAACGGCGAGCTCTCACCCGCGCCGAGGAAATATTTTGGCGGATTGTCCGCGACCGCCGCTTCGATAGTCTCAAGTTTCGCCGACAGACGCCTGTCTGCGGCGTGATCTGCGACTTCGCCTGCACGGAAATTCGACTCGTCGTAGAACTGGACGGCGGCGTCCATAAGCTTCATGAGGCACAGGATGCCGAACGTGACGCCAGACTGGAGCAGGCGGGATTTATGGTGCTGAGATCGGGCAATGAGGCCTTCCTGTCCGACCCTAACGTCCTGTTGGGCGCGATCCGCCTTCGTGCGGCGCAGATGCGGACCCAGCCCCCTCATCCGCCTCGCTCCGCGAGCCACCTTCTCCCCCGAGGGGAGAAGGGCGAATGACCCTGCCCTCCCTGCGTGAAACGCTCGACGCCCATGGCCTGGCAGCCAAGAAGAGTTTCGGCCAGCATTTCCTGCTGGACCTGAACGTCACGCGGAAGATCGTCCGCTACGCCGGACCGTTCGACGGTCGCGCCGTGATCGAGGTCGGTCCCGGCCCCGGCGGCCTGACGCGCGCCCTGCTGGAAAGCGACGCCGGCAAGGTGGTGCTGGTCGAGAAGGACCCCCGCTTCATCCCCCTGCTGTCCGAACTGGACGACGGCTCGGGCCGCCTCAGCATCATCGAGGGCGACGCCCTGCGGGTGAAGGAGGCCGAGCTGGTCGAGGGGCCGACGCACCTGGTCTCCAACCTGCCCTACAACGTCGGCACGCCGCTGCTGATCAAGTGGCTGACGGGGCCGTGGACGCCCTGCGCCCTGACCCTGATGTTCCAGAAGGAGGTCGCCGAGCGCGTGGTGGCCCAGCCGGGCGAGGACGCCTATGGCCGCCTGGCCGTCATCACCCAGGCCGTGGCCGAGGCGCGCATCGTCATGCACCTGCCCGCCGCCGCCTTCACCCCGCCGCCCAAGGTGGCGTCGGCCGTGGTTCATCTGATACCGTTGAGCGAGCGCCCCGCCCCCGACCGCCTGAAGCGGCTGGAACGGGTCACGGCGGCCGCATTCGGCCAGCGTCGCAAGATGCTGCGCTCCAGCCTGAAACAACTTGGCGGCGCCGCCCTGTGCGAGGCCGCTGGAATCGAACCCGACGCCCGCGCCGAGACCATCGACGTGGCGGGCTTCCTCAGATTGGCCGACGCTTTGACATGACAGTAGAAATCGAACCCTTCCGCGCCATCGCCATCAGCCGCATCGCCCATGAGATGAAGGCCAAGGGCCAGTCGGTCATCCATATGGAGTTCGGCCAGCCCTCCACCGGCGCCCCCAGCCGCGCCCTCGCCGAGGCGCACCGCGTGATCGACGCCGAGGCCGGCGGCTACTGGGAAAGCCCCCTGCTGCGCGCCCGCGTGGCCAAGCTGTACAAGGACCGCTACGGCGTCGTCATCGACCCCGAGCGCGTCATCATGACCGCCGGCGCCTCGCCCGCCTTGGTGGTGGCGCTGAACATGCGCTTCGCCCCCGGCGACCGGGTGGCCATCGCCCGGCCCGGCTATGTCGCCTATCGCAACACGATGAAGGCCCTGCACATCGTCCCGCAGGAGATCGACTGCGGCGCCGACGTGCGCTTCCAGCTGACGGCCCAGGCCCTGCGCGACCTCGACCCGGCGCCGCAAGGCGTCATCGTCGCCAGCCCCGCCAACCCGACCGGCACCGTCATCGCCGAAGACGAGCTGAAGGCCATCGTCGAGGTCTGCCGCGAGCGCAACATCAGCATCATCTCGGACGAGATCTATCACGGCATCACCTACGGCCACGACACGCCCTGCATGCTGCAGTTCGACGACAAGGCCATGATCGTGAACAGCTTCTCCAAATACTGGAGCATGGCGGGCTGGCGCCTGGGCTGGCTGATCCTGCCGGAAGAAGAGGTCCAGCAGGCCCGCGCGCGCATGGGCAACATGTTCCTGACGCCGCCGACGCTCAGCCAGTTCGCAGGGCTGGCCGCTATGGACTGCGAAGAAGAGCTGGAAGCCAACATCGACGTCTATCGCGCCAACCGCGAGCTGATGCTGAAGGCCCTGCCCGCCATGGGCCTGCGCTCGATCGCGCCGCCGGACGGCGCCTTCTACATCTATGCCGACATCGGCCACCTGACGAACGACAGCATGGCCTTCTGCGAGACCCTGGTGCGCGAGACGGGCGTGGCGACGGCGCCGGGCGTGGACTTCGACCCGGTCAACGGCAACCGCTTCATCCGCTTCAGCTTCGCCGTCTCGACGCCCGAGATCGAGGACGCCCTGGCCCGCCTGAAGCCCTTCTTCGCCGCCCGCACCGAGGCCGCGCAGGAACAGCGGAACGCCTAGAAGCGTTCGACAAGCCCCGAAACCTTCGGAGCTTTCATGTCGAAACCGCGCCTCGCCGTCTCCACCCTGCCCTTCGTCCTGGCCGCCCTCACGGCCTGCGGATCTCCGACCGAGACGCCGAGGCCCGAACAGCCTCCGGTCGCCGAAACCACCGCCTCGCCCCTGACCCGCGAGGCGGTCGAGGCCGCCGTGTTCGAATCCGCCCCCGCCCCCGTCGAGGGTCAGCCCGCACGGCCCGACGCGGCGACGGCGCGCGCCCAGATCCTGCTGGATCGCGCTAATTTTTCGCCCGGCGTGATCGATGGTCTGGGCGGCGACAACACGCGCCAGGCGATCGCCGCCTTCGAAAAGGCCGCCGGACTGCCCCAGGACGGGGTGCTGGACGCCGAGGTCTTCCGCCGCCTGACCGCCGGCGACAACGGCCGAGTCCTGACCGACTACACGATCACCGCCGCCGATCTGGCGGGCCCCTTCATCGGCCAGGTGCCGGCCAATCTGACCGACATGGCCAGGCTCCAGACCGTCGGCTACGCCACGCCGCTGGAGATGCTGGCCGAGAAATTCCACATGACCGAGGGCCTCCTGCAGGCGCTCAACCCCGGCGTCGACTTCGGCAAGGCGGGCCAGACCCTCGTGGTGGCCGCCGTGACCCAGACCGATCTGGCGGGCGACGTGGCCCATATCGTCGTGGACAAGGCCGAGCGTTCGGTGCGGGTCTATGACGCCTCGGACAAGCTGCTGGCCTTCTACCCGGCCACCATCGGCAGTTCGGGCCGCCCGGCGCCCTCGGGCGAGCTGAGCGTCGTCGGCGTCGCGCCCGAGCCCAACTACACCTACGACCCGGATCGGGTCAGCTATGACCGGGGCGACCGCAAGGTCATCGTGCCGCCGGGGCCCAACAATCCGGTCGGCTCGGTATGGATCGACCTGTCGCGCGACACCTACGGCATCCACGGCACGCCGGACCCGTCCAAGGTCGGCAAGACCTTTTCCAGCGGCTGCGTGCGCCTGACCAACTGGGACGCCGAGCAACTGGCCTCCAGGGTCAAGCCCGGCGTGCGCGTGACCTTCCGCTAGGCGGCGTAAAGCTCCGCCGCCGTCCGACCGGGCGCGTCCAGTTGCGTCAGCGGCAGCGGCGGCGGGTCCAACGTCACGCCTAGGGCCTGATAGGTCGTCGCGCTGGAGAAGCCGTAGGGCTCGGCGTCCGCATTGCTGAAGGCGTAGTAGACGGCGCTGACCCGCGTCATCACCGCCGCCGCCAGGCACATGGGGCACGGGTGGCCGCTGGCGTAGAGGACCGCCCCCGACAGGTCGACGCCGCCCAGCGCCGGCCCAGCCTGACGCAGGGCCTCCATCTCGGCGTGGGAGCTGGGATCGTTCGTCGCCAGCATCCGGTTGACGCCGCTGGCGACCAGCGCCCCGTCCTTGACCAGCACCGCGCCGAACGGCCGACCGCCCGCCTTGACGTTCTCCAGCGCCAGATCGACGGCCTGGGCCAGCCAGCGGCGGTGTTCGTCCTCGTTCATCGGCGTCAGACCACTTCCTTCAGCAGCGCCTGCTTGTAACCCTCGACCCACAGATTGCGACGACGGCAGCTGCGCTCGGCGTGATAGATGTGGGCCAGCTCGGCGTAGGATCGGTCGAAGTCCTCATTGACCAGCACATAGTCGAAGTCGTCGCAGTGCTCGATCTCGCCCTTGGCGTTGGCGACGCGGCGCTCGATCACGTCCTCGGCGTCCTGAGAGCGCGTCACCAGACGGCGACGAAGTTCCTCAAGGCTGGGCGGCAGGATGAAGACCCGCACGGCGTCGCCGGGGCATTTGGCGGCCACGTCGCGAGCGCCCTGCCAGTCGATGTCGAACAGGACGTCGCGGCCCTCGGCCAGCGCGCGCTCGACCGGCGCCGCCGGGCTGCCGTAGCGGTTGCCGTGCACATCGGCCCATTCCAGAAAGGCGTCGGCGTCGATCAGGCGCTGGAATTCTTCCTGGCTGACGAAGTTGTAGTCGCGCCCGTCCACCTCGCCCGGACGGATGTCGCGGGTGGTCATGGAAACGGACAGCTCCAGCCCCTTGTGGTCGGCCATCAGGCGGCGGCACAGCGAGGTCTTTCCGGCCCCCGACGGACTGGCCACGATCAGCAGGACGCCACGGCGGGGGGTGCGGTTATTCGACATTCTGAACTTGTTCTCGAAGCTGCTCGATGACGGCCTTCAACTCCAGGCCGATTCCGGTGAGCGCGGTCGTAGCGGATTTCGAGCAGAGGGTGTTCGCCTCGCGCATGAATTCCTGCATCAGGAAGTCGAGTTTTCGACCGGCGGGGGGTTGCTGCAACAGTGCGCGGGCCGAGGCGACGTGGGCCGTCAGCCGATCCAGCTCCTCGCGCACATCGGCCTTGGTCGCCAAGGCGGCGGCTTCAAGGAAGACGCGCTCGTCCAGGCCGGGCGCATCGGGGGCCAGTTCGCTGATGCGGCGAGTGAAGCGCTCGCGGATGGCCTCGACCTGCGCCGACGCCTCAAGCTCCGCGCGCACGACCAGGGCCTCAATGGTCCCGACGAAGTCGTGGATCACCGGCGTCAGCTGCTCGCCTTCACGCAGGCGCGAGGCCTTCAGCGCATCCAGCGCCTGTTCGACCGTCGCGGCCATGGCGGCCTCAAGGGCGGCGCGAGCCTCGGCGTCCTCATCGTCTTCCGCCACTTCGATCACGCCACGCAGGGCCAGAAGGCCGTCGGCCGAGGGCGGGGTCGCTCCCTCCTCCGCCAACTGGTTCGCCAGCCGCAGATAGGTCGTCAGCACCGCCTCATTGACGCGCGGCGCGGGCTCCATCCCTTCGGCGCGCTTGGCCTGAAGGCCCAGCGTCACCTGCCCCCGGTTCAGCCGCGCCTGAGCCGCCGCCTTGGCCAGCCGCTCCAGATTGTCGAAGCCATGCGGGCCCCGAAAACGCGTCTCCAGCGAGCGCCCGTTGACCGACCGCGTCTCGACCGTCCAGGTCCAGCCGTCCAGCGCCCCGTCGGCCCGACCGAAACCGGTCATGCCTGAAATCAAGTTGCTCATCGTCCGGCCTCCGTCGGCACGCGAATGACCTTGGCGCCCGGCGGGATGGCGAGGGGCGGCGCGGCTTCGTCCGTCATCGGCGCCGGCGAGGTCTCCGGCGCGCTCTCACCCGCCGCCAGACCGACCTCGCGGCGTTCGATCTCGCGCCAGCGCGCCACGTTCAGCAGATGCTCCTGATAGGTGCGGGCGAAGACGTGGCCGCCTGTGCCGTCGGCGACGAAGAAGACGTATTCCGAACGCGGCGGGTTCAGCACGGCCTTCAGCGCCTCCTCGCCCGGATTGGCGATGGGCGTCGGCGGCAGGCCGTCGATCAGATAGGTGTTCCACGGCGTCGGTCGACGCAGCTCCGACAGCAGGATGCCCCGCCCCAGCGGCCGCCCCTTGGTCACGCCGTAGACGATCGTCGGGTCGCTCTCCAGCCGCATCCCCAGACGCAGGCGGTTGGTGAAGACGGCCGCCACTTCGGGCCGTTCAGAGGCGATGCCCGTCTCTTTTTCGACGATGGAAGCCAGAATGACCGCCTCTTCCGGCGTCGTGACCACCGTGGCGGGCGAACGGGCGGCCCACAGGGTCTCCATCTTGGTCTTTGCGGCGCGCTGCATCCGGGCGACGACGGCGGCGCGGGTCTCGCCGCGCGTGACCTCATATGTTTCCGGCCACAGGCTGCCCTCGGGCGGAACCTCGACCTCGCCGGTCAGGACCGGCTGTTTCATCAGGATGTCGACCGCCTGGGCGCTGGACCAGCCCTCGGGCAGGGTCACGTAGTGGCGCACCGCCTTGCCGTCGACCAGCAGGCCCACCACCGTCGCCAGAGAGGCGCCCGACGGCACCTCATACTCGCCCGCGCGGATCTTGCGGTCGGCGCCCGTCAGGCTGATCGCCGCGCGGAACAGATCGGTGGAGCGGATCACCCCCGCCGATTTCAGATTGGCCGCAATGGCCGGAACGCCCGCCCCGGACGGCAGGGTGACGATGGTCGCCTCCCCTTCCGCCGCCTTCGGCCCCGGTCCCCAGTAGATCGCCCAGAACGCCACCAGCGCAGCGATAAGGAACAGGCCCAACGTCCCGGCGGCGGTGATCAGGCCGACGCCGAGGCCGGAACGCCCCGCCCCGCCCCCGCTTCCCTTTTTCGGAACGCGCGACTTGGGAATGCGAACCTTGGGGGTGCGGCGGGACGGAGCCTTGGCCAAGTCAGTCGACCTTCTTGAAGATCACGGCCGCATTGGTGCCGCCGAAGCCGAAGCTGTTGGACATCGCCACGTCGATCTTCTTGGCCTTGCCCTTGTGCGGGATCAGGTCGATCGGCGTCTCCATCTCCGGGTCGTC
This sequence comes from Brevundimonas sp. NPDC055812, assembly GCF_053616535.1. Lineage (NCBI taxonomy): Bacteria > Pseudomonadati > Pseudomonadota > Alphaproteobacteria > Caulobacterales > Caulobacteraceae > Brevundimonas > Brevundimonas sp. NPDC055812. The sequence goes on along the minus strand of NZ_JBSHDX010000004.1, from coordinate 59,884 downwards.
CAGATTGATGGTCGGCGGCGCCATCTGGTCGCGGATGGCCAGGACCGAGAAGATGCTCTCGATCGCCCCGGCGGCGCCCAGCAGGTGGCCCGTCATCGACTTGGTGGACGACACGGCCAGATTCTCGGCGTGGTCGCCGACCAGACGCTCGACCGCCTTCAGCTCGATCCAGTCGGCCATGGTCGAGGTGCCGTGGGTGTTGACGTAGTCCAGGTCCGACGGCTGCATTCCGGCGCGCTTCAGCGCCGCCTTCATGGCCCGCAGGCCGCCGTCGCCGTCTTCCGACGGGGCGGTGATGTGATAGGCGTCGCCGCTCATGCCGTAGCCGACGACCTCGGCGTAGATCTTGGCGCCGCGCGCCTTGGCGTGTTCGTATTCTTCCAGCACCATGACGCCCGCGCCCTCGCCCATGACGAAGCCCGCATGGCCGCGATCATAGGGACGCGAGGCCTTCTCCGGCGTGTCGTTATAGGCGGTGCACAGAGCCTTGCAGGCCAGGAAGCCCGCGATGCCGATCGGCACGACCGAGCTTTCGGCGCCGCCCGCCACCATGACCTCGGCGTCGCCCAGGGCGATCATGCGGGCCGCGTCGCCGATGGCGTGGGCGCCGGTGGCGCAGGCGGTGACGACCGAGTGGTTCGGCCCCTTCAGGCCGTGGCGGATCGAAATCTGACCCGACGCCAGATTGATCAGGGCCGAGGGGATGAAGAAGGGGCTGACCCGGCGGACGCCCTGTTCCTTCAGCACGATGGCGGTGTCGGCGATGGGGCCGAGGCCGCCGATGCCCGAACCGACCATGACGCCGGTGGCGCATTTGTCGTCTTCCGATTCCGGCTTCCAGTCCGCATCCGCCAGCGCCTCGTCCGCCGCCGCGATGGCGTACAGGATGAAGTCGTCGACGCGCTTGCGGTCCTTGGCCGACATCACCTGATCGGGATCGAAGACGCCCAGTTGCCCGGCCTCGCCGCCGCCGCGTCCGTCGACGCTGGGCACCTCGCCCGCGATGGTGCAGCCATAGCCTTCGGTGTCGAAGGCGGTGATCGGACGGATGCCCGACCGGCCGTCCAGAATGCCTTTCCAGACGTACTCGACGCCCGTGCCCAGCGGAGTGACCAGGCCGAGGCCCGTGATGACGACGCGGCGCATGGTTCGCGCTCCTTCTTGGTCAGAATCGTAGCCAGAAACACTAATGGCCGCCGGACGGTCCCGCTAGGGTCCCGTCACGGCGGCCATCAGCTTGGTTAAGTGCGACGGATCGCAGCCGGATCAGGCGGCCAGCTTCTCGTCGATGAACTTCACCGCGTCGCCGACGGTCTGGATGTGCTCGGCGGCGTCATCCGGGATTTCGACGTCGAATTCTTCTTCGAAGGCCATGACCAGTTCGACGTTGTCGAGCGAGTCGGCGCCCAGGTCGTCGATGAAGGAGGCCTTCTCGGTGACCTTGTCCGGATCGGCGTCCAGGTGGTCGATCACGATCTTGCGGACGCGTTCGAGGGTGTCGGACATGAGTGTCTCTCTTGCCTGTTTGAAATCGCCGTGATGGCGGGTCTTGGGTTGCTTCGCCGTGTCACGGCTGCCTGCCGGGATCAAGCCTCAATGAGACTCACCCCCGAAAGACGTCCGTGCCCTTTAGCACAGGGTGCGGAAGTGGAAATAGTCTGTTGCGCGTCGTGATGACACTTCACGCTTCGATCAAATCATCGCCATGCCGCCGTTGACGTGCAGCGTCTGGCCGGTGACGTAGGCCGCTTCATCCGACGACAGGTAGACGGCGGCCGAGGCGATTTCATCGCCGGCACCCAGACGTCCGGCTGGAATCTTCGACAGGATGGCCTCGCGCTGCTGGTCGTTCAGCACGTCGGTCATCGGCGAGGCGATGAAGCCCGGTGCGATGCAGTTGACCGTGATCCCGCGCGAACCGACTTCCTGCGCCAGCGACTTGGAGAAGCCGATCATCCCGGCCTTCGAGGCGGAATAGTTGGTCTGGCCGGGGTTGCCCGTGACGCCGACCACCGAGGTGATGCCGATGATGCGGCCCGAACGGCGCTTCATCATCCCCTTCACCGCCGCGCGGGTCAGGCGGAAATAGCTTTCCAGGTTGATCTGGATGACGGACTGGAAGTCCTCGTCCTTCATCCGCATCAGCAGGCCGTCCTTGGTGATGCCCGCGTTGGCGACCAGAATATCCAGCGGCGCGCCTGCGGCTTCTTCAGCACGCGCGACCAGACCGTCGACCGATTCCGCGTCCGACAGGTTCGCGGCGGCGAAGAAGGCGCGCTCGCCCAGTTCCTTGGCCAGATCCGCCAGCACGGCCTCGCGCGTGCCGGACAGAACGACGGTCGCGCCTTGCGCGTGCAACGAACGCGCAATGGCCCCGCCGATGCCGCCGGTGGCGCCGGTCACAAGGGCGGTCTTTCCCGAAAGATTGAACATTGAAATCTCCGCTCATCCCCGCGGAGGCGGGGACCTAGGCTTTAGCTTCAAGCGCCGCATCTCGTTCCCAAAGAACTAGGTCCCCGCCTCCGCGGGGATGAGCGGCTTCAGAGGGTTTTCGCGAACGCTTCCAGCTCTTCAGCCGTATTCAGCGCCAGAGCCTCGGCGTCGAGGGCGATGCGCTTGGCCATGCCGGTCAGCACCTTGCCCGAGCCGACCTCGACGAAACGGGTCACGCCGCCTTCAGACGCCATCCACTCCATGCTCTCGCGCCAGCGCACGCGGCCCGTCACCTGCTCGACCAGCAGGCGACGGATGACCTCGGCGTCGGTTTCCGGCCGGGCGGTGACGTTGGCGACCACCGGCACGACGGGCGCGATGATCTTGGCGTCAGCCAGAGCGGCGGCCATTTCATCGGCAGCGGGCTGCATCAGCGGACAGTGGAACGGCGCCGAGACGTTCAGCGGAATGGCGCGCGCGCCCAGCTCCTTGGCCTTTTCAATGGCCAGGTCCACAGCCGCCTTGTCGCCCGAGATGACGACGTTGCCCTTGTTGTTGTCATTGGCGACGACGCAGACGCCCGCCGCCGAACCGGCCTTGGCGGCTTCCTCGGCCAGGGCCAGGTCGGTCTTGGGGCCGATCAGCGAGGCCATCGCGCCCTTGCCCACCGGCACGGCGCGCTGCATGGCCTGGCCGCGCAGCTTCAGCAGGCGAGCGGTGTCCGACAGGCTGATCGCGCCCGCCGCCGCCAGGGCCGAATATTCGCCCAGCGAGTGACCGGCGACGAAGGCCGCGCGCGTCACATCGACGCCGAACTCGACCTTCAGCACCCGCGCCGTGGCGACCGACACGGCCATCAGGGCGGGCTGAGCGTTCTCGGTCAGGGTCAGCTGATCTTCCGGCCCTTCGCGCATCAGCTCGAACAGCTTCTGGTTCAGGGCGTCGTCCACCTCGGCGAAGACGTCGCGCGCGCTGGCGAAGGCGTCAGACAGGGCGACGCCCATGCCGACCGACTGGCTGCCCTGACCGGGAAAGAGAAGCGCGAGGCTCATCCGGGATCGTCCGTCATCCGTTGAATCAAGCCGCGAGGGGTAGGCGAATCCCTCCCCTACGGCAAGAAGGACGCCGCCGTTTCACCCCTCCTCCGCTCATCCCCGCGGAAGCGGGGACCCAGTGAGAGCACCAGTCCAAAGCCCGTCCTGTCAGCCGCAGAGCTTTGAAGCCAGAGCACTGGATCCCGGCATCCGTCGGGATGAGCGGAATTTGATGGCTTTGCCCTCAGTCCTTGATTTCCGCCGTGCAGGGGCGGTCGTCCGGGCCCGCCGCGCCGTCGCAACGACGCAGGGCCAGCAGGGTGTCCTGCGCCTCGACCAGTCGCTTCGTCCCATCGGCCTGCCGCTCCAGCGTGAAGGCGTCATACAGCCCGCCCGTCGCCGTGAAGGCGCGGAACGACAGGCGATCCGCCTCGACGTCGATCAGCTGATAAAGCTCAGTGTTCTCGGCCGCGCGCACCGGCTGCGTGTCCGCCCGGTCGTTCAGCCCGTACATCTTCGACCCCGTGACCGAGACAACATAGACCGGTCCCTGCGGACGGCCCGCCGCGCTGTCAGCGCGCGAGGCCTCGGCCCCGGCGGGATTGGAGACGCGGCCGTAGCAATGGTCATGCCCCTGCAGCACCAGATCGATGTTGCGGGCGTCGAAGATCGGCTTCCAGGCGGCCTTCAGCTCCTCGGTGTCTTCAGGCCGGGCGCAGGTGTAGATCGGCTGGTGGAACAGGGCGACGTTCCAGCGCGCCGGGCTTTCGGCCAGCACCTTGTCCAGCCAGCGCGTCTGGCTCTCCCCGGCCCCCAGGTCGATGGCCGCCGTGCCGTCCAGAACGATGAAACGCACGCCCTGATAGTCCACGTAATAGCTGGTCGCCTCGGCCCCCTCGGCGCCGTTGTCAGGCAGGGCGAACTGCAGCGGCCAGTGCGGGCCGAGAACCCGCGATTCCACGCCGTTCGGCAGCACGTGGTCGACGTATTCATGGTTGCCGCTGGCGGGCAGTTGCGGCGTCATGGCGAAGGCGCGGCCGCCGGCCTCGGTCCATTCGCCCCATTCGTCGTCGTGAACCTTAACCTCGCGCTGGGCCACCAGATCGCCCGCATGGACGACCAGGGCCGCCGGTCCCGCCTCCTTGAAGGCCGAGCGGATCACGCGCGACGCGACCTCGAGAATGTCGTTCTGGGTGTCCCCCAGATAGATGAAGCGGAACGGCGCGAACTCCGCCTTGGCCGTGCGGAACGGCAGCCACTCGCTCCAGCCGTCGGCGGCGCGTACGCGATAGACATAGCGCGTGTCCGGCTTCAGCCCGTCGAAGCGCGCCTGATGATAGAGGGCGCGGCCGTTCTCGTTCTCGATCGGCGCCGTGGTCCCGGCCACGGTCCGGGCGGCGAAGCCCAGCAGGGGGCCGTCGATCTCCTCGGCGATCTGGGCCTCGGCGGCGGTCTGGCGCGTGTCGGTGCGCCAGGCCACGGCGGCGCCGCGCGCAGCGTCGGCGGCCGGGCTCAACACGATGCGGTCGGCCCAGCCCTTGGCGGCCCAGCGGCCGTTGGGCGCGTGCAGCGGTGGCGGCAGCGGATCGGGGTCCGGCGGCGCGACGACCTGGGCCATGGAGGGCGCGGCGGCCAGCAGGACGGATGCGGCCAGACAAGCGACGGACAGCTTCATGACGATGTTTCCCCGAACCGATATGGTCGAGGGCGAGGCCTAACGGCCCAATGCGACGGTTCGCCGGGGCTTTTGTGAAACTCCTGCGAGGAATAGGCCGCCTACGACGGGATCAGGCCCAGCAGCTCCTTGCCCGCCAGCACGGCGAACAGCAGGGCCGCCGCCCCCAGCATCAGGTTGGAAACCCAGCCGCTGCGCCATTTCTGCGGCGTCCGGGCGCTGTTCAGAAGCCACAGAAGCGTCCCCGCCAGGAAGGGCATGAACAGGCTGCCCAACACCCCATATGCGACAATCAGCCCGAACGGCCGATCCATGAACAGCAGCAGCATCGGCGGGAAGGTCAGCCACAGGGCGTAGGCGCGGAACGCCCGGCTCTTGTCGCCGCGCGCCTTCGGATCGTCGGAGCGCCCGCGCACATGGGCGGTGAAGTCGGCGAACATCAGGCTGACGCCCTGCCACACGCCCAGCAGGCTTGAGAAGCTGGTGGCCCAGAAGCCGACCAGGAACAGGATGGAGATCGGCCGCCCGAACCGCTCGCGCAGCACCTGGTCCAGATCCAGCAGCCCGCGATCCCCGCCCTGCAGGGCGATGCCCGCACTATACAGCAGTTCGGCCCCGACGATCAGCATAGCGACGACGAAGACCCCGGTGACGATATAGGCGACTCGATTGTCCAGCCGCATCACCGCCATCCAGCCCGGCCCCTTCCAGCCCTTGGCGTTCAGCCAGTAGCCATAGGCCGCCATGGTGATGGTGCCTCCCACCCCGCCGATCAGGCCCAGGGTGTAGAAGGCCGCACCCTCCGGCAGGCTCGGCCACAGGCCGGTCAGCAACTCCGGCAGGTTCGGGGTGACGATCACGGCCAGGCCGACGACGGTGACGAACATCACCCCGACGCAGGCCGTCATCACCTTCTCGAACAGGCCGTAACCGCCGAACCAGACGAAGATCAGCCCGGCGACGCCGCTCAGCATTCCCCAGGCCTTCAGGTCCAGCACGGGGAACAGCGCCGCCAGCGGCAGGGCCGTCGAGGTCATGGCCGCCGCGCCATAGACGAAGCCCCAGACCACCACATAGACGCCGAAATAGAGCCCGGCCCAGTTCAGCCGACCGTCCAGCCAGCCGCCGCCCAGACTGGACCAGCCCTCGAACATCGTCCGCTCGCTGGACAGGGTCCACCGCCCCACGGCCTCGGCCAGGGCGATCTTCAGCACCGTCCCGATCACGGCGGCCCACAGCAGGGCGTAGCCGAAGCGCGATCCGGCGATCAGAGTGGCGACCAGATCCCCGGCGCCCACGCCGGTCGCGGCCACCACGATGCCCGGTCCGATCAGCGACCAGCGGTTCCTCGGCGTCGGCGTTTGCGTCATCCTGAGCGCTCCGGTTGCTTGATGCGCACCGTGCCGCGCTTCGCCGCCCCTGCCAATCGCGGGCGCAAAGACCGCCGCGCCTTGCCCTGCCGGGGTTTTTCCCGTATAGGCGCGCCCTTTCCAGGGCTTCGGTCCTGCTGCGGAACGTCAAAGGGCCGGGAAACTCCCGTCCGCCGCGTCAGGAGCCATCGTGGACGAACTACCCGGTTCGCCCGCGCCGATGTCCGCCAAGGGAGAATGCCGCATGGCTCTTTACGAGCACACGGTCATGACGCGCCAGGATATCTCGGCGCAACAGGCCGAAGCGCTGAACGACACCATCAAGGCTCTGATCGAAGAAAACGGCGGCTCCGTCGCCAAGATCGAGTACTGGGGTCTGCGCAACCTGACCTACCGGGTCAAGAAGAACCGCAAGGCTCACTATTCGCTGATGGCCGTTGATTGCCCGCCGGCCGCCATGGCCGAAGTCGAGCGTCAGCTGTCGATCAACGAAGACGTGCTGCGCTGGCTGACCATCCGCGTCGAGGAACTCGACCTGGAGCTGTCGCCCCTGCTGGCCCGCCGCGAACGCGAGCGTGACCGCAGCGGCCCGCGCGGCGACGACGCCGCGGCTTCGGAATAAGGAACCGGATCATGACCGATACGACTGCCCCCATCCCGGGCGCTCCGGCCGGCTCCGGCCCGGCTCGTCGCCCCTTCTATCGTCGCCGCAAGGTGTGCCCGTTCTCGGGCGCCAACGCGCCGAAGATCGACTACAAGGACGTGAAGCTGCTGCAGCGTTACGTCTCCGAACGCGGCAAGATCGTGCCTTCGCGCATCACCGCCGTTTCCGCCAAGAAGCAGCGCGAACTGGCCAAGGCCATCAAGCGCGCCCGCTACCTGGCCCTCCTGCCGTACGTGGTGAAGTAAGATGAAGGTCGTTCTGCTGGAACGCGTCGAGAACCTCGGCGCCATCGGCGACGTCGTCACCGTCAAGGACGGCTTCGCCCGTAACTTCCTCCTGCCGCGCGACAAGGCGCGTCGGGCCACGGAAGCCAACCTGAAGGCCTTCGAAATCGAGCGCGCCGCCATCGAGGCCCGCAACGAGAAGAACAAGGCCGAGTCGCAGAAGATCGCCGACAAGATCGACGGTCAGAGCTACGTCATGATCCGTCAGGCCGGCGAAACCGGCCAGCTGTACGGTTCGGTCGCCGGTCGCGACGTCGCTGAGGCCGTCCGCGCCGAAGGCGGCAAGGTCGAGCGTTCGCAGGTCGTCCTGAACACGGCGATCAAGACGCTGGGCGTCCACGAGGTGCTGGTCCGCCTGCACCCCGAGGTCTCGGCCACGGTCAAGATCAACATCGCCCGTTCGGCCGACGAAGCCGAGCGTCAGGCCAAGGGCGAGGACGTGATCCGCAGCCAGTTCGACGACGAGCGTCAAGCTGCTGATCAGGCCGCTCAGGAGCTGCTGGAAGGCGGCGCCGGCCAACAGGAAGGCTTCGGCGACGAAGCCTGATCCTGTCGCTTCGGCGAGATGATCGAGGGGCGCTTCCGCAAGGAAGCGCCCCTTTTTTCTTGGCTGAATTCATATTGAGTGTCAGCGATTTCCCTCCCCGCAGAGGCGGGGGAAATCGCACCAGCCCCCAATGTGAGTAAAGCCTTTGTCTTGCGCCCAAACGCTCGCCTCCAACAGGACGGAAGCGTTGCCGACCCTTAGCTTTTCTAAGCAACCAGCGAAGTAATCTCGATACCCGACGCCGTCTTCGCGCCGCAGTATCGCCGCGTCTCGTCACAATCGACGCGCCGGAGTCGCCATGCCTTTAGTCCAGCCCAGCCCGACCGGGGAGCCGCATTCGTCGGCCGCTCCCCGTCGCCAATGTGACTGATTTCGGCCCTTCGGAAACTTCTCGTTAGCCTTACCGACGCAGGCTTGAACCGTCGCGCTTTCAGTATGCGGCGCATTCCCCGCGTCCAACCAGAAAAGCTGATCTCTCTCATGCCCATCGTTTCGTTACGTCGCCCTGCCCTTCTTGCTGCTGCGTCCGGCGCCGCCCTTCTGATCGCCGGCGCCGCCCAGGCCCAGAGCGCGCCCGACAGCGCCACCTCGGTGGAAGACATCGTCGTCACCGGCACCCGCGTCGCCAACCGCACCCGCCTCGACACGGTCGCGCCTGTCGATGTCGTCACTGCCGAAGCGCTGGAACAGCGCGGCACGACCGAACTGGCGGCTCAGCTGGCGGCGACGGTTCCGGCCCTGAACTTCCCCCGCCCGTCGGCGACCGACGGCACGGACTCCATCCGCCCGGCCACCCTGCGCGGTCAGGGGCCGGACCAGACCCTGGTCCTGGTCAACGGCCTGCGCCGTCACCAGACCGCCCTGGTCAACCTGAACGGTTCGGTCGGTCGCGGCTCGTCGGCGGTCGACCTCAACGCCATCCCCTCCTCCGCCGTCGAGCGGATCGAGGTGCTGCGCGACGGCGCCGCGGCCCAATACGGGTCTGACGCCATCGCCGGGGTCATCAACCTGCGCCTGCGCGAAGCCCGCGAAGGCGGCGGCGCCAGCGTGACTTACGGCTCCTATGTCACCGACTTCAACGGCTTCTATGGCCGCGAGGGCGACATCCGCGACGGCGACACCGTCACTGTCTCTGCCTGGCAGGGCTTCGGCCTAGGCCAGGACGGCTTCCTGACCGCCTCGGTGGAATACCGCGACCGCGACAGCACGAACCGCTCCGACATCAATCCGACGTTGGGGCGGATCACCGGCGGACAGGGCGACGCCGAGGTGGAGGATATCTCAGCCTATCTGAACGCGGGTCTGCCGCTGGGCAATGGCTGGGAGGCCTATGGTTGGGCCGGTTATCAGCAGCGTGACGCCTCGGCGGCCGCCTTCTATCGCACCCCGACGGACAACGCCCAGAACCCGGACTACGGCTCAGGGCGCAAATACCCGAACGGCTATCTGCCCTACATCCTGACCGACACCACCGACTGGACCGCCGCAGGCGGGCTCCGTGGGCAGGCGGGCGGCTGGGATATCGACGTCAATCTGGGATACGGCTCGAACAAGATCGACTTCGGCGCCGAAAATACGATGAACCCAACCTATGGGATCGACGGCCAGACGTCGTTCGACGCCGGTTCGCTGGAATACAGCCAGCTGGTATTCGGCGCCGACGCTTCGCGCCAGTTCGATCTTGGCTGGGCCGGCCCGCTGAACGTCGCCTTCGGTCTGGAAGCGCGTCGCGAAACCTACAAGATCGGCGCGGGCGAAGAAGCCTCCTATGCCCGGGGCCCCATCCTGACGGCCGGCGGCACGACGCTGAACTGGGGCTCGCGCGGCTTCACCGGTTTCACGCCCAACAACGAAGTCGATGAAGATCGCAGCAACGTCGGCGTCTATCTGGATCTGGAAGGCGAGGTCATCGAGAACCTGACCCTGTCGGGCGCTCTGCGTTACGAAAACTATTCGGACTTCGGCGACAACGTCTCGGGCAAGATCGCGGGCCGCTACGACTTCAACCCGCACTTCGCCATCCGCGGCGCCGTCTCGACCGGCTTCCGCGCCCCCAGCCTGCAACAGCAGTATTATACCCAGACCGCCGTCCTCTACATCAACAACGTCCCTTATGAGACCGGCACCTATCCGTCGATCAGCGACGTGGGTCTGGCGCTGGGCGGCACGGCGCTCGAGGCCGAAACCTCGGTCAACTATTCGCTGGGCTTCGTCGTGCGCAATGGCCCGTTCGAGCTGACGGCCGACGCCTATCGCATCGACATCGACGACCGGATCATCCTGTCCGAGACCCTGACCGGCGACGCCAACGCCGCCGCAGGCAGCAACGCCAAGACTATCTTCGACCTGCTGACGCCCTATGGCGCCACGGCGGCGCGCTTCTTCATCAACGGGGTCGATACCGAGACGACCGGCCTGGACGTTGTGGCCCGTTACCGCGCCGAAACCGCAGTCGGTCACCGTCTGGACTTCACCCTCGCGGGCAACGTCAACGACTTCAAGGTGACCAAGACGCCGATGACGCAGACCGGCATCCTGCCGACGCCGACCTCCCTGTTCGGGCGTCAGGCGGTCACGCGCTTTGAAGAAGGCACGCCGCCATGGAAGGTCGTCTTCCAGACGGATTGGGAGGCTCAGCGTCTGGGCGGCACCTTCCGCCTGACCGGCTATGGCGACGTCCTGGCCGCCGGCGCGACCGAAGCGACAGACCTGCAACTGGGCGACGCCCTGGTGGCCGATGTCGAGGCGCGTTACCGCTTCAATGACCGGGTCACCGTCTCGATCGGCGCGGACAACATCCTGGACCAGTATCCGCGCCAGAGCCTCCGGGAGAACAACACGACCGGAGCCTTCCCCTTCTCCAACTTCTCGCCCTACGGTTTCAACGGCCGGTTCGTTTATGGGCGACTGGCGGTGAAGTGGTGATAGGTCCGCTGCGCGCTTGAGGGCTTCCTCCCAGCCATTAAGCGCGTCCCTGTCGTCGGGCGCGGCGCGCGTCGCCGCCGCCGCGCCCGACGAACACTCAATACGGGACGGCGTTCATCGGTCATAATTCGATCGCCATCCGCAAGCTAGGCTTCGGCGTCAGACGAGAGGGAAGCCATGAAAGCCGCTACGTTCGCCGTCGTCCTGGCGTTGTCAGCCCTGCCCAGCGCAGCGGCGGCCATGACGGTTCAGGAGTTCCTGACCACGGCCGACGGCATACCTCGCAATCCGACCGCCCTTCTGCGCTCGGACACGCGCCGGCTGATGAACGAGATGAAGGCGGCGTTCAAGACAATCCGTGACGAGCAGGCGGCTGTTCGCGCCGCCGGTCGTCGCCCGGCCACCTGCGTGCCGGACAAGGTCAGCGTGAACACCGGCGAGATTCTGGGCCGCTTCAGCAGCATCCCGCCCCAGCGGCGCGGCATCTCCGTGACCCAGGCGGTGCGCGAATGGATGGCCGAGGCGCATCCGTGTCCCGCATGATCCTGAACCGCCAGACCTTGCGAAGCCGGCTTCACGAGAGCATCTAGTCCCCCATGTCGCGTTCCGTTCATGCTCTTTTCGCCGCGCCGCTGGGCGCCCTGACGCTGCTCGCCTCGGGGCCGCTGGCCCAGGCCCAGTCGGCCGAGATGACCGTCCAGCAGTTCCTGACGATCGGCCAGAACATCCCGCGCAACCGCGCCGTGGCCATGATGCGCCCTGACACGCGCCGTCTGATCCGCGAAGTCACGGGCGCCGTCAGCACGGTCAAGGCCGAGCAGGCCTCGGCCGTCTCCGCCGGCCGCACCCCGGCGCACTGCATTCCCGCCTCCGGCACCGGCATCACGCCCGAGACCCTGGTGGCGCGCTTCGAGACCATGCCCGAGGCGCGACGCCGCATCACCGTGACCCAGGCCGTGCGCGACTGGATGGTCGAGCGCTATCCCTGCCGCGGCTGAGGCGGGCCTCCCCAGAGCATCCACAGGCCCAACGGCCACTTGTCCACCCCTATGAGCGTCCGCCCCTGACGCAGCGCGCGCGGATGTTTCACCATGGCAACGATGAACGCCGCCTTCGCTCCGATGCCCTTTGACGCCAACGACGCCGTGCAGGTGTCGTCCATGCCCCACAATCTGGAGGCGGAGCAGGCCCTTCTGGGCTCGCTGATGTTCGACAACGCCGTGTTCGAGCGCCTGTCGGACCGACTGCGCGGCAGCCATTTCTACGAACCCTTCCACCAGCGCCTGTTCGATGCGGTCGAGGACCACATCCGCCAGGGCCTGCTGGCCGAGCCGACCATTCTGATGGAGCGATTCAAGCAGGATCCGGCGTTTCAGGAGTTCGGCGGCCTGCGTTACCTCGCCGATCTGGTGGACCGGGCGCCGCCCGCCGCCAACGCCCCCGACTACGCCCGCGTCGTCTATGACCTGGCCCTGCGCCGCGACCTGATCCGCATCGGCGGCGAGATCATCAAGGAAGCGCCCAACCCCGAGACGCCCGCCGACGAACAGATCGAACAGGCCGAGCAGACGCTCTATTCCCTGGCCGAGACGGGCAAGCCGTCGTCGGGCTTCGTCAGCTTCTCCCACGCCCTGTCCGGCGCGGTCGAGATGGCGGGCGAGGCCTATCAGCGCGAGGGCAAGCTGGCCGGTCTGGCCACCCGTCTGGACGACCTGGACCAGAAGCTGGGCGGCCTGCACCCCTCCGACCTTCTGATCCTCGCGGGCCGTCCGTCGATGGGTAAGACGGCGCTGGCGACCAACATCGCCTTCAACGTCGCGCGCAACTACCGCTGGGAGCCGACGCCGGACGGCGGGCGCAAGACCGTCGACGGCGGCGTCGTCGCCTTCTATTCGCTGGAAATGAGCGCCGAACAGCTGGCCATGCGTATCCTGGCCGATGCGTCGGGCGTGTCCTCGGACAAGCTGCGCAAGGGCGAAATCGACGCCTCGGACTTCGGCAAGATCCGCGACGCCGCTATCGAGATCGGCGAAAGCCCCCTCTACATCGACGCCACCGGCGGCCTGTCCATCTCCAAGCTGGCGGCGCGCGCACGAAGGCTGAAGCGGATGGAACACGGCCTCGACCTGATCGTGGTCGACTACCTGCAGCTCGTGACGACCGGTGAAAACAGCCAGAAGAACCGGGTGCAGGAGGTCTCCGAGATCACCGGCGGCCTGAAGGCCCTGGCCAAGGAACTGAACGTCCCCATCATCGCCCTGTCGCAGCTGTCGCGTCAGGTCGAGCAGCGCGACGACAAGCGGCCGCAACTGTCCGACCTGCGGGAATCCGGCTCGATCGAGCAGGACGCCGACTGCGTCATGTTCGTCTATCGCGAGAGCTACTACCTCGGCCGCGCCGAGCCGCGCGAAGGCACCGAAGAACACCTGAAGTGGCAGGAAGACATGGACCGCCTGCAGCACCAGGCCGAAGTGGTCATCGGCAAGCAGCGTCACGGCCCCATCGGCATCGTCAAGCTGGCGTTCGATTCCAACACCACCCGCTTCGGCAACCTGGCCCACGACGGCCGCTACGGCGGCGCCTATGCGGATATTCCTGAGTAGGCCGTCAAAGCGGTGGCGCCGCCTGAGCTGCGGATTATAACCGACGCCATGACCTCCCCCGTCCTCGCTCCCGCCGTCCTTAACGTCGATCTGGACGCGCTCGCCCGCAACTATCGCACCCTGGGCGCCGTCAGCGGCGCGCCGGTCAATCCGGTCGTGAAGGCCGACGGCTACGGCCTCGGCGCCGCCGCCGTGACCAAGCGTCTGATGGCCGAAGGCGCGCGCACCTTCTTCGTCGCTCGCGCGGCCGAGGGCGTGCGTCTGCGCGAGGCGATCGGGTCCGAGCCGGTCATCTATATTCTGGACGGTTGCCACGGCGACGGGGCCGCCTTGCTCAAGGCCTCGAACCTGCGGCCCGTCATCAACCACCCGACCCAGCTTCAGACCTGGCAGGCGGCGGGCGGCGGCGCCTGCGCACTGCAGATCGATACCGGCATGAACCGGCTGGGCTTCCGCGTCGAGGACGCGCCCGAACCGTTCGAGGGCCTCGAACTGGTGATGACCCACCTGGCCTGCGCCGACGAACCGTCCAACCCGCTGAACCGCGCTCAGCGCGACGCCTATGCGGCGGCGGTCCAACGCTATCCGGGCGTGACGCGCTCCTTCGCCAACTCGGGCGGCTGCTTCCTGGGGCCGGACTTCGCCTTCGACGTGGTGCGGCCGGGCATCTGCCTGTACGGCGGCGGGCCGGAAGGCCGTCCGCACGAGAAGATCGCGCCTGTCGCCAGTCTGATCGCCCAGGCGGTGCAGGTGCGCGACGTGCCCGCAGGCGAAACCGTCGGCTATTCGCAAGGCTACAGGGCGGAGCGGCCGATGCGCGTGGCGACCGTCGGCGCCGGCTACGCCGACGGCGTGCTGCGCTCCTACAGCCCCAAGGGACAGGTCTTCATCGCAGGCGAGATGCGGCCGATCATCGGCCGGGTGTCGATGGACGTGCTGGCGGTCGATGTGACCGGCCTGGACGTCAAGGCGGGCGATCCGGTGGAGATCTTCGGCGCCAACCGCCTGATCGACGACGCGGCGGCGGCGGCGGGCACCATCAGCTATGAGTTGCTGACCTCGATCACGCCGCGCGTGCCGCGCGTCTACAAGGGCTGAAAGACAAAGGGCTGAGGCGCTCGGCCTCAGCCCTTCTCTTTGAGGCTTAGCTCAGGGCGAACGCCGCCGCGCCTGCGCCGACGATAACGAAGCTGGCGATCACCGCGCCGACGATGGCGAAGACGATGGCGTTCAGGATGATGGCCGCGACCACCACGACGATGGTGTAGCCCAGCGCCTTGTCGGCGGCGGTCTTCATCAGCGTCGGCAGGCCCAGATACATCAGATAGAAGCCATAGAGGCCGATCAGCCCGGCCAGCCAACCCAGCGTCGGAATAATGTTCAGCACGCCCGCGACCCACATCGGGGTCATGGAATAGACGGCGACCTGCATCGCCTTCACCGGGTTCTTGGTCCCACCGAAGGTCGGCGCCAGTGCGTCGATGATCAGGCCCAGCACATAGACGCTGACCAGGCTCAGCACATAGCTGAGCGCCCCGCCCAGCAGCGGCCCGACCAGGCCGCGATGACCGAAGGCGATCTGGCCCACAATGGTCGCCACCGCCGGAATGGCGGCCAGAATGACGGCGTAGCTGGTGAACAGCCCCTTGATGCTGGCGCTTTCGGCGTCGATCACCGGCCATTCGAACTTCGGCCGGGTCAGGATGTATTTGACCCGCGAGACGAGCGAGGGGTCGACGGCGGGAGGATTTTCCAGGGTCATTCGTTAGCCTTCTGGGCGATTGAGTCGGATCACGGCCTTATCATGTCAGAATGACGGCTGTGTGGATGCTGACGCAACCCCGCAGCCTCACTATGACAATTTCGGACGCACCTTGTTTCGTCCCGCCTGCTCTCGCCTGTCTGATCTGCTAGGTCTGAGCCATGGCGCGCGACTCTCTTCTCTTCGTCTGCAAATCCTGCGGAGCGGTTCATTCCAAATGGGCCGGGCAGTGCTCGGCCTGCGGCGAGTGGAACGCCCTGGTCGAGGAATCCAAGGCCGCCCCGCCGGGCGCCATGAAGCCCGCCTCGACCGCGCGCGGACGCGGGGTGCAGTTCGAGACGCTTCAGTCAGACACGCCTGAACCCCCGCGCATCGTCACCGGCGTGACCGAGTTCGACCGCGTCTGCGGCGGCGGCGTGGTGCCCGGCTCGGCCATCCTGCTGGGCGGCGACCCCGGCGTCGGCAAGTCGACCCTGCTGCTGGAGGTCACGGCCAAGGCGGCGCGCAACGGCGCCAAGGTCGCCTATATCTCGGGCGAAGAGGCGATCGAGCAGATCCGCGCCCGCGCCAAACGCATGGGCGTGGCCGACGCGGACGTGGCGCTGGCCTCCGCCACCGCCCTGCGCGACATCCTGACGACGCTGAAGCGCGATCCGTTCGACATCGTCATCATCGACTCCATCCAGACGCTGTGGAGCGACGCGCACGAGGCCGGGCCGGGCTCCATCACCCAGGTGCGCGCCTGCGCCGCCGAACTGGTGCGGCTGGCCAAGAACGGCGGTCCGGCCATCGTCCTGGTCGGCCACGTCACCAAGGACGGCCAGATCGCCGGGCCGCGCGTGGTCGAACACATGGTCGACGCCGTCCTCAGCTTCGAGGGCGAGCGCGGCTATCCCTTCCGCATCCTGCGCGCGGGCAAGAACCGTTTCGGCGCCACTGACGAGATCGGCGTGTTCGAGATGGGCGACGCCGGCCTGCGTGAAGTGCCCAACCCCTCCGCCCTGTTCCTGGGCGAAGGCAAGGACCGGGCGCCGGGCGCCGCCGTCTTCGCCGGGATCGAGGGGTCGCGTCCTGTTCTGGTGGAAATTCAGGCTCTTGTCGCGCCCTCTGCATACGGCACGCCAAGACGCGCCGTCGTCGGCTGGGACTCGGGTCGTCTCGCCATGCTGCTGGCGGTGCTGGAGGCGCGCTGCGGTCTGGGGTTCGGCGACAAGGACGTCTATCTGAACGTCGCGGGCGGGATGCGGATCAACGAGCCCGCCGCCGATCTGGCCGCCGCCGCCGCCCTGATCTCCTCGGCGCTCGACATGCCCCTGCCGCAGGGCTGCGTCGTCTTCGGCGAGATCGGCCTGTCGGGCGAGGTCCGCGCCGTCGGCCGCGCCGAGGCCCGTCTGCGCGAGGCCAAGAAGCTGGGCTTCGAGCGCGCCCTCGCGCCGCCACAAGCCAATGGCAAGGTGAAGAAGGGCGATGTCGCCCTGACCGTCGTCACCCGCCTGACCGACGCGGTCGAGCGAATCTCCCAGAACCGCTACTAAGGCGCGTTCCCCAACGCATTGAGGCCGCAGCGCGCGTGACCGGCTACGACGTCTTCGTGATCCTGGCCCTGCTGGCCTCGGGCGCCGCCGGATGGTTCCGGGGCGGCATGCGCGAGATCACGGCCCTGTTCAGCTTCCTGCTGGCGGCGCTGCTGGCGCTGATCACCCTGCCGTGGACGGCGCCGATCGGGCGCGATCTGGTCGATCCGGACTGGGCCGGTTCGGTGCTGGCCGTGGGGCTGGTCTTCGTCATCCTCT
The DNA here is from genome assembly GCF_053616535.1 of Brevundimonas sp. NPDC055812. Taxonomy (NCBI): domain Bacteria; kingdom Pseudomonadati; phylum Pseudomonadota; class Alphaproteobacteria; order Caulobacterales; family Caulobacteraceae; genus Brevundimonas; species Brevundimonas sp. NPDC055812. Next base: position 42,794 of record NZ_JBSHDX010000004.1, on the reverse strand, counting down.
ACTTCGGCCTGCGTTTCCTCGGCTCGGCCATTTCGCAGGGCGCGCGCGGCCATGCGCTGGGCGTGCTGGACCAAACGCTGGGCCTGGCGGTCGGCCTGATCCGCGCCCTGGCCCTGATCGGGGCGGTGCATTTGGTCATCATGGGCGCCATGCAGGACAACCCGCCGCGCTGGCTGTCCGAAGCCGCCACCGCACCGGTCAGCGAAGGCGCCGCTCGGGCCATCCAGATCGTACTGCCGACCCTTGGGAAGGGCGCCGACGCCCTGACTCCCGTGGTCGGTTCTTCCGTCCGCGAAGGGTTTTCCGACCAATGAGCCTTGCCCCCGACGCATTCGCGGACTACGTGCGCGGCGCCGTCCTTTGAGTTATCCTTTCCCGGTCATCGGAGCCTGACGATGCGCCACCATATCGCCGAACCCGTCGTTCACCGTGAGCACTGGCGTGAGCCGGAGGACGATCAACTGCGCCTGGAGTGCGGCGTCTGCGGCGTCTGGGGCGCGCCCGAGAACGAAGCCTCCTCCATCGTCGCACTTGGCCTGCACGCCCTGCAGCATCGCGGCCAGGAAGCCTGCGGCATCGCCAGCGTCCACGACGAGCGCTTCTACACGGAACGGCACCAGGGCCTGGTCGGCGAGGCCTTCGGCAACGCGGCGCTGAACGAGCGGCTGCCGGGCCGGGCCGCCATCGGCCACACCCGCTACTCCACCGCCGGCGGCAGCTTCCTGCGCAACATCCAGCCGATGTTCGCCGATCTGGACCAGGGCGGCATCGCCATCGCCCACAACGGCAACCTGACCAATTTCAAATACCTGCACGCGCAACTTGTGCAGGAAGGCGCGATCTTCCAATCGACCTCGGACTCCGAGGCCATCCTCCACCTGATCGCCCGCAGCCGTAAGGCCAAGATCGTCGACCGCTTCATCGACGCCCTGAGCCGCATCGAGGGCGGCTACGCCCTGGTGGCCCAGACCCGTTTCAAGATGATCGGCGCGCGCGATCCGCTGGGCATCCGCCCCCTGGTGCTGGGCAAGGTCGGCGAGGCCTGGGTGCTGGCGTCCGAGACCTGCGCGCTTGACCTGATCGGCGCCACCTTCGTGCGCGACGTCGAGCACGGCGAGGTCGTGGTCATCGACGACGAAGGCCTGACCTCGATCAAGCCCTTCGCCGCGCGGGCCGCCCGCCCCTGCCTGTTCGAATACGTCTACTTCGCCCGCCCCGACTCGGTCGTGAACGGCCTGTCCGTCTACGACGTCCGCAAGGAGATGGGCCGCCGCCTGGCGCGCGAGCACGTGGTCGAGGCCGACGTCGTGGTGCCTGTGCCCGACTCGGGCGTTCCCGCCGCCCTCGGCTACGCCCAGGAAAGCGGCCTGCCCTATGAAATGGGCATCATCCGCAGCCACTATCTGGGCCGCACCTTCATCCAGCCCAGCCAGGGCGCCCGTCAGAAGGGCGTGCGGATGAAGCACAGCCCCAATCGCGCCGCCCTGGAAGGCAAGCGCGTCGTGCTGATCGACGATTCCATCGTGCGCGGCACCACCTCGCTGAAGCTGGTCCGCGCTGTGCGCGCGGCGGGCGCCAAGGAGGTTCACCTGCGCTCGGCCAGCCCGCAGATTCTCTATCCCGACTTCTACGGCATCGACATGCCCGAACGGTCGCAGCTGATGGCCGCCACCCACAGCATGGAAGAGATGCGCGCCGTGCTGGAGGTCGATTCCCTCGGCTTCCTGTCCATCGACGGCCTGTACGACGCCCTGGGCGCTGGACCGCGCAACGCCGCCAATCCGCAGTACACCGACCACTACTTCACCGGCGACTATCCGACCCGCCTGCTGGACCGTGAGATCGAGGAAGGCGGCCGCGATCCGCGCGGGAAGCAACTTTCTCTGCTGGTGACCGCTTAAGGCTGGATGATCCAGCTCGGCTACTTCACGCTCGACACCCCTGACGTCGACAAGGCCCGCGCCTTCTACGCGGGCCTGTTCGGCTGGCGCTTCGACGATGCCTCGTCCAGCCCGACCTACGCCCATGTGGTCGACTCCGATCCCGCCTTCGGCATCACCAAGGGCGAGCAAAAGGCTTTTCCCAACCTCTACTTCCGCGTGGACGACATCCACGCCGCCTGCGCCCGTGTGAATGAACTCGGCGGTCGCTGCGCCGTCCCGGCGGAAAGCCCGTCGGGCCTGTCCGCCGTCGTCAGCGACGATCAGGGCGTCAGCTTCAGCCTGTGGCAGCCCGCGCCGGGCTACTGAGCCTTTCGCCGAACGCCCGGCCGCGCTATCAGCGGGCCATGTCCGAACACGCTTCCCTCCCCCTCGCCAACCGCGTCGCCCTGGTCGTCGGCGCCTCGCGCGGCATCGGCCGCGAGGCCGCCCTGGCCCTGGCAAAGGCCGGCGCCCACGTCATCGCCGCCGCGCGCACCCAAGGCGCCCTGGAAGAGTTGGACGACGAAATCTTCGCCGCCACGGGCCAGCACGCCAGCCTGGTCCCGTTCGATCTGGTGGACGGCGGCGCCATCGACCGCCTCGGCGGCGCCCTGTTCCAGCGCTACGGCAAGCTGGACATCTGGGTTCAAGCGGCCGCCACCATGGGCCCGTCGGGCCTGACCCCGGTCGCCCACGCCGAGCCGCGCGAGTTCGCCAAGGTCGAGAAGATCAACTTCACCGGCGTCTACCGCCTGATCCGCTCGCTGGAGCCGCTGCTGCGCGCCTCTGACGCCGGTCGCGCCATCCACCTGACCACCAGCGTGGCCAGCCAGCCGCGCGCCTTCTGGGGCATGTACGCCGCGACCAAGGCCGGCGCCGAGGCCCTGGTCAAATGCTGGGCCGATGAGATCGAGAGCACGCCGGTGCGCGTCTCCATCGTCGATCCCGGCCGAATGCGGACGCAGTTGCGCGCCCAGGCCTTTCCGGGTGAAGATCCCGGCGTTCTGCCACATCCTTCCGAGATCGGTCCCCTGATCGTCGAACTGGCCCGCCCTGATTTCACACCGCCTCTGACGGTCAGCTTCAAGGAATGGAAGCACGGCCTGTCGGCGGACGCCCTCGTCTAACCCGCCATGCAGGGGGGGGATCAGGCGTCAGCGATGCGGAGCCGGGCGCCCCTGCCCGTTTCTCCGGCCGCCTCTCGGGCCGCCCCCCTGATCCGCGCGGCGCCGCTGGCCGACATCGTGGCGTTCGCGACCTCGGTCGGCCTGATCCTGACCTATGTCAGTTTCTGGGGCGCCCCGCTGACCAACTACGGCGCGCGGTCGGCCGACTTCCTCAGGAACTTCTACTACCCCGCCTATCTGATGGCCCTCGTGCTGGTCTGCATGAGGCCCGACCGCGCGGTCCGGGGCATGGCGCGCTCTCCCCTGCTGATCGCCCTTCTGCTGCTGACGGCGGCGACCTATTTCTGGTCGATCATGCCGGATCTGACGGCGCGGCGGATTCCAGCCCTGCTGTTCACCACCCTGGGCGGCGTCGCCCTGGCTTCCCGGTGGAGTTGGCGGACCTTGACGGAAATCGTGGCCGGAACGCTCGGCGCCCTGGCCGTCATTTCCTTCCTGCTCGGCGCGCTGCTGCCCGACTTCGGCCGGATGCAGGAGATTTTCCCCGGCGCCTGGCGCGGTCTCTGGCTCGAGAAGAACGGCCTCGGCCATGTCATGGTCCAGACCACCATCTTCCTGCTGGCCGCCGGAATCATGGTTCCCGAACGGCGCAAGCTCTGGTTCGGCCTGGCGGTCGTATCGATGGCCCTGGTCATTCTGTCGACCTCGAAGACCGCCTTGCTGGTGCTGCTGCTGTCGCTCAGCGCCATGGGCTTCGTGGCCGTGGTGAAGTCCGGCCCGTTACGCGCCATCATCGCCACCTGGCTGGCGGTCGTGGTCGTCATCGGCGCAGGCCTGCTGATCGCGACCGAGACGGACGTGGTGCTGGAGCTTCTGGGCAAGGACGCCACCCTGACCGGGCGCACCGAGATCTGGTCCGGCATCATGGAGCAGATGTCCGACCACCCCTGGCGCGGCTTCGGCTACGGCGCCGTATGGGACGACCCCAGCTTCACCGGCCCCAAGGCCTGGATCGGGCATCAGGCCCACTTCCTGCCGGCCAACGCCCACAGCGGCTGGCTCGAGATCTACATCGCCCTGGGCCTGGGCGGCGTGATCCTGTTCGCCCTGTGGCTGGTGCAGATCTGGGCGCAGTCCCTGTGGGCCGCCTACGCCAGTCCCGGCGGCTGGCTGGCCCTGCCGATGATGGTGTCCTTCACCTTCACCATGCTCAGCGAAAGCATCGCCATGAACTGGCACGAACTGCGCTGGGTCATCGTGGTCGCCCTGGCGCTGAAACTCGTGCTGGGCGACGAGCCGGAACAGGCTAGACCCCCACGCTGATCTCGCCGCGCATCGCCGGGTGATAGCGGCAGTAGTAGGGAACGGCGCCGGCCCGGCTCATCACCGCCGACGCCGAAGCCCCCGGCGGAAGATCCAGGTTGAAAGCCCCGTTCCGCGCCGTCGCCGTATGTCGAACGATGTCCCGGTTGGTCCAGGTGATCGTATCGCCGACCTTCACGCCCGACGGCGGCGCTCCGAAGGCCATCTTGTCGATCACGACGACATGTCGCCGCCCGGCGGCGCGAGCCGGCCAGGCTACGGCGAGGGTCAGGATTGCGGCCGACGCCAGAACCTCGCGCCGAGAGCGCTCGCCCTTCCCCTGATCAACGGACATGACGGGCCAACTGCTCGGCGTGGGCCTGATGCTCCTGGAACAGCGCCAGACCGCGTTCCAGCAAGGCCTTCAGTTCAGCGTTGCGCGCGCCGGGGATCAGTGTCCCGCGCAGGGCTTCATTGACCGTGCGGTGAAAAGCGACCTCATTGTCGATATAGGCCTTGTCGAAGGCCATGCCCGACAGCCCCGCCAGCCTCTCCCGCTCGCGCGCCGCCGCCTCGGTCAGGGCGGTCGAGGTCGCATTGGCCTCGGGCGTCACGTTCAGCTTCTTCACCAGGGCCATGGCCTGCTCGTTCACCGCCGCGTGGTCGCGCTTCATGGTCTCTGCGAAGGCGCGGACCTCGGCATTGGTCGATTTGGCCAGCGCCTGATCCGCCGCCTCTATGTCCAACTGCCCCGCCGTATAGGCGATGTGCGCGATCTGGGGATCGCTGGGCTGGGCGGCGGGCGCCGACGCCTGCGGATGGCTTTGGGCCTGAGCCGCCGATAACGGCGCCAACGCCAGGGCTCCAACCACGAAAAGACTCTTGAACATGGCTCGGTCTCCTCTGTCGCGGCGGCCATGCGCCGCCGTCGGGACATTGGAGCATCAGCCCCCGGATAAAGTTCCCGTTTCCGGTTTCGCCGGCTGCACGTGCGCCAGCCGGGCCAGCACTCGATCCGACATTCGGCGGCAACGGGCGCCCAGAAACGGGAAGGCGCCGATCAAACAGGCCGACACCCGCTCATCCAGCGCCTGACGCAACAGGCGACGCGCGCGATGCAGTCGGGTCTTCACCGTCTCGGGCTTGAGTCCCAGGCCCGCCGCCGTCTCCTCGATCGAGCACCCCTCGATGTCGCGCATGATGAAGACGGCGCGAAAGGCGGGCGGCAGGTCGTCCACCGCCTGTTCGATCAGGCTGCGGATCTGGCTTCGGGCCGCATCGCTCTCCGGCCCAGCGTCGAACGCCGCGCCGGGAAACAGGATGATCTCGCCCGTCGTCGTCTGCGCCGTCTCCACCGCCTCCAGCGCCGCGAAGGGGCGGCGTCGGCGCAGGCGGCCGCGCGCCTCGTTCAGCACGATCCGGGTCAGCCAGGTGACGATGTCCGCTTCGCCGCGAAATCGGCCGATGCCCAGGAAGGCGCGCACATAGGCGTCCTGCAGCGCGTCCTCGGCCTCGCTCTCATCGTGCAGGACCGCCCGGGCGACGCGGAACAGCCGCTGGTTGGCCCGCTGCATGATGGCGCGGAAGGCCTCAGGGTCGCCGCCCTGCGCCCGTCCGACCAGGTCGGGCGTCGTCAGGGCGACATAGTCGATACGCGCGTGCTTCATGACCCTTCATCCGCCTCCTGCGCCTCAACTGACGCCAAAAGCCGGGCAAAGGTTCCCGTCAGGGAATCAGCGCTTGGCGCCGCCCTTCTGTCCCGTGCGGACGCGGCCCGAGCGCGACACCTGGCGGGCGCCGCCGCGCGCGCCCTTGCCGACGAAGGCGTTGGTCCCCGACTTCTTGGACGCGCTGGCCTTCAGCCCGCCCAGAGGCTTCACCTTGGGCTTGATGCTGGCCTTGGCCTTCTGCTCCAGCGCCTTGCCGGGCAGGTTGGACAGCTTCTCTTCCTTCTCGGCCTTCAGCACGCGGCGCGGCGCGGTCTTGGCGTCGCCCTTGAAGCGCTCCGGCCCCGACTTGGCCCCGCCGTCGGCATAGGGGTTGGCCGAGCCCGACTTGACCGTCAGGCGGATCGGCGTGCCCGGCAAGTCGAAGCTCTCGCGGATCGAGTTGATCAGATAGCGCTTGTAGTGGTCCGGCATGGCCGAGGCGCGGCTGGCGAACAGCACGAACGTCGGAGGACGCGCCTTGGTCTGCGCCACATACTTCGGCTTGATGCGCTTGCCGTCCACGGCGGGCGGCGGGTGCCTCTGGGTCGCCAGCGACAGCCAGTCGTTCAGGTCGCGGGTCTTCACCTTCACCGACCAGGTGTCATAGGCCTGAAGCACGGCGGGCATCAGACGCTCGACGCCCCGTCCGTTGAACGAGGACAGGGCCACGAAGGGCGAACCGCGCAGCTGCGGCAGCTTGTCGTCAGCCAGGCGCTTCAGCTCGGCCAGACGGGACTGAGGCTCTTCCTCCAGGTCCCATTTGGCGGCGACATAGACCAGCGCCCGCCCTTCCCGCTCGACCAGATCGGCCAGTTGCAGGTCCTGGGTGTCGAAGGCGTCGTCCTTGTCCATCACCATGATCACCACCTCGGCGAAGGTGATGGCGCGGATGGTGTCGGCGACCGACAGCTTCTCCAGCTTCTCCTGGACGCGAGCCTTGCGGCGCATCCCGGCGGTGTCGATCAGGCGGATGTTGCGGCCTTCCCAGACCCAGTCCACCGAGATGGAGTCGCGCGTGATCCCGGCTTCGGGTCCGGTCAGAAGGCGATCATCGCCGATCAGGCGGTTGATCAGGGTCGACTTTCCGGCGTTCGGGCGGCCGATGACCGCAATGCGGATCGGTTTTTCCGGCTCGTCGACTTCCTCGACGAAGATGTCTTCCGAGGCGGCCAGGATCGCCTGATACAGGTCGGCCATGCCCTCGCCGTGCTCGGCCGAGATCGGCACCGGTTCGCCGAAGCCCAGGCCGTGCGCCTCGCCCACGCCGCCGCCGCTCTCGCGGCTTTCAGACTTGTTGGCCAGCAGGACGACGGGCTTGTGCACCTTGCGCAGACGATCGGCGAAGATGCGGTCCAGCGAGGTCACGCCTTCGCGCGCGTCCATCATGAACAGGATCAGGTCCGCGTCCTCGATCGCCGCCTCGGTCTGCTCGCGCATCCGGGCTTCCAGGCTTTCGTCGGTGACGTCCTCATACCCCGCGGTGTCGATCAGGGTCAGATCCATGTCGCCGATCACGCCGTCGGCGTAGCGGCGGTCGCGGGTCACGCCGGGGCGATCATCGACCAGCGCAAGGCGCTTGCCGACGAGACGATTGAACAGTGTCGACTTGCCCACGTTGGGGCGGCCGACGATGGCGACCTTCAGAGCCATGTCGGCCTTCTAGCTTAAATCGGTGAAAAGGTCAGCGGATGCTGACCAGCTGGCCCTTGTCGGTCAGGACATAGAGGGCGCCGTTGTAGGCGGCCGGGGCGATATAGGCGGCCGAACCCAGCTTCAGACTGCCGGTCTGCGCGCCCGTCTTCGGATCGAAGGCCACGGCCTCGCCGTCCGAGTTGACCAGCACCAGGCGGTTCGACGCCAGGATCGGGCCGGACCAGACCGGACGCACGGTGCGCTTGCCGAAGCCCAGGAAGCCGCCTTCCTTGCGGACACGGCCCTCGTTCAGGTCGCGGGTCCAGTAGACCTGGCCCGTCTCGCGGTTGACCACGGTCAGCTCGCCTGCCTGGGACACGACATAGACGACGTCGCCGACCGGCAGGGGCTGGTTCACCCCGACGATGGGCAGGGACCACTTCGGCTGGCCGCTGCGCAGGTCCATGACCTGCAGCACGCCCGACTGGCTGATGGCGTAGACTTGGCCGCGGCTGACGACCGGACGACCGGCGATGTCGCGCAGTTCCGACAGGGCGCTGGTGCGGCTGGTGCGCGACAGCACCTGCTCCCACACCGGCTGGCCGTTGGTCGCCTGCAGGGCCACGATCTGACCCGAGGAGAAGGGCGCCACCACCGTGCCGCCGCTGACCGCCGGGCTGGAGGCGCGCATGATGCGGGCCGGCTCGGTGATGCCGCGATAGGACCAGTCCTGCTGGCCGTTGGCCACGTTGAAGGCCATCAACTGGTTGTCGACGTCGACGACATAGACCCGCTGGCCCGACACCGTCGGCGCGCCGTGAATCGGCAGATCGACCGGCGTGCGCCACAGCTCGGCGCCCGTATTGGCGTCGAACGCCGTCATGACGCGATAGCCGGACGAGACGAAGACCTTGCCGCCGCTGACGGCGATGCCGCCGCCGAAGCCGCCGCCGCCCGAACCGCCGCCCAGGCCGATGCCCAGGAAGCGGCGGCCGCGATCGGCCTCGTCGACCTTGACGCTGGCCTTCCACAGCACGGCGCCCGTGCCGGCGTCCACGGCGGTCACGCCCGCCTCGCCGTCCATGACGAAGATCTTGCCGTCCTCGGCCACCACCGGGGCCATGACCTGACGGTCCTTCGCCGATCCGGCGCCGATATCGCGACGCCAGGCGACGGCGAAGTCCGGCGCGGCGATGACGTGCTCGACGGCGTTCTCGGCGTTGCCGCCGGGCTGGCTCCAGGCCGTCGCCGCCTGCGGACCCGGCAGGAAGAAGTCACGGCCGGACAGGGCCGCCGACGGCGCCAGCTGCTGCTCGAACTCCAGAATGGAGATGCGCTGCCCTTCGGTCGCCGTCGCAACCGGCTCCTTACTTCCGCCCCAGCCGAACGGCAGGGCGTTGCGCACCGTCCCGCACGAGGCGACGGTCAGGGCCAGACCGCTCAACAGGGCGACTTTAAGGGTTTTGGTCATGGTTGGCGTCCCGAGGGAGTCAAATCAGGGAGCAGGCGTCGCGGCCGGCGCTTGAGCCGGGGCCGCAGCCTCGGCCGGAGCAGCGGCGGCGGCCTGGCCGGGCGTCGGCGTCGGCAGGGCCGCAGCGGCCTTGACGATGGCGGCCAGGTTGGCGGCCGTGCCCGTGTCGACGGCCTGAACGGCGGCCTGGGCGCGCTGGCGAACCGGGTCCGGCACGTCCTGGCCGAGTTGCAGCTGCACGAACGTCTGGCGCGCCTCGGCGGTCTTGCCGTGCTGCAGCTGGGCCATGGCGAGAGCCTCCTGGGCGAAGGCCGACATCGGGCGTTTCTCGCCGGTCAGCGGCTCCAGGCGCTTCTGGACGTCCTCCAGCGAGGCCGTGTCCATCACCAGGAAGACCGCCTTCAGCGCCGCGATGTCCGACAGGATGGGGTCCCGCGTCGCCTTGGCCGCTTCATCCAGCAGGGCGACGGCGTCGGCCGTCTTGTTCTCGGCCTGGGCCAGACCGGCTTCCTGCATCAGGGCCAGGGCCTTGTAGCCGCCGCCGGCCTTGGCCGACTCGGCGAAGGCGGTCCGGGCTTCGGCGGTCTTGCCTTCCTGCAGGGCGTCGATGCCCTGCTGATAGGCGGCCGAGGCCTTGTCGGCCTGCGAACTCACATAGGACTGCCAGCCCCACCAGGCGAGGGCGGCGACCAGAGCCACGGCCAGCAGGCCGCCCAGAACCGGCAGCCAGGTGCGAGCCAGACGCTTATAGCGTTCGGAGCGAAGCTCCTCCTCGACCTGTTCGAAGACATCAACCACGAAACGTCGCCCCAAAAATGCAGCCAAGGCCGATCATAAAAACGCCGCGACCCTAGAGGTTCGGCGTCACGCCCGCAACGCAGGCGTTGGGCGCGAAACGGCTTTTTCCAGCCCTAAGCCGCGACTGGGGCGGGAAAACGGCGCTCAGATCTGTTGCGACAGCTTCACCACGCCCGCCGCCAGCAGGGCCACCAGCACCCCGGCCGTGGCCCAGAACATCTGCATCCCGCCCATGGAGCCCATGGCGCTGAGGGCCGCATCGCCCAATCCGGACCGCTCCAGCAGGGACTGAACCGCCAGCCCGCCCTGGATCCCGGCCTGGGCTCCGGCCGAATCGACGCCGCCCCCCGCGTGGGCCGTGAAGCCGTCCGGCCCCAGCTGGAAGTTGACGCCCAGCAGTTCGCGCACGGCGATCAGCCCCCCGGCCAGCCCCGCCGCCGACAGGGCGATGGACCGCACGCGCGAGGCCTTGTTCAGACGCGCGGCCACGTCCGCTTCAAAGAAGGCCGAATCAGCGAAGTGCGGCGTCTGGGCGAACAGGCGCTCGATCGCCGGATCGAATTCGTCAGCCGACATGGGATGCGCTCCCGATTGCAACCGGCCCCGGCTGGAGCCGGGCCCGAAGTTTATCCAGACCACGCTTGACATGAGATTTCACCGTTCCAAGCGGCAAATTCATGGCCGCGGCGATTTCCGGGTGCGACAGCCCCGCGCCATGACACAGGGAGACGCACAGGCGTTCGGCCTCGCTGAGGCCCCGCAGGGCTTCGTCCAGATCGACGCGGCCGATGCTGTCGACGGCGGGCGCGGCGTCTTCCGTTTCGGTTTCCGCCACATAGCGCGCCTCCTTGGAGATGCGCTTCAGATAAAGACGCGCGGCGATGCGCTTGATCCAGGCGGCGAAGGTGCCCTCGCCCCGGAACTCGGCGCACTTCTCGAACGCCAGAAGAAAGGCGTCCTGGGCCACGTCGTCGGCCAAGGCGGGCTGGGCGCCCATGCGGCGCAACAGGCCTCGCACCGCCGAGCCGTGCCGACGGACCAGCTCGCCGAACTCCCGGCGGCCGCCGCCGGCCGCAAGCCCGGCCAGTTCGACGTCGTGCATGTCGCGTAAGGGTTGGGCCATGACGGTCTTCCCTGTTCGGCCGCCTACCCTTTGTTCTTGTTGAAGAAGCTCAGGATGATGAAGGCCAGGCCGATCATGCCGGGGATCGCGGCGATCCCGACGATGGGATAGTAGGCGTCCATCTCGGCGAAGCTGACCGCATAGCCGAAGATGCCGATGCCGACGGCCACCGCCAGCAGGATGACCCCGGTGCGCAGGTCGCGCGCGGCCGTCGCCGGCGGCTTGGCGTTTTCCTTGCTGATGCTCTCGATCACTTCAGGCGGCAGGGGTTGGCCCTTTTCGATGGCCGCTCGCAGGGTGGCCTGCATCTCGCGCCGGTCGCGGCTCTTCAGCCAGGCGGGGATGGCGACGATGGCGACCACCATGAGGAAGGGCGCCAGGGGGATGAGGATTTCAAAGCCGTTCATGGGTTGTCGCCCCTAGTGTGAAACGTGTTCCGGCTCAGCCTGATGCGGCGGCCTTCTGATCACAAGAGGCGGCGATGATGGCCGATGGATGCAGTTCGGCGCATGAACTCTTCGTAATGCGTCACCACAGCGTGACTCGACAGGCTTCGGTCGCCGTTCGACGGTGGCCGCCGATCCCTCGGAGGCGCGTATGAACATCACCTATCGCATCGTCCAGCACGACGGCGGCTGGGCCTACCAACTGGGCGACAGCTATTCCGAGACCTTCCCCAGCCACGCAGCGGCGCTGGCGGCGGCCTCGGCGGCGGCGCGCGAACAACGCGTGCCGGACCGCACCTCCTGGATCGAGTATGAAGACGCTTCGGGCCAATGGGTCACAGAACGCGCCGACGGCCACGACCGCCCGACCACCGCCGTCGAGGACTGAGCCTCAACCCTTCAGGGCCTCGGCGTAGACCTCCGGCTTGAAGCCCAGAAGCGTCCGCCCGTCGCCCAGATCCAGCACCGGCCGCTTGATCATCGACGGCTGGGCCAGCATCAGGTCCACCGCCTTGGCGGCGTCGATGTCGGCCTTGTCGGCGTCCGACAGCTTGCGGAAGGTGGTGCCCGCGCGGTTCAGCACCTTCTCCCAGCCATGTTCGGCGACCCAGCGCTCCACCTCGGCGCGGTTCGCGCCTGCGGCCTTATAGTCATGGAAGTCATAGGCCACGCCGTTCTGATCCAGCCAGACGCGCGCCTTCTTCATCGTGTCGCAGGCCTTGATGCCATACAGGGTGCGGGTCATGGGCGAACTCCAAGCATGACGAACAGCCGGGGTCTGGCATCGAAGCGCGGAAGGGTCAATTTGGAGCGCGTGAACAGGTCGGCTTTCGACCCGTTGCGGACGTTAGTCGACCGCCTTGCCTTCGTAGGCCGCAACCAAGTTCAAGAGAACTTGCTGATTATCACCGGTCATTTCAGCCGCGCTGCTCACCAGATAGAACTCAGCGTCGTTTGCGATGACGCCCTTGCGGACAATCTTTGCAACGGCCTTGCTGAACTTCGCACAAACAGCGGAAAGCGAAGGTAGTTCAGCTTCCGAAAGTTGGCGATCAGCTTCTAGGATTTTATCGAGGGGCCAGTTGCTGCTCATCTCCACGATGTCGCCTATCGCCATAGACAGGCTCTTTCGCGCTTTCACGGGGGAGGTTTCTGCAATGCGGTCGAGCACGACAATCGGATCGATGTCAGAGCCCGACACCACGTCATGCATCATCAATCGCACCATATGCGAGAGCCAACCCCTCAATGCCTCGTATTCTTCAGGTTGAACCTGCATGCTCGATTCCTGCACCCAGTTGGGTGCGAGTGAAATGCCCGCCTCCCACCCATAGCTGACATTCGGCGACCTACGCCTTCACAGCACTCCCAACACCGCCTCCAGAGGTCGCCCGATCGCCGCACCCTTCGGCGTCTCGACAATGGGACGCTCGACCAGGACCGGGCTCTCGATCATGGCTGCCAGAACCGTCGCGTCATCCGCATCAGCGGCCAGAAGCTCGGCGGCCTTAGCCTCCTTCTTGCGCAGCAAGCCCTTCAGCCCGCCGCCCGTCGCGCGCGCCAGACGGTTCAGCGTCTCGGCGTCCCAGCCGGTCTTCAGATACTCGACCACCGTCGGCTCGAGTCCCCGCTCGCGCAGCAGCTCCAGCGCCTTGCGCGAGGTCGAGCATTTCGGGTTGTGATAAAGGGTGACGGTCATGGTCAGACGCTCCGTTTCAACTGATCCAACATACGGCCGCCGCGAAACGCCGCCACATAGACTAGGCCCATGGCCAGTTGGACGAGCCACAGGACGATGGAGAAGGGTGATTGCAGTTCGCTCATCACTGATCCCATCGTCAGGAACCCGCCCACCAGACTCAAAAGACTATAGCCTAGCAGGGCCAGCATGATGGCGGGGATCACCCACGTCGCCTTGCGCCACTGCACCACGGCCAGAACCAGATACAGAATGGAAAAGGCGGCCATCATCGCTATCATCGTCGGCGCCAGGACGGTCATAACGCCCTCCATCATCGCCTGATCCGCCGCCGATCCGCCCTGGGCCTGCGTGACCTCGGTCATGGACTGCGCCAGCTTGTCCGACATCATCGGCAGGCTCGCCACACTCTGAACGGCGGACACGGCCAGGGCGACAGCTCCCGCACGAGCGGACCGCTGCGCCTCCGCCATACCGCGCGGCGGCGCAAAGGGATTGGCCGCGCGCAACCACAGCTTGAGCTCATGTTTCATCTATTTCCCCCGGATATCGTTCAGGCCTGGTCGCCGGATGGGGCCGAGGCGAGCCGCCCCATGGCGGCCGCTCCGCGCAGGCCGCCGATGTGCAGCAGCAGGCACAGCACCATGCCCGCCGCCCCCAGGGCGATGCTCCATCCCGGCAGCCCCGGCGCCGCCAGCGGCGCGCCGACCAGCAGGCCGACGGACAGGGCGCTCAACTCATAAAGAGCCCAGGCCAGGCCGAACACCGGCAGGACGCGGTTGGGCTTACGGTGCTGCATCCATCCCAGCACGGCGGCGAAGCCTGAGAAGAAGATCATGAAGCCCGTGGTGGCGCCGCGCACATCCTGATGCGCCGCATCGCCCTGAAACCAGACCAGTCCCGCCTGCAGCAGGCCCACGGCCGCCCAGATCCAGAACGCCCAGGCGCTGCCCCGCGCCAGCGCCATCGCCGTCTCGGCCGAATCGACCGGAGCGAAGGGTTGAGGCGGTGCGATCCGACGGTTCATGCGCGACTCCCTGACTGAGGCGGCGAAACTATCCCGCCTGACGCCGAAATCCCAAGGGCGTGAGAGAGAAACCGCCCCGCCTTCACCTTTTTCCTCGCCCCGTCTAGGGTCGCGGCCATGCGGATCGAACCTCAGGATCAGGCCGTGCTGGACCACGTCGCGGCCCGTGGCGACGCCATTGTTCAACGCGCCATCGACTGGTCCGACATCAACTCAGGCAGCCGCCACGCCGAAGGGCTGGCGCGGGTTCTCGACGTTCTGGACGCCACGGCGCGCGCCGCTTTCGGTGCGGCGGCGACGGTCGAGCGCGTGCCGACGCAAGGCTCCACCACCGTCGCCGACAGCGGCGCGGTGATCGCCGAAAGCTACGCCGACTGCCTGAAGATCACCGCCCGGCCCGAGGCGCCGCTTCAGGTCGTGCTGACCGGCCACTACGACACCGTCTTCCCCACCGACAGCGCCTTCCAGCGCGTCGTCACGCGCGACGACGGCGCCCTGAACGGCCCCGGCATCGCCGACATGAAGGGCGGGATCAGCGTCATGCTGGCCGCGCTGGAAGCCTTTGAGACGCACCCCGACAGGGCCCGCGTCGGCTGGACCGTCCTGCTGTCCCCTGACGAAGAGATCGGCTCGCCCGCCTCGGCCCCCCTGCTGGCGGAACTGGGCGCGCGCGGCCATGTCGGCCTGACCTATGAACCCGCCCTGTCCGACGGCACGCTGGCGGGCGAGCGCAAGGGCAGCGGCAACTTCCACCTGATCGTCACCGGCAAGGCCGCCCACGCGGGCCGCGCCTTCCACGAGGGCGCCAACGCCGTCGCGGGCGCCGCCATCATCGCCGCCCGCCTGCATGGTCTGAACGGCCAGCGCGAGGGCGTCACCGTCAATGTCGCCAAGATCGCCGGCGGCGGGCCGCTCAACGTCGTCGCCGACAACGCCGTCATCCGCTTCAACGTCCGCGTGCCGGACGCCCAGAGCGCGACGTGGATCGACGAAACGGTGCGCGCCATCGCCGCCGAGCCGCCCTTCCCCGGCCTGACGCTGGACCTGCACGGCGGCATGACCCGCGCGCCCAAGCCGATGGACGCCAGCCAGACGGCCCTGTTCCACGCCGTGCGCGACGCAGGCGACCTGCTCGGCCAGACCATCGCCTGGAAGTCCTCGGGCGGCGTCTGCGAGGGCAACAACCTCCACGCCGCAGGCCTGCCCAACGTCGACACCCTGGGCGTGGTCGGCGGCGAGATTCACTCGGATCAGGAATTCGCCTGGCCCGCCAGCTTCGTCGAGCGCGCCCAGTTGTCCGCCCTGATCCTGTGCAAGATCGCCTCGGGCGAGATCGACGCCCTCAAACTGAAACAGCTCCGACTGGAGACGATGTAACCGCATGCTCGTTGTTCGCCCCGCCGGTCCCGCCGACCTTCATCACCTGCTCGAACTGGCCATCCTGTCCGGCCCCGGCTTCACCAGCCTGCCCGAGGACGCCGATGTCCTGAGCGAGCGGCTGGAGCTCAGCAAGGCCAGCTTTGAAGGCAGGATCGCGCCCGAAGAAGCCTGGTACACCCTGATGCTGGAAGACGGCGACACGGGCGACATCGACGGCATCGGGTCGGTCAAGGCGACGGTCGGGCTGAAGCGGCCCTTCTTCAGCTTCCGCGTGGTCAACAACACCGTCCAGTCGCCGTCGTTGAGCGTGAAGCTGAACCATCAGACGCTGGTGCTGGTCAACGAATGCACCGGCTGGACCGAGGTCGGCTCCCTGTTCCTCAAGGCCGACCGGCGCAAGGGCGGCGCGGGCCGCCTGCTCAGCCAGTCGCGCTACATGCTGATTGGCGCCCAGCCGGACCTGTTCGCCGACAATGTGCTGGCCGAACTGCGCGGCGTCTTCACGCCCGACGGCTACTGCCCCTTCTGGGACCATGTGGCGCACAAATTCTTCCCGATGGACTTCGACGACGCCGATCGCATGACCGGCTCGACCGACAAGCAGTTCATCCTCGACCTGGCGCCGCGCCATCCCATCTACATCGACCTGCTGCCCGAACCGGCCCGCGCCGTGATCGGCAAGGTCCACCCCCAGGGCGTGCCCGCCATGGCCCTGCTGGAAAGCGAAGGCTTCCGCCCCAACGGCCTGGTCGACATCTTCGACGCCGGTCCGACCGTGGCCTGCGGCCGCGACAACATCCGCACCGTGCGCGACGCCCGCGTCCTGACCGCCCGCATCGAGAAGGAGGTCGAAGTCGACCTGCCCTCCCTCGTCTCGACCGACAGCGTCGCCGCCTTCCGCGCCGTGCGCGCCCGCGTCCTGGTCGACGGCGACCTGGCCCGCATGACCCCCGACGTCGCCGCCGCCCTGAAGATCAAGGACGGCGCTGTCGTCCGCGTGAAATCCTGAACGAGTACCCGCCATGACCCGTTTCACCTCGACCAACCCCGCCACCGGCGAAGCCGTCTGGGAAGGCGAGGCCGCCTCCGTCGAACAGGTCGCCGCCGCCGTCGAGGCCGCTCGCGCCGCCTTCCCCGACTGGGCCGACCGCCCGCGCCAGGACCGCATCGACGCGGTCAAACGCTATCAAGCCGTGCTGAAAGACCGCGCCCCCGAAATGGCCGAGGCCATCAGCCGCGAGACCGGCAAGGCCCTGTGGGAGACGAAAACCGAACTGGCCTCCATGGCGGGCAAGGTCGACATCTCCATCCGCGCCTATGACGAGCGCACCGGCGAGCGCAGCAACGAAACCGCCTTCGGCCGCGCTGTCCTCCGTCATCGCCCGCACGGCGTCTCGGCGGTGCTCGGCCCGTTCAACTTCCCCGGCCACCTGCCTAACGGCCACATCGTCCCGGCCCTGCTGGCGGGCGACACGGTCGTGTTCAAGCCGTCCGAGGAAACGCCCCTGACCGGCCAGTTGATGGCCGAATGCCTTGAGGCCGCCGACCTGCCTAAGGGCGTGTTCAACATGGTGCAGGGCGGGCGCGACACCGGCGCGGCCCTGCTGGATCAGCCGATCGACGCCCTGATGTTCACCGGCTCGGGCGCGGCGGGCGCCCATTTCCGGCGCAAGTTCGCCGATGACCCGCACGTCATCCTGGCGCTGGAGCTGGGCGGCAACAACCCGCTGGTCGTCTGGGACGCCGCCGACGCCGAGGCCGTGGCGGGCATCGTGGTTCAGTCCGCCTTCGTCACCACCGGCCAGCGCTGCTCCTGCGCGCGCCGCCTGATCGTGCCGGAAGGCGCCCAGGGCGACGCTATCGTCGAGGCCGTGGCGGCCCTGTCCGACCGCCTGAACTTCGCCCCGTGGGACAGCGACCCCGAGCCCTACGCCGGGCCGCTGATCTCGGAGAAGGCCGCCAGCGCCGCTCTCGCCGCCCTGCAACAGCGCATCGACGCAGGCGCGCGCGTGATCCGCACCTCGGGTCCGGTCGACAACCTGCCGGGCGCCTTCGTCAAGCCTGCGATCATCGACGTCACCGGCGTCGCGGTCGAGGACGAAGAAATGTTCGCCCCCTTCCTGCAGGTGCTGCGCGTCCCGACCTTCGACGCCGCCATCGCCGCCGCCAACGCCACCAGATACGGCCTGTCGGCCGGTCTGGTCAGCGACGATGCGAAGAACTGGGATCGCTTCATCAACCGCATCCGCGCGGGCGTGGTGAACTTCAACCGTCCGACCACGGGCGCGGCCGGCGACATGCCCTTCGGCGGCCTGGGCGCCTCCGGCAACCACCGCCCCAGCGCCTACTACGCCGCCGACTACTGCGCCTATCCCGTCGCCAGCTTCGAGGCCGGTTCGGTCAAGAACATCGAGAGCGAGATCAAGGGCTTGCGCACATGACCTCTGCTGTCGAGGCCAACGCCGACGGCCTGATCGGGCCGACGCACTCCTACGCCGGCCTGTCGCCGGGCAATCTCGCGTCCAGCCTGAACAAGGGCGAGGCGTCGAACCCGCGCGCGGCCGTGCTGCAGGGCCTCGACAAGATGAAGACCCTGGCCGACCTGGGCCTGCCCCAGTTCGTCCTGCCCCCGCATGAGCGGCCGAACACCCCCTTCCTGCGCGACCTCGGCTTCTCGGGCTCCGACGCCCAGGTGCTGGAACGCGCATGGAAGGACGCGCCCTCCTTCGCCGCCGCCGCCTGTTCGGCCTCGCCCATGTGGGCCGCCAACGCCGCCACGGTGACGCCCAGCGCCGACGCACGTGACGGCCGCGTCCACTTCACCCCCGCCAATCTGATCACCAACCTGCACCGCAGCCTGGAGCACGATCAGACCCGGCGCGCGCTGGACGCCCTCTTCCCCGACGCCAGCCGCTTCGCCGTCCACGACGCCCTGCCCCCGGTCGCCCACCTGGCGGACGAAGGGGCGGCCAACCACGTCCGCCTGTGCCGCGATCACGGTGAGACGGGCGTCAATCTGATGGTCTGGGGCCGCGAGGCCTTCGAGCCTTGGGACGGCCCCTACCCCGCCCGCCAGACGCGCGAGGCGGCCGAGGCCGTCATGCGCCGCCACGCTGCGTCCGGCGCCGTTCTGGCGCGTCAAGGCAAGGCCGCCATCGCGGGCGGCACCTTCCACAACGACGTGGTCTGCGTCGGCGCCCTGGACACCCTCTTCTTCCATGAGCTGGCGTTCGAGGGCACGGAAGCGACCAAGGCCGCCATCCGCGCCGCCGCCGACGGCTTCGAGCCGCAGTTCGTCGAGGTCTCGGCCGCCGACCTGCCGCTGGCCGACGCCATCAGCTCCTATCTGTTCAACTCCATGCTGATCCGGGTTCCGGGGCAGGACCGCCTGACCCTGATCTGCCCGACCGAAACGCGCGACAACCCGCGCAGCCATGCGGTCGCGCAAGGGCTCGCCGCCTCCAACGGCCCGATCGGCCATGTCGAATACGTCGACGTTCGTCAGTCGATGCGCAACGGCGGCGGCCCCGCCTGTCTCCGTCTCAGGGTCGTCCTGACCGAGGCCGAACTGGCGGCGACCAACCCGGCCATGCGCCTGACCGACGCCCTGCACGCCCGTCTGTCGGACTGGGGCCGCCGCTGGTATCGCGATAGCCTGACGGCGCGCGATCTGGCCGATCCCGCCCTGCTGGACGAGACGCGCGGCGCGCTTGACGAGCTGACGCAGATCCTGAACCTCGGCGGCGGCTTCTATCCGTTCCAACGGGTCTGACCCTCAGACAGGACCATCGGCCGCAGCCCGCGTCACGCTGCGGTCAAGCCGCCGTCATCGGACCGTAATGCGCCGCTCGTAAGCACGGGGCATGATCGCTTCACGCCGCGCCTTCATGGCCTCCGCCGCCGCCCTCGCCCTGTCGGGCTACGCCAAACGCGCCCAGGCCGTCGCCGCCGAACCGGGCGGCTTCGTCGACGGCCCCTCGCGCAACGAGGTGTTCGGCTACGGCCCGATGAAGGCCGATCCCTACGGCCTGCTGGACCTGCCCGAGGGCTTCTCCTACCGCGTGGTGTCCCAGGCGGGCGAGACCATGGCCGACGGCCTGCTGACCCCCGACAAGTTCGACGGCATGGGCTGTTTCGGGCTGGACGAGGATCGGGTGATCCTGGTCCGCAACCACGAGGTCAATCCGCTGGAATTCAACGCCAGC
Source organism: Brevundimonas sp. NPDC055812 (assembly GCF_053616535.1). Lineage (NCBI taxonomy): Bacteria > Pseudomonadati > Pseudomonadota > Alphaproteobacteria > Caulobacterales > Caulobacteraceae > Brevundimonas > Brevundimonas sp. NPDC055812. Next base: position 22,953 of record NZ_JBSHDX010000004.1, on the reverse strand, counting down.
GCCTGGGGCGCCAACCACCGACTGGTCGGCGACCTGGACCGCGCCCGCGTCTATGGCGTCTATCCCGATGCGAACGGCGCGGTCGCTCCGCTGGGCGGCGGCACGACCACCGTCGTCTACAACCTCAAAACCGGCCGCACCGAACGCCAGCACCTCAGCCTGGGCGGCACGGCGGTCAACTGCGCCGGGGGCGTCACCCCCTGGGGCTCGTGGCTCAGCTGCGAGGAGATCGTCGCCGGAACCAAGGACGGCCTGCCCCAGGACCACGGCTGGGTGTTCGAGGTGCCGTCGCGCGCCACTGGCCTGGTCGACCCGACGCCGATCCGCGCCATGGGCCGCTTCAAGCACGAGGCCGCCTGCATCGATCCGCGCACCGGCGTCGTCTACATGACCGAGGATACGGCCGAGAGCCTCTTCTACCGCTACCTGCCGACCGACCCGCGCCGCCTGCACGCCGGCGGCCGCCTTCAGGCCCTGGCCCTGGTCGATCAGACGCGCGGCGACACCCGCAACTGGAACGATGTCCTGTGGCGTCAGGGCCAGCGCCTGGCCGTGCGCTGGGTCGATCTGGATCACGTCGAAAGCCCCGACGGCGACCTGTCCCTGCGCGGCCACGCCTCGGGCGCGGCCCTGTTCGCGCGCGGCGAAGGCGTCCACTGGGCTGGCGACCACCTCTATTTCACCTGCACCTCGGGCGGCGTCGGCCGCCACGGTCAGATCATGCGCTACGTCCCCAGTCCACGCGAGGGCCAGTCGGACGAGGCCGGCCAGCCCGGCATGCTGGAGCTGTTCGTCGAGGCGGGCGACCGCGCCGTGCTGGACTATGTCGACAACATCGCCATCGCCCCGAACGGCCACGTCATCGGCTGCGAGGACAAGCAGGTCGGAACTCAACACGTGAAGGGCGTCACCCCCGACGGCCGCGTCTACGCCATCGCCCGCAACGCCATGCGCCACGACGCCGACGAGTCGAACACCGAGTTCGCCGGCGTCTGCTGGGCGCCGGACGGCCGGACCATGTTCGTGAACCTGTACTCGCCCGGCATGACCCTGGCCGTCACCGGCCCGTGGGAGCGGTTCAGGGCCTGAGCACACCGTCACCCTCGGGCTTGTCCCGAGGGCCCATCGGGGCCTCACCCGCTACGGTTAGCGGTTAGGCGCGGCGATTAGACTCCGTGCTCGGGAGCGTGAGCTGAACCTGGGCCCTCGAGACAAGCCCGAGGGTGACGGAAAGAAGGGAGCGTCAGCGCATCCTCACCGTTCAAACGCAGGAAATTCCCGGCGTCGGCGCTCGCAGACCTTCGCTTTCCTACCGCCGCCTGCACTCATGTCATCATCCCTCCCCCGCGAGAACGCAGGGGAGAGATTCAGACGATTCAGACGAATTGGACTCTGTTTTTCTCCCTCCCCCTTCATGGGGAGAGAGAAGATGCGCCGTCTATGCCGCGAAGCGCCCGCCCTTGGCGGCGTAGGCCTGGGTGCCGTGCGTGAACACCTTGTCCGTCGGCAGAACGACTTCGATCGGCAAGGCCTCGGCCCCCTTCAGCCGCTCATAGACGGGGCCGAAGTCCTGCAATGTCACCGTCTTCAGCGCCTCGATGCTGTCGATGACGAAATAGACCTGCTGGAAGTCGTCGATGCGGTACAGGGTCTTCATCACCCGCTCCAGGTCGAAGCCCAGGCGGTTCGGCGAGGGATCTTCCAGGCTGAAGACGCTCTCGGTCGCCGACGACACGATGCCCGCGCCATAGATGCGAAGGCCGTCCGCCTCCTGCATCAGGCCGAACTCGACCGTGTACCAGTACAGCCGCGCCAGATTGGGCAGCATCCCCAGCGACGCCGCCCGCTGCCCGCCCTTGCCGTAGGCCTCCATATAGGCGGCGAAGTCGGGGTCGGTCAGCATCGGCACATGGCCGAACACATCGTGGAAGATGTCCGGCTCCTGCAGATAGTCCAACTGATCCGGCTTGCGGATGAACTGGCCCGAGACGAAGCGGCGGTTGGCCAGGTGGTCGAAGAAGACCTCGTCCGGCACCAGCCCCGGCACGCAGACCACGGTCCAGCCGGTCAGGGCCTGAAGCTTGGGGTTGATGATCTCGAAATCGGGAATGCCGCCCGCGTTCAGGTCCAGAGCGTCCAGGCCGCGCATGAAGGCCTCGCAGGCGCGGCCCGGCAGGATCTTCATCTGCCGCTCGTACAGGGTGTTCCAGGTCTGGTGTTCGACCTCGGTATAGCCGGACCAGTTCTGCGGGATGGTCCAGTCGGCGGCGGCGCCTTCCGGCGGCTGCTCGAAAACGTGCTCGAAGTCGGACATGGGAACGCTCCTCACGGCTCTGATGGCCTTTCGGGGCAGATTAGCGCGCCAACTCGCCCGCGTCACGCACGCCTGTTGCCGCGCTTGCGCGACACGGCTCAACGCAAAAGAAAACGGGCCGGAGGTTTCCCTCCGACCCGCTTCGCTTTGAAAGCTGTCTCTGGAGATCCAGAGGCCAGTTTCGAAATCTTACTTGATTTCGACCTTGGCGCCGGCTTCTTCCAGCTTCTTCTTCAGCTCTTCAGCGGCTTGCTTCGAGACGTTCTCGACGACCGGCTGCGGAGCGCCTTCGACCAGGTCCTTGGCTTCCTTCAGACCCAGGTCGGTGCGGACGCCGCGGACTTCCTTGATGACGTTGATCTTCTTGTCGCCGCCGTCAACCAGGACAACGGTGAACTCGGTTTGCTCTTCGCCAGCCGGAGCGGCTTCAGCAGCACCGGCGACAGCGGCGACGGCGACCGGAGCGGCGGCCGAAACGCCCCACTTCTCTTCCAGCAGCTTCGACAGTTCAGCGGCTTCCAGGACGGTCAGAGCCGACAGTTCTTCAACGATTTTGGCGAGATCAGCCATGTTAGTCTTCCTTCGGTAGGATGAGGTTCAGAGAGATATGCAGAGATGACGGGGCTTAGGCGGCGTCTTTGGTCGCGTACGCGTTGAAGACGCGAGCCAGCTGGCCGGCCGGCGCTTGCAGAACGCCGGCGACCTTGGTCGCCGGAGCTTGCAGCAGGCCGATGAGCTTGCCGCGCAGTTGGTCCAGCGACGGCAGCTTGGACAGGGCCTCGACGCCCTTGGCGTCCAGAACCTTGTCGCCCATGAAACCGCCCTGGATGACGAACTTGTCGTTGCCCTTGGCGAATTCGGCCGTGACCTTGGCGGCGGTGACGGGATCGGCGGCGTATGCGATGCCCACGGGGCCCTTAAACAGGCTGTGGTACTCGCTGCCTTCCTCGACGCCCAGCGCCTTGAGCGCCAGACGATTCTTCACCACCTTGAACGCGGCGCCTTCTTTACGAAGACGACCACGCAGGTCTTCCATCTCCACAACGGTCAGACCCAGGTTGTGGGTCACGACCACGGCGCCCGCGTCGGCGAACACGCTCTTCAGCGATTCGATCGACTCGGCTTTTTGTGCGCGGTCCATTGTGGTCTCCAGTTTTGGTATTCGCCGCCGGGCTTATTCCCGACGACGGATTTGGCTTAAGCGCCATGCATCGCTGCACAGCGTTCCGGCCGGTCTTATTGTCCGAAGGAAGCGTGGCCCGCCCGCCGGATTCCGGCAGGCACAAGGTCTTTGCATCCCCATCTCCCCACGGCGTCAGAAGGCCTTCTGACGATTATGACGCGGGCGACCCCCGCATCCCGAAGTTCTCGGACAGGCATCGTCGAGGCCGAGACCCCGACGAGATGCGGGCTCTATACACGGCCGGGCGGGAAAATCAACGCCCGTGCGACGCCTTCGGGCGACGGCGCAAACGCCCTACTCCGCCCCGCGGCTCGGCCTGAAGTCACGGATCAGTTCGGCCAGCTCGACCTCGTCCACGGCGACGGCCGCGTCTTCGGTGGACATCCAGCGGCGCTCGCGCTGGGCGTCCTCGGGCCAGGCGCCCAGCTGGATGAAGACCTCCAGCGGATAGACGCTGGCGATGGTGGCCTGAACCCGCCCGGACTTCAGCCGCTTGCCGTATCGGAACCAGCCGATCGGCGCGCCCATGACGTCGCCCTGGACCCCGGCCTCCTCGTAGGCCTCGATCACGGCGGCCTCGGCGTCGGTCTTGCCCGCCATGCGGTTGCCCTTGGGGATGACCCAGCGCCGCGTCTCGCGCGAGGTGATCATCATGATCTCCACGCCGTCGGCGCCGTGCCGCCAGGGCAGGGCCGCGACCTGGCGGGTCTCCGATGACAGGGTGCGAGGCTTGTTCGACATCAGGTCAGGAACAGCCCGCCCAGGGCGTAGAACAGGGCGCCGATGGCGGCCGCGGCCGGCATGGTGATGAACCAGGCGGTGACGATGCTGCGCGCCACGCTCCAGCGCACGGCCGAGACGCGCTTGGCCGCGCCGACGCCGATGATGGCGCCGGTGATGGTGTGGGTGGTCGACACCGGAATGCCCAGGCTGGTCGCAGCGAACAGGGTGATGGCCCCGCCGGTCTCGGCGCAGAACCCCTGCTGGGGAGACAGACGTGTGATCCGGGATCCCATGGTGTGCACGATCTTCCAGCCGCCGAAGAGCGTACCCAGGGCGATGGCCGCCTGACAGGTGATGACCACCCAGAAGGGCACGTGGAACTCGCCGCCCAGCATGCCGCGCGAATAAAGCAGGATGGCGATGATCCCCATCGTCTTCTGGGCGTCGTTACCCCCATGCCCCAGGGAATAGGCCGAGGCCGACACGAACTGCAAACCGCGGAAGACCCGGTCGGCGAAGTTGGGATTGGCCTTGGCGAACAGCCAGGACACGATCAGCACCAGCAACAGGGCCAGCAGGAAGCCGATCGCGGGCGACATGAAGATGGCGCCGACCGTCTTCAGCACGCCGCTGAGCACGATGGCCCCGCCGCCCGCCTTGGCCACGCCCGCGCCCAGCAAGCCGCCGACCAGGGCGTGGGAACTGGATGAGGGAATGCCCGCAATCCAGGTGATGACGTTCCAACTGATGGCGCCCATCAGCGCGCCGAAGATCACCTGATCCGAAATGATGTCCGGCGAGATGATGCCCCGACCGATGGTGTCGGCGACATGCAGGCCGAAGAACAGGAAGGCGATGAAGTTGAAGAAGGCCGCCCAGCCCACCGCATAGATCGGCGGCAGGACGCGCGTGGCGACGATGGTGGCGATCGAGTTGGCGGCGTCGTGCAGACCGTTCAGGAAGTCGAACAGCAGGGCGACGCCGATCAGGAAGGCCAGGATCAGGAGGGCGTGGTCCATGACCGTCCTACAGGTGCTCGACCAGAACGCCGTTGATACGGTTGGCGACGTCCTCGAACCGGTCGATCACCTTCTCCAGGTGGTCCAGCAACTGGCTGCCGATGATGAAGCCCAGGGTGTTGCCGCCCGTCATGTCGTGACGGTGCGCCTCGTACAGGGCCTTCATGCCCGCATCATAGAGGTCGTCGCTGCGGGCTTCCAGATTGGTGATCTGCTCCGTCAGGATCGCCAGCCGCTCATGGTTCTTGCGCATGGCCGGCAGCAGGGTGAAGGCCTCCTGCGTCAGCGCCCCGCATTCGACGGCGATGTCCGCCAGTTCCTGCATCTTGGGCGAGAAGTCGCGCATCTCGTACAGGGTGACCACCTTGGCGGCCTTCTGCATCTGATCGATGGTGTCATCCAGCGAGTTCGTCAGACCCCGAATATCCGCGCGGTCGAACGGAGTGATGAAGCTGCGGCGCACCGCGAACAGCACCTCGCGCGCGATCTCATCGGCCTCTTCTTCATGGGCGACCACCTTGGCGCACCATTCGCCGGTCGCCGGCCCCCCGTTCATCATCTGACGCAGCGCGCTCGCGCCATGAACCAGAGATTGGGCATGGGCGTCGAACAGGCGGAAGAAGTTGTCTTCCTTAGGCAGCAGCGCCTGAAACCAGCTGAGCATGAGCATCTCCCGCAAGGCCGCCCTCCGGCGCCTGCCGCTCCAAGACCGGATTCCGCCCCGGCTCGTCAAGTCATCCGCACACGGATTTAGTGGATTAGCCCTCTCCCGACCGCGCATCATAGGCTGACTGGGCGACCGCCACCTCGCTCATCCGGGTCTCGGCCCAGTCGATCATCGGCCTCAGGGCCTGAACCAGTCCCTGGCCCAAGGGCGTGATCGTATAGGTCACCGATACCGGCACGCTCGGCTCGACCCGGCGCGTGACAAGGCCGTCGCGTTCGATCTGGCGCAGGGTCTGGCTCAGCATCTTCTGCGACACGCCCTCTATTCGACGCTTCAGCGCGTTGAAGCGCATCGGGCCGTCCGACAGGGTCGTCAGCAGCAGCACCGTCCACTTGTCGGCGATCCGGTCCAGCAACAGGCGGGTCGGGCAGTCGGCGGCGTAGACGTTTCCGCGCTCGCCCCCGCTGGAAGCGGTCACCATCGGGGAACCTGGTGAGAGAAAAGTGCCTTCTTGCATGACCGCTTCCTTTAACACACCTGGTTCCCATTGGTAACCACAAGGAGCATACTCATGAAAGTGACTGTCCTGGGCGCCAGCGGCCGCGTCGGATCGGAAATCGTCAAGGAACTGGCCCGACGCGGACATCAGGTGACGGGCGTGGCCCGTCGGCCTGAACGGGTCCCTGCGGGGGCTGGCGTGACGGCGGTAGCCGGGGATGTGAACCAGCCCGCAACCCTCGCCCCGGCCCTGGTCGGCGCCGACGCCGTGGTCAGCGCCGTCATGTTCGTGGACAGCGATCCGGCCCTGCTGATCCAGGCGATCAAGGATGCGGGCGTTCCGCGCTACCTGGTGGTCGGCGGCGCCGGTAGCCTGGAGATCGCGCCGGGCCAGCGCCTGGTCGACACGCCCGCCTTCCCCGAAGCCTATAAGGCCGAAGCCCTGGCCGGCGGCCGGTTCCTGGATGCTCTGCGCGCCGAGCCTGAGCTGAACTGGACCTTCCTGTCCCCTTCGGCCCTGTTCGACGGGTCAGAGCGCACCGGCGTCTTCCGCCTGGGCGGCGACGCCCTGCTGACGGACGACCAGGGGAACAGCCGCATCTCCTTCCCCGACTACGCCATCGCCATGGCCGACGAGATCGAGACGCCGAAGCACCCGCGCGCCCGCTTCACCGTTGGCTACTGAACAGTCAGGCCTCGAAGCACGATAGGCCGCGACCAAAGAAAACGGCCCCGGAGATGTCTCTCCGGGGCCGTCGTCGTTCTTAGCCGTGAAGCCGGATCAGGCGCCCAGCGAAGCCGGGTCGATCTTGAAGCCCGGGCCCATCGTCGAGGACAGGGCGATGCGCTTCACATAGGTGCCCTTGGCGCCCGACGGCTTGGCGCGGACGAGGGCGTCCACGATGGCCTTGACGTTGGCTTCCAGGGCGTCCTGCGTGAAGGAGGCCTTGCCGATGCCGGCGTGGACGATGCCCGCCTTCTCGACGCGGAACTCAACGGCGCCGCCCTTGGCGTCCTTGACGGCCTGGGCGACGTTCGGGGTCACAGTGCCGACCTTCGGGTTCGGCATCAGGCCGCGCGGGCCCAGCACCTTACCCAGACGACCGACCAGGGCCATCATGTCCGGCGACGCGATCACGCGGTCGAAGTCCATGAAGCCGCCGGCGATCTTCTCGTACAGGTCTTCAGCGCCGACGTGCTCGGCGCCGGCGGCCTTGGCTTCATCAGCCTTGGCGTCCTTGGCGAAGACGGCGACGCGGACGTCACGGCCGGTGCCCGAGGGCAGGTTCACCACGCCGCGGACCTGTTGGTCGGCGTGACGCGGGTCGACGCCCAGGTTGACGGCGATTTCGATCGACTCGTCGAACTTGGCCTTGGCGTTGTCCTTCACCAGCTTGATGGCTTCGTTGAAGGCCAGCAGGTCTTCGGTGACGCCCGTGCGGGCCTTGTGGGCTTTGGTCAGCTTAGCCATGTCTTAGCCCTCCACCACTTGAATGCCGATGGCGCGGGCCGAGCCCTCGATGATGCGCGACGCGGCGTCCAGGTCGTTCGCGTTCAGGTCCTTCATCTTCTTCTCGGCGATTTCGCGCAGTTGCGTCTGCGTGACCTTGCCGGCGAACTCGCGGCCGACGAGCTTGGAGCCCGACTTGATGCCAGCGGCCTGCTTCAGATACCAGGTCGCCGGCGGCGTCTTGGTGATGAAGGTGAACGACTTGTCCTGATAGACGGTGATGACGGTCGGAAGCGGGGTGCCCTTGGCTTCCTTCTCGGTCCGCGCGTTGAACTCCTTGCAGAAGCCCATGATGTTCACGCCGCGCTGACCCAGAGCCGGGCCGATCGGGGGCGAAGGCGTGGCCGAACCGGCCGGCACTTGCAGCTTGATATAGCCGAGAATCTTCTTGGCCATTGGTCTCTCCTATGAATGACCCGATGACGATGCGTCGGGCCGGTGAGCCGTGGTCCGGCATGGCTGCCTTCCACGGATTTGACGCCGGGCGACTCCAAGGCCGTCCAGCGAAGGCGCGCGTTTAGCAGGCAGGCCCTGAAAACGCAAACGGGACCGCCCGGAGACGGTCCCGATCTCTGCGTGGCGTCAGCGGCCGATCAGGCGCTGACCTTCTCCACCTGATTGTATTCCAGGTCGACCGGGGTCGGGCGGCCGAAGATGGAGACGGCCACGCGCAGGCGGGCGTTCTCTTCGTCGACGCTCTCGACCTGACCGTCGAAGCTGGCGAACGGGCCGTCGGTGACCTTGACGTTCTCGCCGATGTCGAAGCGGATGGTGGGCTTCGGACGCTCGACGCCCTCTTCCACCTGGCCGATGATGTTCTGGACTTCACGTTCCGAGACCGGCAGCGGCTTAGTGCCGCCCGCGGCGCCCAGGAAGCCCGTGACCTTCGGCGTGTTCTTGACCAGGTGATAGGCCTCGTCAGTCATCTCCATCTTCACCAGCACATAGCCGGGGAAGAATTTGCGCTCGGCGTTGACCTTCTTGCCGCGGCGGATCTCGACGACGTCCTCGGTCGGAACCAGGATTTCGGAGAAGGCGTCTTCCAGGCCCTGTTGCTTGGCCTGGTCGCGCAACTGCTCGGCGACCTTCTTTTCGAAGTTCGAATAGGCGTGGACGATATACCACTTGTGGCGGGGGTTGGCCGCCGGCTTGGGCGCTGCATCGGTCATGTGCGCGTCTCCTTTATTGGCCAAGGCTGAGGATGATGCGGGACGCGAAGCCGAGACCCGTGTCGACGATCCAGAAGAAGGCGGCCGCGATCAGCACCATGATGAAGACCATCACCGAAGTGATCCAGGTCTCCTTGCGGCTGGGCCACACGATCTTCCGCGCCTCGGCGCGAACCTCGTTGATGAACTGCGGGATGGACGTCTTCTTCTTCGGCGCGGGCGCGTCGACGGCCACGGTCGCTGCGCCTTGCGCGGCTGCTGCGGTCTTGGTCCCCGTGGAGCGGCGGCCGCCCGGGGTCTTCGCCTTGGCCATTTTGACGTCTCTTCAACCTCTGGATCCTGCTGCCCCACATGGGAAGTCCCAGGCGATCGCAACAGGGGGAATGGCAGGAGTGGAGGGACTCGAACCCCCGGCCCTCGGTTTTGGAGACCGATGCTCTACCAGCTGAGCTACACTCCTAGTGTCCCGGACAAAGATCAGCGCGCCGTGGATATTCACCCAGCGGCGCGACCCTCGCCAGAGGGGGGCGTATGCCCGAGGGCCACGGTCATTTCAAGGGCCATCTGCGCCGCAGGCGCGCGAAGTCGCGGATTTTCCTCAGAACAGACGGGCCACGGCGCTGGGCTCATAGCTCAGCCCTTTCACCAGGGCGTCGGAATCGCCGACCGAGAAGGTCTGGGCCCGACTGCGGCCGTCGATCACGGCCACCGCCTCGATCTCCTCGGGAATCACCTTGACCACCGCGACGGCGTCGCCGCCCGGCGCCCAGGGGCTGATGTCCGGCGAGCGGGCGATGATCAGGTCGTTCAGCCGCTTCACCTCGTCGCCGTCCGTGACCTCTTCGGCGCGACCGTCGATGGAGACGCCGACCGCCTCACCCTCCTGGCCCACGCCGCGCACGGCCACGCCGACACGCGGGTCGGCGGTCAGGTTCTTCAGCTTCTCGCTGTCGCGGGCGGTGACGAAGTAGAGGTTCAGCCCGTCGTTCAGATAGCCCAGCGTCGCCGCCTGCGGCCGACCGTCAGCCCGGTTCACGGCCAGAGTCATCAGCTTCTGGCTGTCCAGCAGCTTGAGGATGGCGGCCACCGCGCCGCCGTGGATCGGGGTGATGCGCGAGGTCGAGCTCATGGCGATTCTCCAGAAGATGACGAGGCAGATTGGCTGGGCAGCTTCGGCGCGGCCTTGACGCAGATCAAGGCGGCTGGACCCCGCTTCGGTTCCAATGTCCCCATGACAGAGTCCCGCTTCGCGTCCGATGCGCCTCGCCTGGAGGTGGCCCCCCTCAGCGAAGCCGAGGCGCCCGCCGCCTTCGCCCTGGCGCGGCTGTGGCGGCCCAATCTGGAGCCGGCCCAGTGGGACGCCTTCCTGACCGCATGGCGCGCCGCGCCGGAAAGCCGGGGAATCCTCAGCGCGCGCAATCAGCGCGGCGGGGTGCTGGGCTTCGTCAGCTGGTGGCGCCAGCCCGACCTGGAGTACCGCGAGACCTTGTGGGCCGGCCCCTTCGTCGTGCGCGAAATGGGCGTGCGCCCTCTGGTGCGGCAGAGCCTGGCCGTCGAGCTGACGGCCCTCGCCTGTCAGCTCGGCGCGCGACTGCGCTACGCCGAGGAAGCCGCCGCGCCGGACTGCGCCGCCGAACTGACGGCTAGGACAGGCTGACCTATTCGGAATCAGCCCCTCATCGCCTAGACTGCCGCGTCATCCGGGAGACGACGTTCGTGAACACCGCTGCGGCCCAGGCCGAAATCGAAGAGGTGCGTCTGGAAGACGTCCATCCATGCTCCACCTGCGGCGCCCGTCCGCTGGGCGTGTGCGCGGACCTCAAGGGTCATGAGTTGCAGAGCATGGCCTGCGCCAGCGAAAACGTCACCGCCCAGCCGGGCCAGGCCCTGTTCCACGAAGGCGATCCGAACCCCTATGTCTTCAACGTCGTGGACGGGGCGGTGAAGCTTTATCGCCTGCTGCCCGACGGACGACGCCAGATCACCGGCTTCCTGTTCCAGGGCGACTTCCTGGGCCTGGGCGGGCGCGGGCCGTCCAGCTTCACGGCCGAGGCCCTGACGCCGCTGAACGCCTGCCGGTTCCGGCGCGGCGACTTCGATCAACTGCTGAACGCCCTGCCCGCGCTGGAGCACCGTCTGGTGGCCCTGGCCGGGGATGAGCTGATGGCGGCGCAGGAGCAGATCGTCCTTCTGGGCCGCAAGACGGCGCGCGAGCGGCTGGCCAGCTTCCTGACCCGCCTGTCCGAGCGTCAGGTGCAGCTGGGCGGCGCCGTGGGCCACGTCCACCTGCCGATGACGCGGCTGGACATCGCTGACTATCTGGGCCTGACGATCGAGACGGTCAGCCGGGTCTTCACCCAATTCAAGACCTCGGGCCTGATCCAGCTTCTGCCGGGCAATGACGTCGCCCTGCCCGACCCGGCCGCGCTGAAGGCCCTGGGCGAAGGCGCCGCCTGATCCATTCCGTCTAAAGGGATAAGGGGACGCGGCCTGACGTTCCGCGCCCCTCCCCGCATCGGCTTCAGAACTTGCGGCCGACGCCCACCGACACGACCCAGGGATCCAGGCTGACGCTGCTCTTCAGCGCGCCGCCGTTGATCTTGGCGTCCGTGTCGAACCACACCTTCTTGGCGTCCAGGTTCAGCGTCCACGGGCCAGAAATGTTCCAGTCGGCGCCGGCCTGAAGCGCCACGCCGAAGCCGTTGTCCAGATCGACCTCAAAGCCGTTCTTATCCTTGCCGCTGAAGAAGGCCATGTAGCCGACGCCCGCCCCGACATAGGGGCTGACCGTCGCGTTCGGCGTCGGCCGGTATTGCAGCGTCACCACCGGCGGCAGAACCCAGGTCTCATGCACCGCTACATCGGTCGCGCCGCCCTTGGCGCGGACCTCGTGCTGGGTGGCGCCCAGGATGGCCTCGACGGCCCAGTGGTCGGCGACGAAATAGGTGAAGCCCAGCGTCGGCATCCAATCGTCGCCCACTTCGACATTCAGGCCGCTGTCGGCCCCGGCGGCGGTGACGATGGCGTCATCCGCCTGAGGCAGGACGCCCGTCATGCGCGCGGTGACGATCAATGAGCCCTTGCCCACCTGCTCAGGCGCGGCGTTCTGGGCCGAAGCGGCGCCCGCGACGGCCAGAAGGCTGACGGAAGCGATAAGGGCGGCGGCGGTTTTCATCGGTTCAATCCCCGACATTCGCCGGCTCGGGAGAGGGCCCGGCTTCGATGTCATCATGACCTTGCGCCTGCTCGCCTCACTCCGCCTTGATCCAGCGCAAGCTACGGAAACTTCGTCGATTTCATCCAAGAAAAATCCCCTCCGGCCAGCGCCGAAGGGGATCTTTCGTCTGTCCGTCAGATGACGGGGGTCAGGGTTCCGAGTGACCCTCGTCTCCCTCATCGAACAGGCGGAACTCGTGCCAAAGGCCGTTCAGGACGCCGAAGGCCACCGCCAGGCCGAGGCCCAGGATCCAGGCGAAATACCACATGGGATGATCTCCTTTCGCGGGATCAGTAGAGGTCGGGGTTGGTCTTCAGCGCCTCGGTCGTCGAGCGGCCCCACAGCACCTTGTAGACCCAGGCGGTGTAGAGCAGGACGAAGGGCAGGAAGACCGCCACCACGATCAGCATGATGAACAGGGTCGTATGGCTGGACGAGGCGTTCCACACCGTCAGGCTGGACTGGGCGTCGATCGAACTGGGCAGGATGAAGGGGAACATCGACAGGCCGACCGTCGAGATGATCCCAACCGCCGAGGCCGACGATCCGCCGAAGGCCAGCGCCGCCGACTTGCGCCACATGCCCAGCAGACCGATCGCGGCGCCGACGAAGCCCAGAACCGGAGCGATGATCATCCACGGATAGCGACCGTAGTTGTCCATCCAGGCGCCCGGCGCCGCCTCGACCGCCGTGCGCAGCGGGTTGGAGGCGCCCGCCGTATCCACCACGCCGGTGATGCGGAAGCCCATGTCGCCGAAGGCCGCCATGGCGCCGCCGATCGCGAACAGCACCAGGCTGGCCACGCCGGCGACGGTGCCGATGGCGCGGGCGCGCTTCAGCACCGGACCTTCTTCGCCCTTGATCGCCAGCCAGGCCGCACCGTGCAGCACCAGCATGGACACGGACAGCAGGCCGCACAGCAGGGTGAAGGGCGAGAACAGGCCCAGCAGACCGCCTTCATAGAAGCTGCGCAGGTCGCTGGTCAGGCGGAAGGGCGCGCCCAGCAGGACGTTGCCGACGGCCACGCCGAACACCAGGGCCGGGACGAAGCTGCCGATGAACAGGCCCCAGTCCCACATGGAGCGCCAGCGCGCCTCGGGCCGCTTCGAGCGATACTTGAACGACACCGGCCGAAGGATCAGCGCGGACAAGACCACGAACATGGCCAGGTAGAAGCCCGAGAAGCTGACGGCGTAGACCTGCGGCCAGGCGGCGAAGATCGCCGCTCCGCCGACGATGAACCAGACCTGGTTGCCTTCCCAGGTCGCGCCGATGGTGTTGATCACCATGCGGCGCTCTTCATCCTTCTTGGCGACGAAGGGCAGCAGGGCGCCGACGCCCATGTCGAACCCGTCGGTCAGGGCGAAGCCGATCAGCAGCACGCCCAACAGTCCCCACCAGATCAGGCGGAGGGTGGTGTAGTCGAGGGGAAGTTCCATCTCTCTTTTTCCTTCAACGACCGGGTCAGGCGACCGCGGGCTCGCCTTCAGCAGCGGCGTCTTCTTCGCTGGCTTCCTGTTCGGCGAACGGCCCCTTCTTGACCGCGCGCAGGATCAGGCCGACCTCGACGACGGCAAGGGCACCGTACAGCAGGGTGAAGCAGATGATCGTGGTCCACAGGTGGGCCACCGTCAGGCTGGACGCGCCCAGGAAGGTCGGCAGCACGCCTTCCACGGCCCAGGGCTGACGCCCCACTTCGGCCAGCAGCCAGCCGGCCTCGATGGCGATCCACGGCAGCGGGATGGCCAGGACGGCCAGGCGCAGGAACCACTTCGTCTCATGCTTGCGCAGGGTGCACAGGATGAAGGCCGTTCCGAACAGGCCGATCATCAGGAAGCCGATGCCGGCCATGAAACGGAACACCCAGAACATCAGCGGCACGTTCGGAACCGTCGACCAGGCGGCCTGCTTGATCTGTTCCGGCGTCGCGGCGCGCGGATCCTCGACATAACGCTTCAACAGCAGGCCGTAGCCCAGGTCGTTGCGCACCGTCTCGAACTGGCCGCGGGCGGCCATGTCGGTCGGATCGGCCTTGACCTTATCCAGCGCGTCATAGGCGACGACGCCGCGTTCGATGCGGTCCTCGGCGACGGCGACCAGCTCCAGAATGCCCTCAACCGGCTTGTCGATGCTGCGCGTCGAGATCAGGCCCAGAACATAGGGCACCTTGACCTCGAAGTGGGTGTGGCGGTCCTCAAGGTTCGGCAGGCCGAACAGGGTCAGACCGGCCGGCGCCTCTTCGGTGCGCCACATGGCTTCCAGAGCGGCTAGCTTCATCTTCTGGTTGTCGGTCAGGGCATAGCCCGACTCATCGCCCAGAACGACCACCGACAACGACGACAGAAGGCCGAAGGCGGCGGCGACCGTCATCGACCGCTTGGCGAAGCCCTTGTGCTTGCCCTTCAACAGATAGAAGGCCGAAATGCCCAGCACGACCACGGCGGCGCAGACGTAACCGGCCGACACGGTGTGGACGAACTTGGCCTGGGCCACCGGGTTGAAGATCACCGCCATGAAGTCGGTGATTTCCATACGCATGGTGTCGGGATTGAAGGCGGCGCCGACCGGATTCTGCATCCAGCCGTTGGCGATCAGGATCCACAGAGCCGACAGATTGGTGCCCAAGGCCACCATGAAGGTGACGAACAGGTGGGCGTGCGGCTTCAGCTTGTCCCAGCCGAAGAACATCAGGCCGACAAAGGTCGCCTCCAGGAAGAAGGCCATCAGGCCCTCGATCGCCAGCGGCGCCCCGAAGATGTCCCCGACATAGTGGGAGTAGTAGCTCCAGTTCATGCCGAACTGGAATTCCATCGTCAGGCCGGTGGCGACGCCCAGCACGAAGTTGATGCCGAAGATCACGCCCCAGAAACGGGTGATCGTCCGCCAGATCGGCCGACGGGTCATCACATAGATGCTCTCCATGATGACCAGCATGAAGGAGAGACCCAATGTGAGGG
The DNA here is from genome assembly GCF_053616535.1 of Brevundimonas sp. NPDC055812. Taxonomy (NCBI): domain Bacteria; kingdom Pseudomonadati; phylum Pseudomonadota; class Alphaproteobacteria; order Caulobacterales; family Caulobacteraceae; genus Brevundimonas; species Brevundimonas sp. NPDC055812. The sequence goes on along the minus strand of NZ_JBSHDX010000004.1, from coordinate 7,696 downwards.
GCACGAACAGAAAGTGGTATAGCGCCGTCAGTGCGAACTGAAGGCGTGAAAGGTCTACGACCGCCAGGTCGATCATCGTTCCAGGCTCCTGACCGCCAGCCCCCATCGACCGGCGTTCTACTCTAACCTAAGTCAGCGCGTATTGGCGCGCCTTGATCCTGATCAAAGCCAGAGGCAGCGACTTGAACTAGAGGACGTTTCGCCCAAAGACCTTTCGCCACATAGGCTTTTTGCCCCATCCTCTATTGTCGTCGATCACGCTGGATGAGGGCGGATCTGACCCTCATTCCCAAAATGGCGCACCTGGAGACATGATGACGGCCCAGCCGGTCGACCCTCAGCAGGCGAGTTCCCCGAGAATCGCAGAGACGGCTGCGCCTGCGGCCTGGCTGAAGGCCGCCCTGTCCCCCTGGCGTCGCCTGATGAGCCTGGGCGGAGCCCTGGTGATCGCGGATACGGTCCCGGCCGTCGGCTTCGCCGCTGGATTGGCCCTGGCCGTCGGCGCCTTGCCGCGCGGCCTGGACGAGGCCTTCCCCGGCCTGGTGCTGGCGGTCGTCGCCCTGATCGTACGCGCCGCGCTCAGTCAGGGCGCGGTCTTCGTCAACACCCGCGCCGCCCGCGCCGCCAAGAACGGTCTGCGTCGCCGCGCCCTCAAGGGCGCCCTCGCCGGCCGTTTGTCGGACGCCGCCGCCATGACCGCCGCCGCCGAGGGCGTCGAGGCCCTGGACGGCCACGTCGCCCGCTTCACCCCCGCCCGAACGGCCGCCGCCGTCTCCCCCCTGATCCTGATCCTGGCGGCAGGGGTGGTCAGCCCCTTCACCGCCGGCATCCTGATCTTCACCCTGCTGCCCTTCGTCCTGGGCATGGCCCTGACCGGCATGGCGGCGGGCGCCGAGAGCCGCCGTCAGTTCCTGGCGCTGGAGCGTCTGTCTGGCCTGTTCCTGGACCGGGTGCGCGCCCTACCCGCCATCCTGTCCTTCCAGGCCGAGGCGCAGCAGACGCGCGTCATCGCCCGCGCCTCGGACGACCTGGCCCGCCGCACCGGCAAGGTGTTGAAGATCGCCTTCCTGTCCTCGGCGGTGCTGGAGTTCTTCTCGGCCCTGGCCGTCGCATTGGTCGCCGTCTACTGCGGCTTCAACCTGCTGAAGCTGCTGCCCTTCCCCGCGCCCGACGAACTGAGCCTGGCGCAGGCCTTCTTCGTGCTGGCCCTGGCGCCCGAGGTCTATCAGCCCATGCGCCGCCTCGCCGCCGCCTATCACGACCGTCAGGCCGCCGAGTCCGCCGTCCCCAGCCTCAGCCGCCTGGATCAGGGCGACGAGACGCCCCGCGCGCGTCTCTCTCCGCCCGCCTCGGCGCCCGCCGTGCGTTTCAAAGACGTGGCGATCGCCTATGACGGCGCGCCGGCGCTCAGCGGCTTCGATCTGACGGTCGCGCCCGGCTCCATCGTCGCCCTGACCGGCCTCAGCGGCGCGGGCAAGACCAGCCTGCTGAACCTCTTCCTGGGCCTGGCACCTCTGTCAGGCGGCGAGGTCGAGGTCGGCGCCGCGCACCTGTCGGACGCCCCCGACCTGACCGCCTGGATCGCCTGGGCCGGTCAGGCGCCGGTCGTGATCCGCGGAACCCTGGCCGAAAACATCGCATTGGCCCATCGCAGCGCCACATCCGAACAGATCGAACAGGCCGCGCGCAAGGCGGGCCTCGACGGCGCGCTGGATCGCCGGATCGACGAGCGCGGCGGCGGTCTGTCGGGGGGCGAGCGTCGCCGTCTGGGCCTGGCCCGCGCCTTCCTCAAGCCCGCGCCCCTGCTGCTGCTGGACGAACCGACCGCCAATCTGGACGCCGAGGCCGAGGCCGCCCTGCTGCCGCTCATCCGCGAGGCGGCGCGCGGACGCACGACCCTGATCGCGACCCATTCCGACGCCGTGGCCGAACTGGCCGATGTGGTGGTGCGCCTGTGAAGCCTCAGTCCTCTCCCGGCGTCGTCCGCCTCAAGGCCATGATCCGCGCCCAGGAGCGCGCTCAGTTCCCGCGTCTGCTGGCCGCCTCGGTCACAGGCGCCCTGATCTCGGCCGGGGCCGTGGCCCTGCTGGGCGTCTCGGGCTGGTTCATCACCGCCGCCGCACTGGCCGGCGCGGCCGGACCGGCCGCAGCCCATGTATTCAACTATCTGGTCCCCAGCGCGGTCATCCGCTTCCTGGCCATCGTCCGCACCGCCTCCCGTTATGGCGAGCGCGTCACCGGCCACGAGGCGGCGCTGAAGGCCCTGGCCGCCCTGCGTCCCCAGTTGTTCGACGGCCTGGCGCGCGGCCCCACGACGCGAGCCCTGTCGCTGGCGGGCGGCGAGGCCTCGGCCCGACTGGTGCAGGATGTCGACGCCGTTCAGGATCGTTTCGTGCGTCTGTCCGCGCCGTGGAGCGCGGGCGCTGGGCTGTTGATGGGCATGGTGATGGCCTCTCTGGCCGGATGGCGCGCCGCCGTCGCGGTCGCCCTGGCCGCCGTGGTCAGCGTGGCGCTGGGCGTCGTCCTGGGCCGCCGTCTGGCCGAGCCTGCGGGCCGCCGCCTGCAGGAGGCGATGGGCGACTTCAAGACCGACTTCGCCGCCATGTCCGCCGCCGCACCCGAGCTTCAGGCCTACGGCATGAAGGACTGGGCCGTGGATCGTCTGGCCCGTCAGGGCGGCGCCGTCGAAGCCGCCGCCGAGGCCCTGGCCCGCGCCGGAGGCTGGCTGATGGCGGGGCAGACCCTGTCCATGGCGCTGGGCGTCATGGGCGCGGCGCTGGCCGCCGGTTCCGCCTCCCCCGCTTTAACCGCCCTGGCCATGCTGGCCGCCGTCGCCACGGTCGAGAGCGCGGGCAATCTGCTGAACGCCCTGCGCCAGAACGGCGCCGTCGCCGTCGCCGTTCAGCGTCTGGGCGAGTTGCTGGATGGAGAGGCTCCCATCGCGACGTCCGCCGCCGAGCCTGCCCTTCGCCTGTCGTCGGCCGATCTGCGTCTCGCCCCGCCTCAGCGCCTGGCCGTCGTGGGTCGCTCCGGCGCAGGCAAGACCACCCTGATCGAGCGGATGATGCATCTGCGCGCGCCTGTTCCGGGCGAGGTCGCCTTCGCCGATGTCGACAGCGCCGGTCTATCGCCCGACACCGTGCGCTCGCTGTTCGCCTATGCGCCGCAACAGGCGGTTCTGATGGCCGGAACGGTGCGCGAGAATCTTCGCCTGGCCGCCCCTTCGGCCGATGACGATCAGCTCTGGGCAGTGCTCGAGGACGCCGGCCTGACCGACCGCATCCGCGCCGCGCCCGGCGGGCTGGACGAGCCTCTGGGCGAGAACGGCGCGCGGCTGTCAGGCGGCGAGCGGCGGCGGCTGGGCCTGGCCCGCGCCTATCTGCGCCCCGCGCCCTGGCTGGTGCTGGACGAACCGACCGAAGGGCTCGACGCCGCGACAGAGGCCAAGGTTCTGGACCGGCTGGCCCAACGCCTGCAGCGCACCGGTCAGGGCCTGATCCTGGTCAGCCACCGCCCGGCCCCGTTGGCCCTGTGCGACCAGACCCTGACCGTCAGCGGCATCGCCCCGGATGGTCATGTTCAGGCACACGTCGGTCCTCTTCGCGCCGTCGCCTGAACCGGCCGACCTTTGATCTCCATCAAGGCGCGGCCACGGACGGTGAGCTCTGCTGTCGGCATAGGAGAACTGCCATGCCCTCAGAAATCATCGCTCCCGTCGCCGCCATGGGCGCCTTCTTCCTCACCTTCATGGCCGCCATGGCCTACGGCGTGATCAACAGCAATCTGGCCGACCGCAAGGCGCGCTGACCATGACGCTGCATCACATCCGGCTGGAGCTGGCCCGCGAGGCCGATGCGCCGCATGGCGATCCGGGCGACGGCTATGACCTGGTCATGACGCTGGACGAACACTCCCGGTTGGACGCTCCGGCCCTGCTCGCCGCGCCCGAACGCACGCGCGTCCGCCGTTTCCGCGACGGCGAGACGCTGGCGGTCGGCCAACTGACCCGGGGCGCGGACGGCCGCTGGGTGCTGGACTTCCCCGGCGAGGACGCCGACGCCGTCGGCTTCCGCCTCGAAAGCGAACGCTTCGTGCCGGGGGAATACGTCTCCCTGGCCGAGCCGGGCGGCCCCATGCGTCCCTATCGGGTCGCCCTGGTCCAGCCTTTGGACCGCACCTGAGCCGCCACGACGGCGCCGCCTGATCAGGCGGCGTCGGTCTCCTCGCCTTTGATCACAGGGCGGAACAGCAGCTTGTCGATGCGTCGGTCGTCCATGTCGATGACCTCGACCTCGAAGCGGCCCAGCTGAAGAATGTCGCCCTCGTTCGGCACGCGCGACAGATGGTGCAGCACCAGGCCCGCCACCGTGTGGAAGCCTTCATGCTCGCCGAAGTCCTCGCCCAGCGCTTCGCCCAGTTCATCCAGATCGATCTGACCGTCGACGGCCCAGGTGCCGTCGGCGCGCTTGCGCACGGCCGTCTCGACCTCGTCATGGCTCTCGTTGAAGTCGCCGGCGATCATCTCCAGCAGGTCCGTCGCCGTGACCACGCCTTCAAAGGCGCCGTATTCATCCACCACGAAAGCCATGTGAACCTTCGAGCCCTTCAGGATCTCCAGCGCCTTCAGCACCGAGGTCGACTGAGGGATGAAGGCGGGTTCGGCCACCAGCTTCTCGACGTTGAACTCGCCGTTGTCGAGCAGGCTGTCCAGCAGGTCCTTCTTGTGGACCACGCCCAGCGGATTATCGATGTCGTTGTCCCGCGCCACCACGATGCGCGAATAGGGACAGGTGCGAATTTCCTCGCGCAGCGTCTCTTCGGAATCGTCCAGGGCGATCCAGTAGACCTCGTGGCGCGGCGTCATCGCCACGCGCACGGCCCGGTCGCCCAGGCGCAGGATCTCCTCGATCATCTCCTGCTCTTCCGGCTCGATCAGGCCTGCGGACGTGCCCTCGGCCAGGATGCTCTCCACCTCTTCCTGAGTGACGTCCGAACCGTCGCGATCCTTGACGCCCAGCAGCTTGAGGATGCCCGAGGTCGACGCCGTCAGCAGCAGCACGAACGGCTTCATCACCAGGGCCAGGGTCGAGATCGGACCGGCCATCTTGGAGGCGATGGTCTCGGGGAAGATCAGGGCCAGGCGCTTGGGCACCAGTTCGCCGACGATCAGCGAGACATAGGTGATCAGCACCACGACCACGCCGGTGGCGATGATCTGCGAATAGGGCGCCAGCGCCGGCAGATTCGCCGTCAGGATGTCGTCCAGCTCGCCGGCGATGGCCGCCTGACCATAGGCGCCGGCCAGAATGCCGATCAGGGTGATGCCCACCTGGACCGCCGACAGGAACTGCGTCGGCTCCTCAGCGAGTTTCAACGCAGCGCGTGCGCCGCGATCGCCTCGTTCGGCACGGCTCTGAAGCTTGGATTTGCGGGAAGACACGACCGCGAGTTCGGTCATGGCGAAAAGGCCGTTCAGCACCACAAGCAGCAGCACGACGACGATAGCGATGGTCAACATCGAAAAGGGAGAAGCCCTGACGCGGCGCGACTAACGGCGTCCGCGAGGCGTATAGTAAAGGCGATGCCGCCCCTGCGCCAGCTTTCTTGTCGAAACTGCGGCGTTCAACCTGATCGGCCCGTCTCGACGGCGCCGTAGAAGCCCGTGCCGGCGCCGCCCTGCCCCATGCCTCCGGTCTGCGCGGCGCAGGCGCTAAGGCCGATCACCAGACCTATCAGCAGGCCCAGACGTGCAGCGCGGATCATCTTGGTTAACCGGTCATTGACGACCCGGCCTGAACGCGAGACGCGGCAACCGAGTTCCCCGGTCAGGCCGCCGAGGACATGCTCTCATCCAACCATTCAGCGGCGACAGCGACGCCTCGCTCCATGCCCTGCAGCAGGATCTCCAGGGTCACCGGTTTCGCCACCAGATGGTCGGCGCCGGCCTGCACCGCCTGCAGATGATGAGCCTCGGTCGTATTGGCCGTCAGCATGACGATGGGTGTGCGCGCCGCGCCCTGACGCGCCTCCTCGGCGCGGATGCGACGCATGGCGTCCAGTCCGTCCATGCCCGGCATCTGCATGTCCATCAGCACCACGTCGAAACGCTCCTTCTGGAATCGCAGCACGCCCTCCAGCCCGTTGTCGGCGGTGACGATCTCGAAACCCAGCGGCTCCAGCAGACAGCGCACGACCATCTGATTGGCCGGGTTGTCCTCGACCGCGAGAATGCGCAGTCGGGCGGGCTCCTCGGGTTTCTCGATGACCGACCCAACCGCCTCCGTCGAAGCCGACAGCGGGCGCTGGATCGGCAGGTCCACGCTGAACACGCTGCCCTCGCCCGGCGCAGACGCGACAGTGATCGTTCCACCCATCAGTTCCGCCAGCGACTTGCAGATGGACAGGCCCAGACCCGTGCCGCCGAACTGACGCGAGATGGCGTCATCTGCCTGGACGAAAGGCTTGAACAGGCGTTGGGCGGCCTCGGCGTCGAAGCCCATGCCGGTGTCCTGCACCTCGATCACGAGGCGCTCCTGGCGTTCGACCGCCCGCACGTCGACCTGGACGGACACGCGGCCTTCAGCGGTGAATTTCACTGCGTTGGATACAAGGTTGGAAACGATCTGGGTGATGCGCACCCCGTCTCCGATCACCTCGCCCCGAGCGGTCGGCGTGAAGGCGACCTCCAGCGCCAGGCCCTTGTCCTCGGCGAGCGCGCGACGCATCTCGACCACCGCCTCGATGTCGCGCCTGAGGTCGAACGACGCCGGCGACAGGCTGAACTGACCGGCCTGCATCTTCGACAGGTCCAGCATGTCGTCCAGCACCCGGCGCAGGGAGTCGCCAGCCCCGGTGATCAGGTTCAGCATCTCGCTCTGGCGCGGCGTCAAGGTCGTGTGCGCCAGGGCCGAGGCCAAGCCCAGCACCGCGTTCAGCGGCGTACGCACCTCATGGCTGACGTTGGCGAAGAAGCGGTCACGCACCTCTGCGGCCTGCCGCGCCTCGGCCTGCGCCAGCTCCAGGGCCCTGAGCGCACGAACGTGGTCCGACACCTCGAAACGGATGGCGGTGTAGGTCTCGGGTCGTCCGACCGCCCCGAGGTTCGGAACAATGGTGGTGTCCACCCAGTAGGCCTCGCCCGATTTGGTGCGGTTCTGGATGGTGCCGCGCCACACTTCGCCACGCGCGATGGTCCGATACAGGTTGCGGAAATAGTCGCGCGCATGAACGCCCGAATTCACCACCCTGTGCGTCTGGCCGATCAGCTCGGCGCGCGAATAGCCGCTGACCGCCTCGAACTTGTCGTTGCAATACAGGATGCGGCCCGCGCGATCCGTAATCGCCACGATGGCGGCCTCGTCAAGCGCGGCGGAGAGGCCGGCGCGGCGCGGCCAGTCGACGTCAGTCATAAGGGGTCCTTTCAGCCCGGCACATGGCGCGTCCATGGCTGAGAAACCCTTAACCGCCCCGCTAGACCAAAGTCGGGCGTCTCCTTTTGATTCAACGCAATCGCGCATGGCAAAACGGCCCCCGGATCGCTCCGGGGGCCGCTCTGTACGCTTACGCTACTCTTACTGTGCGGCCTCAGGGGCCGCTCATCGATTACTCGACGATCTTGGCCACGACGCCGGCGCCGACGGTGCGGCCGCCTTCGCGGATGGCGAAGCGCAGCTTCTCTTCCATCGCGATCGGCGTG